>NZ_CP088247.1:2202350-2839700 GCF_021117295.1 Methylorubrum sp. B1-46 | reverse complement strand
CGATAGCGGCTATTTCATGCGCTGCCTGGAAGAGGTGGCCAATATCGGCGACACCAAGGCGTTGACGCTGAGCGACATGGTGCGGACCTGCATCTCACTTCAGGGCAGCCGGTCCGGAGGCTCGGAGTAATCCAGCGCCCGCTCGTGGCAGAAGAAGCGGTTTCACGCTCTCAACGAACGAGAGCCTGAATCTCGGCAGCAGCGGCAGCGTGGGAGAGTGGTGCCGCAAGAGGGATTCGAACCCCCGACCCCCTCATTACGAATGAGGTGCTCTACCAGCTGAGCTATTGCGGCGTCGCGTCAGGCGCGTCGAAGCCCAACGGAATGTGCCGGGTCTTAGACGGCTGCCTGGCCGTTGGCAAGCCTCGGAACGTGTCCGTGGGCCGACATCGCGTTGCGGTGGCGGCGGGCTTGTGCGTAAGACCACGCGGATGAACGAGCTTCTCACCACCGACGCCTTGAAGCCACAGTTTCCCGGCAGCCCGGGCCGGCCACCTCTCGTGCTGGCCTCGGCCTCGCCGCGCCGGCTCGCTCTGCTGCAACAGGTCGGCATCGAACCCGATGCGCTCCTGCCGGCCGATCTCGATGAGACGCCGCGCAAGTCCGAATCGCCGCGCGATTTGGCCCGCCGCCTCGCCCGCGAGAAGCTGGAGGCGGCAGGCGCTGCGGCGCGGCGCCGGGACGATCTGCGGGAGGCTTATCTCGTCTCGGCCGACACCGTGGTCGCCGTGGGCCGCCGCGTTCTGCCCAAGGCCGAACTGCTCGACGAGGCGGCCGACTGCCTGCGGTTGCTCTCGGGACGGGCGCACCGCGTCTTCACCGCCGTCTGTATCCTTTCGCCGAAGGATCGCCGCCGCGAGCGAATGGTCGAGACCCGCGTGCGCTTCAAGCGCCTGTCGAACCGCGAGATCGAGGGCTACCTCTCCTCCGGCGAGTGGCGTGGGAAGGCCGGCGGCTATGCCATCCAGGGGCTGGCCGCCGCCTTCGTCGTCAAGCTCGTCGGCTCGCACAGCGCGGTGGTCGGACTGCCGCTCTACGAGACGATGAGCTTGCTTGAGGGTGAGGGATTCCCGGTACGCGGAGCCTGGGGAGCTGCGTCGTGACGCAGGCGGTGAAGAAGGGCCTCGCGCCGTGTCCGATCTGCGGCAAGCCTGCAAACCCCGAGACCAAGCCGTTCTGCTCACCACGCTGCGCCGACATCGACCTCGGCCGCTGGCTCGGCGAACGCTACGTCATTCCCGGCCCGGACGACGAGGAGTCGCTCCTGTCACCCCGCTCGGATGAGGAGGATCGCTCCCGCTGAGGCGAAACCGGTGTTCGGCAAAAAAGCTTCGCCTCGGACCCATGAGAGGCTGGACAGGCTCCAAGCCCTTCACTATACCCCCGCCAGCCGACGACGCAGCGCGACGCGGCGGTTGCCCAGGTAGCTCAGTTGGTAGAGCATGCGACTGAAAATCGCAGTGTCGGCGGTTCGACTCCGTCCCTGGGCACCATTTATCTGAAGCGCCCGCGCGACTCAGAAGTCCAATCTCTCAAAATATTTGCGTAGGTTGATCTAATTGCGAGACTCGTCTCGCTGATCGAGCGACGGAGCCGCGACGGAGCGTCCGCTGGCTCAGGTCACCTCTGCTTCGTCAGAAGGTTCTGCGCTTCGCCGTTACGCGTTTCCGCTTTGGCTTGCGAGCACCGCCCGATGCCGGCTTCAGCATGTCCTTAAGTGCGGCCCGTTGTTGCAGTCGAGCGGCATTCGTCGCTTGGGCCATCCACCAGTTGACTGACGAGAGCCAGAGGCTGAGGGCAGGATTCTTCATGTGGTTTCGCTCAAGCTGCTAAGGTCGTGAAAAAAGTTCTTTCTCAGCCGACCTTGCCTTGCGGAGCGGACGCGAGTTACCCCACGCGGCGAGGCTCTTCGTTCGACCGCCTCTGCGTCATCGTCGGAATCTCGCAATTCCAAGCTCTTGCTGATCAACGACGGTCGATGATGAGCTACCAGTACCGCGTATCGCGGCAAGACATTTCGAACGCGCTCAGCTGGCACAGACTAAACGACTAAACCCAACGCTGCCGACACTCAACAAGACACTAACGCTGGCTCTAAAGAAATCGCGCTGCTCAAGCGGCCAGAATCATCACCACTCGAAGAACGAGTCGAGCCGCGGCATCAGGCAGATGAGGGTTCCTGCAGCTCCAACAACACCTGCCACCATCACAATTGCCGCCACAGCCGGATCTCCGCGTCATCAGTACGCAGCCATAACGTGGGAGAGGCTTGGGGGGTTTCAAACGATCGTTCGGCGCCAGACCGCGGTCAGTGGATCACCACTTCAGATATCGATCGGCGCTCGGACGCGCAGCGAGTGTGATGGCGATCGCGCCGAGGGCACCAATCAGCATGATGGCAGCAGCGAGGATCATGGGCGTTGCTCCGCAGCGGAGGTCGAGGACTGTCGCGAAACCAACGAGCGAAAACTGTGGCCTGTGCCGTGCGGCAGATTGGCCGTTATAAGACCGTCGTTACATTGGTCTTCGTCCTTCAGCTATCTTGTCCGATCCCGAGACCGCGGAGGATGTCGCCGATCGGATCGATCCGGGCGGCCTTCTGCGGCTGCGTCGCCGTCGTCGGCTGAGCCGGAGCGCTCGTCTCGGCGGTGGTCTCGACTGCCGCTGCCGGACGGGTTCGGCTCGCGACCTTAGCGGCACGGTGGCGCCGAACCGCCTGAACCCTTTGCGCGGCGTCCACCTTCACGAAGTCGCCGGCCGCCAGGAGGGCCGCCGTCTCAGCCGATAGCAGGGCGAAGCTCGCGGGCCGCGGCGACGGCATGACGCCGGCTTCGCTCCGGCTCTCCGCCGACGCATCCGTCGCGGCTGCCAGGCTCAATCGATGCCGGGGCGGATCGGTCCACCCGTCGCTGCTGCCAGAGACGGCATCGACGGCAGCACGCAACGGGCGCGACGGACCCGAATCCTGCTCTGCGATGAGCGGAGAGGTCGCAACAAGGCCGATTACCATTACGGCGGCGGTGGCGAAGACGGATCTATAGTGTTCCATACTTGCAGAACGTACCGCCAAGGTTCCGGTTCCGCGGCTCGATGCTGTTGTCGTGGCGGATGATGCGCTTCCCACCCCGCCCGGCCATCACCGCTCGCACCGTTCCAATACGGCGTCGGTTCGATCAACTAAGTGGCGTGTTTCCCGAGTTCTGTCGCGGATCGCTGCGACGCTGCGGCATCCGCTTGACGCCCCCCGCGCCCGCCGTGCTACAGACCGAGCCCGTGACAGACGGGCCGAAGGGTGCGTTTGTCATCAACCACTTAAGCGGCGCTCCGAACCTATAGCAGCCCGGAGCGCTTGACGCGTGTTCGTCCGTCAGCGCGGCGTCTGCCCGCGCTCTCGAACGCGCCCCTCTTGGGCCCGGTGACCGTTTGAGGACCCTCCTCGATCTCCTGCGGGTGATGCGACGGCGCGATCGGCGGCGGCTCGCATGGCTCGGATTGGGCCTCGGGCTCGCCGCCCTCCTCGAAGTGGTTGGCGTCGCTTCGGTGCTGCCCTTTCTCACCCTGGTCGGCGATCCCGGCGCGACGGCGCGCATCCCTTCGCTCGCCGCCCTGCGTGATGCCCTCGGCCTCGGCGACGACCGTGCCTTCCTTCTGGCCACGGGGTTCGCCGCGCTCGCCGCGATCCTGCTCACCAGCGCGGTGAATGCCGCCTTCGCCTATGCTCAACTCCTATTCGCGCACCTGATCGGGTACGACTTCGCGCGGCGCCTGCTCGCCCGCTACGTCGATCGCGAGCGGCTGTTCTTCACCCATGCCAACAGTGCCGAACTTGCCAAGAACGTGCTGAGCGAGACCGACCGCCTCGTCGTGGGCGTGCTCACGCCCGCAATGGTAATCGCCTCGCGCGGCGCCTCGGCGCTGGCGGTGGTGATCTTCCTCATCGCCTACCAGCCGCGGCTCGCGCTGATCCTGGGCGGCGGCTTCGGCGGGCTCTACGTCGCGATCTATCTGGTGATGCGGGCGCGGCTTGCCCGGCTCGGCACGCGGGCGGTGGCGGGCAACGAAGGGCGCTACCGCGTGGTGCAGGAAACCTTCGGAGCGCTGACTGAACTCAAGCTCTACGGCCGCGCGGAGACATTCACCGGCGGCTTCGATGCCCCCGCCCGCTCCTATGCCCACGCCCTCGCCTCCAGTCTGGTGACCGGGCAGTTGCCGCGCTTCGTCATCGAATCGCTCGCCTTCGGCGGCGTCATCGCCGTGGTTCTGTTCGCGCTGACGCAGGGCATCGACACGGCGGGGATGCTGCCGCTGCTCGGCCTGTTCGCCTTCGCCGGCTACCGCATGCTGCCGGCCTTCCAGAACATCTTCACCTCCGTCTCGCAGTTGCGCTTCCACCTGCCCGGCGTGCGCCTGATCGTCGACGCGCTGGCAGGCGAGCGCGAACGCCCTGCCCGCACGACGCAACGGCTGCCGTTCACACAGACGATCCGCCTAGACGGCGTCACGTTCGATTACGAACCCGGCCGCCCGACCCTGCGCGGCATCGATCTGACCATCCCGGCCCACACCACAATCGGCTTCGTCGGCCGCACCGGCTCGGGAAAATCGACGCTGGTAGGCCTGATCCTCGGTATCCTCACGCCGACCCAAGGGCGCATCCTGATCGACGGCCGGCCGCTCGACGCGGAGAGCCTTCCGGCCTGGCAGAACCGGATCGGCTACGTGCCGCAGGACGTGTTCCTGATCGACGGCAGCATCGCGCAGAACATCGCCCTCGGCATCGAGCCGGATCGGCTCGACCGGGCGGCCGTGGAACGCGCCGCGCGGCTCGCCGGTGCGCACGACTTCGTCGCCGCCCTCGGCGACGGCTACGACACCGGTGTCGGGGAGCGCGGCGCGCGGCTCAGCGGCGGCCAACGCCAGCGCATCGGCATCGCCCGCGCGCTCTATCACGACCCCGACGTGATCGTGTTCGACGAGGCGACGAGCGCGCTCGACGGCGAGACCGAGGCCGCGGTGATGGAAGCACTCGGTGCGCTTGGCGGAACGCGGACCATCATCATGATCGCCCACCGCCTGACCTCACTGCGCCGGGCCGACACGATCCATGTCGTCGAGGATGGGCGGATCGTCGCCTCCGGGCCGCCCTCGCAGGTGATCGCGGAATCGGCCGCGCCTGCCCCGCCCGACAAAGCCGTCGCGGCGCAGGATCGGTAGCGGACCCGCTTCGGCCCGGCTATCGCTTCCAGGCAGAGAAGCGGCACGGGGGAGAGCGGCATGGGCGAGACGGTCGAGATTCGGGCCGGGGACGGCAGCACGGCGCGGATCGCGCTGCGCGGGGCCGAGCCGGTCTCCTGGCAGGTCGAAGGCCGCGAATACCTCTGGAACGGCAATCCGGAGCACTGGAACCGGAGCGCACCGTGGCTTTTCCCCGTGGTCGGCGCCTCTGCCGGGGGTGAGGTGCAGGTCGAGGGCCGGCGCTATCCCATGGCCCAGCACGGCTTCGCCCGCGACCTCCCCTTCGCCGTCGTCGGCTGGAGCGACGATGCGGTCTCCCTGAGCCTGAGCGACGACGAGGCGACGCGGGCGCATTACCCCTTCCCGTTCCGGCTCACCATCGAGGCCCGCATCGCCCCCAGGGCGCTGGATTTCAAGATCAGCGTCGAGAATCCGGGCGAGACTTCCTTGCCCTACGCCCTCGGCTTCCACCCCGCTTTCCCCTGGCCCTTCGCGGACGGCGAGCGCCGTGCCGGCGGCGGCTACACGGTTTTGTTCGAAGAGGCCGAGCGGCCGTTCGTGCCAGAGGTCGGTGCGGGTGGGTTACTGGTGCGCAGCGAGCGTGCGTTGCCCCTCGATGGGGCGCGGCTCGACCTGGATCCGGAGCTGTTCACCGAGGCGCTGGCTTTTCTGAACGCGCGCAGCCGTTCGATGCGGTTCGAGGCGCCGAACGGCCGGGCCATCGCCATGCGGATGGACGACTTTCCCCATCTCGCGGTCTGGACCAAGCCGACGGCGCCGTTCCTGTCGCTGGAAGCTTGGACCGGCCATGCCGACTGGGCCGACTTCGACGGCGCACTGGCGGAGCGCGATTCGCAGCGACTGTTGGCGCCGGGCGCAACCGCCCGGCACGGAATCGCCCTCGCGATCGAAGGGTGAGCCTAACGCTCAGTCGACGGCGATGATGACGTCGGAACTCTTGATCACGGCGTAAGCCTCGCCGCCGACCTTGAGCCCGAGCGCATCGACCGACTCGTTGGTGATGGCCGAGGTGACAACCTGACCGCTGGCGATCTCGATCTTCACATGCGCCGTGGTCGAGCCCTTCTCGACCGCGACGACCTTGCCCTTGAGGACGTTGCGCGCGCTGAGCTTCATGGAAGACCTTTCTTCGATTGTGAGGAAGGCTCTCCCTGCCCCAGTGCCGGCAGTCGGGCAAGCGGCGCCGGCCAGCCTATCCCTCACTCTTCAGGGAGCTCGTCCTCGCCAGCCTCGGCCTCCTCGGAGACGCGGCGGCGGCAGCCCCACTCGGCCAGCATCGCGTTCATGTCGTCGAGCACGAAGTGGCGGGCGCTGTCACGGTCGTAGCCCTCATCGAGGAGATCATCGTACTCGGTGAAGGCGTGGCGGGCGAAGGCCGTGAGCGCGAGCCAGGCCGCGTTCTCCGGCACGGCGCCGCGCAGGCCGGGACTTCGAAGCGCCCGGTCCACCACAGTTTCCGCCTCGAAATCCGGCAGGCGCGGGGCGAGCCGAACCAGCGCCTGCGTCACCAGGGTGCGCCGATCCGGTATTGCTGCGGCCTCCGCCGGACGGTCCGGGCTCCCTCCCCTCTTCATGCGACAGTCTCGCCTCGATGCGGGAAAACGGCAGGACACGAAAAAGGGCGGAGCCTCGCGGCCCCGCCCCCCAAAATCGTTGCAGACGAAACGTCTTAGCGCTTCGAGAACTGGAAGCTGCGACGGGCCTTCTTGCGGCCGTACTTCTTGCGCTCGACGACGCGCGGATCGCGGGTGAGGAAGCCTTCGCGCTTGAGCGGCGAGCGCAGCTCCGGCTCGTAGTAGGTCAGGGCCTTGGACAGGCCGTGGCGCACGGCGCCAGCCTGACCGGAGAGCCCGCCGCCCTTCACCGTGACGGTGATGTCGTACTGGTCGACGCGGCCGACGATCTCCAGCGGCTGGCGCAGGATCATGCGCAGCACCGGACGGGCGAAGTAGGTCTCGACCGGGCGGCCGTTGACCACGACGGTGCCGTTGCCGGGCTTGATCCAGACCCGGGCGACCGCGTCCTTGCGCTTGCCGGTGGCGTAGGCACGGCCCTGGGCGTCCAGCTTCTGGACGTGGACGGGCGCCTCGTTCTCGGGGTTGCTCGTCTGGGTGTTCGCCCGATTGAGATCGGCGAGGGACTGAAGGGTCGCCATGATCAAGCGCTCACGTTCTTACGGTTGAGGGAGCCGACGTCGAGCGCCTGCGGCTGCTGGGCCTCGTGGGGATGCGCGGCGCCCTTGTAGACGCGCAGGTTGCCGAGGATCTGCCGGAAGAGCGGGCCGCGGGGCAGCATGCGCTCGACAGCCTTCTCGACCACGCGCTCGGGGAACCGGCCCTCGAGGATGAACTTGGCCGAGCGCTCCTTGATGCCGCCCGGATAGCCCGTGTGGTGGTAGTAGACCTTCTGGTCGTACTTGCGGCCGGTGAACTTCACCTTGTCCGCATTGATGACGATGACGTTGTCGCCGCAATCGACGTGGGGCGTGTAGGCGGCCTTGTGCTTGCCGCGCAGGCGCATCGCCACGATCGAAGCGAGACGGCCCACGACGAGGCCCTCGGCGTCGATCACGACCCACTTCTTGTCGACGTCGGCGGGCTTCAGCGAAGTGGTCTTCATGGCCGATTCCCGTGCCGGTGACGTTTGAAACAAGGCGCCGCCGCGTCGGGTGAGGACGCAGCGGCGTGCGGAAGGGTCACTACGGAGGATTTGCGGCGGCGTCAAGGCGCGATCCCAGCTCGGAACGCAGAAAACCGTAATGAAACGAAGACGCTTGGCCTTACGGTATTTTGATACCACATATCTCGGGTGGTGTCGCGCATCATCTGCGCGGCCTCCCGGCATCGGGGTGAGAACAAGAAAAACCCGCCGCGGATGGGACCGGGCGGGTTGAGTTGGAGATTCGTCCGGATAACCCGAACATCAAGACAGACGGACGATCCTGCCGGTTAATCCGTCGTCGATGCAAAAAATTTCATTTTTTGCCTCGACCATCGATCGCAAAGCGTGATCACACAGCGCCGGCATGCGGGGCCGGCGCCTCAGTCGAGATGGCATCGACCGTCCGCTGTGCCGGCTCCGGACCGCCATCGGCCCGGTCGATGCGGATTTCCATGCCGGTCGGCTCCATCGCGCCGAAGGGCGTCGAGAAGGCAATCTCGGCAGCGTCCCGTCCGACACCGATCCGCACCAGCCCGTCGAGATGGGCTTGGCGCGTCGCATCGAACAGCCACCAGCGTCCGTCGAGATAGGCCTCGAACACAGCGTGGAAGTCGCGCGGCACGAGACCGTAGGCGTAGCAGCTGACGAAGCGCGCCGGGATGCCGAGCGCCCGGCAGAAGGCGGTTCCGAGGTGGGCGAAGTCGCGGCAGACGCCCGCCCGCTTGAGCAGCGTCTCGTCGGCGGTCGTCTCGGCATCGCTGGCGCCGCGCTGGTACGCGATGTGGTCGTGGATCCAGTTGCAGATCGCGTTGACCCGCTCGTGCCCCTTCGGGAGCGCGCCGAACTCGGCCTGAGCGAAAGGCGTCAGCCGATCGGAGGAGACGAAGCGGCTCGGCAGAAGGAAGGGCAAGATATCGAGCGGCAGTTCGGAGACCGGCGTTTCACCGATGGTCGCCGGATCGGCGCGGGTCACGCTGAGCGCGACCTCGGCATTGTAGTCGAGGGAGAACGGCCCAGGCTTCACGTTCACGCCGAGATAGCGGTTCTTCTGATCGGGATGGACGTAAACCCGGCGCGCGAGATCGGGCGACAGAGTCAGGCTCTCGCCGACGATGTCGAGGCTTAGCAGATGCGCAACCTCGACATTGAAGATGAAGGTAGTCGGACTCTTTACCTCGTAGGCGAGGCTGCAGCCGAGCTTGAAGCGCACGGTCGGTCTCCGGAAATTTGCGGGGGCGCGGCCTCGCTTGAACGAGGCATTTGGCCGCAAACGCTGAAACGGTCCGTGGGCTCCGCTTTCAGGCTGCCTCTTTTTTGCGCTGCAACAGAAATACCGTGAGCGAGCGGACGCCCTGAGCCCCGTGAATCAGCACGCCCTCGATGTCGGCGGTGGCCGACGGTCCGGTATGGAGCACGGCGTAGGCTGCCTGGGCGAAGTCGGGCCTTTTGTAGGCCGCCTGGATATTCACGACGATATCGGCGGGATCGAGCAGCACGATCAGGTGCTGGGCAAGGTAGGCGACCGAGTTCACGATCAGGTCGTCCTGCGTGAACAGCACCGAACCGGTCTCGGCCACGCCGAAGCGGGCGCGCACCACCGCGACGTCCACATCGGCCAGATCACCCGGCTTGCGGACGGCCGCGAGATCGCGGTTTCCGGCGAATTCCGGCACGGCGGAGGCGATCACCCGCGCTCCATCGAAGCGCGACCGCACCGTCGCGAAGGGATCGGAAGCGGGGCCGGCCCGCTCGACGCGGCCGCCCATCTTGCCCAGGCGCTCGGTGAACTCGGCCACGTGGTCGTCGCCCACGAGCGGCGCGAAGGTCGGTACCTCGGGAAGCGGAAAGTCGCCGACCGGGCGGTTGGTCCGCAGCCGAGCGAGGATGGCGTCGCGGGCGCTCACGCGTCGCTCCCCTTCTTCATGCGGTTCTGCCGGTACCAAGCGTGGAAGCTCTGGCGCGGGGCGTGCGGCATCTCGCGCTTCTTCCCCCAGGTGTTGGCCGGATTGTAGACGGCGAAGCGCGGCAGCACGCGGAGCGCCGAGTCGGCGGTCTGAATCGCGGCGCGGTAAGCCGCCGGGCGGCTGAGAACCGCGCCGGCCGCCTTCATCATGCCCTGCTTCAAGAGCGGGATCTGGTGCTCCTCGGCCAGCACCTTGCGCCACGCGAAGATCTGCTCGTGGATGTTGATCTTCACCGGGCAGACGTTGGTGCAGGAGCCGTTCATGGTCGAGGAGAACGGCAGGGTGGAGTATTTCCGCTTGTTGAAGGTCGGATCGATGATGAGGCCGATCGGGCCGGAATAGGTCGCGCCGTAGGAGAGCCCGCCCGAGCGCCGATAGACCGGGCAGGTGTTCATGCAGGCGCCGCAGCGGATGCATTTGAGCGAGGTCCAGAACTCTTCCATCGCCAGCCGCTCGGAACGGCCGTTATCGACCAGCACCATGTGCATCTCGGTGCCGGCCCGCGGCCCCCGGAAATGCGAAGTGTACTGGGTGATCGGCGAGCCCAGCGCCGAGCGCGAGAGGAGGCGTATGAAGACGCCGAGATGTTCGACCCGTGGGATCAGCTTCTCGATGCCGATCGAGTGGATCTGCAGCGGCGGCACGTTGCCGGAGAGGTCGGCATTGCCCTCGTTGGTGCAGGTCACCACCGTGCCGGTCTCGGCAATCGCGAAGTTGCAGCCGGTCAGCCCGGCATCGGCCTTGAGGATCAGCGGACGCGTGGTCTCGCGCTGGCTCTCGGCGAGGTAGTGGGCGTCGTCGTTGTCGGGGTCGGTGCCGAGCGTCCGGGCGAACACCTCGGCCACGTCGATGCGGGTCTTGTGGACCGCCGGCATCACCACGTGGCTGGGCTCTTCGTCGTCGAGCTGCTGGATGCGCTCGCCGAGATCGGTCTCGATCACGTCGATGTCGTGGGCGGCCATGAAGTGGCGGAAGCCGCACTCCTCGGTCAGCATCGACTTCGACTTCACGAGCGACTTGGCGCCGTGTTTCTTCAGGATGTCGAGGACGATGCGGTTATGCGCCGCCCCGTCCTCGGCCCAGTGGACGTGGACACCGTTGGCCTTTGCCGCCGCCTCGAATTGTTCGAGGTAGTGGTCGAGATGGGTCAGCGTGTGGGTCTTGATCTGCGAGGCAAGCTCGCGAAGTTCCTCCCATTCGGGGATGCCGTGGGCGGCGACATCGCGCTTGCGGCGCACGTCCCAGAGGCGCTCGTCATGGGCCTTCTGGTGGAGCGGCGCGGCGAGGAAGCGCTCGGCGGCCTCCGCCTGATCGATCGGCCGATTGCCGCGCACCTTGGCGCCACGGGGCTGTGGCTCGCGGGGCGCGTCGGCGCGGATCGGCTTCGAGGTGGCTTCGGCGTGCTGGAGGCGCTCGCCACCAGGGCCGCGCTCGCTCTCGTCGGAGGGAGCGCGCACCTCGCGGTGGAGCACGTCTCCGGTCTGGCGCGGGGTCAGGTCGTCGGTGCTCATGCGGCGGCTCCGTTCAGCACCTGGGCGATGTGGATGTACTTCAGCGGGACGCCGAGGCGCTCGGCGCAGCCCTTCTGATGCATCAGACAGGAGGAATCGGCCGAAACGACGTATTCGGCGCCGGCCCGGGCCTGATCCGTCACCTTGTCGTAGCCCATCTTCGCCGAGACGGCCGGCTCGAACACCGAGAAAGTGCCGCCGAAACCGCAGCACTCGTCGGGCCGGGTCAGGTCAACGACCTCCAGGCCCTTCACCTTCTTCAACAGGTTGAGGGGTTTCGAGAAGAACGGACGATTGAGCTCGGTCGGTCGGGCATGGCCGATGCCACGCAGCGCGTTGCAGTTCGAGTGGTAGGCGACCTTGTGCGGAAACGCCGCCCAGGGCAGCTCCTCGATCTTCAGGACGTCGTGCAGGAATTCGACGAGCTCGAAGGTCTTGGCGCGCACCGCCTTGACCTCATCGGTCTGCGGGATTGCGGTGAGGTGCTCGCGCACCTGATGCACGCAGGAGCCGGACGGGGCGACGACGTAGTCGAACCCGGAGAAATTCTTGACGAACAAAGCCTCGGTCGCGGCCGCCTCTTGGTGGCAGCCGGTGTTGGTCATCGGCTGGCCGCAGCAGGTCTGGTCGTAGGGATATTCGACGGTCAGGCCGAAGCGCTCCAGCAGCTCCAGCGTGGCAATGCCGACCTCCGGCTCGAAGGCATCGACGTAGCAGGGAACGAATAGCCCGATCCGCATGGCGCTCTTTGATCGCGGTTTCAGCCGATTGCGCGACTTGTCCACCTTGGAACGGTTTCAAGCCGGCACTGGCTGCATACGCCCGCGATCTCGGGTTTCCAAGCGCTGCCTAGTCGCGTCGGTCAGTTCGTCACGGGCGCGGACCGGCCAGCCGCGCGGATGCGGCCGAGCACGCTGGCATAGTTCTCCGGCGTCACGATGCCGACGAGCTTGTCGCGGATCACCCCGTCGGGCCCGATGATGAAGGTCTCCGGCACGCCGTAGACGCCGAGATCGATGCCGGCGCGGCCGCTCGTGTCGGCGCCGACCGCCGCGAACGGCAAGCCGTTGCGCTCCAGCCAGCGACGGCCCGCATCGCCCGGATCCTTGTAGTCGATGCCGACGAGACGGATGCCGGGCTCCTGCGCCAGCCGCATCAGCATCGGATGCTCGACCTGGCAGGGCGCGCACCACGACGCGAAGACGTTGAGGACGGTGACCTGCCCCTTCAGGTCGGCACTCGACAGGCCCGGCACCGGTTTGCCGTCGGCCTGAAGGCCGCTCACCGGCGGGAGCGCGAAGGCGGGCACCGGCTTACCGATCAGCGCCGAAGGCAGCGCCGCGGGATCGGCACCCGAGCGCAGCCGCACGAAGAAGGCGACCGCCAGCACAGCGAAGACGAGAACCGGCAGCAGCACGAGGAGCGAGCGGCGGGGACGCTCGCCGCCGGGCGGCACCGCTCCGGGAGCTCGCACGTTCATGGGCGGCCTCCCCGGTCGTCCTGCAGCTCGGCGAGCGCGCGGCGCTGCGCCCGCCCGTCCCGCCAGCCGTTGAGAATCAGCCCACCGAGCACCAGGGCGGCGAAGCCGTAGGAGCCGGCGATGAAGGGGGCGTAGGGTCCGAGGTCCATGGCTCTGCTCAGATCGCCTGTCCGACGGGAAGGGGCGCGGCCGCGCGGGTGACCGGGACGGCGCCCTCGGCACCGGCATCGAGCCGCTCGGCCTGCCGGATCAGCAGCGTGCGCACGCGGCGGCGGTCGATCTCGGTGCGCATCGCCTGAAGGTGTAGGGTGACGCCGAGCAGGGTCATCGCCAGCACCATCTCGAGCAGCGGGTAGAGCATGGAAGAATCAATCGATGAGCCGCCCATGCGCAGGATCGAGGCCGGCTGGTGCAGGGTGGACCACCAATTCACCGAGAACTTGATGATCGGCAGGTTCACCGCGCCGACCAGCGTCAGGATCGAAACCGCACGCGCCGCCCGGCTCGGATCCTCGATCGTCCGCCACAGGGCGATGATGCCGCAATAGATCAGGAACAGCACCAGCATCGACGTCAAACGCGCGTCCCAGACCCAGTAGGTGCCCCACATCGGCTTGCCCCAGAGCGAGCCGGTGACGAGGCAGATCAGGGTGAAGGCCGCGCCGATCGGGGCCGCGGCGCGTTGCGACACGTCGGCAAGCGGATGGCGCCAGACCAGCGTGCCGATCGCCGACAGCGTCATCGCCGCGTAGAAGCCCATGCCGAGGATCGCCGCGGGGACGTGCACGTACATGATCCGCACCGTGTCGCCCTGCTGGTAGTCGGGCGGCACGACGAAGAAGGTCAGGTAGAGTCCGAAGGCGACGAGCGCGGCCGAGGCGGCGGCGAGCCACGGCATGGCCACGCCCGTCCAGCGCAGGAAGTGGCCCGGATGGGCGAGACGGTTCCAGAGAGCGGTCCACATGGCCGCTTCCATACCGCCGAGTGCGCTGCAGCAGCAATGCGCGTCAATGTCCCGGCACCTCCCTCCCCTGCGGATGGCGCGCAAGTCGACGCGCTGCGGAACATTTGGGCAGGGATCAAGCGGAACGGCTCGCAATATCGACGCTTACCGAATTGTCCCGCGCGAAATCAGCATTTCGGGATGAGAAGACCACGTTGCAGGCCGTTCCATGCTGATCAAGACCGGATACGACATCACCTTCGAGACGGACGCCGCGACGCCGATGTCGCTGCTGCTGAGCGTCCACCCCTCGCGTCAGGGCGATCTGCGCAGCCCGGAGACGATCCGCTTCGATCCGCCGGTCCCGCAGCGGCAGACGCTGGATGCCTTCGGCAATGTCTGCACCCGCATCGTCGCGCCGGCCGGGCGCCTCTCGATCTCGGCGGATTTCCTCGTGGCCGATACGGGCCTGCCCGACACGATCGCGCCCGAGGCGGTCCAGGTGCCGGTGGAAGCGCTGCCGGACGAGGTGATGCTCTACCTGATGGCGAGCCGCTACTGCGACACCGACCATCTCTGCGAGTCCGCTTGGCAGCTCTTCGGCCATACGCCGGAGGGCTGGGGACGGGTTCAGGCCATCGTCGATTACGTCCACGCGCGCATCCGGTTCGACTACCAGCAGGCGGATGCGACGCGAACCGCCTCGGACGGCTACCATCAGCAGGTGGGCGTCTGTCGCGATTTCGCGCATCTCGCCATCGCGTTCTGCCGCTGCATGAACATCCCGGCACGTTACTGCACCGGCTATCTCGGCGATATCGGCGTGCCGCCGGTGCCCGATCCGATGGATTTCTCCGCGTGGTTCGAGGTCTATCTCGGCGGGCGCTGGTACACCTTCGATGCCCGCCACAACACGCCGCGAATCGGGCGGATCGTCATGGCGCGTGGTCGCGACGCGACGGATTGCGCGATCTCGACGAGCTTCGGCACGGCGCGTCTGGTCAAGTTCGAGGTTCACACCGACGCGGTGGCGGACGGGACGTCGGCCGATCTGATGCGGGCGGCGTAATCACGCCATCAGTCGATCGGCCACGTCCTCAGCGAGGGAGAGCGAGGAGGTCAGACCTGGACTCTCGATCCCGAAAAGCTGAACCAGCCCCGGCAGCCCGTGCTCGGGCGGGCCGTCGATGCGGAAATCCGCCGCCGGCTCGCCGGGGCCGCTGAGTTTCGTGCGGATGCCGGCGTAGTCGGGCATCAAACGCCCGTCCGGCAGGCCGGGCCAGTAGCGCCGGATCGCCGCCTCGAAGCCTGCGGCGCGCGCCGGATCGACGGTGTAGTCCGGCTCGTTCACCCACTCGACGTCGGGGCCGAACCGCATGCGGCCGGCAAGATCCAGGGTCAGGTGGATGCCCAGGCCACCCTCGACCGGCGCCGGGTAGATCAGTCGCGTGAAGGCCGGCTTGCCGCCGCACCCGAAATAGCTGCCCTTGGCCAGCACCTGACGGGGCACGCAAGTGGGCGCCAAACCCTCGATCCGTCGGGCGAGGGATTGAGCGCCGAGGCCGGCGGCGTTGACGAGACCGTCGACCTGCAGCGTGCCCGGTGCCACGCCGCCGAACCGGACGTGCCATCGCCCGTCCCGCCGCTCGGCGGATTCGATCGGGGTATGGAGGGCCAGCACGCCGCCGGCATCGTCGAGATCGCCGAGGAGGGCGAGCATCAGGGCATGGCTGTCGACGATTCCGGTCGCGGGCGAATGGAGCGCGGCGACGCAGGACAGGGCCGGCTCCAGGGCGGCGGCTTCGGCCCGGTCGAGCAGCCGAAGGTCCTCGACCCCGTTCGCGGCGCCGCGCAGACAGATTGTTTCGAGCGCCGAGTGCTCCGCCTCCCGCGTGGCCACGATGAGCTTGCCGCAGAGCCGGTAGGGCACACCGTGACTTTCGCAGAAGCCGACGAGGCGGTGGCGCCCTTCCACGCAATGGCGGGCGCGGAGTGAGCCCGGCGGGTAATACATCCCGCCGTGGATCACCTCCGAGCTGCGGGCGGACACACCCGTGCCGATCGCCGCGGCCGCCTCGGCGAGGATGACCGAGGCGCCGCGTAGGGCGAGGGCCCGCGCGACTGCGAGCCCGACCACCCCGGCTCCAACGACCAGCGCCTCCATGCCACGCCTGCCTCATAACTCACGACGCAGGCCATCCTCCCCGGCCGCGAGGATCCGGCGGTGCCCGGAGCGACGAGCCGACCCGATCGCTCGCCCGATCGTTTGCCCGACCTTGTCGGTCTCAGTTCTTGCTGTCGAGCGGGCGCCCGAGGAGCCGCGCGAACTCCGCCTCGATTTCCTCCACCGAGAACGGGTTCTGGCCCCCGGCGGGCGGCTCCGTTGATTCGGCCTTCGGCTCGCTCTTCGGCGGCTCGGGTCTCGCGGCTCCGGGCCTGAACGGCTCGGACTTGGGAGACTCGGGCCTGGAAGACTCCGGCCTAGGAGTTTCGGGCCTGGGAGATTCGGGCTTGGCCGACTCGGATCTGGGAGATTCAGGCTTGACCGGTTCGGGTCTGGACGGCGCCACGAATTGCGGCGGCGCGACGGGCTTGGCGGACGCCGCCGGCTTCGGCTCGGGCCGAAGCTCTGGTCTCGGCTCGGCCTGCGGCGGCGGTTCCGGCTTGGCCGGGACGGGCGTCGGCACAACGGACGCCGGTGGCGCCGAGCGGACGGGCTCGACCGACCGGGGCGCCGCCACGGCAGCCATCGCGGCCGCCACGGGATCGGGTTCGGAGGGTGCCGGCTCGGCCGGCTTCAGGGCCGGCGGCGGTGTTTCGGGGGCACCGGCGGGCGGCGGCGTGACGGCGGACGAGGGACGCTTCAGCGCCACCTGGAGCTGGCGTGCCATGTCGGAGAGAACCGCCGGATCGACCGCTCTCGGTTCACGGCTCGCCATAATCGGGGCCGGCTCGGATACGGGCTCCGGCGCTACCGCTGCGTCCGGTCGAGGGTTGCGTTGGGAAGCGGGCTCCGGGCGCGGGCTGACCACGGGCGGCGCCGTGCGCCGCATCAGGCGGCTCACCGGCGTGACCGGCCGGGAAGGTGCGTCGGCGGGCGAGATCTCGGGCTCGAACAGATCGGGATCGAGGGGCGGAGCCCGGTCGGTCGCGGGCGGCGCGCCGGGAACGGCGGGCGGCACCACCTCCGGCATCGCGAAGGTCGGGGGCATCGGCGAGTCGAGGAACGGGTCGGTGCGCGGCGGTTCCAGGCCGCCGGGTTCGGCGGCGCCGATCTCGCCCGCGCGGACAGCGCCCTCCGCGGCGTAGCGGCTCCCTGCGCCGCGCTGGATATGGCGCTCGACCACGACGTCGTTGGGGCCGCCGACGAGCAGCAGATGCTCCACGTTGTCCCGCCGCAGCAGGATGAGCTGCCGCTGCCGGTCGAGTTCGTAGATGTCGACGATGCCGAGCCGCGGCTGGCGCCCGCGACCACCTGCCCCCGCCGAGAGGGTAAGGCCGCGCCCGGAGAGCCGCATGAACAGCAGCGCCGCGATCAGGAACAGCACCAGGATGACGAGAAAGATCACCAGGAACTGCAGGGCGTAGGAGCCCTCGGAACTGAAGAACGCTTGCAAGACCTGCGTCTTTCGTAGTCGGGGCTCCGGTGTCGGCGCGCGGCGCCCAGCAGCGACTGGAGCCGGCGGGCGACGCGAACTCGGCCCCACGCAATACAGAAGGCGATTATCGCCTCCGGCTCGCTGCCCGGCAACAAAGGCTGACACTTCGTTAACAACTCGGTGGGGTCGAAACCGAGCTTTCTGCACCTGAAACGTGCCGTGCGGCACTGTGAGCACGCGGCAGGATTTGCCGGGTTAACGGCTCCTTAACCATGTTGGCGGCAGTTTCTGCCGGGTCCGGATCTGCGGCTCCTTCGACTTTCATCGCCCGCCGCGCCGGCTCCGAGGCACCATGTCGCTCACCGACCTGCCCCTGCTCGGCATGCTGCGCACCCGGATGCACTGGCATCAGGCGCGCCAAGGCCTCCTCGCCGAGAACGTCGCCAATGCCGACATGGCGGGGTTTCGCCCGCGCGACCTGGCCGAGCCCTCGGCCGGCTCCGCCGGCCTTGCCGCCCCGCTCGGAGCCTCCGTCGGCGGCGATGGCCTCGCCCGCACCGCTTCCGGGCATATCGGCCTGTCGGCGAGCGCCGGGCCGAATGCCGACCCTCGCCGCTTCAAGGGCTTCGAGGTCCGACCCTCCGGCAACGGGGTGAATCTCGAGGAGGAGATGATGAAGGCCGGTGACAACCAAGCCGACTATCAGCTCGTCGCCACGCTCTACCAGAAGAGCCTCGACGCCCTGAAGATCGCCGTCGGCAAGCGCTGAAGCGGGTAAGCGGAGACCGTCATGGATTTCCTCAAGAGCCTCGGCATCGCCGCCTCCGGCCTGAAGGCGCAGTCGGGACGGATGCGCATCATCGCCGAGAACATCGCCAACGCGGATTCGACCGCCCAGACCGCCGGCGGCGACCCTTACCGGCGCAAGATCCCGACCTTCACGAGCCGCTTCGACCGCGAATTGAACGCCAGTGTCATCGAAGCCGGCCGGGTGCGGCGCGATCCCACACCGTTCCGCACCAAGCATGATCCCGGCAACCCGGCCGCGGATGCCCGCGGTGAGGTGCGCCTGCCGAACGTCAACGGGCTCATCGAGAACATGGACATGCGCGAGGCCCAGCGCTCCTACGAGGCCAACCTCAACATGGTGACCGCCACGCGGCGGATGATCTCCCGCACCCTCGAGATCCTGAAGGCGTAGCCCCGATGACGACCTCCGCCTTCGCCGCCGGCGCCTACGGTGCCGCCCAGAGCCTCGCTCGCCCCGGCGCCCCGAAGCCCGCTCAGGGCATGGCCCAGGGGCTGACCGCACCGGGCGGCTTCACTGGCTTCCTGCAACAGAGCCTCGACAGCGTGGCCCAATCCGGCGCGCAGGCCGACCGCGCCGCCCTCTCGGCGGCGGCGGGCAAGGCCAACGTGGTGGATGTCGTCACGGCCGTGGCCGAGAGCGAGACCGCCCTCCAGACCCTGGTCGCGGTACGCGACCGCGTGATCTCGGCCTACGAAGAGATCATGCGCATGCCGATCTAGTTTTTGGCCCCTCCCCGCGTGCGGGCAGAGGGAACACCGCCGCCCACAGCCAAAGCCGAAAGCCCCATGACCGGCCTCGCCATCCTCGACATCGCCCGTGACGGCATCTTCGTCTTCCTGAAGGTGGCCGGCCCGCTGATGATCGTCGCCCTCGTCGTCGGCTTGGTCGTGTCGCTGTTCCAGGCGCTGACGCAGATCCAGGAGCAGACCCTGATCTACGTGCCGAAGATCGTCGCGGTGTTCGGGGTGATGCTCCTGATGCTGCCCTTCATCGGCGATGCCATGTCCGCCTACATGGCGCGGATCGCCGCCCGGATCGCCGCAGGCGGGTAATGCAGCGGCAGCGCGGGCCCGGCCGAGCGTGTAGGAGGGGCGGGCATGACCACGCCGCTCGACCTGCTGCTGCTGCCCGGCCTCGCGGCGGCCTTCCTCATCACCTTCGCCCGGGTCGGCACGCTGATCATGCTGATGCCGGGCCTGGGCGAGCAGCTCATCGCCGGCCGCATCCGACTTGCGCTGGCGCTCCTCGTGACGCTGGTGCTGTTCCCCACCGTGCGGCCGATGCTGCCGACGGGCAATGCTGCGCTCGCCGCGCCGGCCCTGATCGGGCTCCTGTTCGGCGAGATCCTGATCGGGCTGATGCTGGGCCTGTGCGTGCGCATGATCGTCGCCGCTCTGCAGACGGCCGGCACGGTGATCTCGCAGCAGCTCGGCCTGTCCTACGCCATGACCATCGATCCGACGATGGGCGGGCAGCAGGCCGCGCTCGGAAACTTCCTGGCCCTGCTCGGCGTCACCCTGATCATGGCGACCGACCTGCACCACATCGCTCTCGAAGCGATCGGGCGCAGCTACGTCCTGCTGCCGCCGAGCGGTGTGCCGGCCATGGCGGACGCCGCCAAGCTGGCCCTCGACGCCTTCAGCCGCGGCTTCGCCCTGGCGGTGCGGATCTCCGGGCCCTTCATCGTCTTCGGCATCCTGTTCAATCTCGGGCTCGGCGTGCTCTCCCGGCTGATGCCGCAATTGCAGGTCTTCTTCCTCGCCGTGCCCGCCTCGGTGCTGATCGGCATGATGCTGCTCGTCGGCGCGCTAGGCCTCGTCATGGGGCTGTTCCTGGACGATCTCGGCCGCTATCTCGGAGCGTTCCTCGGGCGCTGAGCGTCCGCGCATCGATCCGGAACGGGGGAGCCTGAGCCGGTGTCCGACGAGACCGACGACGAGGACAAGACCGAAGACCCGACGCCACGGCGCATCGAGCAGGCGATCGAGCGCGGCGACGTCCCGAACTCCCCCGAGATCAACACCTTCTTCATCCTGGCGGCCTTCACCCTCGCCCTGATGCTCTCGGCCCGCCCCGTGGCCGAGGGGCTGACCCGCGACATGCGCGGCTTCCTCGAACATGCCGGCAGCCTGTCCTCGGATGGGGGCACCTATCTCGGCGTCGCCTTCCGCGCGGGTTGGGTCTGCGCCAAGGCGCTCGCCGTGCCGCTCGGCATCGCCATGCTCGCGGCCCTCGCCGCCGGCCTGATCCAGCACCGGCCGATCTTCACCGCCGAGAGCCTGATGCCGAAATTCTCGCGCATCTCGCCGATGGCCGGGGCCAAGCGACTGCTCGGCACCGATGCCTGGGTCAATTTCGGCAAGGGACTCGCCAAGATCATCGTGGTCGGTGCGGTCGCCGGGGCGATCCTGTGGAACGAGCACGACCGGGCGGAATCCTTCGCCCAACTCGATCCGGGTGCGGCGCTTCAGGGCACCCTCACCCTCGCGCTCAAGATGATGGGCGGCACGCTCGCCATTTACGCCGCCATCGCCCTCAGCGACGCGCTGTATCAGCGCCACCGCTGGCACACGCGCCTGCGCATGACCAAGGAAGAGATGAAGCAGGAGCACAAGGAGAGCGAGGGCAGCCCCGAGGTGAAGGCCCGGGTGCGTCAGTTGCGCCAGGCGCGGGTGAAGAAGCGGATGATGGCCGCCGTGCCCACCGCGACCGTGGTGGTGACGAACCCGACCCACTTCGCCGTGGCCCTGCGCTACGAGACCGGCATGGCCGCGCCCATTTGCGTCGCCAAAGGCGTCGACTCGCTGGCCTTGCGCATCCGCGCGGTCGCCGCCGACCACGACGTGCCGGTGCTGGAGAACCCGCCGCTCGCCCGCGCCCTGCATGCCACGGTTGAGATCGATCAGGAGATTCCCGCCGAGCACTATCGCGCAGTTGCAGAAGTGATCGGTTTCGTGCTTCGCCTGCGCCGCCGGGCCGCCTGAGGCGGATTTCTGTTCCGCATGGGACGGCGAAGTCGTTCAGGCGCCACGGTTTATGCACCATTGTCCGGCAATGCTCCGGCACAAGGCGCGGCGGTTGACGACCCACAGGGCTCGAAGCAGCGAGTGCGGCGGCCAAAGGGTGGCGGCCATGTGCGAGGGATGGGTAGGGCCTGATGGCTGAGGTCAGCGGACCAGCGGTGCCGGCGTCCGGTTCGATCGATCGTTCGGAACGGCCCGGCCGGGTCGGCCTGCTGCTGATGCTGGCGGGGCTGCTCGTCGGCGCGGCGGTCGGGCTGTCGTTCGTCGCCAACGAGCAGGCGCAGCCGCTCATCCTCGCCCTGCTGGCGCTGCTCGCCATGGCGGGCGTGTTCTTCCTGTTCGCCCTGGCCATCGGCGCGCTGCAGCTCGCCGGCCCGGCCGCCCGCGACGACATCACCCGCGCCATCGTCGATGCGGCCCCCGAGGGCAAGCTCGTCGTCGAGGATAACGGGCGGATGATCTACGCCAACGAGGCCTATATGCGCCTTGCGGGCGGCGACAGCTTTTCGAACCTCCGCTCGATCGAGCGCATCTTCGTCGGGGCGCCCGAGGTGTCGGAGGCCGTCTACCGGCTCGCCCAGGCCTCCCGCGACGACCGCGCCTACGCGGAAGAGATCCGGATGTCGCCCCCGCCGGGCGGCGCGCCGGATCGCGACTTCGCTTGGTACCGCATCGCGGTGCGGCCGATCCCGCGCCACCGCGGCTCCGCGGCTCTCTGGACGGTGAGCGACATCACCCACGAGCGCGAGCGCCAGGAGAACGTCTTCCAGGAGCTGCAGCACGCGATCGATTATCTCGATCACGCGCCGGCCGGCTTCCTCTCGATCGATGCGGCCGGCTCGATCGTCTACATGAATGCGACGCTTGCCTCCTGGCTCGGCTACGACCTCGCCACGGTGGGTTCCGGCGGGCTGAAGCTCTTGGAGATCGCGCCCGGCGCCGACATGCTCACGGCCGCTCCTGGATTGCCCGGCGAGGTGCGCACCGATCGCTACGACATCGACTTGCGCCGCCGCAACGGTCAGCCCCTCCCGACCCGGCTCTACCACCGCGTCGCCTACGGGCAGGACGGGGCGCCCGGCCCCTCGCGCACCTTCGTGCTCAACCGCTCCGCCGGCTCGGATTCCGACGAGCCGCAGCGCGCGGCGGAGGTGCGGCTGGCCCGCTTTCTCAACAACAGCCCGATCGCCATCGCCACCCTCGACCGCGACGGCCGCGTCATCCGCGCCAACACCTCGTTCGTGCGGCTGTTCGCCGGCATGCCGCGCCAGCCGGCGGCGGAAGCCGGCCGCGATGCGCCGGACCCGATGATGCGCGACGCCGTGCTGGAGCGCGACCGCGGCGCCATCGAGGGCGCGCTGGCCCGCGCCGCCAACGGTTTCGGCGGCCTCGATCCGATCGAAGTCGGCCTGTCCGGTCCCGGCGAGCGCTCGGCCCGCGTCTGGATGAGCCCGGCGGATGCCGACGGGACGCAAGGCCAGGATGCCGAGGGCAAGGCCACCGGCGACGGCGACCGCGAGCGGGTGATCCTCTACGCCCTCGACACCACCGCTCAGCGCCAACTGGAGCAACAGGTCGCCCAGACCCAGAAGATGGACACCGTGGGCCAGCTTGCCGGCGGCATTGCCCACGACTTCAACAACGTGCTCCAGGCGATCATCGGCTACTCGGATCTGCTGCTCGCCAGCCACCGGCCGACAGACCACGCCTTCCAGGACATCATGCAGATCAAGCAGAACGCGAACCGGGCCGCGTCCCTGGTGCGCCAACTGCTGGCCTTCTCCCGCCGCCAGACCCTGCGACCGGAGGTGATGGATGTCGGCGAGGCGCTCTCCGACCTGACGCTGCTGCTCAAGCGCCTGCTCGGCGAGCGCGTGCAGCTCGATTTCCGCCACGGGCGCGAGATCTGGCCGATCAAGGCCGACGTGAATCAGTTCGAGCAGGTGATCGTGAACCTCGCGGTCAACGCCCGCGATGCCATGCCGGGCGGCGGCAGCCTGACGATCCGCACCGCCAACTGCCCAGTCGACGGCGAGCGTCCGGTCGGGATTCCGGCGGGCGATCACGTCATGATCGAGGTGACCGATACCGGCGAGGGCATCCCACCCGAGGTGCGCCAGAAAATCTTCGAGCCGTTCTTCACGACCAAGGAGATCGGCAAGGGCACCGGGCTCGGGCTCTCGACGGTGTTCGGCATCGTCAACCAGTCGGGCGGCGCCATCGACGTGCAATCGCAAGTCGGCGAAGGCACCACCTTCCGCATCTACCTTCCGCGCCACGAGCCCGGCATCGAAGCGCTGCCCGAGCCGCTGCCGCCGCCCCGCGCGATCGCCGGGCGGGATACGACCGCGCCGGCCAAGCCCGACCCATCCGATGGGGCGGAGCCGAAGCCCGAATCGGTCGAGACAACCGACGCGAAGCGGACCGAGCCGGACACGGACGCCGCGCCTCCCGTTGCGCGGGCACCGGAGCCGCCGGCGAAGCCGGCGACCGACCATACCGGTCAGGGCACCGTCCTGCTCGTCGAGGACGAGGATCCGGTTCGCGCGGTCAATTCCCGTGCCCTGTCGGCACGCGGCTACACCGTGCTCGAGGCCGCTTCGGGGATTGAGGCCCTCCGCCTGATCCAGGAGCATGCCGATGGCATCGATGTGGTGGTGTCGGACGTCGTCATGCCGGAGATGGACGGTCCGACCTTGCTGCGCGAGTTGCGCAAGCACGATCCCGATCTCAAGGTGATCTTCGTCTCCGGTTATGCCGAGGACGCGTTCCGCAAGAATCTGCCCGAGGGCGAGACCTTCAACTTCCTGCCCAAGCCCTTCAGCCTGAAGCAGCTCGTCGAGATGGTGAAGCGCACGATGGCGAGCTGATCTCGACCGGAAAGCGAAAGTGAGCGCTGGACGGAGCGAAGCGCCTGTGCGTCGCCCCGTTCTGCCGCGGTTGCTGCGGCCGGAGCTCTCTCGATCGATGGGAAGATCTCAGGCCCCTCGATCGTCGGGTTCGTCCCCGTCCGTATCGGCTGGAGCGGCTGCTTCCCCTTCCTCGGCCTGGAGGCTGCGCCGCAACTCGAACAAGCTCATCTGCAACAGCGTGCGCTGCCTGAACGTGGCAATCGGCTCGAGGCGCTCCTCCGCTTGACGCAGAAGCTGCTCGATTGCGCGAAGTTCATTGCGGTCTATCGGCATGACGATGGCCTCGTCACGCATACGACCGAGATACCGTCGATGTCCTGGCTTTCTCATTCTGAGTTGAACGTGACATCAAGATGCCGGGCATGACCATTGCTCTTCGAAAGAATTCAACTTGACAGTGTCGGCCCGAACTCAAAGCAAAGCCAGAATTATACGCAGATTTTTCATATTTACTTCATCTATGTTTTTATTTTCATATTGATCTTCACCTTTTTAATATGATCTTGCTTTGCTGTCTAAAAAATTATGGAGAGCTATGAAAATCATCACTCATCAATTTCAAATGGAAATCGTTAGTTATTTCCACATCGGGCGTAACATAATCGTCGCAGACCACTTTATCAATTCCGTAGTCCCGTCCACTTCGAAACGAACGCGGCATCCGGACGGGGAACGGCGCGATGCGGCGGCGGACCGGAAAGCACCGACGCAGCCCTTGCGCGATGAGAACAAAACAGGTACGAAATCGATCAGCTCCGGCGGATTGAGCGCCGTGCCCCTCCCATGCATAAGGAAGCCTCGCGATGGCCCAGCCTGCGCTGAAGATGGTGGATTCCTCGACAATGGCAGCAGCCGACAAGGACAAGTCCAAGGCGATCGAGGCTGCGCTGACGCAGATCGAGCGCGCCTTCGGCAAGGGCTCGATCATGCGCCTCGGCAAGACCGACAAGGTGCAGGAGGTCGAGACCGTTTCGACGGGTTCGCTCGGCCTCGACATCGCGCTCGGCGTCGGCGGCCTGCCGCGCGGTCGGGTGATCGAGATCTACGGCCCCGAATCGTCGGGCAAGACGACGCTGGCGCTCCACACGATCGCCGAGGCCCAGAAGAAGGGCGGCGTCTGCGCCTTCGTCGACGCGGAGCACGCCCTCGACCCGGTCTATGCGCGCAAGCTCGGCGTCAACCTCGACGACCTGCTGATCTCGCAGCCCGATACCGGCGAGCAGGCGCTCGAAATCACCGACACGCTGGTGCGCTCCGGCGCCATCGACGTGCTCGTGGTCGATTCGGTCGCCGCGCTGACGCCGCGCGCCGAGATCGAGGGCGAGATGGGCGAGAGCCAGCCGGGCCTCCAGGCGCGCCTGATGAGCCAGGCCCTGCGCAAGCTCACCGGTTCGATCTCGCGCTCGAACTGCATGGTGATCTTCATCAACCAGATCCGCATGAAGATCGGCGTGATGTACGGCAGCCCCGAGACCACCACCGGCGGCAACGCGCTGAAGTTCTACGCTTCGGTGCGCCTCGATATCCGCCGCGTTTCGACGCTCAAGGATCGCGACGAGGCCATCGGCAACTCGGTGCGCGTCAAGGTCGTCAAGAACAAGGTCGCGCCGCCCTTCAAGCAGGTCGAGTTCGACATCATGTTCGGCGAGGGCGTGTCGAAGGTCGGCGAGCTGATCGACCTCGGCGTGAAAGCCGGCATCGTCGAGAAGTCGGGCGCGTGGTTCTCCTACGACAGCCAGCGCCTCGGCCAAGGCCGCGAGAATTCCAAGGGTTTTCTGCGCGACAATCCGGATATCGCGAACAAGATCGAAGCCTCGATCCGCCAGAATTCGGGGCTGGTTGCCGACCGCATCCTCGAGAATGCCAAGCCGACCGCCGAGGATCTGGACGAGGGCGAGGCGTAACCCGCTCCGCTCCACCGGAGCCAATCGAGACCGGCCCGTCGCGCGAGCGGCGGGCCTTTTTCGTGCATGGCGCGTCCTCCGTCATCCGCCACGGACCTGCCGACGTGACTTGCACAGCTTCGGCCCGTATGAGGGCCCGACAATGCTGCCGCGCTGCCCGTCAGCCGGCTCCCGACGCGACTTGATTTCCGAGCCTATCCGATGAGCGGCGTCAACGAGATCCGATCGACTTTCCTGGACTACTTCCGGGATGCCGGGCACGCAGTGGTGCCCTCGTCCTCGCTGGTGCCGAAGAACGACCCGACGTTGATGTTCACCAACGCCGGCATGGTGCAGTTCAAGAACGTCTTCACCGGCGTCGAGAAGCGGCCCTACGTCAAGGCGACCTCGTCGCAGAAATGCGTTCGCGCCGGCGGCAAGCACAACGATCTCGACAATGTCGGCTACACCGCCCGGCACCACACCTTCTTCGAGATGCTCGGCAATTTCTCCTTCGGCGATTATTTCAAGGCCGATGCGATCGAGCTGGCCTGGAAGCTGATCACCAAGGAGTTCGGCCTCACGCCCGAGCGGCTGCTGGTGACCGTCTACGCGGATGACGACGAGGCCGCGGGCCTGTGGCGGAAGATTGCCGGCTTCTCGGACGAGAAGATCATCCGGATCGGCACCTCCGACAATTTCTGGCAGATGGGTGATACCGGCCCCTGCGGCCCGTGCTCCGAGATCTTCATCGACCAGGGCCCGGCTTTGGCCGGCGGACCGCCCGGCTCTCCGGACGAGGATGGCGACCGCTTCCTCGAATTCTGGAACCTCGTCTTCATGCAGTACGAGCAGGTCGAGCCGGGGGTGCGCAATCCCCTGCCCCGGCCCTCGATCGATACCGGCATGGGCCTGGAGCGGATGGCCGCGATCCTCCAGGGCGTCCACTCGAACTACGACACCGACCTGTTCCGCGCCCTGATCGATGCGGTGGCCCACGCCGTGTCGCGCGCGCCGGAGCCCGCGACGCGCGCCTCCTACCGCGTCATCGCCGACCATCTGCGCTCGACCTCGTTCCTGATCGCCGACGGCGTGCTGCCGTCGAACGAGGGCCGCGGCTACGTGCTGCGCCGGATCATGCGCCGCGCCATGCGCCACCTCGAACTGCTCGGCGCCCGCGATCCGGTGATGTACCGCCTCGTGCCGACGCTGGTGCGCGAGATGGGACAGGCCTTCCCCGAACTCGTCCGCAACGAGGCCCTGATCTCCGAGACCCTGCGCCTGGAAGAGGGCCGCTTCCGCAAGACCCTGGAGCGCGGCCTTGCCATCCTCGACGCGGAGACCCGCGATTTGAGCGCTGGCCAGAATCTCTCGGGCGAGACCGCCTTCACCCTCTACGACACCTACGGTTTCCCCCTCGACCTGACCCAGGACGCGCTGAAGGCCCGCGGCATCGGCGTCGACACGGGGGCCTTCGACGCGGCGATGCAGCGCCAGAAGCAGGCGGCGCGTGCCGCTTGGCAGGGCTCGGGCGAGGCCGCGACCGAGACCGTCTGGTTCGGCATCAAGGAGCGCACCGGCGCGACGGAATTTCTCGGATACGAGACCGAGACCGCCGAGGCCGTCGTCAGCGCCCTCCTGCGCGAGGGCGGCGAGGTCGAGACGATCAAGGCCGGCGAGTCCGGCATCGTCGTCGTCAACCAGACACCGTTCTACGGCGAGTCCGGCGGACAGGTCGGTGATACCGGCACGATCTCCGGGCCCGGCCTCATGGCGCGCGTGACGGGTACGGAAAAGAAGCTCGGCGACCTGTTCGTGCATCACGTCACGGTCGAGGAAGGCACACTCTCCGTCGGCGCGGCCGTGGAGATGAAGGTCGATCACGCCCGCCGCGCCGCGATCCGCGCCAACCACTCGGCCACCCACCTGCTGCACGAGGCGCTGCGTCAGGTGCTCGGCGACCACGTGGCCCAGAAGGGCTCGCTCGTCGCCCCCGAGCGCCTGCGCTTCGACATCAGCCACCCGAAGCCCATCGACGAGGCGGAGCTGAATCGCGTCGAGGAGATTGCCAACGCGGTGCTGCTCCAGAACGCGCCGGTGGTGACCAAGCTGATGGCGGTGGACGAGGCGATCGAATCGGGCGCCCGCGCGCTGTTCGGTGAGAAGTACGGCGACGAGGTCCGCGTCGTCTCCATGGGACGGCCCGTCGATGACGAGGGCCGCGAGGTCGAGGGCCGGTTGCCGAACTTCTCGATCGAGCTGTGCGGCGGCACCCACGTGTCGCAACTCGGCGAGATCGGCCAGATCACGGTGCTCGGCGAGAGTGCGGTCGGCGCCGGCGTGCGCCGGATCGAGGCGATGACCGGCACGGCCGCGCGCCGTCACCGCGCCAGCGAGAGCCGCACGCTGAGCCAGCTCGCCAGCCTGCTCAAGGCACCGGTGGGCGACGTGCCGGACCGGCTCTCCGCCCTGATCGAGGAGCGCCGCCGGCTAGAGAAGGAGCTGACCGACGCGCGCAAGAAGATCGCCATGGGCGGCGCAGCGGGCGGCGGAGACGAGGCCCGCGAGGTCAACGGCGTGAAGCTGATGGCCCGCGTCGTCGAGGGGGTCGAGATGCGCGACCTCAAGGGTCTGGCCGACGAGGGCAAGAGCCGCCTCGGCTCCGGTATCGTCGCCATCGTCGGCGTCTCGGCCGACGGCAAGGCCGGGCTCGTTGTCGGCGTCACCGAGGATCTCACCGACCGCTACGACGCGGTCGGCCTCGTGCGCGCGGGCGCCGGACATCTCGGCGGCAAGGGCGGTGGCGGGCGCCGGGACATGGCTCAGGCCGGCGGCCCGAACGGTGCCGGTGCGGATGCCGCGCTCGCGGCCATCAGCGAGGCGCTTGCCGCCGCCTGACCCGCCCGCGCGCAGGCAGGAGACAGCCGAACAAAATCAGCATCGATCACGGAACGGTGAGTGAATTCGCGGCTTGGTTGGCCGCGAACCCCCGCCGCCTCCGAGCCTTGTGCCCGGCGCATTCCGTTCCCGGATCCTGTCTGCGCTGGATCGGGAGCGGAGCGTCAACGTTCCCGTGAGCCGATGAAACTCTTTCGCTGCCAGTCCTGCGACAACGTCCTGTATTTCGAGAACCGCTCCTGCGAGCGCTGCGGCCACCGGTTGGCCTACCTGCCCCAGCTCGGCCGCATCTCCGCCCTGGAGCCTGCGGGCGACAACAACGCCTGGACCCCTCTCGCGGCGCCCGAGCACCCAAGCTTCCTCTGCACCAACGCGTCGCACGACACCTGCAACTGGATGGTGCCGCCGGGCACGACCGACGCCTTCTGCCTCGCCTGCCGCCACAACGGCATCGTGCCGGACGTGAGCGACCCGGTGAACCTGAAACGCTGGCGCGAGATGGAGCACGCCAAGCACCGGCTGTTCTACACCCTGCTGCGCTGGAACCTGCCGCTGAAGACGCGCGTCGAAGACCCAGAGCACGGCCTGATCTTCAACTTCCTGGCTGATCCGCCGGATGCGAGCGGTCCGAAGGTGATGACCGGCCACGAGAACGGCATCATCACCATCGCCCTCGTGGAGGCCGACCCGGCCGAGCGCGAGAAGCGCCGGACCGCCATGGGTGAGCCCTACCGGACGCTGCTCGGCCATTTCCGCCACGAGGTCGGCCACCATTACTGGGACATCCTCGTGCGCGACGCCGGCAAGCTGGAGCCGTGCCGGGCGGTGTTCGGCGATGACTCGCAGGATTACGGCGCCGCGCTCCAGCGCCACTACGATCAGGGTCCGCTCCCGAACTGGCAGGAGAGCTTCGTCTCGGCCTACGCCACGACGCACCCCTGGGAGGACTTCGCGGAAACCTGGGCGCATTACCTGCACATCGTCGACACCCTGGAGATGGCGGGCGCCTTCGGCATGCAGGTGAAGCCGAAGGCCGACGTCGAGGGCGAACTCGCCGCGCGGGTCGATTTCGATCCCTATTGCACCGATACGATCGAGCAGATCATCGATGCATGGCTGCCCTTCGTCTTCGCCATGAACAGCGTCAGCCGCGCCATGGGCGAGGGCGACCTCTACCCCTTCGTGCTCGGTCCGGCCGTGGTGACGAAGCTCGGCTTCATCCACGACCTCGTGCACGGGCGGGTCTGAGATCGATTCCGGTTGACCGGTTCGATCCTGCCTCCCCGTCATCGCGAGCGTCAGCGAAGTGATCCAGGGCGCCATCTCCGGCAAGGTCGTGCCCTAGGTTGCCACGCTTCGCCTCGCGATGACGGCGAATCCGTGCGTCAGGCCCGACCGGCCTCGGCCGAGAGCATGGCGGGGTCGATGCCGATCGCCTTGAGAACCTGATCGTACTTGGTGCCGAGCCCCGGATCGAAGATCAGCTCGGGATCGGCCGGGCAGTTCAGCCAACCGTTCGCGAGAATCTCGTTCTCGAGCTGGCCTGCCTGCCAGCCGGCATAGCCCAGCGCCAGCACCGCGTTCGAGGGTCCGCGCCCGTCGGCGATGGCGCGCAGGATCTCCACCGTCGCCGTGAGGCAGACACCTTCGTCGATCTGCAGCGTCGATTGATCGATGTGGAAGTCGGCGGTGTGCAGAACGAAGCCGCGCTTGGCATCGACCGGACCGCCCATCAGCACCGGCATATGGCCGACCCGCTCGCGCAGGCGGATCGCGTCCGCCTCGCTGGCGATGTCGAGCTGGATCAGCAGATCCGGCATGTTCAGATCTGCAACCGGCTTGTTGACGATGATGCCCATCGCCCCGTCCGCCGAGTGGGCGCAGAGATAGATCACAGAGCGCGCGAATCGCTCGTCGCCGATCCCCGGCATGGCCACGAGGAACTGGCCGTCGAGATAGGCCGGGTCTTTGAGCGCGGGGTCGGGTCTCTGCATCGGACTATGCTAATGCGGCAGCCGCCATTGATCCATAAGCCAAACGCGTGGGCGGGATGTCGGTGCCTCGACAGGTGCCTGCTGCGCGTCTAACGGTTCGTGACTTTTGCCGAGGAGTGTTCGGATGACGATTCAGGTTGGCGATCACCTGCCCCAGGTCACCTTTCGGGTGAGCGGGCCGGAGGGTCCGCAGGCCAAGACGACCGACGACGTGTTCAAGGGACGCCGCGTCGTGCTGGTCGGCGTGCCGGGTGCTTTCACACCGGCCTGCCACCGCAACCATCTGCCGGGCTTCGTCGCCAAGCGCGAAGAGATCCTGGCCCGCGGCGTCGATGTGATTGCCGTGACGTCGGTCAACGACATCTTCGTGCTCAATGCGTGGCAGCAGCAGAGCGGCGCCGAGGGCATCGAGTTCCTGGCCGACGGCAACGCCGAGTTCGCCAAGGCGATCGGCCTGGAGATGGACGGTTCGGGCTTCGGCCTCGGCCCGCGCTCCCAGCGCTACGCGATGCTGGTCGATGACGGCGTGGTGCGGATCCTCAATGTCGAGGACACGCCGTCCAAGGCCGAGGTGTCGGGCGCCGAAGCGCTGCTGAAGGTGCTCTGAGCGAAAGACGTGAGCCATCCTCGCTCGGCGAGAGAGGGCTCTGCGTCGCCTACCCTTCCCAGCCGTAATCCCGCGCATCGGTCGCGGTGCGGTGGAAGGTCAGCCGCCGGTCGTATTCCAGCGGGTCCTTGGGCTGCACCAGGGCGCCGGGCGGGACGTTGAGCCAGTCGACGAGGCGGGTCAGCATGAATCGCATGGCCGCACCGCGGGCCAGGATCGGTAGCGCCCCGATCTCCGCGGGCTCCAGCGCACGCACCGCGTCGTAGCCCGCGATCATCGCCCCGGCCTTCTCGCGATGGAAGGTGCCGTCGGCGTCGAAGCACCATGCGTTGAGACTGATCGCCAGATCGTAGGCGAACGCGTCGGTGCAGGCGAAGTAGAAATCGATCAGGCCCGACACCGCGTCGCCGATGAAGAAGACGTTGTCGGTGAAGAGGTCGGCGTGGATGACGCCGCCCGGCAGATTTTTCGGCCATGAGGCTTCCAGAACATCGAGGTCTGCGCGGGTGCGGGCGGCGAGCCCCGGCGCCACCGTATCCGCCTGCGCCTCGGCCTGCTTGAAGAGCGGCCGCCATGCTCCCACCGACAGGTTGTTCTCGCGCACCATCGGGAAATCGCGGCCCGCAGCGTGGAGCCCGGCCAAGGCGGCACCGAGCGCCCGGCAATGCTCCGCATTCGGGCGGCTCAAGGAGACGCCGTCGAGGAAGGTGACGATGGCCGCCGGCCGGCCGCAGAGGCGCCCGAGCGCGGTGCCGGCGCGGTTGCGCACCGGCTGCGGGCAGGCGAGGCCGGCGCGGGCCAGGTGGCCCATCAGATTGATGAAGAACGGCAGGTCTGCCTCGCTCACCCGCTTCTCGTAGAGGGTGAGGATGTAGTTGCCCGTGCTCGTATGCAGGAAGAAATTCGAGTTCTCGACGCCTTCGGCGATGCCCTTGCAGGAGAGCAACGCGCCGATATCGTACTCTGTGAGGAAGGCGCGCAGCGCCTCGTCGGATACGTCGGTGTAGACCGCCACGGGGAGTGCTGCCGGGTTCGCGCAAGAGAAAGGGGCGCCGTGGGCGCCCCTGGAGGTCGTTCGGCCGGCTCTTGAGGTGCCGGCGAAGGCGCCGCCCTACTCGGCGGCCTCGCTGCGCAGCTCACGCGGCAGCGGGAAGGACATGTCCTCGACGGTCACCGAGACTTGATCCACCGTCACATCGAAACGCGCGGCGAAGGCGTCGATGATCTCCTCCACCAGAACCTCCGGTGCCGAGGCGCCGGCGGTGAGACCGAGGCGGCGGATGTCCTTGAAGGCGTCCCAGTCGATCTCCTCGGCGCGCAGAACGAGCCGGGTGATCGGGCAGCCGGCCCGCTCGGCAACCTCGCGCAGACGCTGCGAATTCGAGGAGTTGGAGGAGCCGACCACGATCAGCGCATCAACCCGCGGCGCTACCTCCTTGACCGCCTCCTGGCGGTTGGTGGTGGCGTAGCAGATGTCGTCCTTGTGCGGACCGTGGATGCCTTCGAACTTGGCCTTGAGCGCCTCGACGATGTGCTTGGTGTCGTCGATCGACAGGGTCGTCTGCGTCACCCAGGCCAGAGCCTGATCCGGCGGAGGATTGAGGGCATCGATCTGGTCGATGTCCTCGACCAGGGTGATCGAGCCCTTGGGCAATTGGCCCATGGTGCCGACGACCTCCGGGTGGCCGGAATGGCCGACGAGCAGGACGTGGCGCCCGCGCTTGTGGTGAATCTCGGCCTCGCGGTGAACCTTGGTCACCAGCGGACAGGTGGCGTCGATGGTGGTGAGGCCGCGCGCATCGGCGTTCTGCGGCACGGTCTTGGCGACGCCGTGGGCGGAGAAGATGACGGGGGCGCCGCTATCGGGCACCTCGTCCAGCTCGCGCACGAAGACGGCGCCCTTCCGCTTCAGGGTCTCGACCACGTATTTGTTGTGGACGATCTCGTGGCGGACGTAGACCGGCGCTCCGTAGATCGCCAGCGCCCGCTCGACCACGTCGATGGCGCGCACCACGCCGGCACAGAAGCCGCGGGGGGCGCACAGCAGGATCTCGAGAGGCGGCTTGTCGCCTGTCACGGCCGGCTGCGGGACCCGGTTCGGGTCGGCGGTGAGGTTGATGGTGTCAGCGCTCATGATCCGGCGGATGTGGAGAGGGGTGGCCGGGTCTGTCAACAGCGGCCAGCCCGAAAGCCGCGACAGGTTGGTGCCTGTCCGTCGCCTTTACATAGCACAGGTGGCGCGATCCGTGACCCCCACCGGCCATTCAGGGGCCTGCATCCGCGCTCCTGTGGCAACCATGCCCGCGGACACCGCCGGCACGCGGATCGCTTTCGGCTCGTTCGCAGGCCGTTCGCGCGGGCAGGGCATGTGACGAACGACACGCAAATCACCCTCGCGATGGCGGGGCGAGCGGGCTAAGGGGAAGCCCTTCCCCTTCCGGATCGAGCGAGGCAACGGGCTTTCATGGCGAGCGCCACGGACCATGCCAGCTTCCTGCCGCCGGTGCTGACCTTCCTGTCGGCGGCGGTGATCGGCGTTCCGCTCGTGCGCCTGCTCGGCCAGAGCGCGGTGATCGGCTACCTCGTCGCGGGCGTGGTGATTGGACCGGCGGGCTTCTCGCTGATCGCCGAGCCCGAGACAGCGGCGAGCGTCGCCGAGATCGGCGTCGTGCTGCTGCTGTTCATCGTCGGGCTCGAACTCGAAATCTCGCGGCTCGTCTCGATGCGGCGCGACATCTTCGGGCTCGGGGCCGCCCAGTTGGCGCTGTGCTCACTGGTCATCGCGGGCGCGGCCCTCGCCTACGGCCTGACGCCGGCGGCGGCAGGCGTCGTCGGCATCGCCATCGCGCTCTCGGCGACGGCGGTGGCGCTCCAACTCCTCGAAGAGCGCGGCGATCTCGGCTCGCCCTATGGCGGGCGCTCCTTCGCGGTGCTCCTGTTCCAAGATATCTCGGTGGTGGCGATCCTGGCTCTGCTGCCGCTGCTCGCCTCGGCCGGCGCCACGCCGAAGGACGGCTGGGTCGACGAGGGCCTGCGCTCCACCGGCCGGGCGGCGGTCGCGGTCGCGGGCGTGGTGCTCGTCGGGCGCTACGGCCTCAATCCCTTCTTCCGTCTTCTCGCCGCCGCGGGCGGACGCGAGGTGATGACGGCGGCCGCCCTCCTCGTCGTGCTCGGCACGGCGTTGGTGATGGAGAAGGCCGGCCTCTCCATGGCGATGGGCGCCTTCCTCGCGGGCGTCATGCTCGCCGAATCGAACTTCCGCCATCAGCTGGAGGCCGACATCGAGCCGTTCCGCGGCATGCTGCTCGGCCTGTTCTTCATGAGCGTCGGCATGTCGATTGACGGCGGCCTGCTCACGAACCACTGGCTGGCGCTGCTCGCCGCGACCATGGCGGCGATTGCCGTGAAGATCGCCCTTGTCGCCGCGCTGTTCCGCCTGTTCGGTTCGCCTTGGCTCGACGCCCTGCGCGGCGCGGCGGTGCTGGCGCCGGCCGGCGAGTTCGCCTTCGTGATCCTGCCCGCGGCGGGCGACCTGCACATCCTCGCCTCGGACGTGACCCGCTTCTGCGTCGCGCTCGCCGCCCTCACCATGCTGGTCGGTCCCATCGCCGCCAAGGGGCTCGACGCGCTGATCGCCCGCCGCCCCAAGGAGGCCGAACCGCCCTCCGATGTCGGCGAGGCCCAGGAATCCGGCGATACCCGCGTGCTGGTGGTGGGCTTCGGCCGCTTCGGGCAGATCCTGGCTCAGGTGCTGCTGGCGGAGGGCATCAACATCACCGTCATCGACAAGGACGTCGAGCAGATCCGCAACGCGACGAGCTTCGGCTTCCGCATCTATTACGGCGACGGGACCCGGCTCGACGTGCTGCGCGCCTCCGGTCTCGCCAAGGCGGAGCTGATCTGCGTCTGCATCGACGACGCGCCGGCGGCGCTGAAGATCGTCGACATGGTCCACGAGGAATTTCCGAACGTGCGCACCTACGTGCGCGCCTACGACCGGACGCACGCCATCGAGCTGATGAACCGCGACGTCGATTTCCAGCTTCGTGAGACCGTCGAATCCGCCCTCGGCTTCGGCCGCGCCACCCTTGAGAGCCTGGGGCTGCCGGCCGACGCCGCCGCGCGCCGCGTCGAGGACGTGCGCAAGCGCGACGTCGCCCGTCTCGTGCTGCAACAGGCCGGCGCGATGCCGGACGGGTCGGGCTGGCTGCGCGGAACGCCGGAATTGCGGCCCGAGCCGCTCACCGCGCCGAAGAGCCCCTCGCGGGCGCTCAGCGCCGAGACCCGCGGCCTGATCGAGCCCCAGCCTCACGAATCCGCCGCCCGCGCGCTCGAACCCGAGGATGCCGAGCCGAATGCCTGACAGGGGCGAAGGGCCGGGACGGGACGAGGGCGGGGCGCGCTTCGTCTCGGGCTCGATCCTGCGCCATGTCGTGGTGATGAGCGCGACCGGCTCGGTCGGCCTGATGGCGATCTTCGCCGTCGACCTCCTGTCGCTTTTCTACGTCTCGAAGCTCGGCGATCCGGCGCTGACGGCCGCGGTCGGATTCGCCTCGATCGTCCAGTTCTTCGCCATCGCCATCAATATCGGCGTGATGATCGCTGCCGGCGCGCTGGTCTCGCGGGCGATCGGCGCGCATGACCCGGCCGGCGCGCGGCGCATCGCGACCTCGGTCACGGTCCACGGCGTGATCGCGTCGGGCGTGCTCGCCGCCTTCCTGCTCGCGGTGCTCGACCCGCTGCTCTCGGCCATCGGAGCGGAGGGCCACACCCACGACGTCGCCCGGCGCTATCTCTGGATCAGCCTGCCGTCGAACCTCTTGCTCGGGCCGGGCATGCTGTTCACCGGACTCCTGCGCGCGGTCGGCGCAGCGCGGGAGGCGATGTTCGTGACGCTGGGCGGGGCGATCGTCACTGTCTTCGTCGATCCACTCCTGATCTTCGGCTTCGGTCTCGGGGTGGACGGCGCCGCGCTCGCCGTCTGCGTAGCCCGTCTCGTCTTCATCGCCATCGGCTGGGCCGGTGTCCGGCGCTACCGACTGCTCGAAGCCCCACGTCCCGATGCGATCCTCGGGGATCTGCCGCTGGTGACCCGCATCGCCCTTCCGGCGGTGCTCACGAACCTTGCTCCCTCCGTCGCCAGCGCCTTCGTCACGCACGCTCTCTCCGGCTTCGGACCGCCGGCGATTGCCGGCAACGTGGTGATCGAGCGCCTCGCGCCCGTCGCCTTCTGCGGATTGTTCGCGATGTCGGGATCGATCGGTCCGATCCTGGGCCAGAACTGGGGCGCCGGCCGCTTCGACCGGATGCGGGGCGTCCTCCAGGTCGGTGCGGGTGTGACGGCGCTCTACGTCGTCCTCGTCTGGCTGCTTCTGGCGCTGGCGCGAGCCCCGCTGGCCGGCGCCTTCGAACTCACCGGCGTGGCGGCCGAGCTGTTCGGCTTCTTCTGCCTCGTGAGCGGACCGGTCTGGTTCTTCAACGGGCTGCTGTTCCTGGCCAACGCATCGTTCAACAATCTCGGCTTTCCCTTCCTCTCGACCCTATTGAACTGGGGTCGTGCGACCCTGGGCACGGTCCCACCCGCCCTCGTGGGAGCGGCGTGGTACGGACCGGAGGGCGTGATCGCCGGGACCGGCATCGGCTCGATCGCCTTCGGGGTGGCGGGTCTCGCCCTTGCCTTTCGCACCGTGGGCCGGCTCGAGCGCGGCGCGCGCATCGAGGCGGCCCCTGCCCTCGATGCGCCCACAGCGGACGAGGCGGTGCAGGCCGCCCCCTCCAGTGGGATGTCCCTGTGACGATGCCGGCGCCGGATTGCCGCTATCCCTAGGGAAATCGACGCGAAATCGGGCTTTGCGCTGGCCAGCCCCGCCCGGTTGCGACACACTCTCGGCCGAGGCCGTTCCGGCGTGCCTCCGGGCGTGAGTGTCGATGGCCATCGTCGGCGCGCGGCCGGAACGAAGATGGGCTTCGCGTCACGCGCTCGTTGTCACGGCGCGTTTCCGGCAGGACCCAAAGGCGTTCGGCATCCGGACCGTTGCTGCTCCCGCGAGGCGCCCGGCCATGTACACGATGTTCGACATCCTTCAGAGCCAGGGCGACGCGAGCGTGCAGGCCTTCGGGCAGCAATTCGGCCTCACGCCGGAGCAGACCCGCCGCGCCATGGAGGCTTTGCTGCCGGCCTTGACCATGGGAATCCAGCGCAACGCTGGAACCGATCCCATGGGGTTCGGGCGCCTGTTCGGGCTCGCCCAGCCGGGAATGGCGCAGCCGCAGGCCGGCGCCGACATGCTGGCGGGGCTGTTCGGCTCGCCCATGATCGCGCAGGCGGTGATCCAGCAGGCCTCGACGGCGAGCGGCGTCGGCGCCCAGGCCCTTCGGCAGATGCTGCCGATCATGGCCGGCATGATCGTGGCCGGCATCGTCCACCTGCTTCTCAACCCGCCTGCCCCGACTCGGGCCGCGGAGCCTCCGCCCTCCCCCTATCCGGTCGGCACGCTCTGGACGGATTGGCTCAACGGGCTCACCGCTGCCACCGCTCAGGTTGCCCCCTCGGCAAAGCCGTCGGCGCCGCGGCCCGAGATGCGTTCGTCCGGCCGGAAAGCGGAGGCCGCGCCCCTGCCGGACGCGACGAAGGCCTCGATGGACGTGATCCAGCAGATGCTCCAGACCGGCGCGGAGGTTCAGGAGCAGAACGTCAAGGCCATGAAGGAGGCGTTCGACGCCTTCTGGAGCCAGCCCAAGCCGGAGCCCGAACCGACCAGACCGGAAGCGGCCTCCTCGTCACCACCGGTACCTCCCTCTCGCGCCGGAGACGGAAGCCCGCCGAAGCGCAAGCCGGTCGCCAAGAGCTGAGCGCTTCGGATCGACCGATCAGGGGTCAAACCGAGTCCGGGCGATCGGTTTTAGTCATCGCGAGGCGAAACGCAGGCAATCCGGTGACGCGCGGCCTATCCGGAGACAGCAGCGCTCCGGATCGCGTCGGCTCCGCCTCGAAATGACGGTTCACGGTCGAAATCCAAGGGACACCGCCGGGAGCTGGAACCGTCCGTCTCAGTGCCGGAAGTGGCGAACGCCGGTGAACACCATGGCGAGGCCCGCCTCGTCGGCGGCGCGGATCACCTCATCGTCGCGCATCGAGCCACCGGGCTGGATCACGGCGGTGGCGCCGGCCTCGGCCGCGGCGAGCAGTCCGTCGGCGAAGGGGAAGAAGGCGTCGGAGGCCACCGCCGAGCCCTTGGCGAGGGTCTCCGGCAGCCCGAGCCGCGCGGCCGCTTCCGCGGCCTTGCGCGCGGCGGTGATCGATGAATCGACCCGCGACATCTGCCCGGCGCCGATGCCGACCGTGGCACCATCCTTGGCGTAGACGATGGCGTTCGACTTCACGTGCTTGGCAACGCGGTAGGCGAAGCGCATGTCGGCGAGTTCATGCTCGCTCGGCGCACGCTTGGTGACGACCTTCAGCTCCATGTCATCCACGCTGAGCGCATCCCGGCCCTGGACGAGGAAGCCGCCCGCCACGGTGCGGACGGTCTCGCCCTTCGCCCGCGGATCGGCGAGCCCACCGGCAAGCAGCAGCCGCAGGTTCTTCTTGGCGCCGACGACGGCGAGCGCCTCCTCGGAGGCGTCCGGCGCGATGATGACCTCGGTGAAGATCTCGACGATCTTCCGTGCGGCCTCGGCATCGAGAGAGCGGTTGAGGGCGACGATGCCGCCGAAGGCCGAGGTGGGATCGCAGGCGAGCGCTCGCTCGTAGGCCTCGAGCAAGCTCGCCCCTTCCGCGACGCCGCAAGGGTTGGCGTGCTTGATGATCGCCACCGCCGCCGTGCGGGCGGGATCGAATTCGGCGACGCATTCGTAGGCGGCGTCGGTGTCGTTGAGGTTGTTGTAGGATAGTTCCTTGCCCTGCACCTGCCGGGCGGTGGCGATGCCAGGGCGCAGCGTGCCGGGCAGGCGGTAGAAGGCGGCCGACTGGTGCGGGTTCTCGCCGTAGCGCAAGCTCTGCGCGAGCGTGCCGCCGAGCGCCTTGAAGGTCGGGGCCTCGTCGCTTCCCTCGACCTCGGCGAGCCAATTGGCGATGGCCGCGTCGTAGGAAGCGGTGCGCGAGAACGCTTTCTGCGCCAGCCGGCGGCGGGTGGCCGCGGTGAGCTGGTCGTCCTGCGCGGCGAGTTCGGCGAGGATGGCGTCGTAGTCCGTGACATCGACCACCACGGCGACGTCGGCATGGTTCTTGGCCGCAGCGCGGATCATGGCCGGGCCGCCGACATCGATGTTCTCGACGCAGTCGTCATAGGCTTTGCCGGCCTTCAGCGTCTCCTCGAACGGGTAGAGGTTGACCACGAGCAGGTCGATGGCGCCGATCCCGTGAGCGGCGAGCGCCGCCTGATGCTCGGGGTTGTCGCGCACCGCGAGCAGGCCGCCATGAACCGCCGGATGCAGCGTCTTCACCCGTCCGTCCATCATTTCGGGAAAGCGGGTCAGCTCGGACACCTCTTTCACGGCTAGTCCTGCCTCGGTCAGCGCACGGTGGGTGCCGCCGGTCGAAACCAACTCGACGCCCCGCCGGCTCAGCGCCGCGGCGAAGTCCGTGAGCCCGGTCTTGTCCGAGACGGAGAGGAGGGCGCGGGAGACCCGGATTTGGTCGCGCGGCATGAGAACGGCCTATGTCGTCAAACGAGGAATTTGCCCGCGCGGTAGCACGGAACCGTTGGGGGCGGCCAGTTGAAGACGCCGCCGTCGGATGACGGAACCGGCTGTTTCAACGGCCTCTCACACGGTCTTCAGACTTGCTCGATCCGCCAGCGCACCAGGGCGTCCTCGTCCACCGACAGGTGCAGGACGATCTGCGCGGTCCGCCGTGCCCCGACCACGCCGGCGAAGTAGATGCTTTCCTCGATCGTCGGCGTCGCGCCCTCCGCGGAGAAGCGCCACCGCTCGCCGGTCGACAGACCCAAGGTGACGCTGCCGTCCTCCTGGGGCTGGGCGGCGACGGCGGTGTGGAGATGGAAGCGCACCGCGACCGGCTGGGGCCGCGCGCGCTTGCCCTCGCGCCGGAAGGCATCCTCGCCTTCCAGTCGCACCGGGCCGCTCGAGAGGCGCCAGCGGCGCTCGTGCAGGATGCCGAACTCGGCGACGTAGCCGTCATGGCGGGCGGCGAGGACGGACGCGCCGTTCTCGGTGCGGCGCTCGACCGCGACGGGGCCGGGGCCGCGCATCACCACAGGCCCCCGGCGCGCCAGCAGCCAGCGGGCGGCGAGCCGGCCGATCCACCAATCCTCCGGCTCGTCGAGGAAGCGGCAGGAGGAGGTGTCGGCGACCGTCGCGGTCGAGTGCGCGGCGGTGCTGCGCGCCGCCCGGCGCAGCTCGCCGCCGCTGGCGGGCGCACCGCAATTGACGACGATGCGCTGCGCCCCGCTCGTCAGCTCGAAGGAGAGGCACCCGGCGGCGGCCTCGCGCGACTGGTCCATCGGCGGCGGCGCGCCGACGTCGCAGACCATGACGACGCGCCCCGTTTCCATCCGGGCATAGCCGGAATGGGAGGCGTACATCAGCGGCTCGGTGCCGGACCCGTCATAGACCAGCAGCGTGGCGAGATGGTCGGCCGCCGTCACACCCATGCCGTTGAAGTGGCTGAGCGAGGCGTCGCCGTGGCGCAGAAGGCGCAGGGCCGGCAGCATCCGGTCGACGGCGCGCAGCAGCGCCTCCGGGGGATCGACACTCCGGCTCAGAAAGCTCTGGCGCAGCGGCAGCAGATCGAGCAGCAGCTCCATGGCGAAGCGCGGATCGCGGGAGCGGTGGCCGCCATCGGGCAGGATCTGCGTGTCGAGTTCGCGCACGAGGGTGCGGGTTGCGCGCCGCAGGATCGGCTCGATGCCCTCGCAGCAGAGCCCGGCATAGGTCAGCGCCACGGCGGCGAGCAGGCGCGATTGCGGCGGCGCCGAGCGGCGCAGCGCGCGTTCCAGCTCCCGCGCACCCTTACCCACCGCCTTGAGGAAGGCTTGGTAGAAGGCGTGGTCGGCGCCCTCCAGCACCAGCGGCGACTGGCACAGGAACGAGATCAGCCGCCGGGACGCCACCGGCACCGGGCTGGCGCGAGCGGCCTCGCCCCGGCCGTTCATGAAATCCGAGACGAAGGCGCGGGCATTGGCGCGCGCCAGCGCCGTATCGGCGGCGCGCAGGTGACGCAGCCAGCCGAAGCCGTAGAGCGCGTCCGCCCATTCCGGAGAGGGCGGATCGTAGTCGAAGGGGGAGCGCCCGCTCACGATCAGCGAGCGGCCGGCGAAGACGAACAGGCCGGAATAAATATCGTCCGCGAGCGAGGCGTCGCTCGTGCGCAGATCGTGCGGGGCGATCACGAGAGCGGTCACCCGCGCGCGGGTGAGGATCTCGGGCCGCGCCGTGAACCGGGCCGTCCGCTCGCGAACCGCACGGACGATCTCGTGACCGAGCAGGCGGGTGAGCTGCCAGCGTTCGGGGCCCCTGCCCAAGCCGTATCCTCCGAGCCTTCGAGACGGGCCGCACGGTTTGCCGCCCGGACCCCTGTTCGGGTCTCCGGCAACAGGCTTGGGCCACGCTTATGCCCGTCCTCTTAACCGCCCTTTAACGCTGTGTCGTCCTCTCGCCGGCCGGCATCCCCGCAATGCACGGCGCGAAAGAGGGAGCGGTCCGATCCCTCAGGCGGGACCGGTCGCGACGGGCCGCGCGGGGTCGGCACCCCATTCCGACCACGAGCCGTCGTAGAGCGCCCGCGGCTCCTTGCCCAAGGTCTCCAGGGCCAGGGCGACGATCGCCGCGGTAACGCCCGAGCCGCAGGTGGTGATGACGGGGCGGTCGAGATCGACTCCGGCCTCGGCGATCGCCGCGCGCAGCGAGGCCTCGTCCCGCAGGCGACCATTTGCCTGGAGCGCAGCGTAGTGCAGGTTCCGGGCACCGGGCATATGGCCGGGGCGCACGCCGGAGCGCGGCTCCGCTTCCTCACCGCGGAAGCGCGGGCCGGAGCGGGCATCGACCACCTGGGCCGAGCCATTGCTGAGCGCGCGGGCGATGTCGCCCGCATCCGCCACGGCGCCGTTGTCGAGCCGCGCGGTGAAGTGGCGCCGGTCGCGGGGGCGGCCCTCGCCGTCCTCGGTCGGATAGCCCGCCGCGACCCAGGCCGGCATCCCGCCTTCCAGGATCTTGACGTCACGCATGCCGAAGGTCTGAAGCATCCAGCGCACCCGCGGCGCCGAGAACAGGCCCATCCCGTCGTAGACGACGACCTGCGCCCCGTCGCCGACGCCGAGCGCGCGCATCTTCGAGGAGAACACCTCGGGCCGCGGCAGCATGTGGGGAAGGGAAGAATCGGTATCGCTCATCGCGTCGAGATCGAAGCGGATCGCACCGGGGATATGGGCCGCCTGATACTCGGCTTCGGCATCGCGCCCCTGCGCCGGCAGGTACCAAGACGCGTCGAGGACGACGACATCCGGCGCGCTGAGGCGCTGGTGCAGCCACTCCACCGTGACGAAGGGCGATGCGGTCATGAATGTCCTCGCCTATGCGCGTACCCGCAAATGAAGACACCACATCCGGCATTGAGGGGAATTCGGCAAGGCCGGGACGCGGAAACCCCCATGTCACCGGGTCGCGCTTGTTCGAGGCCTTTCGCCGGCCTGCGGGCGGCCCGATCTTCAGGTAAGCCCTGTCCCGAGAGCCGAGGATACGACACGACGTGCGAGAGACCTATCACATCGAGGTGCTCGGCCCCGAGGAGGCCGACGCGCCCGGCGGCGTTCAGCAACGTATCTCCGTGCGGACGTCGAGCCAGGAGGGGGCGGAGGAGCGAGCGCGGCGCCTGTTCGCACGCGCCCGGGTTCCGCAGCGCTCCGGCGCTTCCGCGGAAGCGGTGCGGGTGATCGACGGAGCGGGGATTGAGGTGTTCCGCATGAGTCGTTTCGACGAGGGATGAAGACCGCGCGCGAAAACCCCGGCGCGGTGCGTGCCGGGGTTTCGCTGTCGGTCACGATCCGGCGGAGCTATGCCGGATCGCTCGGCTTCCGCCGTGACAGTATCGTTAGGCGAAGGTGCCGTCACCGAAGGTTGAACGCCCTTCGACCGCGCCGTATTCGAGGTAGTGCTGCAACGGATTGATGCCGGCCGCCGCCACGTCTCCGTAGGCCGCGAGATACTGATTGGTGCTGAACTGAGCGGAAGGATCGCGGCCCTCCTTCCAGCCGTAGACCAGGTAGTGCTCGAGCGGATCGATGCCGGCCGCCGCCACGTCGGTATAGGCGGCGAGGTAACCCTTCGTGTCGAAGAAGGCATTCGGGTCGCGGCCCTCCCGCCAGCCGTAATTGCGAAAATGCTGCTCGGCGTCGTTGCCGTTGTTGAAGACGTCCTTGTACTGGCTCAGGTAGAACAGGTCGTCGACGAGGGCAAAGCCGTCGGCCTGCAGGATGGAGCGGTCGGCGAACTCGAACACTTCGGTGTTCTTGACCGTGTCCGTGGAGTACTGGGCGCCGATCACGGACAGGGTGCCGGCCGACGTGACATTGGCGGCGGCGAAGCTGAAGGCGAAGACGGCCGTGTCGGTGCCGAGCGCGCCGTCGAGGGTGTTGGTGCCCGAACCGCCCGACATCCGGTCGTCGCCGTAATCGCCGAAGACAACGTCGTTGCCTGCGTCGCCGAACAGGGCATCGTTGCCGAGGTCGCCGTCCACGAGGTCGTCGCCGTCGCCGCCCCTGACGGTATCGTTGTCGTCGCCGCCGGCGACGAAGTCGTTGCCCTCGTCGCCGAAGACGAGATCGACGCCCGCCTCGCCGACCAGGAAGTCGTTTCCGAGGCCGCCGTAGAGAGCGTCGTCACCAGGATTGCCGGCCGCGTAGTCGTCGCCATCCTGGCCGTAGATCGTGTCGTTGCCGGCCTCGCCGATGATCTGATCGAAGCCGGCCCCGCCGAAGATCGTGTCGATGCCGGGCCCGCCGGCGATGTAATCGAGGTCGCTGCCACCGGTAATGGTGTCGTTTCCGTCCTGGCCATCGATCCGGTTGAAGCCGCCCGGATCGGTGATGACGTCGTTCCCGAGAAGACCGAGAATGATGTCGTCATCCGGCGTGCCGGTCAGAACATTGTCTACGTTCGTTCCCGTAATCGTCGCCATTGCCCGTCTCCTGCTCAAGCGGTTTCAAGCCACCGATCGAACATCTGACGCAGGATTGATGATGTTCCCTGGCGTGACAGCCTTTTCTCCATCACAAGAGCGTTATTGCTCTTTGATATATACTAGCGATTACGGCCAAGGTTGTATTCTTAATCTTTGTTGAATATTGGCTACTTGTGAATCGGAGGACGGCATCGGGGACGACATCCGGATCGACGCTCGCATCATGCGCTGCTAGGGTCTGTCGTCGCCTGAACGTCTTGGGGGTGTGAGCGTTTTCCGTCCTCTGGATGGAGCGGGCTGATGCTGAACGACGCGCAGTGGGCGGCTCTAGAGCCGCTGGTGCATGCTTGCCGGCCGAAGGCGAAGACCCCGCCGCAGGACCTGCAACGCACGCTCTCGGCCATCCTGTGGCGGCACCAGAACGGGGCCAAGTGGCGGGCCATTCCAGACGAGTTCGGGCCGTGGTGGCGGGCGGCGCAGATCTTCATCCGCTGGGCACGCGCCGGGGTGTGGGAGCGCCTGCTCGCCCTGGTGCAGGAGCGCGGCGTGCAGCTCGGCATGGTGTTCCTCGACGGCACCAACATGCGGGCGCACCAGAAGGCGGCAGGTGCGGCCAAAAGGGGGGATCTGCGACCGAGCGAGACGGTCGTGAAGCGCTTGGCCGGTCTCGTGGCGGGTATGGCACCAAGGCCTGCGTGATCGCCGACGGCGCAGGCCGCGCCGTCGCCTTCCGCCTCGCGCCGGGACAGGCGCACGAACTGCCCCACGCCGTGCCGTTGCTCGACCAGTTGCCCGGCGTGCCGCTGTGGGTCGTGGCCGACCGCGGCTACTCCAGTCACGGCTTCCGTCAGCACATCCGCGACGGGGGCGCCAAGCCGGCTGTCCCCACCAAGCGCAACGAAGCACCCACCCACTGCCCAGACTGGATCTACACCAACCGCAACCGCGTCGAGCGCCTCTGGGCGCGGCTGAAGGAATGGCGAGCGGTGGCCACCCGCTACGAGAAGACCGCCGCCAGCTTCACAGGCGTCCTCTGCCTCGCCGCAGCCTGCGATTGGATCAAGTGACAACAGGCCCTAGTGCCATCTGCGACGGCATGCGCGTCGAACCTCGATCGTCTTGCGTCGGCCCGACCTTCGCTGCGTCCTTCGCATTGACTTCGCAGGTGCAACGTCGCATATCGCACCTGCAGCGTCAGCGGCCACACGGGGTCGCTTGAGGGGGCTGCGTGACGGTTCGCGCCTCCCGAGGTCGCGCCCCGGCCCCTCTCTTCAACGTGCATGCACCCCAGGCCGCCCCATCACGCGGGCAGCCTTCCGCACCGACGGACCTCCTCGTTTCTCCGAGCGCGCTGCGCCGGATCGCAGGTTCCGCTGCCTGAAAGTACCGACTTGACCCAATTCACTGATTTCGGCCTCGCTCAGCCCGTGCTCCGCGCGCTGGAAGAGGCCGGCTACGTCACGCCGACCCCGATCCAGTCGCAGGCGGTTCCGCCGGCGATGGAGGGCCGCGACCTCTGCGGCATCGCCCAGACCGGCACCGGCAAGACCGCCGCCTTCGCCCTTCCGATCCTGCACCGCCTCTCCCTTGAGAACCGCCGCGCGCCGCGCCGCGGCTGCCGCGTGCTCGTGCTCTCGCCGACCCGCGAGCTGGCGAGCCAGATCGCCGAGAGCTTCTCCGATTACGGCCGGCACCTGCCCTACACCAACACCGTCGTGTTCGGCGGCGTGAACATCAGCCGCCAGGAGCGGGCGATCGCGCCGGGCGTCGATATCCTCGTCGCCACGCCGGGCCGGCTCATCGACCTCGTCGATCGCCGGGCGCTGACGCTGGAGGGCGTCGAGATCCTCGTCCTCGACGAGGCTGACCAGATGCTCGACCTCGGCTTCATCCATGCACTCAAGCGGATCGTGAAGATGCTGCCGGCGCGCCGCCAGAGCCTGTTCTTCTCGGCCACCATGCCGAAGAACATCGCCGGTCTCGCCGACCAGTATCTCAGCAACCCGGTGCAGGTGGCGGTCACGCCCGTGGCGACCACCGCCGAGCGAGTCGATCAGCAGGTCATCTTCTGCCACACCGGCGCCAAGCAGGCCCTGCTCAACCATGTCCTGCGCGACCCGAAGATCGAGCGCGTGCTCGTCTTCACCCGCACGAAGCATGGCGCGGACCGGGTCGTGCGCGGCCTCGACAAGGCTGGCATCGTCGGCGCGGCGATCCACGGCAACAAGAGCCAGCCGCAGCGCGAGCGGGCGCTGGCGGCCTTCCGCGATGGCTCCTGCCGCGTGCTGGTGGCCACCGATATCGCCGCCCGCGGCATCGACGTCGAGGGTGTCACCCACGTCGTGAACTACGACCTGCCGAACGTCCCGGAATCCTACGTTCACCGCATCGGCCGCACGGCCCGCGCCGGGGCGGAAGGTCAGGCGATCTCGTTCTGCAACGACGAGGAGCGCGCGTATCTCCGCGACATCGAGCGGACCACGCGGCAGAAGGTGCCGGTCGCCGGCTTCCCCGAGGGCTTCGTGCCGCCGAGCCGCCAGGAGGCACAGGACACTGCCGCCGAGGAGGCGCGCCGTCCGCCGCGCCAGCCGCAGGGTCGCCCCGGCCATCGCCAGGGTCGTCCGGGCGGCGGTCGCGGCCAGGGCGGCGAGGGCCGCGGTGAACCGCGCGCCCACGAAGCGCGCGGCGGTCGTCCCGGCGGTCAGCCGGGCCACCGTCAGGACCAGCGCTCCGGTGCTCCGCGTCCCGACGGCCAGCGGCAGGATCAGCGCCGCCCCGAGCGGGCCGGCGAGGGTCGTCCGCAGGGCGCTCGCCCGCAAGGCGCACGTCCCCAGGGCGGCCGTCCGAACGATGGTCGCCCCGCGCGCTCCGGCAGCGAGGGCGGTCGCGCCATCGGCTGGCTCGACCGTGCGCCGCGTTCCTGATCACTCGGTGATCTGAAGCGATCCTTTCGGCGCGGGATGCGTTCTATCCCGCGCCGTGCTCGTTCGAAGCGCGGCCCGGCAGGAGACAGGCGGGATGCGCTACGAACTCTATCGTGATGCGGGCGGGCAGTGGCGCTGGCGCCTGCGCGTCCAGAACGGCAACGTGATTGCCGATTCCGGCGAGGGCTATATGCGCCGCGAAGATTGCGAGCGCGGCATCGCCCTGGTGAAGAGCAGCGGCGAGGCCTCCATCGTCGACATGACGACGAAGATCGCCTGATCCGCACGTCCGACCGCACGACCTGAAATTCCCGCGCAACCGTTTCGACCTTTCGCGCGTTCTCGCTCCCGCGGCACGCCGGCTTCGGCGTGGCCGCTCGCGTTTGCCGCAGAGGGAATGCACACTTGCTCAAGAAATTCCTCATTGCCGCGCTGATGGTCCTGGGCCTCGCCGCGGTCGCTCCGCAGGGTGCCTCGGCCGCTCCGGTCGGCCCCTCGGCCGCGCTGGTGACCGACGCTGCGCCCGCGACCGCTGAAAAGGCGCAGTACTATTACCGCCGCGGCTGGGGCCCGCGCCCCTATTACGGTCGCCGCTTCTACGGCCCGCGCCCGTTCTACCGTCGCCCGTACTACCGCCGTCCGTATTACGGCCCGCGTCGCTTCTACGGCCCGCGTCGGTTCTACTACTAAGCTCATCGATCCGCGCGGGGGCGCTGTCTCGCTCCCCCGCCATCGACCGTTCGTCGAAAAGCCCGAAGCGCGATTGCTTCGGGCTTTTTCGTGTTCGCGTCTCGGCGGGCCGGATTCCGTCCGGTGCTTTCCGAAGTGGCCGGTCGGATATAGGATCGTGCTCAGGTGAGCGGGTCCGCGAGAGACGGGCCGCTCCGGAGGACGCCCATGATCGATCTCGTGACGCGGCAGCGGCGCGCGATTGCGCCCGCGCGCACCCTGTCCTGGCAGGATATCCCCCTGGAGCTGTTCGTCTGTGCCGCGGCGATCTTTCTCGCCGCCGGGCTGGAGCTTTTCGGCCTGATGCCCTGACGGCGCCTCTCGCGTTTCGCCGCCTCTGGCGCGGGGCCGGCGGCCGTGCTTGGCTGGCGCTCAACGCATCGTCGAATCGGCGGTAAGGGGGGAGCGATGACACAGGCGATCGATGTGGGCGATGCGCATCCTATCGGCGACCTCACGGTGCGCACCATCGCCATGCCGGCCGACACCAACGCCAACGGCGATATCTTCGGCGGCTGGGTGCTGTCGCAGATGGATCAGGCCGGCGGCATCGCCGGGGTCGAGCGGGCGCAGGGCCGGGTCGTGACCGTGGCCGTCGATGCGATGACCTTCATCCGGCCCGTGCGGGTCGGCGACGTGCTATGCGTCTACACCCGGATCGGGCATGTCGGGCGCACCTCGATGAAGATCCATCTCGAAGCCTGGGCCCGGCGCTTCCAGACGCAGCTCCGCGAGAAGGTGACCGAGGCAACCTTCACCTTCGTCGCCATCGACGAGGCGGGCCGTCCGCGTCCGATCCCGAGCGGGAGCTGAGGCGCCACGCATTGGCGCTTCTCGGCGCAACGGTCTAGAACCGCACACGACGTCCCCAAGCTCCCGAGTCCGCATGCCCGCCACGCCCCGCGCCGCGATCATCCCGGTCACCCCGTTCCAGCAGAATTGCACCCTGATCTGGGACGATGCCACCAAGGTCGGCGCTGTCGTCGATCCCGGCGGCGACCTCGACCGGATCGAGGCGGCGATCCGCTCGCAGGGCGTCACGGTCGAGAAAATCCTGCTCACCCACGGCCATATCGACCATGCCGGCGGCGCCGCCGAGCTGAAGGAGCGGCTCGGCGTGCCTGTCGAGGGGCCGCACGAGGCCGACAAGTTCCTGCTCGACTCCCTGTCCGAAGCGGGCGCCAGTTACGGCCTCGACGGCGCCCGCGCGATCACGCCGGACCGCTGGCTCGCCGAGGGCGACAGCGTCACGATCGGCGGCCTCACCTTCGACATCTGGCACGCCCCCGGCCACTCCCCCGGCAGCGTCGTCTTCATGAGCCGCGACGCCCGCTTCGCCCTCGTCGGCGACGTGGTGTTCCAGGGCTCGATCGGTCGCACCGACCTGCCGGGCGGCAGCCACGAGCAACTGATCCGGATGATCAAGGAGAAGGTCCTGCCGCTCGGCGACGACGTCGCCTTCATTCCCGGTCACGGACCGACGGGGACGCTGGGCCAGGAGCGAACGACGAACCCGTTCCTGCAAGGGTGAGCGCTCGGGCGCACGCCCGCCAAAGGGATTCGAGGCCAACGCGGCAGATCGGTCGTCGAGCCTAACGGGAGTTTAACGGAACCGCGTCAGAAATCAGTCCTCCGAGGCGCTTTCCCAACGCGAAAACCGATGCAAAATCAGAGGGGAACGCCTATATGAGGTGGGCACGGACATAGCAGGCGCGCCCGGCCCGGCCGGGCTCGAAAACAGGCTCACGAGCCGCCTGCCCGAGGAATTTCATGGCTGACTCCCCGAACACCGAACACGCCGACAGCTACGGCGCGGAATCGATCCGCGTGCTGAAGGGCCTGGATGCCGTGCGCAAGCGGCCGGGCATGTATATCGGCGACACCGACGACGGCTCCGGCCTCCATCACATGATCTACGAGGTGGTGGACAACGCCATCGACGAGGCGCTCGCCGGCCACGCCGACCTCGTCACCGTGACGCTGAACGCCGACGGGTCCTGCACGGTCTCCGACAACGGTCGCGGCATCCCCACCGACATCCACAAGGAGGAAGGGGTCTCGGCCGCCGAGGTCATCATGACCCAGCTCCATGCCGGCGGTAAGTTCGACCAGAATTCCTACAAGGTCTCGGGCGGCCTGCACGGCGTCGGCGTCTCGGTGGTCAACGCGCTCTCGGTGAGCCTCAAGCTGCGGATCTGGCGCGCCGGCAAGGAGCACCGGATGGAGTTCCGCCACGGCGACGCGGTCGCGCCCCTGGAGGTGGTCGGCCCTGCAGGCGACCGGCGCGGCACCGAGGTGACGTTCCTGCCGAGCCCCGACACCTTCACGATGACCGAGTTCGACTTCGCGACGCTGGAGAAGCGTTTGCGCGAACTCGCCTTCCTGAATTCCGGCGTGCGCATCGTGCTCACCGATGCACGGCACGCCGAGCACAAGCGGGAAGAGCTCTGCTACGAGGGCGGCGTCGAGGCGTTCGTGCGCTATCTCGACCGCTCGCGCAAACCCGTCGATGGCATGGCAAAGCCCGTCACCGTCCTGGGCGAGCGCGACGGCATCCGCGTCGAGGTGGCGTTCTGGTGGAACGACTCGTTCAACGAAACGGTCCTGCCGTTCACGAACAACATCCCGCAGCGTGACGGCGGCACCCACATGGCGGGCTTTCGCGCCGCCCTGACGCGCCAGTTGACCGGCTACGCCGAGTCCTCGGGAATCGCCAAGAAGGAGAAGGTCTCGCTCACCGGCGACGATTGCCGCGAGGGCCTGACGGCCGTCATTTCCGTGCAGGTGCCGGACCCGAAATTCTCCTCGCAGACGAAGGACAAGCTCGTCTCGTCCGAGGTCCGTCCGGCGGTGGAGAACATCCTCAACGAGGGCCTCTCGACCTGGCTCGAGGAGAACCCGGCCCAGGCCAAGTCGGTGATGGGCAAGGTCGTTCTGGCCGCCGCAGCCCGCGAGGCGGCGCGCAAGGCGCGCGAGACGATCACCCGCAAGGGCGCCCTCGACATCGCCTCGCTCCCTGGCAAACTCGCCGATTGTCAGGAGCGCGATCCGTCGAAATGCGAGTTGCTGCTGGTGGAGGGTGATTCCGCCGGCGGCTCGGCCAAGCAGGGCCGCGATCGGACCTTCCAGGCGGTCCTGCCCCTGCGCGGAAAGATCCTGAACGTCGAGCGCGTGCGCGCCGACCGGATGCTGTCCTCGGCCGAAATCGGCACACTGATCACCGCGCTCGGCGCCGGCATCGGCCGCTCCTCGACCGATCGCGAGGGCTTCAACCCGGACAAGCTGCGCTATCACCGCATCATCATCATGACCGATGCGGATGTCGACGGTTCGCATATCCGCACGCTGCTGCTGACGTTCTTCTTCCGGCAGATGCCGGAGATCATCGAGCGCGGGCACCTCTACATCGCCCAGCCGCCGCTCTACAAAGCCGAGCGCGGCCGGCGCGCGCTCTACCTCAAGGACGAGCGGGCGCTGGAGGATTACCTGATCGATCAGGGCGTCGACGGCGCCGTGCTGCGGCTCGCCTCGGGCACCGAGTTCGGCGGCGCCCAGCTCAAGACGCTGGTCGAGGAGGCGCGCGCCTTCCGCAGCGTTCTGCACGGGCTCCATACCCGCTACGACCGCGCGGTGGTCGAGCAGGCGGTCCTGGCCGGCGCCTTCGCCAAGGATGTCGCGGAGAATCCCGGTGAGGCCGAGGTTCTGGCCGACCGCACCGCCAAGCGTCTCGATCGGATCGCCGACGAGATCGAGAAGGGCTGGACCGGTGCGGCGTCGGAAGGCGGCTACGAATTCAGCCGGACGCTTCGCAGCGTGAAGCAGGTCGCCACCCTCGACGCGACACTGCTCGCCTCACAGGAGGCCCGGCGCCTCGCCGAGCGGGCGGAAACCCTTCGCGAGATCTACGAGGAGCCGGTGACGCTGTCCCGCAAGGGAGACGAGACCGAATTCTACGGCCCCGTCGGCCTGTTCGAGGCGGTGATGGCGTTCGGCCGCAAGGGTCTTCAGCTTCAGCGTTATAAGGGCCTGGGCGAGATGACCGCGCAGCAGCTTTGGGAGACGACGCTCGACCGCGACGTGCGCTCGCTGCTGCAGGTGAAGGTCAAGGACACGACCGATGCCGACGACCTGTTCGTCAAGCTCATGGGCGATATCGTCGAGCCGCGCCGCGAGTTCATTCAGGAAAACGCACTGAGCGTGGCCAATCTCGACGTCTAAAAACGAATGGCCCGAGAAGCGGTCGACCGTATTCTCGGAAAAGACGGCGCTAAAACAGCGAGATAGGGCGCCTCCCTGAATCGGATATTCCGAGCGGTGCCCTGATCGTCGCGATGGCGCGGGTCAGGCCCGCGCCGCCAACCCGTCCGGCAGCCCGTCGAAGGAATCGATCAGGAAGGCACGGGCGCGGCTGACACGGCTCTTCACCGTGCCGACCTGACAGCCGAGCCGTTCGGCCGCCTCCTCGTAGGTGAAGCCCTCGGCGCCGACGAGCAGGAGTGCCTGCCGCTGCGGCAGCGGCAGCGTGCCGATCAGGTTCATCACCATCCGCAGCCCCGCCGCGTGCTCCTGATCGGGATGCGCGGTGAGCGTGCCGGCATGGACGCCATCGGCATCTTCCACCTCGCGGCGCCCTTTGCGGATCTCGGTGTAGAACTGGTTGCGCAAGATGGTGAACAACCACGCCGTGAAGTTCGTGCCCGGCGTGAACCGCTCCCGATTCGCCCAGGCCTTGACCATGGTCTCCTGCACGAGGTCGTCGGCCCGAGTTGGGTTAGCGGTGAGCGAGATCGCAAAGGTGCGCAGCATCGGCAGCGCCTTCACGAGATCGTCCCGGAAGACGGCCTCCACCTCTCCGCCATGCGCCGTGAGCGCAGTCTCGAACTGCTGCAGAAGCTCGGCGAGCCGCCCCGGAAGGGGCGCCTGACTCGCAAGATCGAAGTAGTCGCGCAGGGCAAAGGTCAGGTGCCCCGCGACAGCGTTTGCCGTTTCACCCTGGATTGAGCCGGGACCTTTCGGCAATGTGTGGTGAAGCGGTTCGTCAGGCATCCAGAGCGGTACCTCGGCAAAGGCGGGAACATTGGGAGTAGCCATTGCTCGGTAGCAATTTAAAAATGAACTAATCCTAAACGGCGCCACAACGGCGCCTATCCGTGCGCTGCCGCCAGCTCGATTGCATGCAAAACGAGCGGGTTTGTTTCTGATCTTTTCTAGAAAATTGCTGGGTTCGGCAAAATTCGAAGCCGAAGCTTGAGCCTCTTCTGGATCTACTTTCAGCTCAGCCGCACCGGCCTGCCGGCATCGGCACGATGCGTGGCCCGCGACGGGCGGTAAGGAGCCATCCAGGGAGGGTCGTTAAAGCCGAATGGATGCGGAGAACACGGACAGCATCCCCTTGGCATCCGCCGCCTCCGGCATAGCTTCGCAGGCGGCGCACTCCGTTCGAGACGCCGTCGCGGGAGGCCCGGATGCTGGAAGAGTTCAAGAAGTTCGCGTTGCGCGGCAACGTGGTCGATCTCGCCGTGGGCGTGATCATCGGCGCGGCGTTCGGCGCGATCGTCAACTCGCTGGTTCAGGACGTGATCATGCCGATCATTGGAGCGATCACCGGCGGCCTCGATTTCTCGAACTACTACATCCCGCTCTCGTCCAAGGTGCAGGCGGGCATGCCCTATGCCGAGGCGAAGAAGGTCGGCGCGGTGATCGGGTACGGCCAGTTCCTGACGCTGGCGGTCAACTTCACCATCATCGCCTTCGTGCTGTTCCTGGTGATCCGCGCCATGAACGCGCTGAAATCCCGTGAAGAGGCCAAGCCGAAGCCCGAGGCCGAAGTGCCGACTGAGGTGAAACTGCTCGCCGAGATCCGAGACCTGCTGGCAACGCGACGGACGTGAGCGTCCTACTTCCCTCTGCCCGCATCCTCGTCAGGAGCGACGCCGAAGGCATCGAGAATTCGGTCGAGCGCCTGCTCGACGGCGTCCGTGCCCTCCTCGTGCGTCTTCAGCCGCGTCTCGAGGCGGCGGATCTGCGGCTCGAACTTCTCCGGCACCGACGGTTCGTCGCCAAGAAATCGCGGTCCGGGAGTCGTCTCGGTCAGCACACCACGTAGCTCGTGGCCGAGGTGATCGCGAACGGATTCCGGCAGCGGCGAGCTATCGGGAAGCTTTTCGGGTGTGGTTTCGGGGCCGCTCATCTTCAGTCCTGATCTATCCGAGTGTTGTCTCGCATCAATAAACGATCAAAGACATGGACCGTTGCGTCCGACACCTCGCGTCCTGTCGGCAAGGGTGTGATGCTGTGTTATCTCGGCAGACGAGGCATAAAAACGGCCCCGGCACGGAGTGCCGGGGCCGGATCGTGCTGCCCAGTGCGGGCGACTATCGGCTCAGTGCTTAGTCGAGCACTTCGATGATGCGGTGACGGCCATCAACCAGCACCGGACGGTCGTTGACGACCGTGTAGCGGGTGCCGCGGGTCACGTTGTACTCGTTCGGGACATCGTAGTAGGTCACGCCCGAGGACGGCAGGGTGGAGCCGACGACGACGCGGCCGTCATAGTCGTAGGAGCGAACGTTGCGCTCGCGAACATACGAACGGAAGCGCGGGCGATCCTCGACACCGAGAATACCGCCGATCGTCCCGGTGGCCGCGCCGACTGCACCGCCGACGATCCCGCCGATTGGGCCAGCCGCCGCCGCGCCTTCCTCAGCACCGCGCTCGGCACCGCGCAGGGTGCCTTGAGCCTGAGCCGCCATGGGCAGAGCAAGGGCAATGGCCGAGGCGGCGAGAAGGGTCTTGATCTTCATTCGGGTCACTCCGTCGTTCTGACGTCCGCCGCAACCTGAGCGCAGCGAAGCATGGGCCAGTAACGCCCGAGCCTCGAATTCGGATGCATGGAAAATCGAGAAAGGCCGAGTTTGCCGGCATCTGCCTGAATCGGAGGCCGAGCTTCTCGGAAGCTCTCGCACGACGACACGGATGCTTCCGCCGTGTCAGGCGGGCGGGCACTCGGACAGGAACTGTCCTATCCGCTCCAGGGCAAGAGCGATGTTCTCGGCGGAGTTGGCGTAGGAGAGGCGCAAATACCCCTCGCCGTGGACACCGAAATCCGGTCCGCCGATCACCGCGACGCCTGCCTCGTCAAGGAGCGCGGTGGCCAGTGCCTTCGCCTTCCATCCCGTCCGAGCGATGTTCGGGAAGGCGTAGAACGCGCCCTTCGGTGTGACGCAGGAGACGTTCGGCAGTCGGTTCAGACCGTCCACGATAAGTCGTCTGCGCCGGTCGAATTCAGCGACCATCGCCGCGACGCAGTCCTGAGGGCCGTCGAGGGCGGCGACACCGGCCCATTGCGTGGCGGCGTTGACGCAGGAGAAGGAGTTCACCGCGAGCTTGCGGGCGGCGTCGTAGAGGGGTTTCGGCCAGACCGACCAGCCAAGCCGCCAGCCCGTCATTGCGTAGGTTTTCGAGGCGCCGTCGAGATGGATCAGCCGGTCGCGGATCTCGGGATAGGCGAGCAGAGAGACATGCCTCTGCCCGTCATAGGTCATGGTGCCGTAGATCTCGTCCGAGAGAACGGCGATGCCGGGATGGGCCGCGAGACCTTCGACGAGCGCATCGACCTCGATCTTCGGCGTGACGCCGCCGGTCGGGTTGGCCGGCGAGTTGACGATCAGGAGGCGCGTGCGCTCCGTGATCAGCGAGAGCGTTTCCTGCGCCGAGAAGGCGAAGCCGTTGGCCTCGCGGATCGGTACCGGCACCGGGGTCGCGCCGGTGAACTCGATCATCGAGCGGTAGATCGGAAAGCCAGGGTCTGGATAGAGGATCTCAGCGCCGGGTTCGCCGAACATCAGGATCGCCACGAACATGGTGACCTTGCCGCCCGGCACGATCATCACCGCATCGGGCGAGACCTCGACGCCGTGGCGGCGATAGAAGTCCCGCACCACCGCTTCGCGGAGCGGCGGGATGCCGACGGCCGGCGTGTAGCCGTGATGGCCGTCGCGCAACGCCTTGATGCCGGCCTCGACGATATGGGCCGGCGTCGGAAAATCCGGCTGGCCGATGCCGAGATTGACGATGTCGCGGCCCTGCGCCGCGAGCGCGCCCGCACGGGCGAGCACCGCGAAGGCGTTCTCCTCGCCGATCCGGCTAAAGGAAGGCACGATCCGCAGCATGGTCTCGACCTTCCCTCAGGCGCCGGCGGGCGCCGGATGTCAGCCGTTGGTGCGCTCGGCCAGACGGCTCGCGGCGAACGAGATCGCGCCGCCGACGACGAACAGGATCGCGAACGTCTTGACCGCCGCGTAGAACAGGGCCGGCTCGATCCCCGTATCCGTGAAGAGCACGGCGCAGACGGCCGCGATCGGGATGAGCAGCACGATGGAGAGCGGCACCAGCGGGTTCATTCGACGTCACTCGCGTTCGTTGAGGGACCGCGGCGCGGCCCGAACAATAATGCGGAGCGGTCTTAGCATCGCCGTTCCGCCGGAGGAAACTCCCACGCTTCAGAATCTATCAGCGACTCAACGGCGCTTGACCCAACGAACGTCGATCAAGCTGGGATGCGCACCGTGGCCCGCAGGCCGCCGAGCGGGCTATCGTGCAGCGCCACGTCGCCTCCATGGGCGCGGGCGATGTCGCGGGCGATGGCGAGCCCGAGCCCCGAGCCGCCGGCATCCTGGCGCGCGTCGTCGAGCCGCACGAACGGTTTGAACACCTCCTCACGGCTCTCGACCGGGATGCCGGGCCCGTCGTCGTCGATCGCGACGAGGAAGGCGCGGTGCTCGCGTTTGCCCGAGATCGCCACCGTGTCGGCGTAGTGCGCGGCGTTGGCGGCGAGGTTGAACAGGCAGCGGCGCATGGCGTCCGGCCGCACGGTGACGAGGGGGCTGCCCTCGATCTCGACGGCCTCGACATGGGCGCCGAGCCGCTCCACGTCGCTGCGCAGGTCCTCCAGCAGAATCCTCATGTCGGTCTCGGCGGCGGTCTCGGCCGAATCGCCGCGAGCGAAGGCGAGATAGCCCTCCAGCATCCGGCTCATCTCGTCGACGTCACGCTGGAGATCCTCGACCTCAGGCGTTTGCTCGACCAGGGCGAGGGAGAGTTTGAAGCGGGTGATGATGGTGCGCAGGTCGTGGCTCACGCCGTTGAGCATCGCCGTGCGCTGCTCCATGGCGCGCTCGATGCGCCGCTTCATCTCGATGAAGGCATGGCCCGCCTGCCGGACCTCGCGGGCCCCGCGGGGCTTGAACTCGATCTCGCGGCCCTTGCCGAACCCTTCCGCCACCGCCGAGAGCCGCAGGATCGGCTTGATCTGGTTGCGCAGGAAGAGGATCGCCACGCCGAGCAGCACCAGCGAGGAGCCGGTCATCCAGAGCAGGAAGATGTGCGAGTTCGAGGCGTAGGCCTGATTGCGCCGGGCCGTGACCCGCATCACCCCCTCGGGGATCGCCACGCGGATCTCGATGAGGTTTGAGCGCCCCACCGTGTCGATCCAGAACGGGCGGCGGATCTGGCGGCGGATCTCTTCCGACAAAACCTCGTCAAGGATCGAGAAGAACGGCCGCGGCCCCGGACTCGGCAGCTTGGCGCCCTTCAGGATGTCGATGTCGAGATTCAGCCGCTCGCCGGCGATGCGCGAGAGCGTCTCAGCGTTCTTGTCCTGCGGATAGGACTCGTAGATGTCCATCAGCGCGGCGATGTCGGCGGTCACAGCCGCCGAGAGCCGGCGAGTCACCAGTTGCCAGTGCCGCTCCATGAAGGTGTAGGCGATCACCGATTGGAGCAGCACCATCGGCGCGATGATGATGATCAGTGAGCGGGCGTAGAGCCCCTTCGGCAAGGCATCGCCGATGGCCCGGCTGATGCGCCGCCAAAGCTTCCTGATCCGGCCGAAGACTCCGCCGAGCGCGCCGGTCCGGCGGGGGTCGGTCCTGGATTCGCCCGATGAGAGGCCGGCGGGGGCCGCCATGGAATCCTCAATCGATGGCGAGGCGGTAGCCGACGCCGCGAACGGTGTGCAGGAAGCTCGGATTGGCCGGATCCGGCTCGATCTTACGACGCAGGCGGTTGATCTGCACGTCGATGGTGCGCTCGGCCGCCAAGCCGCCATTGCCCGCGAGCGTCTCACGTTCGACATTGCCGCCGCGTGCCTGGGACAGCATCGTCAGGATCTCGCGCTCGCGCTCGGTGATCTTCACCGGTTCGTTCTCGCGGCGCAACTCGCCGCGGTCCGCGCGGAAACTGAAGGGTCCGAAGCTGACCGCGGCGTCGCCGGAGGCCCGCGTCTCGGGGGCGGCGTGGCGCCGGATGATGTTGTTGAGCCGCAGGATCAGCTCGCGCGGCTCGAAGGGCTTGGGCAGGTAGTCGTCGGCGCCGATCTCCAGGCCCGTCACCCGGTCGTTCGGGTTGGAGCGGGCGGTCAGCATCAGGATCGGCACCCGCGAGGTCTCGCGCACCGAACGGGCATAGTCGAACCCGCTCTCTCCGGGCATCATCACGTCGAGCACGAGGGCGTCGAACACGAAGCACTGGCCGCGTGAGCGGGCCTCGGCCGCATTCGCGGCGGCCGTGACGCGGAACCCCTGCTCGGAGAGGAAGCGGGACAGGAGTTCGCGCACCCGCCGGTCGTCGTCGACGAGCAGGATGTGGGGGGCATGGTCCGGAAGCTCGGGGCGCGCCTTCACGGCGGTCTCGACCGACATCAGGCGCGCCCCGTCGCGCGGCGTGCCATCAGCCGTCGGATCGCGGCACGCTCCGTCGGTTCGATCATCGCCAGCAGAAAATCCTGGGCGGAGGCGGCACGGGTTCCGCGCCCGCCGTCGTCCTCCTCAGCCGGCGCATCGAGCGCCCGCACGATCCGGCGCACCTGGACCTGAGTCAGGTCGGCTGTCAGCGCGCGGCCGGACGGGGTGCAGAACAGGAGCCGCTGACGCCGGTCGCTCGTGCCGGTCTGCTGCTCGACATAGCCTTGATCGATCAAGTCCTTCAGCACCCGGTTGAGGCTCTGCTTCGTGATCCGCAGGATATCGAGGAGTTCGGCGATGGTGAGGCCGGGATAGCGATCGACGAAGTGCAGCACCCGGTGATGGGCGCGGCCGAAACCGTACTGCGCCAGGATCCGGTCGGGGTCGCCGACGAAATCGCGATAGGCGAAGAACAGAAGCTCGATCAGGTCGTCGCTGTCGCCGCCCGTCGCATGGCAAGCCGGGCGAGGCGTCTCACAGGATACCTTTACCGCTGTGTCGGCGTCTGACGTCATCGCACGGTCCACGTCGTGAAAACCTCGTCGGGCTTCGGTCGATCGCAAAGCTTCGGACGGCCTCGGAAGGCTCGGGAAGATAAGTCAGTGTTGTTGACATATCTCAGCCCCGTTGCTACCCGTCAACCCTGCCGGCAGAGCGGCCCGCGGCCTTGTCCTGCGTCCCCGCACCGGCTCCTGCCCCACCCTGCGACCCCGTGCTTCGCCGAGGCCGCGCAGAGGAACTTCGAGACATGTCCGTGATTCCCTTCGATGAGCGCGAAGGTACGATCTGGTACGACGGCGTCATGGTGCCGTGGCGCGAGGCGAAGATCCACGTGCTCAGCCACGGTCTCCACTACGGATCGTCGGTGTTCGAGGGCGAGCGGGCCTATGGCGGCCGCATCTTCAAGAGCCGCGAGCATTCCGAGCGCCTGCGCCGGTCGGCCCAGCTCCTCGATTTCGAGATCCCGTACACCGTCGATCAGATCGAGGCGGCCAAGGCCCAGGTGCTGGCGACCAGCGGCCTTCAGGACGCCTACCTGCGCCCCGTGGCGTGGCGCGGCTCGGAGATGATGGGCGTCGCGGCGCAGAAGAACACCATCCATCTCGCCATCGCCGCCTGGGAATGGCCGAGCTACTTCGATCCGGCGACCAAGATGAAGGGCATCCGCCTCGATATCGCCGATTACCGCCGGCCCGATCCGCGCACGGCGCCCTCCACCTCGAAGGCGGCGGGCCTCTACATGATCTGCACGATCTCGAAGCACCGCGCCGAGAACAAGGGCTATGCCGACGCCTTGATGCTCGATTGGGAAGACAACATCGCCGAATGCACCGGCGCCAACGTCTTTTTCATCGTCGACGGCGTGATCCACACGCCCCTGGCCGACCGCTTCCTCAACGGCATCACTCGCCAGACCGTGATCGAACTGGCCAAGCGCCGCGGGATCGAAGTCGTCGAGCGGCGCATCCGCCCCGAGGAGATGACGGGCTTCTCCGAGTGCTTCATCACCGGCTCCGCCGCTGAGGTGACGCCGGTCTCCGAGATCGGACCCTACCGCTTCACGCCGGGTGCGCTGACCAAGGCGCTGATGGACGACTATCTCGCCGAGGTGCAGCCGCGGGCGGTTGCCGCCTGACGGTCTTGCCGCGAGGTTCAGAGCCCACCGCGAAGCACGGAACTTCGCGGCGAGCCCTGCGTTCATGAGAACAATTCATGAACGCGGAGAATGCGTCGATGACGGGCAAGACGACCAAGGACCAAGCTGCGGCCGAGAACCCGAAATCCGACCCGACCGACGAGTCGAACCGGATCAAGGACCCGGACGAGTGGACCACCGGGTCCGAGCCGATGACGGGCGCGCAGGCCTCCTATCTCAAGACTCTGTCCGAGCAGGCCAAGACGCCGGAGGCCTTCGAGGTCGATCTCGATAAAGCGGAGGCCTCCAAGCGCATCGACGCCTTGCGCAAGGAGACCGGCAAGGATTGATTGATCGCGAGGTCTCGAAGAGCACAATCCCTACACCGGCCGGCGAGGACGTGATCCTGGTCGGCCGGGCTGCTTGTAGCCGCCTCGGTGAGGCTCGGGTCGCATCTCGACCAAAAACTGGCACATTGTCTCAAATGCCTTGTCCTGGCTCGCAGAACGTCCCGGCGATGCGAGCGCGAGCTGCCGGATATCAAATCCGGGGCGATGCTCTAGATTCCTGTTTTACATCGACTTTTTTGGAATATCTGAGCCCGACCTTCGGGAAGCTGCGCGACTCCAACCATCAGGCCAAGCGGCTTTAGGGCAGATTTTCTGAGATCGTTTTAAGCCCGCTGCAAGTTTCAAGCGGTAGTTTGCCGGAGGATCCCTTATTTTGGAACGATCTGCCGTGTCTCTATTTTCGTCAGTCCGGCATATCTTGGGCTCTGCCGCTCAGCCGTTCGCCCTCTTTCGGCGCTTCTCACAGGATGAGCGCGGAGCGACGGCGATCGAATATGGTATGATCTGCGTCTTCGTCGGTCTTGCGATCGTTACAGGAATGCAGACGTTCGGGAGCGTTCTCATGGAGGCGCTTCCCAAGACGGTCCAGTTTCCCAAGTGGGAATAAGTGTCTCTCACAAAACTTCCGCTGCGCTGTCCTCGCCAGAGCGAGAGCCATCGGTAAGTGGGCGTTGTGTGAGGCACTCCAAAGCTGTCCCTCCCGTTCCTCGGATACGATTTCCGTTTAGTTGCGTCGGGTTTTGCCTCGCTCCATCATCGTGAGCCGGAGCCCAAGCGATACGCCCTCGGATCTCTTCGAGCAGCTTGCCCGATCAGGCCAAGCCGCTCACCGTCTTCGACCGCCAGCCTCGATCCCACCTGCAATGGTCCCACTCGCTGTGTCGTCTGCGAGGCCGCCGACGGATACGAGCGAGAACGGCTCAAAGCACTGATCGCGCTTGGCTGCCCAGCGCACCGGCCGGCGCCACCCAAAAGCCTCCGCCCATGAAAAAAAGCCCCGCCTAGCGGCGGGGCTTTCCTTTGACGTCCGCAAGCCGGACCCGATCAGGCCAGGATGTCGCGATCCTTGGTCTCGGGGATGAAGATCAGGCCGATCACGAAGGTGAAGAGCGCGATCACGATCGGGTACCAGAGGCCGAAATAGATGTCGCCGGTCTGGGCCACCATGGCGAAGGCGGTGGCGGGCAGGAGACCGCCGAACCAGCCATTGCCGATGTGGTAGGGCAGCGACATCGATGTGTAGCGGATCCGGGTCGGGAACAGCTCCACCAGCGCGGCGGCAATCGGGCCGTAGACCATCGTCACATAGAGCACGAGGATCGTCAGGATGCCGACGACCGCGAGCTTCTGGCCCGTGAAGATGTCGATCGGGTTCGAGGCCTTGATCACCGTTGGATTGGACGCCGCGGACGGGTAGCCGGCCTCCGTCAGCGCCGCCGGCACTGCCTTGGCGAAGTTCGGATCCGCGACGGGGAAGTCCTTGCCGTTGATGCTGACCACGGTCGGCGTGCCGGCCGGCTGGTTCTCGGTGGTGTAGTTCACGGCGGAGCGGGCGAGCAGCGCCTTGGCGACGTCGCACTCCTTGGTGAACTTGGCGGTGCCGACCGGATTGAACTGGAACGAGCAGTCGTCCTTGTTCGTCTTCACCACCACCGGCACGTTCGCCTGGGCCGCGTGCAGGGCCGGATTGGCCTGGGCGGTCAGCATGTTGAACAGCGGGAAGTAGGTGAGTGCCGCGATGAGGCAGCCGCCGAGGATGATCGGCTTGCGGCCGATCCGGTCCGAGAGGCCGCCGAAGAACAGAAAGCCGCCAGTGGCCAGGATCAGCGACCACGCGATCATGATGTTGGCCGTGAACTGATCGACCTTCAGAATGCTCTGCAGGAAGAACAGCGCGTAGAACTGGCCGGTGTACCAGACCACGGCCTGGCCGGCGGTGAGGCCGAGCAGCGCCAGCAGCGCCCACTTCGCGTTTTTCCATTGGCCGAAGGCTTCCGACAGCGGCGCCTTGGAGTGGGTGCCCTCTTCCTTCATCTTCTTGAAGGCCGGGCTTTCCTGCATCTGCAGGCGGATCCAGACCGAGATGCCGAGCAGCACGACCGAGACGAGGAACGGAATGCGCCAGCCCCAGACCTGGAAGGCGGTGAGCGTAGTCGTGGTGCCGTCCGCGTTGGTTACGGTGGTGGCCGGATAGGCGCTGTTCACGTAGCCCTGTGTCGACAGGATGATGATCAGCGAGAGCAGCAGGCCGAGTGTTGCCGTCGTCTGGATGAAGGCGGTGTAGAATCCGCGCCGTCCCATCGGAGCGTGCTCGGCCACGTAGACGGCGGCGCCGCCGTACTCGCCACCGAGGGCGAGGCCCTGGAGCATGCGCAAAGCCAGCAGCGTCACCGGCGCGATCCAGCCGACATTGTAGGCCGCGAGCGTCGAGTAGGAGGGCAGTAGGCCGACCGCGAAGGTCGAGATGCCCATGATCAGGATCGTGACGAGGAAGGTGTACTTGCGGCCGACCATGTCACCGAGCCGGCCGAACACCAGGGCGCCGAACGGCCGCACGAGGAAGCCCGCGGCGAAGGCCAGCAACGCGAAGATGTTGCGCGTCGCCTCTGGATAGGCGGAGAAGAATTGCGCGCCGATGATCGCGGCGAGCGAGCCGTAGAGATAGAAATCGTACCACTCGAAAACGGTCCCGAGCGAGGAGGCCATGATGACCTTCTTCTCGCCCGCAGTCATCGGCCTGACTGCGTCCGCGGACCGCGCTACTGCGGTTGCCCCAGCCATCTTTGTCGTTCCTCCAGGTCACATGTGTGCGGGCGTCCGGTTCACCGGCTTCGACCCACCTCATGCGCTCGGCGCATGCACGCGCCTGTATTACCGCATGCCTCGGAGCTGCCCAATAGGTAAATCGACGTGAAAGATGCGTCGTTGACAGAATTCGCGTCGCTGTAACGGATGAAAGCGTGATGCACGCAAAATGGGCGCGGCCTCACCGGCCGCGCCCTTCAGGGTTCGAGTGTGTCCAAGGCTCAGTGCGCGTGGGCGCCCGAGGCTCCGATGCCGGTCTCCGAGCGGACGAACTGAGCATCGAAGGCGGCGCGCTCGCGGTCGGCCCGGCGGGTCCGGTCGATCTTCGAGACGCCCCAGATCGTCAGGAACGCCAGCGGCATCGAGAACAGGGCCGGGTTCGCGTACGGGAACAGCGCCGCGGGATGTCCGAAGGTCTTCACCCAGACCGCGTCGGACAGCACCACCATGACGACGGCCGCCACGAGGCCGACGAGGCCGCCGGCCAACGCACCCCAGGTCGTGGTGCCGCGCCAGAGGATCGACATGGTCAGGACCGGGAAGTTGCAGCTCGCCGCCACCGAGAAGGCGAGCCCGACCATGAAGGCGACGTTCTGGTTCTCGAAGACGTAGCCGAGATAGATCGCCACGATGCCGATGCCGACGGCGGAGAGCTTGGAGAGGTTCACCTCCGCCTTCTCGGTGGTGCGACCGCGGGCAAAGACCTGCGCGTAGAGATCGTGGCTGATCGCCGAGGCGCCGGCGAGCGTCAGGCCTGCCACCACCGCGAGGATGGTCGCGAAGGCCACCGCCGAGATGAACCCGAGGAAGTACGGCCCGCCGACGGCGTTGGCGAGGTTCACGGCGACCATGTTGGTGCCGCCGACCATGTCCTTGAGCTTGTCGTAGGTCGTGCCGTCCGCGCCGAGCTTGAAGTAGCTCGGATCGGACATCAGCAGGGCGATGCCGCCGAAGCCGATGATGAAGGTGAGGATATAGAAGTAGCCGATCAGGCCGGTGGCGTAGAAGACCGACTTGCGGGCGGCCTGGGCGTCCGACACCGTGAAGAAGCGCATCAGGATGTGCGGCAAGCCGGCGGTGCCGAACATCAGGCCGACGCCGAGCGAGATCGAGTCGATCGGGTTCGAGACGAGCCCGCCAGGCGCCATGATGGCATCGCCCTTGGGATGCGTCTGCACCGCGGTCGCGAACAGTTTCTCTGGGCTAAAATCGTAGAGGTAGAGGACGGCCCCGGCCATGAAGGTCGCGCCGCCGAGCAGCAGACAGGCCTTGATGACCTGCACCCAAGTCGTCGCCTTCATGCCGCCGAAGGCGACGTAGATGATCATCAGCGCCCCGACGATCACGACGGCGTAGAGGTAGTCGAGGCCGAACAGGAGCTGGATCAGCTTCCCCGCGCCGACCATCTGCGCAATCAGGTAGAAGGCCACCACGACGAGGGTGCCGGTCGCGGAGATGATGCGGATCGAGGTCTGATCGAGGCGGAAGCTCGCGACGTCGGCGAAGGTGAACTTGCCGAGGTTGCGCAGCCGCTCGGCGATCAGGAACAGCACGATCGGCCAGCCGACGAGGAAGCCCGTCGAGTAGATCAAGCCGTCGAAGCCTGAGGAATAGACGAGCCCCGAGATGCCGAGGAAGGAGGCCGCCGACATGTAGTCGCCGGCAATCGCCAGGGAGTTCGTGCGCGCCGAGATGCCGCCACCGGCGGCGTAGAAGTCGGAGGCCGACTTCGAGCCCTTCGCCGCCCGGTAGGTGATGCCGAGGGTAAACAGCACGAAGAACAGGAACATGAAGATGGCGGGCCAGTTGGTGGCCTGCTTCTGCACGGCCCCCATATCGGGTCCGGCCGCGAGCGCCGAAACCGTGCCGAGCGCGAGGCTCGCGCCGAGAAGGACGAGACGGATCACGCGATGGCTCACTTGGCGAGGCTCCGGATGAGGTCGGCCGAGAGCCGGTCGTAGCGGGTGTTGGCGCGGGCGACGTAGATGCCGGTCAGCACGAAGGCGAAGACGATGACGAACATGCCCATGTAGAAGCCGAGCGAGGCGGTGCCGCCGACCTTGGTGGCGAGCAGCGCCTTGTCGAAGGCGATGAGGCCGATGAAACCGAAATAGACCACCAGCATCAGGCCGGTCAGAATCCAGCCGAAGCGCGTGCGCTCGTGAACCAGCGTCTTGAAGATCGGATGTTCGGCGATGCGATCGAGCCGATGATCGGGCTCGGGCATGTGGGGGGCTTCCGCCCCGTGAAGCGTGCGCGCGTCCGATGTCGTGGATGGCGCCACGGTCTTGATGGTGCTCATGAATCTCCTCCCGCACGATCCTGAACCGGCGCCGCGGCGGGCCGGGGATCGACTGTTTATTCTGTCACCGTGGCAACGAGAGCGTCGGCGTTCGCCCCCCCGTGCAGACCGGGACCGCAGCGTCCGAAGCGTGCGTCCGGCTCGGCAGGGCGGGGCCTAGAGCATCGTGTCGCATACCGGATCCAGTATGATGCTCTATCCTCTTGTCTTCACATCGCTTTTTTCGAAAATCGGTGGCCACCATTCGGAACGATGCTCACTCGGCCCCGATCGCGGGTCAGGCCCGAAACGGCTCCGGCCGCGCGCGGCGGCCGGAACGGTCGTCCTCCGCTCAGGCCGAGCGGTTCTGCCGGTTTTCGATCAGATCGTCGACCACCGCCGGCTCGGCCAGCGTCGAGGTGTCGCCGAGCGAGCCGAAATCGTCCTCGGCGATCTTGCGCAGGATGCGGCGCATGATCTTGCCCGAGCGGGTCTTGGGCAGGCCCGGCGCGAACTGGATCAGGTCGGGCGAGGCGATCGGGCCGATATCCTTGCGGACCCAGGTGACGAGCTCCTTGCGCAACTCGTCCGTACCCTCCTCGCCCTCATTGAGGGTGACGTAGGCGTAGATGCCCTGGCCCTTGACGTTATGCGGATAACCGACGACCGCGGCCTCCGAGACCTTCGGATGCGCGACGAGCGAGGATTCGACCTCGGCCGTGCCCATGCGGTGGCCGGAGACGTTGATGACGTCGTCGACCCGGCCGGTGATCCAGTAATAGCCGTCCGCATCACGGCGTGCGCCGTCGCCGGTGAAGTAGAGGTTCTTGTAGGTCGAGAAGTAGGTCTGCTCGAAGCGCTCGTGATCGCCGTAGACGGTGCGCATCTGGCCCGGCCAGCTATCCTTAATGCAGAGGTTGCCCTCGCACGGACCGTCGAGTTCCTTGCCCTCGGCATCGACCATCACCGGCTGCACGCCGAAGAACGGACGGGTCGCCGAGCCGGGCTTCAGCTTGGTGGCACCGGGCAGCGGGGTGATGAGGATGCCGCCAGTCTCGGTCTGCCACCACGTATCGACGATGGAGCAGCGGGAATCGCCGACGACGCGGTAATACCAGTCCCAGGCCTCCGGGTTGATCGGCTCGCCGACCGAGCCCAGCACCCGCAGCGAGGCACGCGAGGTCTTCTTCACCGGCCCCTCGCCGCCGCCCATCAGGGAGCGGATCGCGGTCGGCGCAGTGTAGAAGATGTTGACCTTGTGCTTGTCGATGACCTCCCAGAAGCGGGAGTTCGACGGGTAGGTCGGGATGCCCTCGAACATCAGCGTGGTCGCGCCGTTCGCGAGCGGGCCGTAGACGATGTAGCTGTGGCCGGTGACCCATCCCACGTCAGCGGTGCACCAGTAGATGTCGCCGTCGTGGTAGTCGAAGACGTACTGGTGGGTCATCGCGGCGTAGACAAGATAGCCGCCGGTGGTGTGCACCACGCCCTTCGGCTGGCCGGTCGAGCCCGAGGTGTAGAGGATGAAGAGCGGGTGCTCGGCCTCCACGGCCTCGGCTGGGCACTCATCGGTCACCTGCTCGGCGGCCTCGTGGTAGTAGACGTCGCGGCCGGGCTCCATCGCCACGTTGCCGCCGGTGCGCTTCACCACGATGACGTGGTCCACGAGATCCTGATCGAGGCGCTTGATCGCCTCGTCGACATTGGCCTTGAGCGGCACCTTGCGCCCGCCGCGCAGGCCCTCATCGGCGGTGATGACGAGCTTCGAGCCGCAGCCCTTGATCCGGCTCGCGAGCGAATCCGGCGAGAAGCCGCCGAAGACGATGGCGTGGATGGCGCCGAGACGCGCGCAGGCCAGCATCGCGTAGGCGGCCTCGGGGATCATCGGCAAATAGAGCGTGACGCGGTCACCCTTGCCGACGCCGCGGTTGCGCAGGACGTTGGCCATCCGGCACACTTCCGCGTGCAACTGCCGATAGGTGATGTGCTTCGACTCGTTGGGATCGTCGCCCTCCCAGATGATCGCGGTCTGGTCGCCACGGGTCTCCAGATGACGGTCGATGCAGTTGAGCGCGACGTTGGTCTTTCCGTCCTCGAACCACTTGATCGAAACGTTGTCCGGCGCAAAGCTCGTGTTCTTGACCTTGCTGAACGGTGTCGACCAATCGATTCGCTTGCCGTGCTCGGCCCAGAACGACTCAGGATCAGCGACGGAGGCCGCGTACATTTCCTGATACTTGGCGTCGTCGATCAGAGCCCGCTCCCGCCAGGCATCCTGAACGTCGATGACCTTCTCGCTCATTGTAATTTCTTCCCTGCCGGTGCCCGATCGTATCGCGAAGGTCCGCGCAGCCGGGGCTTCCTCAAAACTCTTAAGCGCAGTTGAATACAGCCGGCAAGCACCAAAAAGTCGAGTTCGGCGATTTTGCGCAATCGAGTTGTGCAATATTTCATTGTAGATGATGCAGAGGCAGCCCGGCTACCTCGGCAAGACCGGGAAAGGCTTGTCGCTCAACAAGAATTCGTCGAGTCCAGCCGAACGGGAGAGGGACGATCGACCGCGCGCTTGATCGTCAGGCGGCGGGAAACAGCATCTCGACGAGGGTGCCCTCGTCCTTGCGGCTGGTGATGCGGAAGCGACCGCGATTGACCTCCACCAACGCCTTGGTCAGCGTCAATCCGAACCCCTTCTCCTCACCCTCACCATCGGAACCGACATCGGCCCGGAACGGTTCGAGGGCATTCGTCAGTTCTTCCTCGGTCATACCGGTGCCGGTGTCGCGCACGCGCAAGGCGATTTCTCCCCGCTCGGCGAGCGTGGTCGAGATGATCACCTGACCGCCGGCCTCGGAGACGCGGATGGCGTTCTCAAGCACGGTCAACGCCGCCTGCCGGATCGAGCGTTCGTCCGCCCTCATGGCCGGCAGATCGGGAGCGAGGCTGGTCCGCAGGACGATACGGTCCCGCGCCGCCCTCGCCTGCTGCGCGGCGATGCAGGAGGACACGAGATCGTTGAGAGCGAGATCGGTGAAGGTGAGTTTGCCGCGGCCGGCCTGGATCTCGGCGAGGTCGCGCAGGTCGTCGATCAAGCCGGCGATACGACCACCGGAGAGACGCACCTCGCGCAGGTAAGCCTCCAGACGCTCGGCATCCGCACGATCGAAGCGGTCTGAGAGCATCATGTCGGTGAGGCTGAGGATCGCGTTGAGCGAGGGGCGGATCTCGCGGCTGACCCGCGCGAGCGCATTGGCCTTCCAGGCCGCTTCCACCTCCGGCTCGTCCCGGTGCGCGGGCTCGGTCGCGACCGGAGGCGTCGGCTCCTCGTCTCGAATCTCGCGCAGGCTGGCGCAGTAGCCCGGCGCGTCCTCGCCCAGCAACCGGGCGATGCGCAGCCGCAGGGCCGCCGCCCCCGTCCGCGGCGTGACCCCGTAGATCTCGCTCGCGCCCGCGCGGCGGGACACCGTGACCGCCGTCTCGAGGGCCGGCAGGCTCTCGGGCGCGAACAGGTCGGCGAAGCGCCCGCCCACGACCTCCTTCGGATGGGCGTGGACGAGTTCGGCCGCACTCGGATTCAGGCCGACGACCCGCCCCTCGGCATCGAGGGTGACGACGCCCTCTTCAAGGCTGTCCAACACCTTCTCCGCACGCAAACGGGCGGCGTTGGGCGGAACAGCGGGCGACGGGGCCGCAAACGCGTCCGGCATCGCGCGGGCAAGGCAGATCTCGGCCGGCGCGCCCTCCCAGATGAGGCTGGCCCGATCGATGAGGAGCGCGACCGTACCCCCCTCGGGTCGGGCGAAGGGCACCGGCCCGACGATCTCGCGCTCCCTCGGCGGCAGGCCGCGGAACAGGTGCGCGAGCCCGACCTGACGCAGGGCCGGTAAGTCCGGATAGCCGGCAAGATCGAGAAACGCGCGGCTGGCGAACAGCATCTCGCTGCCGCGATAGATCAAAACCCCCAGGGGCAGGCTTTCGAGCAGTTCCGCGAGTGCCGCGCGGGCCCGAACCTCGTTCTCCGCCAGACGCGCTGGCGGCGTCGGGAACGGCATCACCGAGCTTACCGCCGCGCCCTCGGCGCGCGCGGAGGCCGGCGTTTCATCCGAGGCCAGTTCGTCGGGGGCGAACCGCAGACCGAGGATGCGCGCGACCTCGCGGAAGGCAGCATGCTCGTTGACGGATAGGCTGGCATCCGCCTCCGGCTCGCCAACGACGTCCGGCTCCTGGTGATCGTCGAGCAGCGGCTCCCCACCCGCGACCTCCCCACCCTTGACCGGGCGCGGACGCCGCTCGCCGGGAATCGCGAAGCCGGAAAAACCGGAGAAATCGCCTGTCGCTCGACCTGCGGGCGCGCCCGAGATCTCCAAGACATGCTCGAAGGCGCGCCCACGCAGGACGAGCGGCAGGGCGCGGAACGTCCGGCGTGTCGAGAGAGCGTCGATCAGTGCCGCGCCGTCGCGTTCGCCGGCGATCACGCCCTCGGCGGCGAGTGTCGTCCAGGATCGGCCGATCAGGACTTCGGACAAGTCGGAATGGGCGCTCGAGACATGGTTCAAAACGCCCTCGGCATCGCTACGCCAGACGAGTCGGGCCGGACGATCCGCCGCCTCGGCCACTGGCGCAATCGGCTCTGCCCCCGGCTTGAGGATCGGGACTTCAAGCGACGTCGCGGAGGCACTCGGGATCTGGGACTGCGGATCGACCTTCGCCAGCGCAGCCTCGAACGGCCGCAGTGTCGGAAGGGCCCCGATCGGAGCCAGGAGCAGAACCGAATGTCCCGGCTCGATCTCAGCCCTTGCAGCGAGAACGACAACGGGAACCGCCACGCCCCGCGGATCGAATCGCAGGCGGACCATCCGGGGCCGTGTATCGAGGGTGCCGGCGCGGTCGATCTGCGCCGCCAAGCGCAGGGCCGGAAGAATGGCCCCGCTCGCATCGGCGATGCCGACCCGCAACGGGAGCGCCGCACCGTCGGCGTGGAGAATCCGCTCCGCCGCCGCATCGAGAATCAGCAGCGGGCCGCCCTCGCGGACAAGATGCGCCATCGACGCGTCACCGCGCCAACGCGCCAGAGCGGCGCGCACACCCGAATCGCCCTCGGGAGACAGATCCTGCGCCGCGTGGTCCGACATTCGAACCCTGGTCATAAGCCCCTTCACAGCCCTGCCGACGGTCGATCGGGGCATGAACACACAACTCCCGTGTAACTTAACTGCCGCCGGACGTGGACACTGAAACCTGCCGACACACGTTTATCAACTGGTAACCTTAATCACCCCCACAGGGGTGGAAAAAGTGTCACCCCCGCGCTATTGTGCATTGCACATTGTGCGCCGCACAACGAGCGTGCAATGCCACACAGAGGAGACAGGCATGAGCAACACACCGAATTACGAGATCCCCAACGAGATGCGCGACTTCGCTGAGAAGAGCGTCGAGCAGGCCCGCAAGGCGTTCGACTCGTTCATCGGCGCGGCGCGCCGGACCGCCGACACGGTCCAGGGCTCGACCGACCTCGCCCGCAGCAACGCCACCAACATCTCGACCCGCGGCTTCGAATACGCCGAGCAGAACGTCAACGCTGCGTTCGACCTCGCCCAGAAGCTCGTTCGGGCTCGGGACGTCCAAGAGGCGATGCAGCATCAGGCCGAGTTCGTCCGCGCGCAGTTCGCCGCGATCCAGGCGCAGGCCAAGGAGTTCGGCGGCCTCGCTCAAAGCGCGTTTCAGCAGAGCGCCGAGAATGCCAAGAGCGCCATGCAGCAGGGCGCTGCCGAGGCCCGTCAGGCCTACGAGCAGGGCGTCGAGACCGTCCGCGAGAACGCCAACGACGCGCAGAAGGCCACGTCGTAACACATCTGCCGGGATTCAATCCGGCCCTGCCTTACGATCGACGGCCCGCTCCCGATGGAGTGGGCCGCTCCTGTCTCGAACCCGATTTTCCCCGCGGCCCCACCGGTTTCGCCTCTTTTCCGCCGCCCGGGCAAAGCAAGGCTCCACCTCTTGCCGGCTCCGCGTGGGCGGCCCACAGGAGGTTATGGACACGATGCGTTCCGTTCGCACACTCGGCCTTGCGGCCTTGATCGCCCTCGCGGCCGGAAGCCTCGCGCCCGCACACGCGCAGTACTACGACGACGGCTACGATGCGCCGCCCCCGCGTGCCCGCGCGCATCGGGACTGGGGCGGCCCGCCGCCGCGCCGGGCCATGGGCCTGAATTGCGATGCCGTCCAATCCGGCATCAGCGGCCTTCAGCCCTTCTCCTGCCCCCTTCCGGGACCGCGCCCGCTCGGTGCGCGCTGCTTCTGCGACATGCCGGTCTCGTTCCTGAACGGCCCGCAGACGGCGGTCGGCCGGGTCGCACCGTAGGCACCAACGGCGGCCCTCCGCCCGAGCATCGTGCTGGAATATCGGATCCGGCACGATGCTCTATCATCTCGTTTTCACATCGTCTTGTTCCGAAAGCCGGCGACCACCTTTCGGGACGATGTTCGAGACGGATCGGCGGCAGGGTGCCGAGACGCAAGAAGGGCTGCGGCGGATGTCTCCGCCGCAGCCCTTCTCACCTGTCTCGGTCGATGAAGACGTTAGTTGACCACAACCGTCGCGCCGACCTTCACGCGGGAATAGAGATCGGTCACGTCCTCGTTGGTCATGCGGATGCAACCCGAGGACACCGCTTGACCGATCGTATCCGGCTCGTTCGAGCCGTGGATGCGGTACTCGGAGCGGCCGATATACATCGCACGGGCGCCGAGTGGGTTCTCGATGCCGCCGGCCATGTAGCGCGGCAGGTCGGGGCGGCGCGCCAGCATGGCAGCCGGCGGGGTCCAGCTCGGCCATTCACGCTTGGCCGTGATCTTGTTCACCCCGCTCCACGTGAAGCCAGGGCGGCCAACACCGACGCCGTAGCGGACCGCCTGCCCACCCGGAAGCACGTAGTAGAGCCGCCGCTCGGCCGTCGAGACCACGATCGTGCCCGGAGCATAGCGGGTGCTGTAGGCCACGATCTCGCGGGGGATGCGGGCGACCTGCGCCTGAGCGGCCTCGTCCTCGCCATAGCTCTGACCGTAGCCCTGGGCGCTGGAACCGCGACGCGTGGCGTAGGGATCATAAACCGGCCAGCCGCCGGGCGACGACTGCTCCTGATAATAGTCGTCACCGTCGGATCCGAACGGATCGTACGGGGCAGCGCTGGCGACGTTCGTCGCGAGTACACAGACGCCGACAACGCCGGCGAGAACAGATGCCAAGGTCTTCATCGCTGGGGCCTACCTGTGCAGTAATCTTTGCAGTTACAAGCGTGACTGTGCTTGTCCGGTTCCCTGCTGTTTACGGATTTTCCACGACTCGGCCGTGCGGAGGCTCACATGAGCTTGGCCGTTCGGCCGCGGTTACTCCCGAGGCGACCGTGCTTGGGAGCCAGACCGCGTCGATGCGGATCCTTTCATGGGAAAGGCGGCCTCGCGGGTGTCGGCTCCATAATCCTTCGAGCATCGTCCTGACTCGCTGCATGCCGAGCGAGGCGAATCGGGCTTCGAACGCGGCAACCGAGATCAGCCGCCGAGCCGGTCCGACCTACCGAGATCAGCCGGACTATCGCCGGCAACGGCACAGCTTAGAAACCTGACGGATCTCGATAAAATTGCGGCGGAACAAATCGTTCCTTATCGAGTTTGATCAAATCGGCCTTTTGTCCTAGCCTGATGATCTCGAAACTGAGAACAGGTCGAAGGCATGGTCGGTTGGATCCTCGGTAAACTGAAATGGCTCACGATTCTCTGCGCTGTCGGCGGGCCGATCGTGGCCCTCGCCTGCTGGCAGGACGGCAACCGCCGACGGGACGTGATGGCGATGGGGGTTCAGACCGAGGCAACGATCGAGAGTGCGACACGGGTCAAGCGCCGTCGCGGCGGAACGAGCTATAAGCTCGACCTCAGTTGGACCGACGCCGCCGGTCTGAAGCGAAAGGTCGAGGAGGTTTCGATCTCTCACGCCCTTGCCGACAAGCTCATCGTCGACAATCGCTTGGCGGCTGATACGCTTCCGATCAAGTACATGCCGGGTGAAGCCGGATCGCCGAAGGAGAGTGAGAACGTCGTCGTCTTGGAAGACACGGCGTATCAGGAGCAGACCGACCGGGAACTCGTCTATGTCGGTCTGGGTGCGGGCGCCCTGGGCCTGGTCGGTGCAGCCCTGTTCTTCCTACCCCGGCGCCGCCGGCATGAGGCGGTCGCGGCCTGAGATTGATCCGGCACGGGGCACTTCCGTCCGGTTCGACCCGGCGGCCCTACGCATGATCCATCCGGCACGCGTGACCTGGGACGATCAGCTCACCGGAGGCCAGGGGTCGCGCGCGGCCCGCTCGGCCTCGACCAGCACGTCGAGCGCGCGCCACGGCTTGGGAATGAAGACGGCCCCCTCCGGCAGCGAGACGCCGGGCTCCGGCTCGACACCGGACGTCACGACCAGCCGGGTGCGCGGCCAGAGGGTCGCGATGGCGCGGGCGAGTTGAAGCCCGTCCATGGCGCCGGCGAGGCGGATATCGGCGAAGACCAGGGCGACCTCGCCCCCCCGCTCGCGCAGGATCCCCAAGGCCTGCTCGGCGCTGTCGCAGCCGATCACCCGCATCTCGGTCTCTTCGAGCACGCTCTCGGCCAGTTCGCGGGTATCGCGCTCGTCCTCGACCACGACAGCGATGGGAGCGTCCGGACGCTCGGCCTTGGCAGACCGGGACCGCTCGGCAAGATCGACGCGCCGGACCAGTGCGGCGAGATGATCGGGGAGGCCCTCGGCCACGAGGTTGTCGTAGCAGGAGGCGAGGGCTTGGCCGATCTGATCGAGTTTCATCCCCGGCAGAAGAGGATCATCCGAGAAGCCTCGATGCGATCGGTCTCGAAACGAGTCGTTCAAGGCGAAACGATCCTCTCTCGCGCGTCCGGGCGGCAAAGGAGCTCTCACGGAACGCGAGAGCCCGAGGCGCCGCACAGCACAACAAAGCGGGCAGGTGCCGCTCAGTTGCGTCGAAGGGAGATTTTCACCGACGCAGGCCCGCCGCGCGGCGGGCGGCCGCGGCTCCGTCTCTACTGAGTCGTCTCGGCATCGGCGAGGGTGACGAGGCCGGCCACGCTGCGCACGTCGCGATAGCGATCGCCGCGGGTGCTCATCATGGCCTCGAACTTCTGGTGAACCTGGGCAACCGAGAGGCTCGCGGGCTTGCGGTGGCGGCCGCGTCCGGTGGTGCCGGCAAAGAAGATCGAGCGGTTGGCGCGGGCCGGGCCCGGCAACAGGGTCGCGGCGGCGGCGGTCGGCTTATCGACGACCTGGGACAGGAAGTTCTCCGCGTCGTCGGGGCCGAGGAAGTGAGCGAGGTAAACTTCGCCGAGGGAGAGTTCGCGGCCGATCTTCAGGGCGATGCGGGCGGCGTCGCGCTTGAGCATCTCGCCGGCCATCACGGCCGAGAGATAGGGATCGCGGCGCAGATCGAGGATGCGGCTGCGCTCGGACTGATCCTGGACCGACGGCCTGTCGTTGGCGTCCGGCACGATCAGGGCGGCGTCCTTTTCGTACCCGTATTTGGGTCCGAAATCGCGCATGACGCCGAGCCAGGTACGCTCGATGAACTGGAAGAGGCCGGTGGCCGAGGAGGTCTTGGCCTGGACCGCGGTGATGAAGCTCGATTCCTTGTCGGCCACCGCCATGAGCAGAACCGGATCGGTCTGGACCGCCTGCGCCGCCTTGACGATGGTCTGCACGAGGTGGCGACGGATCTTCATCGGGCCGAATTCGAGAATGTCGTTCGGGTCGCCGGTCGAGGTCTGGGAGAGAAGGAAGTCGTAGGAGACGCGGTCGACCGTGTTGGCGCCGAGTTCGGTGTCGAGGTCGCCCACGGGGTGGAAGCTCGCCGAGGCAGCCAGCACGGACGGGACCGGGCTTTCCGGCACCACCATCTGCAGGCGCGGCTTCGGCATCGACAGATCGGAGACCTTGGTCGACGCCTCGGCCCGGCCGAGATCGGTGCCGGCATTGAGCAGAACCGCGCTCAGGCCACCGGCGAGCAGGGTCATCGAGAGGATGGAGCGGACCAGCGCCGTGCGGCTGCCGTGATCGCGTCCCGTCCGGGCATTGAGGGTGATGACGTCGGAGGACGGGATGGAGCGCCCGCTCTTGCGAGGCATCGAGGTAGTACGCGGCGATCCGATCGTACGGCCCTGCATCGTTGTCGTCGCTCACTCTTCGTGATGGCGCCAGCGGCGTATGGGCAACAGTTCGCCGCCGGATGTGGCGCAAACACGGCCGAGGTTGTGGCATCCCCAGGGCAAGCCGGGGCAATTTGCGGGCAAGCTGAGCCGTTTGACGAGTTATCCCCGGTGTTTTCCACGGGGGACCGCGCTCCGGGTCGTTAACCTCGGTCATACCGGTTTCGTTTGGTCGCTTCGGTTCAGCCCCGCTGCATCGGACGGTCCGAGCGACATCACGCCTGAGAGAACCGGGCGTCGCGTTCGAAGGCTTCGGTCAGGCGCTCCGCAACGAGCCTGACAGCGGGAGCTTTGCGCGTGTCGCGGTGCTGCGCGAGCCAGATCTCGCGGGTCGGGAGCGGGCCGTCGAACGGGACACGCGCGAGCCCATCATCCGTGACCATGAATTCGGGGAGCAGTGCGATTCCGAGGCCGGCAAGCGCTGCTTTCCGTTGCACCTCGATGTCGTCGATGCGAAGGGCCAGCCCCTCGCTGCCGGCCTGTTCGATCAGCCAACGTTGCTGTGCCAATCCGTCGAAGCGTTGTGAGTAGCCGATGAACCGGCCGGCTTTGGCGCTGAGATCGTACCCCCTTGCGGCATACAAGGCGAAGCGCATGGTTCCGAGGCGCCGGCGCGTGTGAGAGGTTTCCTCGGGGCGCGTCAGCCGGATCGCGAGGTCGGCCTCGAGACGGTCAAGGGAGGCGAGTGAGATCGCGCTCACGACGGACAGGACGATGCCTGGATGCTCCAGGCTGATCGGGGCAAGTGCCGTGACGATCTCGCCGGCGAGCCCCGGTGTGACGGCGATGACGACGTCGCCGGACAGCTGCTGCGACCGCCCCTTCGCCTGTCGCAGCAGCGCGAGCGCATCCTCGGCCATGCGCGCGGTCAGGCGACCCAGCTCCTGCCCGTCCGGGGTGAGGACGATTCCGGTCGCCATCCGGTTGAGTAACCGCAAACCCAAGCCCTGTTCGAGCCGAGCCAGGCGACGGCTTACCGTCGCGTGGCTGATCCCGAGCCGGCGCGCCGCTGCCAGCATCGAGCTTTCGGTGGCGGTGACGTGAAGGATACGAAGGTCATCCCAATCGATCGCGGATTCGGACATGATGCTCAAATCTGCACAGCACATGTTTGAAGTTGCGCATTTTTGGGGTGGACACCAGCCGGTAAGGCTGTCGGCACAGGGAGAATCCGATGCCGAAACTGCTCCTCGCCGCCGCCATCCTCGCCGCGTCCACCTCGCTCGCCACTCCGCGCACCCTGCTTGAGATCGCAGGCGTCGAGCCTCCCCCGCTCGTTCCGGAACGGGCCGCGCTCGTCATTATCGACGCGCAGCAGGAATACCGGTCCGGCGTGCTCCCGCTCACGGCGTTCGAGCCGGCGGTGGCGCACATCGTCAAGCTGCGGGGATGGGCACGGGCCCACCGCGTTCCCGTCATCCACGTGCAGCACGTGACCAAGACCGGTTCGGCTGCTTTCGCCGCCGGATCGCCCGGCGCCGACTTCGTCCCGGAACTGGCGCCTGCGCCGGGTGAGACCGTGATCGTGAAGCGGCTTCCCAACAGTTTTGCCGGGACCGACCTCGATGCCGTCCTGCGGCGGGAGGGGCGCACGTCACTGATCCTGACGGGTTTCATGACCCATATGTGCGTGGAGGCCACGGCACGCACCGCGCTGGATCACGCCTATACGAGCTTCGTCGTCGCCGACGCGACGGCGACGCGCGATCTGACGATGCCCGGAGGCGAGACCCTCGGCGCCGACGAGGTGAAGCGGAATGCCCTCGCTGCCGTGGCGGATCGGTTCGGATGGATCATCGCCAGCGAGCGGCTCATTGGCCGTTAGAGTGCCTCACACAACTTCCGGTCACTGGCCGGTCCCGCTCTGGCAACAACGGAGCGATGGGAAATTTGTGAGGGAGACTCAGCCGGTCCGCGTGCCACGCCGCGCTCGCGTGTCGGCCATCACAACCGCCGCAGCGCCACGCTCTCGATGCGGTGGCTCGGCCCCTTGGCCAGGATCAGGCTCGCCCGCTGACGTGTGGGCAGGATGTTGTCACGCAGGTTCGGCAGGTTGATCGTCGTCCAGAGCCGGTCGGCAATCTCCAAGGCCTCGTTCTCGGCGACTTCGGCGTATTTGCGGAAATAGGAGAGCGGGTCGCGGAAAGCGGTCTGGCGCAGACGAAGGAAGCGGTTGACGTACCAGCGGTGCAGGTCGTCCTCGTGCCCGTCGAGATAGATCGAGAAGTCGAAGAAGTCGGAGACGAAGGGGATGGCCGTGCCGTCCCGCGGCAGACGGGCCGGCTGAAGGACGTTCAGGCCCTCGACGATCAGGATGTCGGGCGATTCGATCACCTGCTCCTCGCCGGGCACCACGTCGTAGACGAGGTGCGAATAGACCGGCGCAGAGACCCGCCTGTGGCCGGCCTTGATATCGGCGAGGAAGCGCAGCAGGGCGGCGCTGTCGTAGCTCTCGGGAAACCCTTTTCGCTCCATCGCGCCCATGCGCTGCAATTCGGCGTTGGGGTGGAGGAAGCCGTCGGTGGTGATGAGATCCACCTTGGGCGTATTGGGCCAGCGGGCGAGCAGGGCCTTCAGCACCCGTGCCGTGGTCGATTTTCCGACCGCCACCGAGCCGGCGAGCCCGATAATGTAGGGCACCTTGGCGTCGTGCTCGGCGAGCAGGAAGCGCTGCGTCGCCTTGAACAGACCCTGCGTTGCCGCAACGTAGAGCGAGAGCAGGCGCGAGAGCGGCAGGTAGATCGCCACGACCTCCTCGATCGAGATCGGGTCGTTGAGGGATTGCAGCCGACCGATATCCTCGGCCGTCAGCGTCAGAGGCGTGTCCGCACGAAGCTGAGCCCATTCCTCGCGCGAGAAGATCCGGTAAGGCGAGAGGCGGCCCGGCCCCTGGCCGGTCACCGGGTTCTGGCGCTCTTCCGGTTCGATCCCGGCCGACGGGATCGGGGCGCCGATCATGTATGCCTCCGCGCCGCCTTCTCGGCGAGTCCGCTCTGGGCCGTGCGCCGTCCGAGCTCCGTCATGACCTCGTCGAGCGGCACGCCGGTCGCCTTCAGCGTCACGACGAGGTGGTAGAGCACGTCCGCCGCCTCCGCGACGATCGCCTTGTGCTCGCCCTGCACGGCGGCGATGGCGGCCTCGACCGCCTCCTCGCCGAGCTTCTTGGCGGCCTTGGCCGGCCCCTCCGAGAGAAGCTTGGCCGTGTAGGAGCTTTCGGGAGGCGCGCCGGCCCGGCTATCCACGAGGGCGGCGAGGTCTTCGAGACTGAACTTCGTCATAATACGCGCAAGGGGAACCCGTACCATGCGGCATCGCATGATCGGATACCGGCTCTGCGGACCCTGCGCAGGGCTGGCGCCCCGGTCAAGGGGCGCGCGCATCGCCGCGGCGGATACCCGTTACGGATCGAGACGCATCGCAAGGCCCGCGGCGGCCATGTGGCGCTTGGCCTGGCCGACAGTGGCTTCCCCGAAATGGAAGATCGAGGCGGCGAGCACGGCGCTGGCGCCGCCGTCGCGCACACCGGCCACGAGGTCATCGAGTCCGCCAACGCCGCCGGAGGCGATCACCGGCACTTTCACCGCGTCGGCGATGGCGCGGGTGAGCGCGAGGTCATAGCCGGAGCGGGTGCCGTCCTTGTCCATGGAGGTGACGAGGAGTTCGCCCGCCCCCCGCTCGGACACCCTTCGGGCAAAATCCACGGCGTCGATGCCGGTCGGGTTGCGCCCGCCATGGGTGAAGATCTCCCAGCGCGCCGCCTCACCGGGCGCGGAGACGCGCTTGGCGTCGATCGCCACGACGATGCACTGGTCGCCGAACTTCTCCGCCGCCTCGGCGACGAAGTCGGGATTCTTCACCGCGGCCGTGTTGATGCCGACCTTGTCGGCGCCTGCGAGCAGGAGCGTGCGGACGTCGGATACCGTTCGCACCCCGCCCCCGACGGTGAGCGGCATGAAGCAGGCTTCCGCCGTGCGGCTCACCACGTCGAGCAGCGTGCCGCGGTCCTCGTGGCTCGCAGTGATGTCGAGAAAGCAGAGCTCGTCGGCCCCGGCCGCGTCGTAGGCCTTGGCCGACTCGACGGGATCGCCGGCATCGCGCAGTTCGAGGAACTGCACGCCCTTCACGACGCGCCCGTCCTTCACGTCGAGGCAGGGGATGATGCGGGTCTTGAGCACGCTCAGAAGCCTTCAGGCTGACGGGGCCGGCGGTCGAAGTGCGGCGATCACGCGGCGCTTCCCTTGCCGCTGGCCGCGGCGCGGGCGATGGCAGCCAGCGCCTCCTTCGGATCGATGCGCCCGTCATAGAGGGCGCGGCCGGTGATGGCGCCGGCGAGCACGGCGCAATCGGGCTCCAGCAGCCGCTCGACATCGGCCATCGAGGCGAGGCCGCCCGAGGCGATGACGGGGATGCTCACGGCGGAGGCGAGCGCCAGCGTCATCTCGATGTTGAGGCCCTTCAGGATGCCGTCGCGGGCAATGTCGGTGTAGATGATGGCGGCCACGCCCGCATCCTCGAAGCGGCGCCCGAGTTCCTCCGCCGTCATGCTGGAGGTCTGCGCCCAGCCCTCGACCGCGACGCGCCCGTCCTTGGCATCGATGCCGACGGCGATGCGTCCCGGATGGCGGCGGGCGGCCTCGTGCACGAAGGCGGGGTCGCGCACGGCCGCGGTGCCGATGATGACGCGGCGCACGCCCTTCTCCAGCCAGCCTTCGAGGGTGCGCATCTCGCGCACGCCGCCGCCGAGCTGGACCGGCAGTTTCACGCGGGCCAGGATCGCGTCGACGGCGGCCGCGTTGCGCGGCGCGCCCGCGAAGGCGCCGTCGAGATCGACCACGTGGAGCCAGGAGAAGCCCTGCATCTCGAAGGCTTCGGCCTGGGCCGCGGGATCGTCGTTGAAGACCTTGGCCTGGGCCATGTCGCCCTGAACGAGGCGGACGCAGCGCCCTTCCTTGAGGTCGATGGCCGGATACAGGATCACGCGTAGACTCGCCGGGTCGGTGTGTCGGAAAGCGGGCGTCCTCAGGGGCGCCAGCGCAGGAAGTTGCCGAGGAGCGCGAGGCCGAGGCGCTGGCTCTTCTCGGGGTGGAACTGGGTGCCGGCGATGTTGTCGCGCGCGACCATCGCCGTAACCGGACCGCCATACTCGGCGTGGGCGACCACGTCCGCCGGCTCGGCGGCTTTCAGCGCGAAGCTGTGGACGAAATAGGCGTGGAGCCCCCCCTCCCCGATCGCGATGTCGCGCAGCAGCGCGTGCTCGCGGTCGAGATGCAGGGTGTTCCAGCCCATATGGGGGATCTTGAGGGCCGGATCGGCCGGCTCGATCGGGGCAACGTCACCGGGAATCCAGCCGAGACCCGCGGTCTCCTCGTATTCGAGGCCGCGGCTCGCCATGAGCTGCATCCCAACACAGATGCCGAGGAACGGCTTCCCCTGGTTCTTGACGGCCTCCCGCATGGCTTCGACCATGCCGGGAACCGCATCGAGGCCGCGGCGGCAATCGGCGTAGGCGCCGACGCCGGGCAGCACCACGCGGTCGGCGCCGGCCACGGCCTCCGGCACGTCGGTGACGACGATGCGGGTGCCGTCAAGCCCGGCCTCGCGGGCCGCACGCTCAAACGCTTTGGCCGCCGAATGGAGGTTGCCCGAACCGTAATCGATGATCGCGACGGTCTGCTCGCTCACCGTCCACCCTCGCTCGCGGGGAAAAGGCCGATCACCGCGTCGTCGCGGCGCTGGGGGAGACGGGTCGCGGCGGGCGCAGCGGCTCCCACCGTGGCGATACCCGGGGTCGACTCGGCGTCGAGCCAGCGGGCGGCGGCCTTCAACTCGGCTTCCTCATGCGAGCCCGCGATCACCGCATCCCGAGCGGGCTTGCCCCGGCGGCCATAGGTCCAGCGGCGCAGGCTCGACGCCTCGAGGCCGATCAGCAGGCTCGCCAGCACCGTGATGACCAGCGCCGCGAAGGGTGAGAGGGCGAGCGCCCGGCCCGCGAAGGCGAGGGCGACGAGCCCCGCCAGTACAAGGAGCGCCGCGAGCCAGAGGCGATGACGCACGAACCACAGGACCGTGAAGGCGAAAGCGCCCCACGCGAAGCCGTCGCGCACGAGATGCGCCTGCTCCAGAGCGCGGGGATCACCGCGAACCGAACCCTCGGGAACGTGCAGCGTATAGGTCCGCATCTTCGCTCCTCCCCCGATCACCGTCAGAGCGATCCCTTGGTAGAGGGAACGCGGCCCTCCTCGCGCGGGTCGATGGCGACGGCCTTGCGCAAGGTCCGGGCCAGCCCCTTGAAGACGCTCTCGGCGATGTGGTGCGCGTTCTCGCCGTAGAGTGTCTCGACATGCAGCGTGATGCCGGCATTCATCGCGAAGGCCTGGAAGAACTCCCGCACCAACTCGGTATCGAACTGGCCGATCTTCTCGACGCGGAAGCTCGTGCGGAAGACCAGGAACGGACGGCCGGAGATATCGATGGCGATACGGCTCAGGGTCTCGTCCATCGGCAGGTGGATGTCGGCGTAGCGGGCGATGCCGCGCTTGTCGCCGAGCGCCTTCGCGACCGCTTGTCCGAGCGCGATGCCGGTATCCTCGGTGGTGTGGTGCTGATCGACGTGCAGGTCACCCTCGACCTTGATCGTCACATCGAACAGGCCGTGCCGGGCGAACAGCTCCAGCATGTGATCGAGGAAGCCGACGCCGGTCGAGATCTCGGCCTTGCCGGTGCCGTCGAGATCAATCGAGACGGAAACGTCGGTCTCCGCCGTGCGGCGGCTGATGCTGGCTGTACGCATCGCGTGCTGGATGTCTGATCCTGGAACGATCGGCGGGCTTCGGAGGCCGGCCGGGCCTGCCTTGTAGTGTGGAAACACCCGCCGGGGGAAGGGTTTTGGCGCCGGGCCCCATCATGAACCGCAGCATGACGTCATCCGCGGGTCATGCGGCGAGGACAGCTTGGCCTGCTTCGACCGGCCGAGAGGAGCCGCCATGCTGTCCCGACGTTCCGTTCTCGCCGCCAGTGCTGCGCTCATGGCCGGCAAGGTAGGTGCCGCCGAGAACCGGCTGCGCTTCGGCGTCATCGCCGACCCGCAATATGCCGAGGCACCGCCGCATCCGACCCTTGGCCGCTACTACGCCAACAGCCTCGACAAGATGCGCGCCGCCGTCGCCGCCTTGAACGGCGAAGACCTGCGTTTCGTGGTGACGCTGGGCGACGTCATCGATCGGGACGTGGCCAGCTATGAGCGGATCCTGCCGATCTACCGGACGCTTCGCCACGAGACGCGGTTCGTGCTCGGCAACCATGATTTCGACGTGGCGCCCGAACATCGCGGACGGGTGCCGCGCCTGCTCGGGATGGAGGGCTCGTATTACGATTTCGCGGTCGCCGGTACCCGTTTCATCGTGCTCGACGGCAACGACGTCTCGCTGTTCGCCCCACCACCGGACGACCCGCGCCGGACCTTGGCGGCCGAGCGTCTGGAGCGGGCCAAGGCGGAAGGCCTCGTCAACGCCAAGCCCTGGAACGGCTCACTCGGCGATGCGCAGTTCGCATGGCTTGAGAGGAGTCTTCAGACGGCGCGGGCGGCCGGCGAGCGGGTCGTCGTGCTGAGCCACTACCCGATCGCGCCCGACAACCCGCACAATCTCTGGGATGCGGGCCGGATCACTGCCCTTCTCGCCCGGCAGCCGCACGTCATCGCCTATTTCAACGGCCATAATCATGCGGGCAACTACGCCGAGCGCGACGGAATCCACTACGTCACCTTCCACGGCATGGTAGACACGCCCGCCAGCTCGGCCTTTGCCATCGTCGAGATTGCGGGCAACCGGCTGGAGATTCAGGGCTTCGGTCGTGAGCCGAGTCGTTCCCTAACCCTCAAGCCCGCCTGAGGACGCCCGTGCTCCGGCGGATCGGAGCCACTTTCATGCGTGTCCTCTCCTTGCCTGGCGTCACAGCCGCCTGTCTTCTGTCGATGTCGGTCTCGCCCGCGCTGGCGGCCTTCCCCTGTGACGAGCTGTGGGGCGAGCGCAACGCGATCTACAAGGATGCGGGCTACTGCTTCCGCACCGAGCGGGCGATCCGCGCCTTCGGCAATGCCGGCTGCAAGTACGACGAGCTGGCCGACGTGCCCCTCTCCGCCCGCCAGCGCGCCGACATCGCCGACATCCAGCGCCAGGAGCGCGCCGCTGGCTGCGCGCGGTAAATCCGACTCTGACTTCGCTCCGTCACAGAGAGCAACGTCGTCCAGGCGGGCGAGTGAGACGCCCGCCCTGAACCCTCGCGGACCGGATCGCTCCGGCTGCCATTGCGCGATGACCGTTCAGCCGTTCAGCACCCGTCCAGCCACCGCATCGAGCTTGGCCAGCAGTTCCGGGTCGCGCTGGGCGGGCGCCGTCATGATCGCGCCGTCCAGCGCCCGGTGCGAGCCCGCGGGACACGCCTCGCGCTCGGCCGGGAAGTCGCGGGCGACGCGAGCGACGAGCTGCGCCGCCTTGCCGGCATTGGCGCGGGCCACCGCAACCACCGAGGCCACGTCGACGCTGTCGTGGCTCGGGTGCCAGCAATCATAGTCCGTCACCATGGCGATGGTGGCGTAGGTGATCTCGGCCTCGCGGGCGAGCTTGGCCTCGGGCATGTTGGTCATGCCGATCACGTCGAAATTCGAAGCCTTGTAGTGCTTCGACTCGGCGAGCGAAGAGAATTGCGGCCCTTCCATACAGACATAGGTGCCGCCCCGGTGCACCGAGATCCCCTCGGCTTCCGCCGCGGCGGCGATGCGCTTCTGCAGCACCGGACCGACCGGCTGGGCGAAGGACACGTGGGCAACGCAGCCATTGCCGAAGAAGGAGGTCGCGCGGCCGAACGTGCGGTCCACGAACTGATCGACCAGCACGAACAGGCCCGGATGCAATTCGTTGCGGAACGAGCCGCAGGCGGACAGCGAGACGATGTCGGTGACGCCCGCGCGCTTCATCACGTCGATGTTGGCGCGATAGTTGATGCCGGTCGGCGAGAAACGGTGGCCGCGCCCGTGGCGAGCCAGGAACACCACCTTGGTCTCGCCGATGCGGCCGATGCGCAGCGCGTCGGAGGGCTCGCCCCAGGGCGAGGTGATGGTCTCCTCGCGGACATCCTCCAGGCCGGGCAAATCATAGACACCCGAGCCGCCGATCACGCCGAGAACCGCTGCCGTCATGCAAGAATCCTTGTGTGGTGTGGCCGATATCTTCGCGGTCGGCGCCACGCGTTGTCGCGCGGGACCGGCTTAAATGTCGGCGATGACGTTTTGAATGCGCGCGGATCGGCTCGTCCGGCAATGGAACCCCCTTAGCGCAGGCGTCCCCCGACACGCAAACGGGCCCACGAGGGGCCCGTTCGTCCGTCCGATGACTGAACCGGTCAGTAGGTCTTGTGCAGCTCGGGCTGGAGGCCGTGGACCTCGCCGCCGACCTTCTTCCAGATCTGCTTCTTCACGTAATAGAGCAGGCCGGCCAGTACGATGAGGAACAGGATCACGCGAAGACCCAGCGCCTTGCGGGCCATCATGTGCGGCTCGGCCGCCCAGGCCATGAAGGCCGACACGTCGTGCGAGTATTGCTCGACCGTCTCGGGCACGACCGGCTCGCCCTTGTCGTTCTTCGGATAGGTGATCTGCCCGTCGCTCAGCGGGTTCGGCATCGCGATCACGTGGCCGGGATAGTATTTGTTGTAGTAGCCGCTGTCCGGCATCGTGAAGCCCTTCGGGGCCTCCTCGTAGCCTGTCAGCAGCGCGTGGATGTAGTCGACGCCCTGCTCGGAATAGCCGGTGAAGGGCAGCGCATCGAACACGAAGAGCGGGAAGCCGCGCTCGTAGGTGCGGGCCTTGGCGAGCACCGAGAAGTCCGGCGGCGCCTTGCCGCCATTGGCCGCGGCCGCCGCCTTGTCGTTGGGGAAGGGCGACGGGAAGCGGTCGGCGGGTCGGGCCGGACGCTCCTTCTCGGCGCCGGAATCGTCGAGTTCCTTGACGCTGTAGGTCGCAGCGAGCGCCTTGACCTGCCCCTCGGTGAAGCCGGGACCGCCCGGCTCCGCGAGGTTGCGGAAGGCGACGAGCCGCATCGAGTGGCAGTTGGCGCAGACCTCCTTGTAGACTTGGAAGCCGCGCTGGAGCTGCGCTTGGTCGAACCGGCCGAACATGCCGGCGAAGGACCACTTCTCCCGCGGCGGATTGATGCCGTGTCCGTCGTCGGCCAGGGCCGAGCCGGCACCGAGGGAGGCCGCGAGCAGGGCCGCGGCGGCGAGGCGTGCGATGCGCATCGGTGTTCTCTCCCTCTGGCGCTAGGCGCGCTTGGCCGGTTCGGCCGCCGCGCCTGCGGGCATGCCGGACCCGCTCACCTGCTTGCCTGGACCGGTCACGGTCTCGAGGATCGAACCCGGCAGGCGGTCAGGCGTCTCGAACAGGCCGACCAGCGGCATGACGAGGAGGAAGTGGGCGAAGTAGTAGATGGTGCAGATCCGCGAGGCGAGGACGTAGCCGCCCTCCGGGGGCTTCGCGCCGAGCCAGCCGAGCAGGATGGCGTTGATCAGGAACACCCAGAAGAACACCCGGTAGACCGGACGGTAGTTGCAGGAGCGGACCCGCGAGGTGTCGAGCCAGGGGGCGAAGGCCAGGATCAGCACCGCACCGAACATCAGGATGACGCCGCCGAGCTTGTCCGGGACCGCGCGCAGGATCGCGTAGAAGGGCAGGAAGTACCATTCCGGCACGATGTGCGCGGGGGTCACCGAGGGGTTGGCCGGGACGTAGTTGTCAGCGTGGCCGAGATAGTTCGGCTGGTAGAAGATGAACCACGCGAACAGGATCATGAACACCACCACCGCGAACACGTCCTTGACGGTGGCGTAGGGGGTGAAGGGCACGGCGTCCTTGCTCGACTTGATCGGAATGCCGGCCGGATTGTTCTGGCCCGTGACGTGCAGCGCCCAGACGTGGAGGACGACGACGCCGGCGATCATCCACGGCAGCAGGAAGTGCAGCGAGAAGAAGCGGTTGATGGTCGGGTTGCCGACCGAGTAGCCGCCCCAGAGCAGGCTCTGGATCGTGTCGCCGACGACCGGAATCGCCGCCAGGATGTTGGTGATGACGGTAGCGCCCCAGAAGCTCATCTGGCCCCACGGCAGGGTGTAGCCGAGGAAGGCGGTGGCCATCATCAAGAGGTAGATGATGACGCCGAGCAGGTAGAGCACCTCGCGCGGAGCCTTGTAGGACCCGTAATAGAGGTTGCGGAAGATGTGGACGTAGACCGCCACGAAGAACATCGACGCGCCGTTGGCGTGCGCGTAGCGCAGGAGCCAGCCGTAATTCACGTCGCGCATGATGTGCTCGACGCTCTCGAACGCGTTGCTGGCGTTCGGATCGTAGTGCATCGCCAGCCAGACGCCGGTGATGATCTGAATGCCGAGGAACGCGATCAGGATCGCGCCGAAGGTCCAGAAGTAGTTGAGGTTGCGCGGAACCGGGAAGGCGACGAAGGACGAGTGCACCAGCCCGACCAGCGGCAGCCGTGACTCGAACCACTTCGCGAGGCGGCTCTTGGGTACGTAGGTCGAGGTCGCGTGTGCGCTGCTCATCGGTTTGCCCGCTCCGGCTTCTCGTGTCCTGTTGTCAGGCGACCGCCTTGCCGCCTTCTTCGCCGATCTTGATCTTGGTATCGGTCTCGAAGGCGTAGGGCGGAATCGGGAGGTTGGTCGGCGCCGGGCCGCGGCGCACGCGGCCGACGGCGTCGAACTGCGAGCCGTGGCACGGGCAGGACCAGCCCTCGTAATTGCCGGAATGGCCGATCGGCACGCAGCCGAGATGAGTGCAGTTGCCGTAGGCCACGAGCCAACGGTCATGCCCTGACTTCACTCGGGTGTCGAACGCGGCCGGATCGATCATCTCGGAGAGCGGCACGGCCTTCATGTCCGTGACTTCCTTCTCCGTGAGCTTGCGCACGAAGATCAGCTTGCCGCGCCAGAACACGTTGACGATCTGGCCTTCCTGGATCGGGCTGAGATCCACGTCGAGCGGCGCACCGGCAGCGACGGTGGCGGCATCGGGTGCCATCGAGGCCACGAAGGGCCACGCCACCGCGCCGGCCCCGACGGCCAATCCCGCGCCCGTGGCGAGGAAGAGGAAATCTCGCTTGGTGCCCTGAGGCCCTTCGTCCGCCAAGGTGCAGCCCTCCCGTCAGCCGTCGCGCCGAGCCTCTCGTGGCGCCCCGGGCTTTCCCGGCTGCGCGCGCCTTGGAGGCTTTCGAATTCGAAACCTGGCGCAAGGGGTGACACCATCGCGCCGCGGCAATCAATGCGACCGTGGGTCACCGGATTACCGTTTTATTTCCTGCGCGGCTCTCTGACATGCCAGATGCGAACCTGTCCAGACTGCCGCGCTTGATGCGGCGTGTGGCACCACAACGATCCCCGGTGATCGTTACCGCAGAGCATCATCTCCGGAACGCATGGTGCGGATGGGCCGCCACGTCGGCCGGCCGCTCATGCTTGTGGAACCCGAGGCGCGAAGTCCCGCTGCAGGCGGTCGCGTGGCCACGCATGCCACCGCCGCGCTTGCACCGCCGAAGAGCAGGAGCGTAAACGACGCGTCTTGAGGAGTTTTTCGATGACCGACCGCCAGCCCGGCTTCAACACCCTCGCGATCCATGCCGGCGCGACCCCCGACCCGGCCACGGGCGCGCGGGCGACGCCGATCTACCAGACGACGAGCTTCGTCTTCGACGACGTGGACCACGCCGCCTCGCTGTTCGGGCTCCAGGCCTTCGGCAATATCTACACCCGCATCACCAACCCGACGAACGCGGTGCTGGAGGAGCGCATCGCGGCGCTGGAAGGCGGCACCGCGGCGCTGGCCGTCGCCTCGGGCCATGCCGCCGAATTCCTGACGCTCCACGCGCTGATGCAGCCGGGCGACGAGTTCATTGCGGCGAACAAGCTCTACGGCGGCTCGATCAACCAGTTCAATCACTCCTACAAGAACTTCGGCTGGCAGGTGGTCTGGGCCGACACCGACGACCCGGACTCGTTCGAACGCGCCATCACCCCGCGCACCAAGGCGATTTTTTGCGAGAGCATCGCCAATCCCGGCGGGGTCATCACGGATATTGCCGCCCTCAGCGTCATCGCCAAGCGCCACAACATCCCGCTCATCGTCGACAACACGATGGCGACGCCGTACCTGATCAAGCCGTTCGAGCACGGCGCCGACATCGTCGTGCACTCGGCCACCAAGTTTTTGGGCGGCCACGGCAATTCGATCGGCGGGCTGATCGTCGACGGCGGCACGTTTCAATGGCAGGGCGACGAGCGCTACCCGATGCTATCGCAGCCGCGGCCGGAATATGCCGGCATGGTGCTGGCCGAGACCTTCGGGAATTTCGGCTTTGCGATCGCTGTCCGTGTCCTCAGCTTGCGTGACCTCGGGCCGGCGCTCTCGCCGTTCAACGCCTTCCTGATCCTCAACGGCATCGAGACCCTGCCGCTGCGGATGCAGCGCCACTCCGACAATGCCCTGAAGGTGGCGAGCTTCCTCGCCGGGCATGAACTGGTCGAGTGGGTGAGCTATCCGGGTCTTGAGAGCGACCGCTACCATGCGTTAGCCCAGCGCTACACGCCCAAGGGCGCGGGCGCCGTGTTCACCTTCGGCCTCAAGGGCGGTTACGAGGCCGGCGTGAAGCTGGTGTCGAATCTCCAGCTCTTCAGCCACCTCGCCAATATCGGCGACACCCGCTCGCTGGTGATCCACCCCGCCTCGACCACGCACCGCCAGCTCACCGACGAGCAGAAGCGGGCGGCGGGGGCCGGCCCCGAAGTCGTGCGCCTCTCGATCGGGATCGAGGATCCGCAGGATCTCATCGACGACCTCGACGCCGCCCTGCGGGCGTGAGGCTCACGCCCTGCGGGACAGCGTCAGCGCGTCCCGCAGATCCCGCACGTCGGTGAGGAGCCGCCCCTCCCGGCGCATCCGCGCGAGCAGCGCCCGGTCGGGAAAGCCGCAATAGGGCAGCACCGGAACGCTGCGGCCCGCCGGAATCGCCCCTTCGGCGGCGATTTCGCCGAGCACACGATCCACCAGGATGCGGCCGTGCTCGTGCAGACGCACCGAGGCGCGGGTGGCCGTCGTGTCGTCCGGCAGCGCGACTGCCTCCTGCGCGAGGATCGCCCCGGCATCGATCGCGGAGGCGAGGCGGTGGACGGTGACGCCGAACGCCCCCTTCCCGTCGGCCAGAGCGTGAATCGTGGGCACCGGGCCGCGGTGAAGCGGCAGCAGGCTCGGATGGAGGTTGATTCCGCCGAGCCGCGCCCGCTTCAGCGTCCCTGCCGAGAAAATCTGATCGAAATGGAAGGCGACGATCAGATCGGGCGCATGCGTCGCGAAGGCTCGGGCGACTTCTTCGCCGTTCACGTCGTCGATTCGCAGCACCGGAATCGCGAGCCGGCGGCAGAGGGCGGCGAGCGGCGTAGCCTCGGGGGTCCCGGCCGTGCCGGCAAGGCGCTGAGTGAGTGGCGCGAGCGGGCGCAGCAGGTCGGGCAGCCCGAAATTGACGCCGAGATAGGGGAGGAAACCGGGGCCGGATCGGGCGAGATGGCGCTGGACCTGGCCGATGAGCCCGCCGGTGGCCGGTCGCTCGGCATTCGAGAGCCCGACGAAGGCGATCGTTTCCGCGTGATCCGCCACGAAGCGGCGCACGGCGCGGGCGTTCGGCAGCGCCTCCAGCGCGAACAGGGCGATCCGGGGCGCACCCATCAGCGCCGATGCCGGTTGCGGAAGCGGAAACCGTGCAGACCGGCGCTGCGGACCCATTCCGGCACCAGCAGCGCGCCGCGGGCGAGCGCGGCCAGGATCGCGGGGAAGGCGATCACGTCCCGGTCCCGCTCCAAGCCGCCGGCGATGCGGGCGGCCGCCTCGTCCGCAGTGATTTCGAGCGGGCGCCATCCCTTGATGACGCCGCCCATCGGCGTCTTCACGTAGCCCGGCGTCACCACGCTGAGGCGCACGCCGAGCGGCTTCAGCTTCTGGCGCAGGGCAAGGCCGTGGGCCAGGAGCGCCGCCTTGGCGCCGCTATAGGCCGGCGCGTCGGGCAACGGCGCATAGGCCGCGAGTGAGGAGATCAGCGCGATCTGCCCCCGGCCACGCTCGCTCATCAGGGTCACGCAGGGCAGCATGACGTTGAGCGCGCCGGTGAAGTTGATATCGGCGGTCTCGAAGGCCGTCGCATCGGTCTCCAGGCCACCGGACGGGTGCCCTCCGTTCACCGCGGCGTTGACGATGACGAGATCGAGCGGCGTCTGCGCGTCGGTCTCGCGGATCCAGGCGCCGATGGCCTCGCGCTCGCGCACGTCGATCAGCCGGATCCGGGTCTCGGCTCCCAGCGCCCGACAACCCTGTGCCACGGCTTCCAGCCGCTCCCGGTCGCGCCCCGTGAGCACGAGGCCCGCTCCCCTCGCGGCGTAGAAGCGCGCCAGGGCCGCGCCGATGCCGCTGGAGGCGCCGGTGATGAGGATGACGGACAAGGCGGCGTGTTCTTTCCGCAAGGGGCCGGGTCGCAGTCGAAGGATTCCGGACCCGCGTCAGTGGCTGGCGGTCAATAGGCGGGCGAGAGGATTTCCTCGCGGTCGGCCTGCTCCAACGAATCGCGGGCGGCCGCCAGCGAGGCGGGCGGCAGCGCCGCCTCGAGACGGGGAACGACACCGGCCACCGCCCGCGCGATCGCCGAGCGGGAGAAGTAGCCGCCGTTGATCTGAGTCCGGTGCATGACGACGCGGAGGAAATCCTGCATCAGGTCCGCCTCGGGCGCCTGCGGATTGCGCCAGAAGGTGTCGATGTCGCCCTGATGGGTCAGGCCCGGCAAGTTGTAGACGGCCGAGCCGAAGGCCAGCGTCGGCCGTCCACGCTCGAGGGCGAGCATCCCGACGGTCGAGTTCACCAGCACCACGCCGCGGCTGCCGTCGATGAGCTTCGGCAGATCGCCGCCGTCGATGAAGTCGAGCCGGTCGTTGCAGCCGTGGCGCTTCGCCGATTGGCGGGCACGCTTGCGCCAGTTCATGATGCCACTGTCGAGCGGGTGCAGCTTCACCAAGAGCCGTGTCGGCGCCTGCGAATGCTTGGCGAAGGAGGCGATCACCCGATCCATGAAGCCCTCGACGCCGAGGAACGGCGAGTGGACGCGGATCTGGTAATCGCTGTCGAGCTGGAGCGGCAGCAGGAAATAGTCGGCGTTGATCGCGTGGTAGATCTCGTTGACCCGCGCCGCCTCGCGGCGGGTGCGGCGGCGGCGCACGAACTTCCGGATCCAGCCGGCATACTCGGCCGCGATGTGATTCGGCCGGTGGGTGCGGAACCCCGGATAGAGGTAGGGAAAGCCGATATTGGCGATGTTGAAGCCGATATCCCACAGGCTGCGGCGGGCCATGTCCCCGGTGAGCGGCATGGCCCGGCCGGGCTGCGGCAGCCTGCGGGCGAGCTCCCGGATCTCCTCCGCCCGCTTGGGCAAGGTCGAGTTGCCGTTCACGCCGCCGGCCTCGCAGGTGATCCAGTAAGGCCGGACGTAGCCCTCCTCGAACACGTGGATGCGCACGCCCATGGGTTTGGCGACCTGGACCGCGGCCTGATGATAGGGACGGCAATCGCCGAACAGCACGATGTCGGTGATGGCGTGCGTGCGAAGATAGGCTTCGAGATAAGCCTCCCAGCCCTCACGCTTGCCGCGATAGTGATCCGCCGGATGGGGCCAGAACAACCAGTCGCCAGCTGAGAAGTTGATGCGCCGGACCCCGTGGCCGCGCTCGCGCAGGGCCGTGCCAAGCACCGAGAAGAACGGAGAAGCGATCCCCTGCAGGAACAGGAACGTGGCGCCGTGGTGGCCTATGGTATTGGCACGAGGCTGCGACATTCCCAGGCGCTCAATTCCTAGTCGTGAAGCGATCGGTATTGCATTGGCCGGCTGAGCACCTCTCACGACAGCCGCGCGTACGACAATCACCGCTCGGGGCAGTCGGGAGAATTTGCGGTCTCCGTTGCCGATCCATCACGCAGAACATGCGGCGATCGGACGGCCATCGTCTCGCGCCAGATTGCGGCTCCTGTGTGTCCAGTCCAAAATCATCCTCTGAAAAGTGCATCGCAAAAGCCGTCGCCGCTCGGCTCGCGGAGAAAGCGATGTCGGCCATGTCCCCTTTGGCCTGTGCCGCAGCCGAGGCTTGGGCTATGGAGCGGGCCTCGCCATGATCGCCCCACCATGATCGACCTGCGCCACATCGAGCCGCACGGGGATACCGGGCTGCCCCGCTCCTTCCTGCCGCTCGGGCGGACGGTTTGGCATCTGCGCGCGCAGGTCGAGGCGGCGACGGGGGCCTCGCTGACCTTCCGCTCACCGGGCCCGCCGGCCCTGTGGTCCGCAACCGGCGAGGGGAGCGGCAAGGCGATCCTGCGGGTGGCACCGGGGCCACTCCTCAGCCCCTACGATTCTCCCGAGACCGGCCTTTCGAGCCTGCGGCTGCATTACGGCGGCCTTTCCGTCGGCGGAGAGGCAGCATCCCCGGATCTCGGCAATCTCCTACGCGCCCGCGGGCTGGCGGGCTCCAATCGCTTCGCCCGCTCGCTTCCGGAGGCCGTGACGCGCGAATTCGCCGGTGAGGCGGCGCCCGAGCTCGCCCTGATCGATCCGGAGACCGCCGCCTCACCACGGGTTTTGCGCGCCTTCCTGACGCGGCTCCTCGCGGACAATCCAGGGGCGCGCTTCGTCGCCGCCGGTCCCGAGGGTTGCCCGACGGAGGGAGTGCCCGCCGATCCGCGTCTCACGGCGATCGCGCCTCCTACCGACCCGTGGTCACTGTTTCCGATCGCGGCGCGCATTCACGTGGCCCGCTGGGACGCGGCCTGCGAGGCCGCGCTGGCCGGCTTCGAGACGGTTTGTCCCGATCCCGCGGCGGGTCCGCGGCCGGCCGACGCCGCGGGCTTCTTAGCGTTGCGCTACGGCGCGGGCGTGCACGGTTTCGATCCGTGGACGCGGCGCCTGATACCGGTGGCGGACGCCGCGGAGCGGGTAGCGTGGCTGCGCGACCGCTTTCTCGGCAACGACCGCCGTGTCGTTCTCGTCGGCGTTTCCGGCTGGAAGCGGGCTGCGCTCGATGTCTTCGCCACCGGGCCGGCGGGCGCACCGCTCCACACGATGACGGCGGAGGAGGCGGTGACGCTCGCCCGCAGCCATGGCGGCCGAGTTCAGGCCTGGGCGACCCGCTGCCCGGAGCAGCTTCCGCGCCTCTGCGCCGAGGCCGAGATTCCCTTCGCGCGGATCGAGGACGGATTCCTGCGCTCGGTCGGGCTCGGTGCCAGCCTGGAGCCGGGCGCCTCCATCGTCGTGGACGACCTCGGCATCTACTACGATCCGCGGGTCGAGAGCCGGCTGGCTCGCATCCTGAAGCAGGCGGACTTCCCGCCCGGTCTGACCGCTCGCGCCGGCGCCCTGCGCGAATCGATCGTGGCGCGACGCCTGAGCAAGTACAATGTCGGCCTGGAGGCCCCCGGCGCGGACTGGCCCACCGACCGGCGGATCGTTCTGGTGCCGGGGCAGGTCGAGGACGACGCCTCGGTGCTGACCGGTTCGCCGCAGGTGCGCGGCAACCTCGCCCTCCTGCGGGCGGCCCGCGCCCGCAACCCGGACGCCTTCCTGCTCTACAAGCCGCATCCCGACGTCGAGGCCGGGTTCCGGCCCGGCGCGATCCCAGAGGACGACGTGCGCCGGCTCGCCGACCGCGTTGTCGGCGGGTTCTCCATCGTCGACCTGCTCGACCGCTGCCACCATGTCGAGACCATGACGTCGCTGGCGGGCTTCGAGGCGCTGATCCGCGGCCTGACGGTGGCCGTCCACGGCCGTCCCTTCTACGCCGGCTGGGGCCTCACGGAGGATCTGGCGCCCGGTGCCGCGCGCGGCCGCACGCTGTCCCTCGACGAATTGGTGGCGGGCGCGCTGATCCTCTACCCGCTCTATCTCGATCCGGTGGCCATGAAGCCCTGCACGCCTGAGCACCTGCTCGACCGGCTCAGCGAGGCCAGGGCCGCCAAGCCACCCTCGCGGCTCGCGTTGGGTGTGGCCCGCCACGCGACGATGCGGCTGCGCTACGCCCTGATCAACCCGATCCTGCGCCGTCTGCGTGCCCGCCGCGGCGTGCGCAGCGAATCGGGCCGCTGAGACGGCATGAGCCTCGCGACCCTTCTCGTGCCGCTGGCGGTCGCGATCGTCGGCGCCTTCGCCATCGAGGCGACGGCCTCGCCGCAACGCCCGAGCCTCCGCCCGGCCGATCTGGCGGTCCGGTTCCTCGGCTATGCCCTGATCACGCTGTTCTGGTTCCAGTTCTCGTGGCGCCCCTGGCTCGCCGCCTCGTCCTGCCTTCTGACGCTGGCCATCCTCGCGGTGGTGGATCGGCTGAAGCGACGGGTGATCGGCGAGCCCGTCGTGTTCAGCGACCTCGCCCTGCTCGCCCAGGTGCCGCGTCATCCGCAGCTCTACTACACCCTGCCGCTCACCGATCTCCGGATCGCCGGGCCCCTGCTGCTTGGTCTTGCCGCTGTCATCGCGTGGTACCTGCTGGAGCCGGCGGCCCTGCCGGAGGGAGCGGGCGCGTCCGCACTGGCGATCCTCGGCCTGCCGGCCGGGCTGGCGGCACTCGCGCTCTTCGGCCTAAGCGCGGCCGGCCAGGCGGCTTTGCGCCGGCTCTTCCCGCGGCCCAACCTCGCCCGCGACGTCGCCCGCTACGGGCTCGTCGCCACGATGATGGGCTACGGGCTGCGTCGTCTGGGCGAGACGGATGTCCGCCTCATGGCGGGCAACGGCGGCGAGCCCGACGATGAGGTCGTCGTCGTCGTCCAGCTCGAATCCTTCCTCGACCCGACCCGCCTCGGAGGACCGGATCTTCCGGTGATGGCGCGAATCCGGGCGCAGGCGACGCAGTATGGTCGCCTCGCGGTACCCGCGCACGGCGCCTACACCATGCGCTCCGAGCACGCCGTGCTCACCGGCCTCGATCCCGACGATCTCGGCTTCGGTCGCTACGACCCCTACCTTGCCCGCAAGGGCGAGGAGCCGACGAGCCTGGCCCGGCTTGCCCGCGCCGCCGGGTTCGCGACGGTGTTCGTGCATCCCTTCCACCGGGATTTCTTCGACCGTGCGCAGGTGTTTCGCACGCTCGGCTTCGATCGCCTCGTCATGGAGGAGGATTTCGCCGATGCCCCTCGCATCGGTCCCTATATCGGCGACGTCGCGGTCGCCGAGCGGATCCTGGCGGAAGTGGCGCCGGGCGGCGCGCCTGCCCCCGGAGAACGCAGCTTCGTCTTCTCCGTCACCATGGAGAATCACGGCCCCTGGAAGCCGGGCCGGCTCACCGGGATCGATGAGCCGCTGGCGCAGTACCTCCATCATGTCGCCCATACCGGCCAGGCGGTCGAGCGGCTGATTGACGGGCTCGCCGGCCGCAGGGCGACGCTCTGCGTGTTCGGCGACCACGCCCCCTCCCTGCCGGATTGCCGCCCTTCGCCCTCCGGCCCCCTCGCGACGGACTACGCCCTGTTCCGGTTCGGCCGCGGCGACGGCCCAGCGCCGATTCGGGTCGAGCTGACCGCGGCTCAACTCGGCTGTGTCCTGCGAGACGCCATCGTCCCGAAACAGGCGGGATTGAGGGGATAAGCGTGGCCGTGCCACGGTGGTGACGCATTGCTGCGTGAGCGCTCGCCGGCCATCGGCGCATCCTGCGCGTCATTCAAGAGTCAGGCCGGGGCCCGTGTTCAATGGATCGCAGTAACTGCGCGGCTATCGGAAAGGGGACGGACGTGACGGCACGGTCCGCCCGGACCCGAATGGAATCGTCCATGAAGTACGCTGCGTCCCTGACGATCCTCGCGGCCTCCCTCGCCGCATCCGGGTGTTCGATCCTGCCGGCGGCGGGGCCGACCACCTCGGCCATCGAGAGCGGCGCCGACGTCGCCACCGCCGAGGGCCTGTTCGCTCGCTACGAGATCATCGACGTCACCCCCGCCCTCGTCGAGTCCCTCCGCACCCGCCCCCTCGATAGCCTCCTCGTCACCTTCGGCGACAACCGGCCTGCTCTCGAGCCCGTGATCGGGGTCGGCGACTCCGTGGCGGTCCAGGTCTGGGAAGCCGGCTCCGGCGGCCTGTTCTCCGGGCCGCTGGTCGCCGACCGCTTCTCCGCCGGTTCCAAGTCCGCCATGATCCCTGAGCAGGTGGTCGGGCCGGACGGCGGCATCACCGTTCCTTACGCCGGCCGCATCAAGGTCGTCGGACGCCGCACCCAGGACGTCCAGGCGCTGATCGAGACCGAACTCGCCGGCAAGGCGATCCAGCCGCAGGTGCTCGTCTCCGTCACCAAGCCGGTCTCGCAATCGGTCACCGTCACCGGCGAGGCGGCCACCGGCAAGCGCGTGCCGCTCTCGGGCCGCGGCGACCGGCTGCTCGACGTCATCGCCCAGGCCGGCGGCGTGCGCACGCCCGTGGCCGAGACCTTCGTGCGCCTGTCGCGCGGCAACCGCACCGTCACCGTGCCGATGAGCACGGTCGTGGCCAACCCGCGCGAGAACATCTTCGTGCGCCCCGACGATACGCTGACGCTGGTGCGCGATCCGCAGACCTTCCTGTCGGTGGGCGCGCTCGGCGCCACCACCGAGGTGCCGTTCTCCGCCGACGGTCTGACGCTGTCGCAGGCGCTGGCCCGCGCCTCCGGCCTGCGCGAGACCCAGGCCGATCCGGCAGGCGTGTTCATCTTCCGCTACGAGCCGGCGGCGGTGGTGCGGCGCCTGCGGCCGAACTCGCCGCTTCTGGCCTCGCCGCAGGTGCCGGTGGTGTACCGGGTCAACCTGCGCGATCCGCAAGGCCTGTTCCTGACCCAGAGCTTCCGCATGCGCAACCGCGACCTCGTCTACGTGTCGAGCGCGCCGTTCGCGGAGCTGGGCAAGGTGCTGAGCGTGTTCTCGACCGTGACGGCGCCGGTCGCCGCCGGTGCCTCGCTCTACACCGTCACCCGATAGAAATCCTATCCCGGCGGGCGCGGGTGCAGGCATACCCCGCCCTCCCCTTCGAAAGTCCGCCCTGTTTCATCGAGATCCCGACTTGCCAAAGGTCCAGCCCGCGTCATTCCATGCATCGCATACGATGTCGGATGCGCGGCCGTGCCGGTCCCGAACGGGGAACCGTCACAGGACGATGGTCCTGACAGACGACAACGGTCCGGACCGGCAGACCTTGGCAACGGGGCAGCGGGCTGGGAAAGAGGCGCCATGACGGTCCGACGCCCCCTCGCCCTCGCTTCGGCCTGCCTCGGCCTGCTGGCCGGCCTCCTCGTCTCGGCGGCGCCGGCTGCGGCCGACGTCAAGGTCGGCGTCGCAGTGCCGCGCACCGGGCCCTACGTCGCCGTCGGCGAACAGGTTCTGCGCGGCGTCGAGGCCGCCGCACGCGATGCCAATGCCAAGGGCGGGATCAACGGAGAGCCCATCGTCCTCGACGTTCAAGACGATTCCTGCGACTCGAATCAGGCGGTCGCTGTCGCCAACCATTACGTGAATGCCGGGGTCCGGCTCGTGGTCGGCCACGTCTGCTCGAACGCATCGCTCGCGGCCTCGGAAGTCTACGCCGCCCACGGGATCGTGATGATCACCGCGGCCTCGGTCGCCGCCAAACTGACCGATCGCGGACTGCCGACGATCTTCCGGGTCAGCGGCCGCGACGACGATCAGGCCAAGCTCTCCGCTGCGATCCTCGCCGAGCGCTTCCGCGACCGAAAGATCGCGATCCTCAGCGACCTGTCGCCGGCCTCGCGCGCTCTGGCCGCCGCGACGAAGGACAATCTCAACCGCATCGGCGTGAACGAGGCGATGTCCACGGCCTTCCAGCCGAGCGACGCCGATGCCGCCGCCCTCGCCGACCGGCTCAAGGGCGCGGGGATCGACGTGGTTTATTACGGCGGCGACGCCCAGGAGATGGGCCGGCTGGTCCGCATCTCGGCCGAGCGCGGCTTTCGCCCGCAATGGTTCGGCACCTCGGCCATCGCCACGTCGGACTTCGCCAAAGTCGCCGGCCCCGCCAGCAACGGCGTGCTGATGACCTTCTATCTCGATCCGAGCCGCAAGCCCGAGGCGCAGGGGGTGGTGGCCGCCTTCAAGACGAGCGGGATCGAGGCGGACGGCTCGATGATCTACGGCTACGCCGCCATGCAGGCGCTGGTGGAGGCCGGCAACTTCGCCCACAGCACCGATCCGGCCGCGATCGCCAAGGCCCTGCGCCACGAGCGCTTCGACCTCGTGCTCGGCCCCGTCGGCTTCGATGCCAAGGGCGATATCACCGCCCAGGGCTACGTGCTCTACGTCTGGCGCGACGGCAACTTCACGCCGGCCAAGTCGAACTGATACGGACTCCGCTCGATCGGAGCGGGGAGCGTATCAGCGAGTCCGCGCGGCGCTTGAGCGATGGCCAAATCCGCCATCCCGAAGGAATCAATCGGATTTGGCATGATCCGCCGAACTGATCCGAGGGTCAGTCGCGCAGAGCCGCATCCACTTCCGCGCCGCGGCCGAGGTCGCGCATCACTTGATCGAGATGCGGACGCTTGCGCAGTTGCAGCGCGTGCAGGCGGCGCACCGCCTCGCTGAGGCTGCCCTGGCGCCCGAGCATCTCGTCGGCGAACGCGATCATGCGCGCGTTCGGCCACGCCTTCTTGCGCTGGGCGTGAAGGCGGGCGATCAGGTCTTCGGCCGATGTATTGGGCTCGGCCTCGGCGAACAGGGTCGCCAGCGCCGCGGTCGAGCGCGAGATGCCGACATGGCAGTGGACGAGAATGTGGATCTCGCCGCCATCGGCGATGGCCTCGCGGCCGAAGATCAGGATCTTCTCGATGTCCGTGCGCTCCGGCAGGACGACGCCCGGCGCCGGCTCGATGGCATCGTGAAAGCGCAGGATGGTGCGCCGATGGGCGCCGTAGGTGCCGAACGCCTCCGGATCCGCCCGGTCGGGGTCGAGGATCGACAGGACGTGGCTGACGCTGCGAGCCTGATGCTCGACGAGTTCGTCCAGGCCGCAGACGGTGTGGAGGCTGAGCTTCTCGGTGTACACGCCGAGCCTGCTATCACGCCGGAGCGCCGGAGGCGACGGGCGTCGCCCCGGTTTCCCGAAGGCGGCCTTCACGTGTATGGCAACGGTCGGCCAGCGTATCGGGACGATCCGGGAGATTCATGTCACAATTCGTGCCGAAGACCCTGCAGCGCCGCGCCCTGCTGACGGCCGGCCTCGGCGCCGGATTGGGCGCCGCCGGCACGTTGGCGAGCCCGGCCCAGGCCCAGTCGTCCGCGCCCGAGCTGCGCTGGCGCCTGACCTCGGCCTACGCGCGCAGCCTCGACATCCTGTTCGGCGCCTCCGAGAGCCTGGCGAAGGCCGTGGCGGAGGCGACCGACGGGCGCTTCCAGATCCAAGTCTCGGCCACCGGTGAAACAATCCACGCCGACGGATTGCTCGACGCGGTCGGGAGCGGCAAGGCCGAGATGGGGCACGCGCCGGCCAGTTTCGGCATGGGCAAGAATGCCGCCTTCGCGCTGGCGACGGCGATGCCGTTCGGGCTCAACGCCCGCGGCCAGAACGCGTGGTGGCTCCAGGGCGGTGCGGCGGAGCTGTTCGCGGAGATCTTCTCGAAGAACGGATTGATGGCGCTGCCCGGCGGCAATACCGGGGCGCAGATGGGCGGCTGGTTCCGTAAGGAAATCAAGACGGTCGGCGATCTCCAGGGCCTCAAGCTGCGCATCGGCGGGCTCGGCGCCACGGTGCTGGCCAAGCTCGGCGCCGCGGTGCAGGCGACACCGGGACCGGAGATCTTCGCGGCTTTGGAGAGCAAGGCGCTCGATGCGGCCGAGTGGATCGGCCCGCACGACGACGAGAAGCTCGGGCTCCAGAAGGTCGCGCCGATCTACCATTATCCCGGCTTCTGGGAGGGCGGCGCCCTCCTGCATTTTTGGATCAACGCCGAGGCCTGGAAGGGTCTGCCGAAGACCTATCGCGCCATCCTGCAGGGGGCGGCGGCGCAGGTGAATGCCGAGGTTCAGGCGCGCTACGACGCGCGCAACCCCCAGGCACTGCGCCGACTCGTCTCCGGCGGCGCGCAGCTTCGCCCCTTCCCGCAGGATGTGATGGAGGCGGCGCTCAAAGCGTCGAACGAGGTCTATGCCGATCTCTCGGCCAAGAACCCCGACTTCAAGCGGATCTACGATGCGATGAAGACCTTCCGGAACGAGGAATACCTCTGGTTCCAGGTGGCCGAGTACACCTACGACAACTTCATGATCCGCGCCCGCGCCCGCGGATGACGCGATCCCGGACTTCGGACAAAAAAAAGCCGCCCGTGAAGAGCGGCCCGAAGTCTAGGGAGGAAACGCCCAAGGAGGGCAGCGGGAGGCGGACGCCGTCCGCGTTCCCGCAATGCACAAATTGATCTTTGCTTGGATTTTTTCAAGCCGCTTCGTCGGCAATGTTGGCATTTGCGCGTGTGCAGGCACACGTCAGCAGCCGTCTGTCACTCAAATGCCGCATGCGGCCCAGGGGGCGAATGCAATGGTTGCGGCCGATGCCGCAATAGATGGATGCGCGCTCATTGCTTTCATCGCGGGCCACATCCTTGATCCATTTGGCGAATCCTGATCGGCCGCCGAGCTTGATCCTGAAGGCCGCCGGAATCCTAGCCCCGCCGATGCAACGTTTGCCGGCCTGGCGCATTTCCTGCGCCGACGCGCGCCGCCAGGTGAAAGCCGAATCACACGACCGAGATCGATGGCGCTGATCGACGGCGCGAGCGGCTGGGACGGGAGCAGTTTCGAGCGATGGCGATTCAACCGGCCCGCATCCGGGTGCTGAACGACAGACCGCCGCGGGATGGGTCCGACTACGTCCTGTACCTCATGCAGCAGGCCATGCGCGTTCCGTTCAATCCGGCGCTGGAGCTGGCGATCGAGGAAGCCAACCGCCTCAAACTCCCGCTTCTGGTCTGCTTCGGCCTGCTCGACGGCGCCAACGGCTTTCCCGAGGCCAATGCACGGCACTACGCCTTCCTGCTGCAGGGCTTGGCCGACGCGGCGACCGCCTTGGACAAGCGCGGCATCGCCTTCCTCGTGCGCCGGGGAACGCCGGCCAAGGTCGCCATCGATCTCTCCGAGGGTGCGGCTCTGCTGGTGCTCGACCGCGGCTACCTCGCGATTCAGAAGCGCTGGTATGGCGAGATCGAACAGAAGGCGACGTGCCGGATCGTGCAGGTCGAAGGTGACGTGGTGGTGCCGGTCGAGACCGCCTCGACCAAGCACGAATACGCCGCGCGCACCCTGCGCCCGAAGCTTCAGAAGCTCTGGGACGACTTCCTGGAGCCGCTGGCGCGACGCACGATCGAGCAGCCCGCCGGAGGGCTGATCGAGCGGCTAAAGCGGAAGGACGGGCTCGACGTCTCGAACCCGGACAGGCTGCTGGCGAAGCTGACGCTCGACACCACGGTTGGCCCGGTGAAGCGCTTCCGCGGCGGCCACACAGAGGCAGGCAAGCGCCTCAAGCGCTTCGTGAAGGAGGCCTTCGCCGGCTACGGCGCCGGCCGCAACAAGCCGGAAGCCGGGGCGGCCTCGCATATGAGCCCCTACCTGCATTTCGGGCACATCTCGCCGGTCGAGATCGCGCTGGCGATCCGCGCGGCGAAGGACGCTGACGGCGACGACCGCTCGGCCTATCTCGAAGAGCTGATCGTCCGGCGCGAGTTGGCGATGAACCACGTCTTCCATACGCAGGGCTACGACGACTACGCCCGCGCCGTGCCCGACTGGGCCCGCAAGACGCTCGCCGAGCACGCCGACGACGAGCGCCCGACGCTCTATTCCGAGGCAGAGCTGGCGGAGGGGAAGACCCACGACCATTACTGGAATGTCGCCATGCGCGAGATGCGCGAGACCGGCTACATGCACAACCAGCTACGCATGTACTGGGGCAAGAAGATCCTCGAGTGGTCGCCCTCGCCGGAGGAGGCGTTCGCCCGGACGTTGCGGCTCAACAACCGCTACTTCCTCGACGGCCGCGACGCGAACTCCTTCACCAACGTCGCCTGGATCTTCGGGCTGCACGACCGCCCGTGGCAGACGCGCAAGATTTTCGGAAGTGTGCGCTACCAGAGCGAGAACTCGCTCAGGAAGTTCGATGCGAAGGGCTACGAGCGGGCCGTGACGCAGCTGTGCGAAGCGGAGAAGAACTGAACCGTCAGCGCTTCAAACACCCCATCAGCCCATCCACCTGCCCCATCCGCCCCTGGATGCGCGCTGCGATCGCCCGCACGCCGCGGGTCGGCTTGCCGGCGCTGCGCAGGATCGGGTTCGGCAGGGCGGCGGCGAGCAGCGCAGCCTCGTTGCGGCTCAGATCGCGGGCGCTCTTGCGAAACCAGTGGCGGGCGGCGGCCTCGGCCCCGAAGATGCCCTCCCCCCATTCGGCGACGTTGAGATAGATCTCCATGGTCCGACGCTTGCCCCAGATCGCATCGGCCATCACCGCGAGCGGGATTTCGAGCCCTTTGCGGATGTAGGAACGGCCGGGCCACAGGAATACGTTCTTGACCGTCTGCATGGTAATGGTCGAGGCACCCCTACTCGGGCCCTCCTCGTCGTCCACCACGTCGCGCAGGGCGCCCCAATCGACGCCGTTGTGCAGGCAGAAGCGCTGGTCCTCCGAGGCGATCACCGCCTGGATCAGGGCTGGGGCGATCGCCTCCAGCTTGACGCTGTCCCGCTGCGCGCCCTGGAGCGTCAACCAACGCCCCAGCATCAGGGTTGAGGGCGGGGTCGCCACGCTATAGACGAGCGCGAGCGTGAGCGTGAAGGCAAGAATGGCAATGGGAGCCAGCGTGATCAGGGTGGCGGCGCGCCGCAGCCCGGTTCGACGCTTCGGGACGAAATCCCGCGGCGCAGCTTTCCTCGCGAGAGGCCGCGACGACGGAATCCGTCGCAGGTCGCGCCCCTGCCGCTCCGCCTCGCTCTCCTCCGGCACCGCCACCGCGCGTCCGCCCCTCCCCGATCCAGGCCTCTTCCGATGACCTCAACGCAGGCTTCCCACCCCTCGGTCAAGGCAGACGCCTATACGGGTGACTTTACCCACAGGCTGGCAGGGGTCGCCGACACGGTCGAGACCTTCCTCGTCGATCTGCTGGGGCCGACGCTCCAGGCTGGCGAGATCGCCCGTCCGCCCCGGCTGATGGAGGCGATGCGCCACGCCGTGCTCGGCGGCGGCAAGCGGCTGCGGCCCTTCCTCGCCATCGAGACCGCGCGGATGCTCGGCGGGACTGAAGAAGCGGCGCTCGCGGCGGGTGCGGGCGTCGAACTCGTCCATTGCTACAGCCTCGTCCACGACGACCTGCCGGCCATGGACGATGACGACCTGCGCCGCGGCAAGCCCACCGTCCACAAGGCTTACGACGAGGCGACCGCCATCCTCGTCGGTGACGCGCTCCAGACGCTGGCCTTCGAGGTCACCGCCGACCCGCGCTGGCAGCCCGATCCGGCGATCCGGGCGGAGCTGGTGCTCGGGCTGGCCCGCGCCTCCGGTCTCGGCGGCATGGTCGGCGGCCAGCTCCTCGACCTCTCGGCCGAGGGGCGCTTCGGCCCGGCCAACATGGATATCGACGACACCCTGCGGATGCAGGCGATGAAGACCGGAGCGATCCTCGCCTTCTCGGTCGAGGCCGGCGCTCTCGTCGGCGGCGCGAATGCGGATGAGCGGGCGGCGCTGCTGCGCTACGGCAAGGCGCTCGGCCAAGCCTTCCAGGTCGCCGACGATATCCTCGACCGGGAAGCCTCGCCGGAAGCGATGGGCAAGGCCACCGGCAAGGACAAGGATGCCGGCAAGGCGACCCTGGTCGACCGCCTCGGCCTCGACGGGGCGCGGGCCGAGTGCGACCGGCTGGTGGCTCTGTGCGAGGAGGCCGTCGCGCCCTGGGGCGCGCGGGCTCAGGTGCTCAAGGACGCCGCCCGGTTCACGGTGGCGCGCAAGGCCTGATGTCTTACGGGTGCGGCGGATCCGCTGGCCGCACCCCGTGGAACCGGTGCCGCTGCTCCGGCGGTACGCGGGCGCAATCCTCGCGGCGCCCGAAGAGGCGATAGCGGTAACGCGCGACGAGGCCGTAGAGACGGTCGCGCAGCGGCTTCGGCACCATCCTGAGCAGCCTGAACCAGCGCCACGGCGCCCTGAGATGCCGTGCCACTTTTAGCGCGGCATCCGAGCGCGCCAGCGCCCGCCCGTTCTCGATCAGCAGGAAGGTCCCGTTCAGGTCCTCTGCGGTGAAGCCGTATTGGGCGGCCAGCGCGAGCCCCTCCCGCGACCATGCCCCCATGAAGTGCAGGCGATCATCGCGTTCGTGCGCGAGCAGGAAGCGCACCGCTCCCGCGCAGAGCACGCAATCGGTGTCGAAGACGAGGGTCGGCGGCAGGCCAGTCGTCACGAGGCGCTGACCACGATCTCCACCAGGTTCGGCTGCCCCGAGCGGATGCCCGCCTCGACCGCCCCGGCGATGTCCGCCGCCCGCTCGATCCGGCGGGAGGGCACACCCATCGAGGTGGCGAGGGCCAGAAAGTCGATCCGCGGGTCGGTCAGGTCCATGGCGATGAAGCGGTTCGCGCGCACCGAGGCGTAGTGCGTCTGCGATTTCATGAACTGCTTCAGGATGTTGTACTCGGCATTGTTGATCACCACGAAGGTCACGGGCAGCCCTTCATGCGCGGCGGTCCAGAGCGCCTGAGGCGAGTACATCGCCGCCCCGTCGCCGACGATGCAGACCACTGGCGACCGGTCGAGGCCGAGCGAGAAGCCGACCGAGGCGGGCATGCCCCACCCGAGGACGCCGCCGCGGATCGAGGAATATTGCCGCGTCCAGGTGCTGTGCAGGATGGTGCGCAGGTGCCCGAGGGTCGCGGGCGCCTCGTCGATGATGGCGATGTCGGCCCCGACGGCGCGGGCGATCTCGCGGGCGGCGACGAGGGGGTGGATCACGGGATCGGCGAAGGCGGCATCCGCCCGGGCTTCGAGGGCGGCCCGGCGCGCGTCGTAGGCCGCGACGGCCTCGCGGCGCAGGCGGGCATAGGTCTCGGCGTGGGGCGCGAGTCGTGCCTCGAGCAGCGGCAGCAGCACGTCGAGGGAGGCGCGCACATTGCCGACCGTCGAGAGCTGCGTGGCGTAGGTGCGGCCGAGGTCGCGCGCATCCGCCGAGAGCTGGAACACCTGCGTCCCCGGCGGTACGGCCGAGCCTTCCGTGTAGAGCACGGTGATGAGCGACTTGCCGCCGAGCGCGAACACCGCGTCGTAACGGCCCAGGATCTCGGCGATGCCGCTGGCCTTGGTCGGCAGGTTGCCCATCCAGAGCGGGTGGGCGGTCGGAAACGGGATATGCGCCGGCCAGGACGAGCCGTAGACCGGCGCGGCGAGGAGATCGGCGAGCCGCACCGCCTGGGCCGAGGCGTCGCTGGCATCGACCTCGTCGCCGGCGATCAGGGCGAGACGTCCCGGCGGGATGGCGGCGAGATGCTCTGCCAGCCGGTCGAGGGAGCCGGCCACGGCGCGGTGGTCGATGGTGGAGATCTCGCCGAGCGGCGCGGCGGTCCTCGCTTCCATCACGTCCATGGGCAGCGACAGGAAGACGGGGCCCGAGGGTGCCGCCGCGGCGTCGTGAAACGCGCGGCGCAGGAGCACAGGGAGCTGGTCGGCGTTCGTCACCTCGCGCGCCCACTTCACCGTGGGGGCGGCGATGGCGGTCAGATCACCGAACAGGAGCGGATCGGTGATGACATGCCGCGAATCCTGCTGGCCCGCGGTCACCACCAGCGGCGTGCCCGAGATCTGGGCGTTGAGCAGGTTGCCCATGCCGTGACCGAGGCCGCCGGCGGTGTGCAGGTTGAGGAAGCCCGGCCGGCGCGCGGCCTGCGCATAGCCGTCGGCCATGGCCACCGCGCTCGCTTCCTGCAGCGCGAGCACGTAGGCGATGTCGGTCGCTTCCGTCAGGGCGTCGATCAGCGGCAGTTCGGTCGTGCCCGGATTGCCGAAGATGTAGCGGACCCCTTCCGAGCGCAGCACCTCCACCAGCACCTCGGCGCCGCGCCGCTCGGCCACCGCATCAAGGGTCGTGACCGTCATGGCATTCCTCCCTGCGCGCCGCAGCCCTCTGCTTCAACGCGCATCATCCGCGCCGGGATGACACCCGGTCGAGCGCGGTCTCACGGTCTCTCACCATCGGCAGCGACGCCAAGGCCGCTCATTCCTCTGTCGAACCTGCCTCCGAAATCGTCACCAGGTCAGGGCTGGGCAGCGCGCGGTCGCACGGACCAGGTCGCCCAGAAGACTGGACGGCCGTAGAGGGAGGAGGCGTCGCTGCCGTCGATCCGCGGCGCCCGGCGGTCGAGCCAGGTCAGGAAGCCGCCCTTGTCCGGGTAGATCGTCGGCGCGTCGAGATTGCCGTAGCGATCGGTCATCCAGCCGAAGCCGTCACGGGTGAAACGCCCCAGGGCGTCGCCGCCGGAGCGCAGGCCGAGATAGGCGGTCGAATGGCCAGCGGCGATCGGCTCCGAATAGAGCGTCAGGGCGGTGATGCTGCCGGGCGAGAGGTCGGAGGTGTAGTGCAGGCAGATGTCGGCGACAGGCCCACCCGAAACGGTGACCGGCCGCGAGCAGGAATAGGCCACGGCCCAGCGGTCCATGCCGCGTGCCTTGGCGACGCGGATCTCGGTCTCGGCAGGCAGACTCTCGATCAGCGTGACGGGCGCCGACCACGCGCGCTCGGCCAGCGGGTCGCGGCTCGTGCGCAGATACAGCGCCATGCGCCGCTTGCTCCGCGGCGCCCCGCAATCGGCGGGCAGCACGTCTGTGTAGAAGTAGTGGTAGAGACGATCGACCACGCTGATCGAACCGGTCAGGCCACGGGCCTCGAGATCCGGCGCGGCGCAATTGCCGACGATCGGCTTGCCGTTCTCGTCGAGCACGGGGGCGGGCTTGGCCGCCGGCCGGGCCCGTCCGCGTCTGCGCCCCTTCTCCTCGGCGGGGGGGGGGCCGAATGGCTGCCACGCGGTGCCAGGATCGGATTCGACGCGCAGGTCGAGGCTCTGGAAGTCGTAGGTTCGTGCCTGGACCAGCACTCGACGGCGGCCGCCCTCCCCCGAGGGTTCGGTCGCGGTGGCGAGGATGGCGTAATAGGGGTCGCCCGCCCAATCGCGCCCCGCGACCATCATCGCGTTGCCGGACGGATCGTCCTCCGGCGTCGGCGCCTGAGCGCGGAAGGTCATCTTTTCAGACGTCCTGTCCCCTTGCCGCGCCTCGCGCGCCGCCCGGCGGGCCTCGCGCCGCGCCTGCCGGCCCGCCCGGCTGCGGCGGCGCGGCTGTTCGGCCCGCGCCGAGCCGTCCCCCTTGAGGCCCTCGCTCCAGAAGCGCGGATCGGTCGGCGGTAGGATCGTGGCCAGCGCCTCGATCTGACGGCCGATGCGCACGGCGCCGCCCGCGGCGGGATCGCTGGCGCGCAGGTCCGATGGGCAAGAATCCTCGCCGCGGCGTCCGCCCCCGCGCGGCGGCTCGGCCCGGTAGATCACCTGGAGCGGGCCGGGCGGCCCGGTATCCTTGAGACGCAAGATCTGCACGTCGTGAACGAAGCGGCAGGGCGGCGGGACGGCGAAGACACCCTCGGCCTCGTCGGCCGAGCGGCAGATCTCGAGAGCGCCGCCGCCGGTGGCGTAGCAGGCGCTGCTGCCGCCCCGCGCCGCGCCGGCCTGAGCAGGCCCCGCGAGCATCGCCAGCACCGAAGCGCCGATCGCCACTCCGCCGCGCAAGGCGGTCCCGGAAGCGAGCGTGAGGGAACCGCATCCAGCGGCGCGGGAGGGGAAAAGGCGCAGTGTCGACACCGAGAAACCTTAGCCCTTTCGGGCTGAGTCCGGAAAGCTGTCGCAGGAGGCCGTCCCATCACGATCCGGTCGTTTTCGGCACGTGGAAAGCGAACATGGTGAAAGGATTGGCTCACCAACCTGGATTATCCTGGGGGTCCGTTCGATCAAGAGGGCATCCCATCGATGAGCAGCGGTCTCTCGGCACCGGCCGGTCTGTCGGAGGTCTCCCGCCTCGCGACGTTGCTGGCCGATCAGGCGCTCGACGCGCAGATCATGAGCCGTCCGATCCCCGACGATCAGGTCCAAGCTCTGCTGGACGCCGCCGTGCTCCTCGATGAGTACGGCCAGGAAATCCCGCCGCTCCTCGGGCAGATCGTCCACGAGATCGGCTCCTCCGCGCCCGAACGCGCCGTCCATTCGACCAAGCGCGCCGACGAGGACGAAGTCGGGCGCATGGCCTGGATGCTGCGCCCGTTCCGCTCCTCCAAGCGCGCCGGTTGAGGCGCTGGCTTAGAGACGGGCTTGCGGGGGCCGGGCCGCGCCGATAGAGCGCGGGCGACGTGGCGCGTGCCATCAGCCCGGATTTCAGCCCATGACCACCTACAAGCTTCTGCTCCTGCCCGGCGACGGCATCGGCCCCGAGGTGATGGCCGAGGTCGAGAAGGTGGTCGGCTGGCTCAAGCGCGCCGGCCTCGCCGATTTCGAGACCGAGAGCGACCTCGTCGGCGGCGCGGCCATCGATGTCCACGGCAAGCCGCTCGCCGACGAGACGCTCGCCCGTGCCGACGCGGCCGACGCGATCCTGCTCGGCGCGGTCGGCGGGCCGAAGTGGAATGGGGTCGCCTACGACATCCGCCCCGAGGCCGGCCTGCTGCGCCTGCGCAAGGATCTCGGCCTGTTCGCCAACCTGCGCCCAGCGATCTGCTACCCGGCTTTGGCCGACGCCTCGGCGCTGAAGCGCGATCTGGTCGAGGGCCTCGACATCATGATCGTGCGCGAGCTCACCGGCGGCGTCTATTTCGGTGAGCCGAAGGAGATCACCACGCTGGAGGACGGCTCGAAGCGGGCGGTCGACACCCAGGTCTACACCACCGCCGAGATCGAGCGGATCGCGCATGTGGCCTTCGACCTCGCCCGCAAGCGTTCCGGCCGGGTCGCCTCGGCGGAGAAGAACAACGTGATGAAGACCGGCGTCCTGTGGAAGGAGGTCGTCACGCGGGTTCATGCCGAGAATTACAGCGAAGTCGAGCTGGAGCACGTGCTCGCCGACAACTGCGCCATGCAGCTCGTGCGGCGCCCCAAGCAGTTCGACGTGCTGGTGACCGACAACCTGTTCGGCGACGTGCTCTCCGATGTCGCGGCGATGCTGACCGGTTCGCTCGGCATGCTGCCCTCGGCCTCGCTCGGCGCGACCGACGCCCGCGGCACCCGCAAGGCGCTCTACGAACCGGTCCACGGCTCGGCCCCCGACATCGCCGGCAAGGGCTACGCCAATCCGATCGCGATGATCGGCTCACTCGCGATGTGCCTGCGCTACTCGTTCGGGCTCGGCGAGGCCGCCGACCTCGTGGAGGGCGCGATCACCCGGGCGCTGGCGGCCGGCGCCCGCACCCGCGACATCGTTGGCGAGGGACAGACCCCGATCAGCACCGCCGAGATGGGCGATGCGATCCTGCGCGAGTTGGAAGCGCTGGCGGGCTGAGCGCTCCATCCCTCCATCGACACTGCGAGCGAAGCGAAGCAGTCCGGCCGCGTGACCTCTCCGGTCAGGTCGCGGACTGGATTGCTTCGGCGCCGCCTCACAATGACGGCAGAGACGGTTCCCTACTTCTCCCCCAGCGGCAGCCACGTGCGCCCGTCCCGGCCCAGGAGTTCGTCCGCCTCCTTCGGCCCGGAGCTCCCCGCCGGATAGCGGCAGACCGGCGCGTCCTTCCAGGCCTGGATCAGTGGATCGACGGCGGCCCAGCTCGCCTCGATGGTGTCGGCACGCTGGAATAGGGTCGGATCACCCATCATGCAGTCGTAGATCAGCGTCTCGTAGCCGACCGTGGGGGCGGGCTCGAAGAAGTCGGCGTAGCAGAAGCCGCTCTCGATCGGGGCGAGATGCATCTGCGGCCCCGGCCGCTTCACGTTGAACCGGGTGGTCGAGCCGGGCTTCGGGTCGATGCGCAGGCGCATCACGTTCGGAGCCGGATCCGCGCCGTCTTTTCCCCGGAAGAGGGTGAAGGGGGCCGGCTTGAAATGCACCGCGATCTCCGTGCGCCGATCGGCCAGGCATTTGCCGGTGCGCAGGTAGAACGGCACGCCGGACCAGCGCGCATTCTCGATCGCGATCTTGAGGGCGACGTAGGTCTCGGTGCGGGAATCCTCGGCCACATCCGGCTCGTCGCGGTAGGCCGTCGCATCCCTGCCCTCCTCGCGGCCGGCGGAATACTGGCCGCGCACCGCGTCCTGCGGCGAGACCGGACGAATCGCCGTCACCAGCCTCGTCTTCTCGTCGCGCACGGCCTCGGCATCGAACGAGCCCGGCGGCTCCATCGCCACCATGGTGAGGAGTTGGAACAGGTGGTTGGGCACCATGTCCCGCAGCGCGCCCGTCGGCTCGTAGAAGCGGCCGCGCTCCTCGACGCCGATCGTCTCGGCGGCGGTGATCTCGACATGATCGACGTAGTCGCGCCGCCAGACCGGGTCGAGCAGGGCGTTGGCGAAGCGAATCGCCAGGATGCTCTGGACCGTCTCCTTTCCGAGGAAGTGGTCGATCCGGTAGAACTGGCTCTCGTCGCCCTGCGCCAGGATGGTCTCGTTGAGCGCCTTGGCGGAAGCGAGGTCCGAGCCGAATGGCTTCTCGATGATGACGCGGCGGAAGGTGCCGTTGGTCTGTTTAAGCAGGCCGGCCTTGCCGAGCCCCTCCACCACGGGGCCGAAGAAGCGGGCAGCGACCGCGAGGTAGAACACCACATTGCCGCTCAGCCGCCCGGCAAGATCCCGGAAGGTCGCCGTTTGGGAAAAATCGCCCTGCATCACGTGCAAGCGCTCGCGGATGAAGCCCCAGGGCTGCGGGTCGATCCGCTCGGGGTGGAACTCGGCCGACGGGTCCTCGGTGAAGGATTCCATCGTCTTCGTCAGGTCGTCGCGCCAGCCCTCGTCGGTGAGCGGGTTGTGATCGACGCCGAGGATCGAGAACCTTTGGTCGAGCAGCCCGCCGCCGGCGAGGTTGTAGAGCGCGGGCATCAGCAGGCGCTTCGTCAGGTCGCCGCCGGCTCCGAAGACCACGAGGGTGCAGGGTGGGGCCTGCGGCGGTTCGGGAGCGTCGTGAACGCGGGCGTCGGGCATCGATCATCCGGGGCTGCCGGCCGGCGAGGGACCGACCGCTGAGATCCCCGTTTCAACAGCATCCCGTGCCCGGTGTTCCGGCCGGGCTGCCCTGCTCCAGAGCATCGTCCTGGATATCGGATCCAAGACGATGCTCGAGTTCGTTGGTTTTGCATCGTCTTTTTCCGAAAGCCGGTGGCCACCTTTCGGGACGATGCTCTCGCCGCCGGGATGGCCCCTACTCGTCGGTGCGGACGGCCGATCCGCCGTCGATGGGCAGGCGCGCGCTCTTCAGCTCCTCGCCGGTCGGCAGCGAGCGGGCATCCCAGCCGCCGCCGAGCGACCGGATCAGCGCCACGGCGGTGGTGAAGCGGTTGAGGCGGATCTGCAGCGCGGTGATCTCGTTGTTGATCTGCAGGGCCTGGGCGGTCACGACCGTGGTGTAGTTCTGCGTGCCGGCCCGGTACTCGTTGAGCGCGATCTCGACCGCGCGCCGGGCCGAGGCCACCGCCTCGTCCTGCTTCGCCTGCTGCCGCGCCAGGATGCGCACGCCAGCCAGCCCGTTCTCGACCTCGCCGAAGGCGGTCAACACCGTCTGGCGATAATTGGCCACCGCCGCCTCGTAGGCGGCCCGCGCCGTCTGTAGCACCGCGGCGCGGGCGCCGCCGTCGAAGAACACCTGACTGCCGTTGGCGGCGATCGACCAGACGCGGTTGGCCGCCGAAAACACGCCGTTGCTCGTCGCACCCGAGAAACCGCCCGCGGCCGAGAGCGTGACGGTGGGGAAGAAGGCGGAGACCGCTACGCCGATCTGCTCGCTCTGCGCCTGCACCAGCCGCTCGGCCCCGGCGATATCGGGCCGGCGCTCCAGGAGGTCGGAGGGGATGCCGACCGGTACCGAGGGGGGACGCACCGGCAGGGGCGAGAACGGCAGCTTGAACTCGGAGGGCGGGCGACCGGTGAGGATCGCCACGGCGTGCTCGAAGGTGGCCCGCTGCAGATCGACGGCGATCAGCGAGGCCTCGGTGGTCTGGAGCTGCGTCTGCGCGGTGATGACGTCGGAGCGGGCGGCGACGCCGGCGTTGTATTGGTTCTCGGCAATCGCCAGGCTGCGCTTGAAACCCTCGACGTTCTCCTGAAGCACCCGCTTGAGCGCGTCCTGGTAGCGGAGCTGAAGATAGGCGGTGGCCAGCTCCGCCTGGAGGCTGAGGCGCACCAGGGCGAGGTCGGCGGCCGAGGCCTGGGCGGAGGCGACATCGCTCTCGATCTGGCGCCGGATACCGCCGAACAGGTCGAGCTCCCAACTCGCCTGCCCCTGGAGCGAGACCGTCGTGCGCTCCGTCCCCAGCGCCCGCGAGCGGGTGATGCTCGGCGCGCCGATCACCGTGGGGAACAGGGCGGCGCGGGCCTGCGCCACCAGGGCGCGGGCCTGATCGTAGACCGCGATCTGGGCGCGGAGGTTCTGGTTGTCCACGTCGATCGAGCGGATCAGCCGGTCGAGGGTCGGATCGTTGAAGGCCCGCCACCAATCGCCGCGCTCGGCCGCGTCGTTCGGTGCCGCCGGGCGCCAGCCCTTCTGCGCCTGGACGTAGGCGAGGCTGTCCTCGCGCATCCCGCCCTGCTTGAACGCCAGCGGCGTCTCGACGGATGGGCGCGAATAATCGGGGCCGACGAGGCAGCCGGAGGTGGTCCCGGCAAGGACGGCGACGCCGGAAAGTCGGAGCAGGGCTGCAATCCCTCCCCTCCCGGCTCGATGCGGGCGGCTTTCGCACGTGTCACGGATCACGAAACAACCATCCTCACTCGGCCGGCACCGTCGCGGGTCCGCCCCGGCGACGCTTCGCCCAGAGCCGGAGACGGTCGAGATACAGGTAGACGACCGGTGTCGTGTAGAGGGTCAGGATCTGGCTGACGATGAGTCCACCGACGATCGCGATCCCGAGCGGGCGGCGCAGCTCCGCGCCCTCGCCGCCGGCGATGATGAGCGGGGCCGCGCCGAGCAGGGCGGCGAGCGTCGTCATCATGATCGGCCGGAAGCGCAGGATGCAGGCCTCGTAGATCGCCTCGCCCGGCGCGAGGCCGCGCTTCCGCTCCGCATCAATGGCGAAGTCGATCATCAGAATCGCATTCTTCTTCACGATGCCGATCAGCAGGAACACCGCGATCAGGGCGATGATGGTGAACTCGGTGCCGGTGGTGAGCAGCGCGACGATGGCGCCGATGCCGGCCGAGGGCAGCGTCGAGAGGATCGTCAGCGGGTGGATGTAGCTCTCGTAGAGGATGCCGAGCACGGCGTAGACGGCGAGCAAAGCCGCCAGGATCAGCAGCGGCTGGCGCGAGGCCGAATCCTGATAGCTCTTGGCCGCGCCCGCGAACTCGCCGTGGATGGTCTGCGGCAATTGCAGATCGAGCATGGTCTGGTTGATGACGGCGGTCGCCTCGCCCAGGCTCTTGCCCGGCACGAGGTTGAACGAGATCGTTGTCGCCACGAACAGGCCCTGATGGGCCACCTGGACCGGGGCGTTGCCGGTCTCGAAACGGGCGAAGGCCGAGAGCGGGACCATCGTCTCCTTGGCGCTCGACACCGGCGCACTCGACGACGCGCTGCCCCGGCTCGCGGCGATGGCGTTGCCCGCGGCGTTGCGCGCCGAGTCGGCGGCGATGGCTGCGGCCGTATCGGTGGTGGAGGTGCCCGACGTCGAGGCTTGCGAGGGCGTCGTGGTTCCGCCGCCCGAGACCGTGCCGGCGACCGCGTTGGTGGTGGCCGAGCCCCGCGCCCGTCCGCCCGTGGTCGAGACATAGATCGTCTTCAGCACCTCCGGGTTCTGAAGGTATCGCGGCGCGATCTCCATCACGACGTGGTACTGGTTGAGCGGATTGTAGATCGTCGAGACCTGCCGCTGGCCGAAGGCGTCGTAGAGCGTATTGTCGATCTGGTCCGGCGTGATGCCGTACCGGAAGGCGGTCGCCCGATCGATGACGAGCCGGCTCTCCAGCCCGCCCTCCTGCTGATCGGAGGTTACGTCGGCAAAGATGTCGGTGCGCTTCTGAAGGGCCTGCAGGAGCTTAGGCGAGGCGGCGTAGAGTTCGGCCGCGGTGTCGCCCTGGAGCGTGTACTGGTACTGGGCGAAGCTCTGGCGCCCACCCATCCTGAGATCCTGGCGCGGGAACAGGTACAGGCGCGCACCCGCGACCTGGGCGAGCTTGGGCCGAAGCCGCGCCATTACCTTCTCGATCGAATCGCGCTGTCCTAAGGGTTTCAACCCGACGAAGACGTTGGCAGAATTTGTGCCGCGCCCGCCGGTGAAGCCGACGATGCTCTCCACCGCCGGGTCCGCCTGCACGATGGCGCTCGCCCGTTCCAGCTTGTCCTTCATCGACTGGAACGAGATGCGCTGGTCGGCCTGGATACCGCCCATGAGCTGGCCGGTATCCTGATCGGGGAAGAACCCCTTCGGCACGATGATGTAGCCGTAGACCGTCAGCCCGATCGCGGCGAACACGCTGAGGGCCGTCAGGCGGCGATGCCGGAGTGCGAACCGCAAGCTGCGCTCGTAGCCGCGCAGCAGCGCGTCGAAGCCGCCCTCAAGCATCCGCAGCAGGAAATTGGGGCGCTTGCCCGCATGCGCCTGCGCCTCGGGCTTGAGCAGCAGGGCGCACATCATCGGCGTCGTCGTCAGCGAGAGCACCAGCGAGACGAGGATCGCGATCGACAGCGTGACCGCGAATTCCCGGAAGAGCCGACCGACGATGCCACCCATCAAGAGGATCGGCAGGAACACGGCAATCAGCGACAGGCTCATCGAGACGACGGTGAAGCCGACCTCGCGGGCGCCGATCAGCGCCGCCTCGACCCGCGGCTTGCCCGCCTCGATATGGCGCTGGATGTTTTCGAGCACGACGATGGCGTCGTCGACGACGAAGCCGGTCGCGATGATGAGCGCCATCAGCGAGAGGATGTCGAGGGAGTAACCGAGCATCCACATCGCCGCGAAGGTGCCGATGATCGAGATCGGCACCGCCACCGCCGGGATCAGCGTCGCCCGCCACGAGCGCAGGAAGATGAAGGTTACGAAGATGACGAGGATCACCGCGATGATCAGCGTCTCCTCGGTGCTCGCCAGCGACGCGCGGATCGTGGCCGAGCGGTCGCCGGAGATGTCGAGGTCGATGTCGCCGGGCAGCGCCGCCTTCACCTGCGGGATCGCCGCGCGCACCCGCTCCACCGTCTCGACGACGTTGGAGCCCGGCTGCTTGTAGATGAACAGGATCACGCCCGGCTTGCCGTCGACGAGGCCGAGATTGCGCTTGTCCTCGACCGAGTCGACCACCTCGCCGACATCGGCCAGCCGCACCGCGGCGCCGTTGCGGTAGGCCACGACGATATCGCGGTAGTCGGAGGCCTGCCGGCCCTGGTCGTTGGCGTAGAGCTGGTAGCGGCGGTCGCCCGCGACGATATCGCCCTTGGGCGAGTTGGCGTTGGCCGAGGCCAACCCCGCGCGGATGCCTTCCAAGCCGATGCCGTAGTGGAACAGGGCAGTCGGATCGAGCTCGACCCGCACCGCCGGCAACGACGAGCCGCCGATATCGACGTTGCCGACACCCTCGATCTGACTCATCCGCTGCTGCACGATGGTCGCGGCGGAATCGTAGAGCTGGCCCGGCGTCAGCGTGTCCGAGGTCAGCCCGAGGATCAGGATCGGCGAATCGGCCGGATTGAACTTGCGGTAGGTCGGGTTGGTGCGGAGCGCCGTCGGCAGGTCGGCACGCGCAGCGTTGATCGCCGCCTGCACGTCGCGGGCGGCGCCGTCGATGTCCCGGTTGAGGCCGAACAGCAGGACGATCCGCACCGTGCCGGTGGAACTCGTGGATGTCATCTCGTTGACGTCGGCAATGGCCCCGAGCCGTCGCTCCAGCGGCGCGGCCACCGTCGTCGCCATGGTCTCCGGCGAGGCGCCGGCCATCTGCGCCTGGACGAGGATGACCGGAAAATCGACCTGCGGCAGCGGCGCCACCGGCAGCCGCACATAGGCGAACAGACCGGCCAGCATCAGGCCGATGGTGAGAAGCGTCGTCGCGACCGGGCGGCGGATGAAGGGTTCGGAGAGGTTCAAGGCGCGGCCCCGCCCGGCGCCAGCCCGTCCCGCTCCCGCCGCCGCGTGATCCGCCGCTCCAGCCGGTCGAAGGCGAGGTAGATGACGGGCGTCGTGAACAGCGTCAGCACCTGGCTGACGATGAGGCCGCCGGCGATGACGATGCCGAGCGGCTGGCGCAGCTCCGAGCCGACGCCGGAGCCGACGATCATCGGCACCGCCGCGAACAGGGCGGCGAGCGTCGTCATCAGGATCGGGCGGAAGCGCAGCAGGCAGGCCTCGTAGATCGCGTCACGCGGGGTCTTGCCCTCCTCGCGCTCGGCCTGCAGCGCGAAGTCGATCATCATGATCGCATTCTTCTTCACGATGCCGATCAGGAGCACGATGCCGATGATCGCGATGATGTCGAGGGACAGCCCGAACCACATCAGACCGAGCAAGGCGCCGATGCCGGCCGAGGGCAGCGTCGAGAGGATGGTGATGGGGTGGATGAAGCTCTCGTAGAGGACGCCGAGCACGATGTAGACGGTGATGATCGCCGCGCAGACGAGGAACAACTCGTTGGACAAAGCCGTCTGGAAGGCGATCACCGAGCCTTGCGGCACCACGTTGAAGCTCGCCGGAAGATCGATCTCCTTGCGCGCGGCCTCCAGCGCGTCCACCGCCTGCCCCAGGGCGACGCCCGGCGCGAGGTTGAACGAGACGGTGGTGGCCGGGAACTGGCCGAGATGGCCGATCAGCAGCGGCGCGCGCCGCTCTTCGATCTTCGCCACCGCCGAGAGCGGCACCTGCCCGGAGGGCGCGGTGGAGGATGGCAGGTAGAGGTTCTCGAGGGAGGCGAGCGAGGTGTGCAGCTTCGGGTCCGCCTCGAGGATGACCCGATACTGGCTCGACTGGGTGAAGATGGTCGAGACGATGCGCTGGCCGAAGGCGTCGTAGAGCACGTTGTCGATCGTGGCCGGCGTGATGCCGTAGCGGCCGGCGGTCGGCCGGTCGATGGTGACGTAGGCCGCCAGCCCGTTGCCCTGGTAGTCGCTGGTCACGTCGGCGAGCAGCGGCGAGCGGCGCAGGGCCTCGACGTAGCGCGGCACCCAGGTCTCGAAATCGCCGAGGTTCGGGTTCTCGAGGATGACTTGGTACTGCGTTGCCGAGACGGCGGTGTCGATCGTAAGGTCCTGCACGGGCTGCATGTAGAGCCGCACACCGGGCACGGCAGCGGTCGCCGCGTTGAGGCGGCGGATGATCGTGCTCGCATCCGCGCCGCGCGCCTCCCGCGGCTTCAGGTTGATGAGGAAGCGGCCCGAATTGAGCGTCACGTTCTGCCCGTCGACCCCGATGAAGGAGGAGAGGCTGGCGACGTCCGGATCCTTCAGCACCACGTCGGCGAGCGCCTGCTGCCGCTCGGCCATGGCCTCGTAGGAGACGCTCTGATCGGCCTGGGAGATGCCCTGGATCACGCCCGTGTCCTGCACGGGGAAGAAGCCCTTGGGGATCACCACGAAGAGCCAGGCGGTGAGCGCCACGGTGCCGAGGGTGACGATGAGCGTCAGCCCCTGATGGGCGAGCACGACGCGCAGGGCCCTGCCGTAGAGCGTGATGACCCCGTCGTTCAGCCGCCGGCCCATGCGAGCGATCGAGCCCTCGCGCCGGGTGGCGGGCGTGTCGGCGCCGTGGGCGACGGGCTTCAGCAGCCGCGCGCACATCATGGGCACGAGCGTCAGCGAGACCACGGCCGAGATCACGATGGTGGCCGAGAGGGTGATGGCAAACTCGCGGAACAGCCTTCCGACCACGTCGGCCATGAAGAGCAGCGGAATCAGCACCGCGATCAACGAGACGGTGAGCGAGATGATGGTGAAGCCGATCTCGCGGGAGCCCTTCAGCGCCGCCTCGAAGGGATCGTCGCCCTCCTCCACGTGGCGGGCGATGTTCTCGATCACCACGATGGCGTCATCCACCACGAAGCCGGTGGCGATGGTGAGCGCCATCAGGGAGAGGTTGTCGAGGGAGAAGCCCCAGGCATCCATCGCGGCGAGCGCGCCGATCAGCGAGAGCGGGACCGACAGGCTCGGGATCAGCGTGGCGGAAAAGCTGCGCAGGAACAGGAAGATCACCATCACGACGAGGGCGATGGCGAGCATCAGCTCGAACTGCACGTCGTGCACCGAGGCGCGGATCGTCGTGGTGCGGTCGGTCAGCGTGGCGATGGAGACCGAAGCCGGCATCGTCGCTTCGAGCTGCGGCAGCAGCCGCTTGATGCGGTCCACCGTGTCGATGACGTTGGCGCCGGGCTGGCGCTGGATGTTGAGGATGACCGCGGGGGTGCGGTCGGCCCAGGCGCCGAGCCGTGTGTTCTCGGGCCCCTCGACCACCTCGGCGACATCGGTCAACCGCACGGGCGCGCCGTTGCGGTAGGCGATGATGGCGCTGGCATAGACCGCCGGGTCGCGGACCTGATCGTTGGCGTTGATCGCGTAGGACTGGGTCGGCCCGTCGATGTTGCCCTTGGGCGTGTTGACGTTGAGGTTGGCGATCGTCGTGCGCAGGTCGTCGATGTTGAGGCCGTAGGCGGCCATCGCCAGCGCGTTGAAACGCACCCGCACCGCCAGCCGCTGGCCGCCGCCCATGCTGACGAGGCCGACACCCGCGATCTGGCTGATCTTCTGGGCGAGCCGCGTTTCGGCGAGATCGCGCACCTGCGTCAGCGGCACTGTCTTGGAGGTCAGCGCCAGTGTCAGCACCGGCGCGTCGGCCGGGTTGACCTTGGCGTAGATCGGCGGGGCCGGAAGGTCGGTCGGCAGCAGGTTGCCGGCCGCGTTGATCGCCGCCTGGACCGACTGCTCGGCGATGTCGAGGGGGATGTCGAGGTTGAACTGGAGCGTGATGACCGACGCTCCCGCCGAACTCTGCGAGGACATCTGGTTGAGGTTGGTCATCTGGCCGAACTGCCGCTCCAGCGGCGCCGTAACGGCCGAAGTCATCACCTCAGGGCTGGCCCCCGGATAAAAGGTCTGGACCTGGATCGTCGGGTAATCGACGGCGGGCAGGGCCGAGACCGGCAGATTCAGGTACGAGACCGCGCCGACGATCAGAATCGCCAGCATCGACAGGGTCGTTGCGACGGGCCGCAGGATGAAGATGCGGGACGGGTTCATGGCCGCATCCGGTTACTGTGCCTGGCGCCGGCGTCCCCGGTGCTCCTGGGCTGTCTCGCCGGAGCCCGTCTGCGCCGGCGCACCGGCCGCCGGTGTCGAGGGAAGCGTCGCGCCGGGCGCGCCCGTGGCCGGTCCGGCGGCCTGCGGGCCGGTCTGGTGGCCGACGACCCGCACGGGCGCCCCCTCGCGCAGCCGGTCCGTGCCATCGGTGACGACGCGGTCACCCGGCGCAAGGCCGGACAGCACCACCGTGTTCACGCCATCGGTCTCGCCGGTCTTGATCGGGCGCACCGTGACCTTCTCGTCACCGTCCATCAGGTAGACGTAGGTGCCCGGCGTGCCGCGCAGGATCGCGGCATTGGGCACCAGGGCTGCGCTGCGGATCGTCTCGACGGTGAGGCGCGCGTTGACGAACTGATTCGGGAACAGGGCCTCGTCCTCGTTCTCGAACATCGCCCGGAGTTTCACCGTTCCGGTCGTGGTGTCGATCTGGTTGTCCACCGTGTCGAGTCGGCCGGTGGCGATCTCGTGCTGATCGCTGCGGTCATAGGCGCGCACGGTGAGCTTGGCCCCCTCGCGCACCCGGCGCATCACCCGCGCCACGTCATCCTCCGGCAGCGTGAACACCACCGAGATCGGGCGCAGTTGCGTGACCACGACGATGTTGGTCGAGCCGGCGGTGATGTAGTTGCCGAGATCCACCTGCCGCAGGCCCACGCGACCCTCCACCGGCGCGACGATCCGGGCGTAGGTGAGGTTCAGCTTCTGCTGATCGACCAGCGCCTGATCGGCCGCGACCGTTCCCTCGTTCTGCTTCACCAGGGCGGCCTGGGTGTCGACGTTCTGCTTCGAGATCGAATCCTGACGGTTCAGGGTCTGGTAGCGCTGGAGGTCGAGCTTCGAATTCTGCAGGAGCGCCTGATCGCGGGCGAGCTGACCCTGATACTGGGCGAGCAGCGCCTCGTAGGGCCGCGGGTCGATCTGGGCCAGGAAATCGCCCTCCTTGACCATCTGGCCCTCGCGAAAGCCGATCTTGGTGAGGTAGCCGCTGATCTGCGAGCGGATCGAGACGGTGGCGAGCGGCGTCACGGTGCCGAGGCCCTGGAGCACCACCGGCATGTCGCCGCTGACGATCGGCGCGACGCCGACCGCCTGTTTCATCTCGCCCGGCCGGCCGCCGCGGCCGTGACCGCCGGGTCCCGGCGCCTGCGCCGTCTCCCCGGCCGGCTTCTGCCGGGCGTCGTAGGTGCGATGGGCCACCGCGCCCACGCCGCCGAGGATCAGCAGCGCGAGCATCCAGCGGCCGAACGTCGTGCGTCGGCGGACCGGCGCGGTCGGCACCGGATCCGCGGTTCTGTACTCGCGGGCGGTCTCCCTGCGTATCGGCGAACTCTCGTTCATCCCTCACACACTCGTCGATGTCGTCCACGGCCGTCGAAAGCGGGCCGGTCCGCTAGATCTTTGATGGGGCGCCGTCTTTCGGGACGATGCCGCGAGCGCGTCACTCGGCCGAAAGTCCGGTCCTGTCGATACCGCAGCGCAAGAAAAGGCCCGCCTTGATACGGCCGACAAGGCTGGCCCGATAATGCGGTGTTCCTACGGCGTCGACGTTTCCGGCATGTTGCTGTGCCCCGGCGCGCCCTGCGACTGATAGAGGCGCATCACGTCGCGAAACGACGCATCGACCGGCGTCACCGGCACGACGAGGCGCAAGCAGAGCCCAAGACCCGCGGACGCGACGGCCAGCAGCAGACAGGTTCGAAGACGCATGATCTGCCGATGCCAGAGGGCGGCCGCGAAAGGAAACCTGATCGGACATGAAAAAAGCCGCCGTGTCGAGCGGCAGCTTTTTCAGAAGGACGACCGGACCGGCCAGCTACACTGACGAGACGAGGGGGCGAAGTCCCTTCAGCGCGGCGGCCGGTCCGACCGTGGGGTGAACATGCGCTTACGACTGATGATCGTCAACATTCGTCACCCCCTCATGGCGCCGCAAAAAACGGATTTGGCGGTTCATCCGCAGACTCGTGTGCGTCAACGCACGCCGCACCGACTGGGTCGGGAGGTTCTCGCAAAGGTCCTGCAAGACCCCTCTTGTTTTCGCGCAGGATGAAACCAGTCGCGCACAAGTTTTCTCCCTAATTCCTTTTGTCATGAAGGCGCTTGGAACGGCCGGACCGCTCTGCGAAGACATCGACCATGACTCTCGACGCGAATCGCACCCCCGCTTTCATCGGCCATCCCGTCTTCGCCGAGCTGCCGGAAACGGTGTTCGAATCGATGTCGCGTCTGGCTCGCGAGCACGGCGCGATCAATCTCGGCCAGGGTTTTCCGGATGGGCAGGGACCGGACGATGTCCGCGCCGCCGCCGCGCGGGCCCTGGAGAGCGTCAGCAACCAGTATCCGCCGATGATGGGGCTGCCCTCGCTGCGCACGGCCATCGCGGCGCATTACCGGCACCATCAGGGGCTCGACCTAGATCCCGAGCGCGAAGTGATGGTGACCTCGGGCGCCACCGAGGCGCTGGCCGGCGCGCTAATGGCGCTGGTGCGGCCCGGCGACGAGGTGGTGCTGTTCGAGCCGATGTACGACGCCTACCTGCCGCTGGTCCGGCGCGCGGGCGGCGTGCCGCGCTTCGTCACGCTCAAGCCCCCGCATTTCCGGATCGAGGAGGCGGCGCTGGCGGAGGTCTTTTCCGCGCGCACCCGGGTCGTCCTCCTCAACAACCCGCTCAACCCGAGCGCCACGGTCTTCGGGCTGGACGACCTCGCCCTGCTCGCCGCCTTCTGCCGACGCTTCGATGCGGTGGCGATCTGCGACGAGGTGTGGGAGCACGTGATCTTCGACGGCCGGCGCCACCTCCCTCTGATCGCCCTGCCGGGCATGCGCGAGCGCACGGTGAAGATCGGCTCGGCGGGCAAGATCTTCAGCCTCACCGGCTGGAAGGTCGGGTTCGTGATGGCGGCCGAGCCGCTGATGCGCGTCCTCTCGCGGGCGCACCAGTTCCTCACCTTCACCACGCCGCCCAACCTCCAGGAGGCTGTCGCCTACGGACTCGCCAAAGACGATCGCTACTTCGAGGACATGCGCACCGGCCTCGCCCGCTCCCGCGACCGGCTGGCGGCGGGGTTGTCCGAAATCGGCTTCACGGTGCTTCCGAGCGCAGGCACCTACTTCCTCACCGTCGATATCGCGGGGCTCGCTGCCGACGACGTTGCCTTCTGCCGAAGGATCGTAAGCGAGCACGGGGTGGCCGCCATTCCCGTCAGCGCCTTTTACGAAGGGGGAAGCGTGAGGAACCTCGCCCGCTTCTGCTTCGCCAAGACGGATGCGACCCTCGACGCGGCGGTCGAGCGGCTGGCCGGTCTATTTCGCGCGGGGTGAGCGGAGACGAGGCCCGCTTCCTTGTGCAACGGTCGGGGCGGGGCCACATCCTCCGCCATGACCACCTCCGCCCACACCCCCAGCATGGCCTATCGCGAGCCTCCGGGCGCGGCGCAGCTGCGCCGCTTCACCGACACCAGCACGGAGGCGAGCCTCCAGCGGCTGGAGCAGCTCGCCCACCTGATGGACTCGGCCTTTCTCCTGCCGGGCATCAACCGCCGCGTCGGTCTCGACGCGGTGATCGGTCTCGTCCCCGTCCTCGGCGACATCGCGGGCATGGCGATCGCCTCGTACATCGTCTACGAGGCGAAACGGCTCGGCGCGCCGCGCTGGCTGGTCTGGCGCATGATGGCCAACGTCGCCCTCGACGGCGCGGTGGGCTCGGTGCCGCTGGCCGGCGACCTGCTCGATGCGGCCTTCAAGGCGAACCGCCGCAACGTGCGCCTGCTGCGCCGCCATCTCGAGCGCAAGGGCGACTTGCGGCCGAGCGAGATCGAGGGCACCGCAATCCGGCTCGACTGAGCCGGCATCGGCCGCCCGAGCGTGAGGGTGGAGCCGATGAACGAGCAGCTGCGACCCGAACCCGACGCGGTGCCCGTCACCGCGCCGGGCAACGCGCCGCAGATGCAGGCCTTGCCGACCGCCACCCGCCGCAGCCTGTCGCCGCTCAACCGGCGGCGGCTCGCCAACTTCCGGGCCAACCGGCGCGGATATTGGTCGGCGGTGATCTTCACCGTCCTGTTCGTGTTGAGCCTGTTCGCCGAACTCATCGCCAACGATCGACCGATCGTGATGCAGTACAAGGGCGAGTGGCTGTTCCCCGTCCTCGTCGATTACCCGGACGAGAAGTTCGGCGGCTTTCTGGCCCAGACCGATTACCGGGCGCCCGAGACGCGCAAGGAGATCGAGGAGAACGGTTGGGCGCTCTGGCCGCCGATCCCCTACGCCGACAACACCTTCATGCGGGACCTGCCGACGCCGGCGCCCTCGCCGCCGACCTGGATGCTGAGCGATGAGCAATGCCGTCCGGTCGCCGAGCGGGCGGGCGTGAAGGCCGAGGGGCGCGAACTCGGCTGCCGCGACATCGAGTGGCACTGGCTCGGCACCGACAACGCCACGCGGGACGTGCTGGCGCGGGTGATCTACGGCTTCCGCATCTCGATCCTGTTCGGCCTCGTGCTCGCCGGCATCTCGTCGGTGATCGGCGTGATCGCCGGAGCGGTACAGGGCTATTTCGGCGGCTGGACCGACCTGATCTTCCAGCGGGTCATCGAGATCTGGGGCGCGATCCCGACGCTCTATCTCATCATCATCATGTCGGCCTTCCTCGTGCCGAGCTTCTTCACCCTGCTCGGCATCCTGACGCTGTTCTCGTGGACGGCGCTGGTCGGTGTGGTGCGCGCGGAATTCCTCCGCGCGCGCAACTTCGAATACGTGCGGGCGGCGCGCGCGCTCGGCCTGTCGAACGTGCGCATCATGACGCGCCACCTCCTGCCCAACGCCATGGTGGCGACGCTGACCTTCCTGCCGTTCATCCTGAACGGCTCGGTCACGACCCTGACCTCGCTCGATTATCTCGGCTTCGGCCTGCCGCCGGGCTCCCCCTCGCTCGGCGAGCTGCTGGCGCAGGGCAAGGACAACATCAACGCGCCCTGGCTCGGGCTCACCGGCTTCTTCGTGGTGGCGACGATGCTGAGCCTGCTCGTCTTCGCCGGCGAGGCCGTGCGCGACGCGTTCGACCCGAGGAAGACCTTCGGCTGAACCGCTTCAGCGGCGCGGCCCGGCGGGCCGCGCCAGGCGGTCTCGCCCGAGGTGCGATCGAGAAGCGCGACGTCCTTCAGCAGGCGCTTGGGCCGGCTGCGGCCAGTCGCCGGCTGACTGAAATGAAAGCTGTGCCACCGCTCGGCCGACAAGCGTACTGTGATTGATCACCGACGCGCACACCTCCAGCATCGCGTCGTAGCGGTCTCCGACGCGGTTTCGGCCGCCCTCTCTCACGGCGTGATACGGGGTCCGCTCGATCACTTCGGTGTCTCTTCGCCATCGCGAGGCAAAGCGCAAGCAATCCAGGGCTCCGCACTCTCCGGAGATGTCGCGTCCTGGATCGCTTCGGCGTCGCCTCGCGATGACGGCGTCGGGCAAAAACCGAAGCGATCAACCGGAAACGCTATGAGAGGACGCCTCAGGACGAGTTTCGCCGTCGATACGGCGCCAGCCGGCATCACCGGAAAGGGGCGCCATCGATCTGGACGGCGCTCACAACGAGCGCATCCTGCGCCGCATGTTGGCACCGGTGCGCAGTCCCGTATCGACGGGCTCCTCGGCGCCGGGAAGCGGATCCTCGTCCGCGGTGACCACACGATCGCGCCCGGTCCGCTTGGCGCGATACAGGGCGTCGTCGGCCCGGCGCAGCAGATAGTCGAGGCTGCCGCCGATCTGGCTCTCGGCGGCCACGCCGACGCTCACGCTCATCCGCAATTCGGGATAGTCCGGATGCGTGAAGCGGGCGACTCCGGCGCGAATCCGCTCGGCGACGCGCGCCGCCCCCCGCTCATCGAGCCGCGGAAGCAGGCAGGCGAATTCCTCACCGCCCATTCGCCCGAACAGTGCCTCGGGCGGCAGCAAAGGCGCCGCGATGTGGCAGAAGGCGGCCAGCGCCGCATCGCCGACGCTGTGGCCGTGGCGGTCGTTGATCAGCTTGAAGTGATCGAGGTCGAAAAGAAGCAGCGCGGCGGGCGCGACCGCGAGGTGCCGCTCGGCTCCGGCGACCAGGGCGCGGCGGTTGGCGATGCCGGTCAGGGAATCGGTTTCGGCGGCCAGCCGCTGCTCGCGCTCGGCCCGCTCCTTGGTCAGCGCCATGAACACGAAGGCGATGGCGACCGAGAACAGCGTGCCGGCGAAGGCGAGGATGGCAAACCACGGCGAAGCCATCGCGAGGGAGACCGGCAACGGCGTCGCGACCGCCAGCGGTATGCGGATCCAGTAGAGCGCGGCGTAGGTCGCGAGCAGGATTAGGGCCGGATAGCGCGACACCAGCGGCTCGCCGCGGCCCCGCCAGATCATGAGTGCGCCGGAGCCGCAATAGAGGCCGGCGATCGTCGAGGCGAGGATGACGCGGGCGGCGAGCGACTCGAAGAAGGCGGGAACGGCACAGGCTCCGAGCCAGATCATTGCTCCGGTCAGAGCCCAATCGAGCCGCAGGCGGCGGCCCTCGAAAGCGCGCACGCCGCACCAGATCAATCCGTAGGCACCGATCATCAGCGCGTTGGCGAGGGCGATCGACAGGCTATCCGGGATCTGGCCCCGCAGGGCCAGCATCAGCGAGGCAAGGCCGCCGACGATGTGCGCGATGCCCCAGACCGCCAGAGAGCGCTCGCGGCGGGTCTGGCTCCAGGACAGCAGGAACAGCACCCCCACCGTGACGGTGACGGCGGTCGTCATCATGAAGAGCGTCGGGAGATCGAGGCGCATCTTGTCCTGGCATCGGCCCCGTCGAGCCGCTGCGCCGCCCCCCTCATCGTCGTGGTCCGCTCAAAGGGCCAGACCAGGACCTCGATGTCAACGGCAATACATGGCATCAAGCCCGGATTTTCCAGCAAAGCCGGGCTGCATCTGTCAAAAATTAGGCAATTTGGTCTATTTGGATACAGTTCTTAAGAGGAAACGATATTCACTTCGACATCATCGATCGCATCGTTGAGCGGATGGAGGTCGCGGACCATGCCTTTCAACCGCTCGTCGAGGATGTGAGTATAGATCTGGGTCGTCGAGATATCGGCATGCCCAAGCAATTCTTGAACAATACGCAGATCGGCGCCATTCTGGAGAAGGTGGCTCGCGAAGGCATGGCGCAGCACGTGCGGGCTCACCCGGTCCGCACGCAGGCCGGCCGCGGCGGCGGCGGTCTTGAGGTCGCGGGCGAAGGACTGCCGGGTCAGGTGGCCGCTCTCGCTCTCGGCCGGGAACAGCCAGGGACCGTCCGCGGGCCCGTGCGCGATATGGGCGCGCATCGCGTCCCGAGCGAGTTCGGTCAGCGGCACGAGGCGCTCGCGCCCGCCCTTACCCTTCACGACGAGATAGCGCTCGCGGGTGGCGGCGGCCGAGCGCGGCAGCGCCACCAGCTCCGAGACGCGCAGGCCCGTGGCGTAGAGCAGTTCGAGGAGGCAGAGCATTCGCGCCGCCGCTCGGGTCTCTGCCCGATTGTCGCCTGCCGCATCGACCCGCTCGCGCGCCGTGGCGAGCAAACGGTCGACCTCCGCCACCGAGAGGATCTTCGGCAGGCCCTTGGCGCGGCGCGGAGCGGCGACGGGCGCGGTCGGATCCGTCTCCGTATAGCCCTCGGCGTAGAGGAAGCGGTGGAAGCCGCGGATGCAGGAGAGGCGCCGGGCGGCCGAGGACGCCTTCAGACCGCGGGGCTCCAGCGAGGCGATGTAGGCACGGACTTGATCGGCCTGCGCCGTCTCGGGATCGACCCCGCTTTCTGCGAGATATCCAAGATAATCGTCGAGATCGCGCCGGTAGGCGGCCAGGGTGTTGGCCGCCGCGCCGCGCTCCGCGGCAAGCATATCGAGAAAGAGTTGGCCCGGATCCTCCGCCCCGTCCGGGGACGCGGAACCATCCCCGCTCATCGATTGCCCGGTTGGAGCTTCGCGGGAGGAATCGTGACGCTCATCTCCCGCGGCGTCGGCTGGACGAAGGTTGCCAGCGCGAACATGCCGGCGAAGACGAGGCCCGCGAGGATCGCGATCGTGGCGAGGAAACGAAACAGGGTGGGCAAGGGAACCGGCCTTTCGCCGAGGATACGCGGACGAGCGGGTCGTGTTGCGATGCGCAAACCGTGGGCCTCGATCACACGGCACCGGCGCAAAGGCAAGATCTCACCGAACACATCCGGATCGGTCAAGGAAACCGATGCGCGACCGCCCCCTGTCCCTTCCTGGCCTTCAGAACCGATTCTTCCAGGCGCGTAGCGCGACGAACACCGCCGACGGATTGGAGCCCGGCTCCAGCCCGGCCGAGCGGGCAAGGGCCGGCTCGCCCGCGCGCAGGAACGGATTGGTCGCCTTCTCCTCGCCGATGGTGGAGGGGATCAGGAAACCACCGGTCTCGGCAAGCCGCTGGGCCTGCGCCACCCGCTCCTTCAGGTCGGCGTTGTCCGGATCGGCGGCGAGTGCGAAGCGGCCGTTGGAGAGCACGTAATCGTGGCCGCTATAGACCGCCGTCGCGTCGGGCAGGTCGAGGAAGCGCGTCAGGGACTGCCAGAGAACCGCCGGCTCGGCCTCCATCACGCGGCCGCAGCCGAGTGTGAACAGGGTGTCGCCCGCGAAGATCACGCCGGCATCGGCGAAATGGTAGGTGACATGGTCGGCGCAGTGCCCCGGCGTCTCCCAGACCGCGGCCGTAAGACCACCGACCGTCACCGTGTCACCCTCCCGCACGTAGCGGGCCGCATCCGGCACCGCCGCGCGTGCCTTCTCCGGTGCCGTCACCCGGGCGCCGGTGCGCTCCACCACCTCCGGAATTCCCTCGATGTGATCGCCGTGGCGGTGGGTGACGAGGATGTCGGTCAGCGACCACCCCTCCGATTCGAGGACGGCGAGGACGGGCGCGGCCTCCGGCACGTCGATGGCAGCACAGGCACCGCTGGCGGGATCGCGGATCAGCACGCCGATATTGTCGCTCCGGCACAGGAAGGTGCGGATTTGAGGTGCCGCTCTCGTCATCGAAGACCCTTTCGCCAGTATCGATTTTCGCCCGGAACCGCTGGCCCCGGCCCGGCGCATGACTGACCCTGTTGGGAACCATGACGCAGAAGTGTCAGTTCCGACGCCGGCGTTTAAGGCCACGCTTGCCCAGCTTCTACAGCAGACGTGTCCGTACCGCTTGCCGGAGCCGCTCGCGATCCCCATTGATGCGGCATCAGCCCTGCGGCATCCGTCTCGTGGAGGACAACCGGCCGTGCCGGCACCCCATCCGATGCGCCTCGACGTCACGGACCTGCGCGCCTTCTACGCCTCTCCCCTCGGGGTCGTCACGCACCGCGTCGTCGGCCGGACCATCCACGGCTTCCTCGGCTCCGTCTCGGGGCTGCGCGTGCTCGGGCTCGGCTATGTCACGCCCTATCTCGGCCCGGTCCACGTCATCGCCGAGCGCACGCTGGCCTTCATGCCGGCGACCCAGGGCGTGGTGAACTGGCCCTCCAGCGGGCGCTCGGTGACGGCGCTCGCCGATCTCACCATGCTGCCCCTGCCGGAGGCGGCAGTCGACCGCGTCATCCTCGTCCACGCCCTCGAAGCCGTCGAGAGTCCGAGCGAGCTCCTGGCCGATGTCTGGCGGGTGCTGACGCCGGGCGGGCGCCTGATCCTGGTGGTGCCCAACCGTACCGGCGTCTGGGCGCGGCGCGACGCGACGCCCTTCGGCCACGGCCAGCCCTATAGCCGTTCGCAGCTCTCGCGGCTGATGCGCGAGACGTTGTTCTCGCCGGAAGGCTGGGCCGAGACCCTCTACATGCCGCCGATCCGCAGCCGCTTCTGGCTGCGCACGGCCGCCGCCTGGGAGCGGTTCGGCACCGGCCTCGCCATGCCCTTCGCCGGGCTCCACGTGGTCGATGCGACCAAGCAGCTTTACCGGCCGGTCGCGGTGCGGCAAGTGCGCCGCCTGGAGAGCCGGGTGCGGGCGCGCGTGCTGGTGCCGGCCGGGCAGCCGGGCTAAAGCCCTCCCCTTCCGCAGACCGCCGAGCCCGCATGTTGGCATCCATCGGATTCGAGACCGTGCTGACGAGCTTCCTGCTCGCGCTGTCCGGCCTGTTCTCCATCGTGAACCCGGTCGGCTCGGCGCTGATGTTCGCGCAGATCACCGCCGACCGCTCGCAGGCGGAGCGGGCGGAGCTGTCGCGGCGGATCGGCTTCTACGCCGCCCTGGTGATGCTCGCCGCCCTCTGGGCCGGGGCGCCGATCCTCAACTTCTTCGGCGTCTCGCTCGCCGCGCTGCGCATCGCCGGCGGCCTGTTCGTCGCGGCCTTCGCCTGGACCCTGCTCAATGCGCCCGAGACGCGGGAAGCGCGCAAACATGCCGAGGCGGAGCCGGAAGCCGGCGAGAACCTCGCCGAAGTCGCCTTCTTCCCGCTCACCCTGCCCTTCACCACGGGACCCGGCACGATCGCGGTCGCCATCGCGCTCGGCGCCAACCGCCCCTCCGAACCCAGCGACCTCGCCGGGTTCTTCATCGGCGCCTCGCTCGCCGCCATGGCCATTGCCGGCATGATCCGCCTCGCCTACGGATCGGCGGACCGGGTCGTGACGCTGATTGGACCGGTGCGGGCGCGGGTTCTCGGCCGGCTCTCGGCTTTCCTGCTGCTGTGTGTCGGCACGCAGATCACCGTCAACGGCGTGTCGGACGTCCTCGGACCACTGATCGCCTCGCAGCGGGTATAGACAGCACAATGGCCGCCCTTGTCGAACGAGACGCGCGAGGCGGCAGCCGGCCACCTATCGGAACGGGAAGTCGACCATCATGAAGCTCGTCGTTGTCGGCGCCGAGGGGCGCATGGGGCGGATGCTGATCCGGGCGGTCGCCGAGGCCGAGGGCTGCACGCTGCACGGCGCGGTCGAGCGCGCGGGCTCGCCCGCTCTCGGCCAGGATGCCGGCCGTCTGGCCGGGATCGGTGATCTCGGCGTGAGCGTGAGCGACGATCCGCTCTCGCTGTTCGTGGCCGCCGACGGGGTGCTGGACTTCACCGCCCCGGCCGCGACGGTCGCCTTTGCCGAACTCGCCGCGCAGGCCCGCATCGTTCACGTCGTCGGCACCACGGGCCTCTCGCCGGACGACCTGAAGCGGCTGGAGGCGGCGAGCTACCACGCCCGCATCGTGCGCTCAGGGAACATGTCGCTCGGCGTGAACCTGCTGGCGGGCCTCGTGCGCAAGGTCGCCGCGACCTTGGGCGAGGCGTTCGACATCGAAGTGCTGGAGATGCACCACCGCATGAAGGTCGATGCCCCCTCGGGCACGGCGCTGCTGCTCGGCGAGGCGGCGGCGGAAGGGCGCCGGGTGTCACTGGCCGAGACCCGGGTCTCGACCCGCGACGGCCATACCGGCGCACGCCGGCCCGGCGATATCGGCTTCGCCACCCTGCGCGGTGGCTCGGTGGTGGGCGACCACAGCGTAATCTTCGCCGGCCCCTCCGAGCGGATCACCCTCTCCCACCACGCCGAGGACCGGGGGATCTTCGCCCGCGGCGCCGTGCGGGCGGCGCAATGGGCGTTCGACCAGCCGCCGGGCCTCTACGGCATGGACGACGTGCTGGGACTGCGGGATTAGACACGCGTTCCGAATAACGAATCTGGTGGAACGTCAGGCTTAGGCTTGGGAGGCGTCGCCGCCTCTGGTAGAGGCCCGGCCCATGATCGCGAGGTGCCGTGATGCGGCGGCCTCGTCTCGACCATCTCCGGAGAGACCCGTCCCATGGAGCGCCTGCTCGTCCTCGCTCGGCACGGCCAGAGCGAGTGGAACCTGAAAAAGCTGTTCACCGGCTGGCGCGATCCGGAGCTGACGGAACTCGGCGTCGCCGAAGCCCGCCGGGCCGGGCGCTGGCTCAAGGCCCAGGGCACCCAATTCGACGTGGCTTTCACCTCGAACCTGCGGCGTGCTCAGAACACCTGCGCGCTGATCCTCGAGGAGATGGGCCAGGGAAGCCTTGAGACGATCCGCAACGAGGCGCTGAACGAGCGCGATTACGGCGACCTCTCCGGCCTCAACAAGGACGATGCCCGCGAGCGATGGGGCGACGCGCAGGTCCATGAGTGGCGCCGCTCTTACGACGTGCCTCCGCCCGGCGGCGAGAGCCTGAAGGACACCGCCGCGCGGGTGCTGCCCTACTACATCCAGACGATCCTGCCGCGCGTCATGTCGGGCGAGCGGGTGCTGGTGGCGGCCCACGGCAATTCGCTGCGAGCGCTGGTCATGGTGCTCGACGGCATGACCACCAAGACCATTGCCAGCCTGGAGATCGCTACGGGCATCCCGCTGGTCTACCGGCTCAAGTCCGACACCACGGTCGAGTCGAAGCTGATCCTCGACAAGGACATCGACCAGGACGACTGAGCGTCCTTCACAACACCCCCGCTGCGCGGTCGTCTAAAGAGTGAGAATGGGCCGGTGATCGGGAGTTTAGTGAGGCACTCTGAGCCTTACGCCGGTCCCAACACCTCCTCCACGGCCCGCGCCACGCGCGCCGTGGAGCCCGACTCGTCGAGCGGGCTGCGGCGCAGGCGGTGACGCAGCGCGCTCGGTGCCACCTGCCGCAGATGCGCGACCGTGACGACATCGGCCCCGTCGAGAGCCGCGAGCGCGCGCGCCGTGCGCATCAGGGTGAGTTCACCGCGCAGGCCGTCGGTGCCCAGCGCGAGGCAGAGCCGGGCGGCGCTCTCCAGCACCGCGCCGGGCACGCTGACGCCGCCGAGGCGCGTGCGGGCGGTCAGAATCGTCTTCTGCAGCGCCTTCTCCGCCCTTCCTTGCGCGGCGCAGAACCCCTCGCCGTCGCGCTCGTAGGCGTCGCGCCGCCGCACCACCTCAATGCGGGTGGCGATATCGGTCGGAGTTGTCACCTCGCAGGCCAGACCGAAGCGGTCGAGGAGCTGCGGGCGCAGTTCGCCCTCCTCCGGGTTGCCACTCCCGACGAGCACGAAGCGCGCCGGATGGCGCAGCGACAGGCCCTCGCGCTCCACCGTGTTGACGCCCGAGGCCGCGACGTCGAGCAGGAGGTCCACGAGATGGTCCTCCAAAAGGTTCGCCTCGTCGATGTAGAGGAAGCCGCGATTGGCCCGCGCCAGCAGGCCCGGCTGGAACGCCTTCTCGCCCCGCGTCAGGGCCCGCTCCAGATCGAGGGCGCCCACCACCCGGTCCTCTGTGGCGCCGAGGGGCAGATCGACCACCGGCACCGGGATCATGTGGGTCTTCACCCTCCCCGGCCCTCTCTGCCCGGCGCAGTGCGGACAGGCCTCGGCAGGGCTGTCGGGCGCGCAGGAATAGGGGCAGCCGGCCACCGCCGAGATCTTCGGCAGCAGCGCCGCGAGCGCCCGCACGGCCGTGGACTTGCCGGTGCCGCGATCGCCGAAGATCAGGACCCCGCCGATGGAGGGATCGACCGCCGCAATCAGCAGCGCCCGCTTCATCTCCTCCTGAGCGACGATGGCAGTGAAGGGAAAGGGAGGCACGGCTGAGTCAGATTCCGGACCGGAGGGGCCCGGACGAGGCTCACGGGCGGTTGCCTCGATCATGCACGAATTGCACGGCGCGAACAGCCGCGCTCGCGCTTACATCCCGCGGCAGCGGCTGCGCACGAGGCCCGCGAACTCCTTCTCCGAGGTTTGGACCTGGGAGAGGCGCTCGGTCCGCTCCGGGCCGGACAGGCATCGGCCGTAGACACCCGCGATCCGGCGCATGGTCTCGATATGGCGGCGCCAGACGCGACACAGGCTCGCCTCGTCCTCGCCCCCGCCTTCGAGCTGCTCGATGGCCTGCCGCTGCATTGAGCCGGCCACCAACACGTCGCGGGCACAGGCCGCCTCGCCCTGGGCTTGGAGGCTGCCGGGCGTGAGGAGCGCCGCCAGAACGAGGGCGGCGCGCGGACAAAACAGGTTCATGGTCAGGCAGCCTGCGTCGTCGGGCCGTTGGCCAGCAGGACGTAGAGGGCGGTCGCATCGCGGGCGCTGCGGATGCGCTCCAGCATGCCGGGCTCGCGCAGGAGCCGGGCGACCTGGGCCAGCGCCTTAAGATGATCGGCTCCGGCGGTCTCGGGGGCGAGCAGCAGGAAGGCGACATCGACGGGCTGACCGTCGAGGGCGTCGAAATCCACAGGCTTCTCCAGCCGGGCAACGAGGCCGAACAGCCGGTCGAGCTGCGCGAGCTTGCCGTGGGGAATGGCCACGCCGTCACCGATGCCGGTGGATCCCAGGCGCTCGCGCTGAAGCAGGGTCTCGAAGATGTCCCGGTCGGACAGGCCCGGCAGGCGGCGGGCGGCCTGGGCCGCCAGCTCCTGCAGCACGTGCTTCTTGTCCCGCACGCGCAAGGCAGAGACGACCGAGTCCGGGTTCAGGAATTCGAGCATCGGCATGAAAACTAAACGCCTCGTCGGCGGGATCCATCCGATGGTCCCGCGTTCCCATGCACGGTTTCCGGAGCCAGCCGGCCCCGACAGAGTGTCGTCCACGCCTTCCGGAACCCGGAAGTCCAGGCTCCGGCCGGGGCCGGAGCCTTCGTGAGCGACATTCAGGTCCACGCCCGAGATGCCCCGAAACGGGGCCGTGCCTCACCCTCGATCGGCGGGCGGATCGACCCAGCCGATCGCGCCGTCACTGCGCCGATATACGACGTTGATGCGCCCGGTGCCAGCGTGAACGAAGACGACGACCGGGGCGCCGGTCATGTCGAGGGCAGTGACCGCCTCGCTGACGGACTGGCGCTTGAGGGTGCGGGTGCTCTCGGCCACCACCGGGGGGTGGTCGCCCTCCTCCGTGTCGGCCGGGTCGACCAGTTCGTCATCGACCTCGTCGTCGGGCGCGGCGAAGACAGCGTAGGCCGCCTCGATATCCGCCCCGTTATGGCTCGGCGCGTTGTGCCCCTTGAGCTTGTGCTTGTAGCGGCGCAGGCGCTTTTCGAGCTTGTCGGCGGTCTGCTCGAAGCTCGCATGCACGTCGTGCGCGGCGCCCGAGGCTTCCAACGTCAGCCCGGTGACAAGGTGCAGCACGCAATCGGTGCGGTAGGCGGTGCCGTCGCGCCGCAGGGTCACATGCCCGGTGCAGGTGCCACTCATATGCGGGTCGAGATACTTCGAAAGCGTCGCCGCCATGCGGTCTTCGACTCGGCTTCGAAGGGCCGTACCGAGATCGAGGCCATGCCCCGTCACCCGCAAACCTGCCATCGACGTCTCCGCTTTTCTCCCGAGGGCTTCGAGAGTTAGAAAGGGGGACGGGGCAAGTCAACGCGAAGTCGAGCCGGCGCAAGGCTTTCACGTAGCCGCGCCGCGCCCGGTGTCATCGGGCGGCAGTCGCCATTTTCGCGCGGCGGCGGTCGATCGACGAGGGAATGCGCAGCGACTCGCGGTACTTCGCGACGGTGCGGCGGGCGATGTCGACACCCTCGTCGCGCAAGCGCTGCACCAGCGCGTCGTCGGACAGGACGTCGGCGGCTTCCGCATCCACGAGCTGCTTGATGCGGTGCCGCACGGCCTCCGAGGAATGGGCCGCCGCGCCCGCCGCGCCCGGAATCGCGGCGGTGAAGAAGTACTTCATCTCCAGGGTGCCGCGGCTGGTGCCGATCGACTTGTTGGAGGTGACCCGCGAGACGGTCGATTCGTGCATGCCGATCGCCTCGGCGACCGTCTTGAGGTTCAGCGGGCGCAGATGGGCAACGCCGTGCAGGAAGAAGGCGTCCTGCTGGCGCACGATCTCGGTGGCGACCTTGAGGATCGTGCGCGCCCGCTGCTCCAGGCTGCGGGTGAGCCAGTTGGCGGTCTGCAGACACTCGGACAGGAACGCCTTGTCGCCGTCCGCCACGGCGCCCTTCGAGACGCGGGCATAGTAGCTCTGGTTGACCAGGACCCGAGGCAGCGCCTCCGAGTTGAGTTCCACCAGCCAGGAGCCGTCCGGCGCGGCCCGGACGAACACGTCGGGCACGAGCACCTCGACGGCGTGCGTGCCGAAGGCCCGGCCGGGTTTCGGATCGAGTCGGCGGATCTCGGACAGCATCTCGACGAGGTCCTCGTCGTCCACGCCGCACAGGCGGCGCAGGGCCGGAAAGTCGCGCTTGGCCACGAGGTCGAGGCGCGAGACCAGCGCCTGCATGGCCGGATCGAATCGGTCCTGCTCGCGCAGCTGAATCGCGAGGCACTCGGCGAGGTCGCGGGCGGCCACGCCGGGCGGGTCGAAGGTCTGGACGAGCTTCAGGACGCGGGCGACGTCGTCGAGCGAGGCACCGAGCCGCTCGGCCACGCCGTCGATCTCCTCGCGCAGGTAGCCGGCATCGTCCACGGCATCGATGAGGAAGCTGCCGATCAGCCGGTCGGACGGGCTCTGCGTCGCGAGGTCGAGCTGCGCGGCGAGGTGCTCGCGCAGGGACGTCTCGGCGGTGAGCGTCGACTCGAAATCGGGAAGGTCTCCGTCGAAGCTGCCGCCGGTATTGCCGTAGGGGGCCGGTGTCAGCGAGAGCGTGTCGCCCGCCCCCATCTCCCGCGGAGCCGGGTTCTCGTCGGCGAAAACGTTGTCGAGGCGCGTGTCGAGGTCGCTCTCGATCTCACTGCGGCTCGGCGTCATGTCGGAGGCGAGCCACGCCTCGGGCTCGGCCCCGTCGCCGCTCTCGTACTCACCCTCGCCCGACGCCTCCGGCGCCTCGCGTTCCGGCGCGCCCTCGCCCTCGGCGCGCTCCAGAAGCGGATTGCGCTCCAGCTCGGCATCGACATAGGCTGTGAGATCGAGCTGCGAGAGTTGCAGGAGCTTGATCGCCTGCAACAGTTGCGGCGTCATCACCAGGGCCTGACCCTGGCGCATTTCGAGCCGTTGCAGCAGACTCATTTCGACGTCCAACCCTCAGAATTAGTTGACGAATCGCAGCTCAGGCGCGAGCTGCGCCGCAATCGGCACGTTCTTTGCTTCTCCTTTGTTTAGGTCTAGCTCCATCGGAACCGCCCGTCAAAGTCTGTTTGGCCTCCGCACCCTGAAATCCATTCCGGCGGGCAGCCTTGCCACAGACCTTCGCCGATCGCGCAGAGCGAAGTTCCCACACGCAAGGCGCGAGACTCATTCGATGGATTGCATTTCAAGGATCAAGAAAACCTTGCCCGCGACTTGGGCATCGACGCGCGTGGTTCAGGCGCGGTTACCGTCTTCGGATCGTCGCAAGAGCGATCGATCGAAGGCATCCGACGGTCTCAACCGTGCGGGAAAGTCGGTCTAGAGCCGGAAATCCTCGCCAAGGTAGAGCCGGCGGGCATCCTCGTTGGCCACGATCTGCTCGGGCGTGCCCTCGGTGAGGATGCGGCCGGAATGGGCGATGTAGGCGCGGTCAATCAGGCCGAGCGTCTCGCGAACGTTGTGGTCGGTGATGAGCACGCCGATGCCGCGCTGCTTCAGGTGCTTGACCAGATCCTGGATGTCGCCAACCGCGATGGGGTCGATGCCGGCGAACGGCTCGTCGAGCAGCATGAAGGTCGGCGAGGAGGCGAGCGCCCGGGCAATCTCGCAGCGGCGGCGCTCGCCGCCCGACAGCGCGATCGAGGGCGATTTGCGCAGGCGGGCGATGTCGAACTCTTCGAGCAGGGAATCGAGCTTGCGCTCGCGGGCCTTGCGGTCGGGCTCGGCCACCTCCAGCACGGCGCGGATGTTGTCCTCGACCGAGAGGCCGCGGAAGATCGACGCTTCCTGCGGCAGGTAGCCGATGCCGAGCCGGGCGCGCTGGTACATCGGCAGGTGGGTGATCTCCATGCCGTCGAGGCTGATGAAGCCGCGGTCGGCCGGCACGAGGCCGGTGATCATGTAGAAGATCGTAGTCTTGCCGGCGCCGTTCGGCCCGAGCAGCCCCACCGCCTCACCGTTGTGGACCGTCAGCCCCGCCTCGTGGACGACCGTGCGCGCGCCGTAGCTCTTGCGAAGGCCCCGCACGTGCAGCACGCCCGGTCCGCCGCCCTGGGCCAGTGCCGCGTCGGGCGCCGCCTGCGGCACCGACCCGCCGCGCCCGAACAGGCGGCCGATCCATGAACCCTTGCGGGCGCGGCCCGCCGGCCTCGGCTCGGCGACCGCCCGCAGCGGCACGCCTGCAGGCATCCCGGCTTCCGCCACGGTCAGTTCGCCTGCGCCCGCGTCTTCGCGGCCGGCTTGTCGGCAGCCTTGGGACCGGGCTTGGCCGCGATGGCCGGCTGGGTGCAGCCCTTCGGCTGCCCACCGGCCTGCCCGCCCTTCTCACCGCCCTCGCCGGGCACGAACATCGCCGAGACGCGCCCGCCCGCCACCGGGTCCATGTTCGCCCGGCCGGTCGCCATGTCGTAGACGAGCCGCGAGCCGCGGGTGACGTTCTGGCATTGGCTGAGCACGACGTTGCCGGTTAGCACGATGCGCTTGGCCTCCTGATCGAACACCGCGTTGTCACCGGTGGCGACCTGATCCTTCTGCGCCACGGTGACGGGGCCGGCGCACTCGACCTTGCGGATACCGCTGCCGCCCATCGCCGCCTTGGCCTTCGCGTCCTCGGCCGCCTCGGCCTCCGTCTTCGTCGCAGCCTTGTTCGGGTCCTTGTCCTTGTCGCGCTTGTAATGGACCGTCATGGCCGAGCAGCGGATCGTGCTCTCGCCCTGCACCGCCACGACATTGCCGGCGAAGATCGCCTTGTTCTCCTTGTCGAACACGTCGAGCCGGTCGGCATCGATCTTGATCGGCCCCTTGCCGCCGCCAACGGTACCGAGCGGCGCGGATTTCTCCTTTGCAGTCTCCTTGACCGTTTCCCTCGCCTGCGCTGCGGCGGCAGGCAGGGCAAGCAGGAGAGCAAGGCCGGCGGCGAGCGCCGGGGCGAGACGCGCCGTCATCGCGTGGGTTCCGCCGCGGAGGTGTGGATGCGCTCCGGATCCGTCCGCAGGGCGACCTTGGCACTGGTCTCCTTGTCGTCGGCCTCGTCGCCGTGGAACACGGCGTGGACGCGACCGACGAAGGAGACAACCCGGCCGCTCTCGACCACGTCGAGGCTGTCGGCGACGATGGAGCCCGATGGGACGGTCACGGTGACGGCCTTGGAGGAGCGCAGACTGCCGGTCTTGAAATCGACGGTGGCGACCGAGAGCCGAATCTCCTCGCCCTTGTCGGTCCAGAGACGGATGTCGTTCTCGAGGTTGAGCGATTCGCGGGTGGAATCGAACACGCCGCCCTGGGCCTGGAGGTAGGCCCGGCCGCCCTTGTCGTCGGTGGCGACGTGGCCCTTCATGGCCTGCAACTCGATGATGCTGGGCTTGCGCACGTCCTGCTGCGCGGCGTCGGCAACCACCTCGTAGCCGCGCTCGCCCTTTCGGAAGCCGGACAGGCGCGGGTTCTCCATCGTCACCTTGGTGCCCGAGACGCTGATCGGGCCGATGGAGACGTTGGGGATGCTGCCGGAGAGCGGGCCCCACAGCACGATTCCCGCAAGGCCCAGCATGGCGAGGCCGGCGGCGACGGGGATGACCCGACGCAGGGTGCGCACCTGCGCGCTGTGACGGCGCGCGCGCCCGTGCGCCCGCCTGCGACGCGCGTTCTCGTTCGCGGCGAGCGCGAGGAGATCCGTCTCCGTCTGGATGGTGTCGGCCGCCTGCATCGCGTTCCTGAAGGGTCGGCGCGCTCGCGGTCGCGCCCTGCCGGCCGGATGCCCCGGAGCGGTGGCGAAGTTATGGCCTCGTCTTCGCCAAATGATCAACGTCACCCGCGTGCGCCCCCGCACCGAAAGCGGCACCGGATGCCGCGTCTCGGCACTCTTCCGCAGGAGCGTTGCCGGCTGGCATCGCTGCCGGCGTCGATCTCACATCACACCGACGGCCGTATGTTCTTGAGGAAAGCGCGCCAGACCTTCGCCGCGCGCAACTCAGGCATGGGCGAAGATGTCGATCTCCGGCCATCCGGCGAGATCGAGCTTGGCGCGCGTCGGCAGGAAGGCGAAACAGGCCCGCGCCATCTCCGTGCGTCCCTCGCGGGCGAGCATGGTGTCGAGCCGCTCGCGGGCGGCGTGCAGGTAAAGCACGTCGGACGCTGCATAGTCGATCTGAGCCTGGCTCAGAGTCTCAGCGCCCCAATCCGAGGATTGCTGCTGCTTTGAGAGATCGACGCCGACGAGTTCGCGCACCACGTCCTTGAGGCCGTGACGGTCGGTATAGGTGCGGGCGAGCTTGGAGGCGACCTTGGTGCAGTAGACCGGCGTCGGCATCACGCCGAACGTCTTGAACAACACGGCGAGATCGAACCGGGCGAAGTGGAAGATCTTGACGACCTGCGGGTCGGCGAGGACGGCCGCGAGCCGCTCGGGCACCGGATCGCCGGGGCGGATCTGCACGACGTCGGCACTCCCGTCGCCGCGGGAGACCTGAACGACGCAGAGCCGGTCGCGGTGCGGGTTGAGCCCCAGTGTCTCGGTATCGATGGCGATGGCCGCACCGAGCGCGAAATCGGGCGGCAGGTCGCCCTGGTGCAGGCGGATCCGAGAAGGGGCGGCGGACATGGAGCGGTTCGGGGCCGTTCGAAGATCGGGTCCGGCGGCGCGTAGCATCGCGCGCGCCGTCCCGATAGGGCCGCCCCCAGAGATCGGAGGCGCGAAACACTATTTCTGTTTGGCGATGATCTGATCCTTGATGCCGGCATAGACCGATTCCGGCAGGATCTTCTTGCGGACCAGCTCGTCCTTGCCCCGGTAGGGACGGCCCTTCACGATCGCCGCGGAGCGCGCCTCGCCGATCCCCTTGAGCTGGCTCAACTCCTCGGCACTGGCCGAGTTGATGTCGATGAGTTCGGCCTTCGCATCCGGCTTCGCCTCCTTAGTCGCGGACGGCGTCGCGGCAGGCGCCATTGCGGGCGGCTTTCCGGCGGTGGGCGGCGTGGCCGGGCTCGGCGCTTGCGCCAGGGCGGGGGCGGCGGCGAGGCCGACCAGGATCGTGAAGGTGCGCAAAAATGAGGAACGCATGTCGACCTCCCGACAGCTCGGGCAGCGGGACGCCGCGCCGATCCTCGTGAAGTAGGGCGCATCGGTTGAACCGTCCTTGAACACTACCGCGCACCGATACGGGCACATCTCGCGCCGCTGCTCGTTGAACGTGCGTGGGGCCATGGCGCGATCGTGACTGTGGAACCGGGTCGTGCCGTCGGAACCACGTTGTCCGCAATCCGTTCGTGCACCGCGGCTCAGCCAAGCTAGGGGCCGACAACGCGCAGGGCTCCGCACCGAGAGACGGGCGGACCACAGCTTTTGCAACGAGGATCGCGACCATGGTCGATGGAAACAGGATCACGGGTACCGGCCAGGAATTGGGCGGCAAGGTGCAGGGTGCCTTCGGCGATCTGACCGGCTCCCGCAGCGACTCCGCCGAGAGCCGTCTGCGCGAGGTCGCGGGCCGGGCGGAGAACGTCTACGGCCAGGCCAAGGACGCCGCGCGGCACGTCGCCGACGAAGCCTACGACACCGCCGAGGAGCTCTATGACCGCGGTCGCCGCACCCTGCAGGAGGGGCACGAGCGCTCGGTCGAGTGGCCGCACGCCTCGCTGCTCGTTGCCGGCCTGATCGGCTTCGGCCTCGGCCTCCTCGTGCGCGGACGCGACTGAGGCCTTCCCCTTACCGAATGGCTCGAGAGCGACGGCCTTGAGGCCGACGGCCCGAGATCAGGAGTATCAGCGTGACGTATCCTTCCGGCTTCGAACCCTCGCCCCTCGGCACCACGCGGGCGCTCGCCCACGAGACCGTCGCCCTCAATCAAGTCTCCTGGGGAGCCGTCTTCGCCGGTGCCGCGACGGCACTGGTGGCTCAGGTCGTCATCAACCTCGCGGGCGTAGCCGCCGGCCTTGCCTCGGTGAGCCTCGACACGTCCGAGAACCCGACCGCGTCGACCTTCTCGCTCGGGGCCGGAGCGTGGTTCGTGGGCTCCGGCATCGTCGCCTCGCTGATCGGCGGCCTCATCGCCGGGCGTCTCTCGGGCAAACCCCTGCGTGGGATCGCCGGGCTGCACGGCCTCGTGTCCTGGGTCGTCACCACCCTCGTGGTCCTCTACCTGCTGACCTCGGCGGCCAGCGGCGTCGTCGGCAGCGCCGTCAGCACGGTCGGCTCGGCCCTGGGCGGAGCGGGCAATCTCGTCGGCGGTACGGTTCAGACCGCGGCGCAGGCCGCCGCTCCCTCGCTGACCAAGATCCCGAACCCCCTCGACCAGATCGAGCGGCGGGTGAAGGATCAAGCCGCCGGCCAGGACCCGCAGGCCGCCCGCGACGCCGCCGTCTCGGCAATGCGTGCGCTGCTTTCCGGGGACGCCGCCGACAAGCAGCAGGCCGAGGCACGCGCCGCGGACGCGCTCGCCAAAGCGCAGAACATTCCGGTCGATCAAGCGCGCCAGCAGGTCCAGGACTATCAGAAGCAGTACGAGCAGGCCCTCGCCAGCGCCAAGAAGCAGGCGGAGGAAGCGGCCAGGACCGCGAAATCGGTCGCGACCCAGGGTGCGCTCTACGCCTCGATCGCCCTGGTCCTCGGTGCCATCGCTGCTTTCCTCGGCGGGCTCCTGGCCGCGCCGAAGCCCCTGACGGTCCGAGACTGAGCCTTCGACAGGCGGGGGCCCTGCCCCGGCGACAACACGCCGCCGGATGCGGGCTCGCGGCTCGCACGTTCTATCAGTAGCGCCGGCCGGTCGAATCGGCCGGCGCACGTGCTCCGAGACGCGGCTCAACCCCGATCAAGGATCTGCCGGACTGATGAAATCGACCTTTGTCCTCGCTGCCTTCGCTGGCTTGCTCGTCGTTGCGCCGGCCTCGGCCTCTCCCGCTCCGCAGAGCCCAGCGGACGCTTTGATCAGGGGCGATCTGCCGACCAGCTACGTCCAGTACCGCCGCTACGGCCATCGCCATTACGGGCCTCGCCGCTACGGCTACGGCCGAGGCTATCGCCGCGGCCCCGGTGTCGGGGCCGCGGTCGGAGCGGGCGTGGCGGGTCTCGCGGCCGGCGCGATCCTCGGCGGCGCTCTCGCCAACTCCCAGGCACAGGCCGCGCCCGTCGTGGTTCAGGGAGGCCAGGATCCCGAGGCCGTCGCGGCCTGTGCCCGCCGCTTCCGTTCCTACGATGCGCGGAGCGGGACCTATCTCGGCAATGACGGCGCCCGCCATCCCTGCCCCTGAACGTAGACTCGGTCTCGGTTCACCCGCGCGCCGGCGGCTCCGGCGCGTGGGTGGCCGTCAAGAGGTCGCGAGCCGGACTCTCCGTTCGGGCACCCGGACGCTCGGCTCGTCGAGCGCGCAACGGGTCTGATTGCGGCCGCTGCTCTTGGCCTCGTAGAGCGCTGAGTCGGCCCGGCGATACAGATCCGCCGCATCGCCCACCGAACCCACGGCGAGGCCGATGCTCACGGTCACGGAGCCCGGTTCGACCCCGGCGGACGGCAGGGTGAGCGTCGCCGTGGCCTTGTGGATCGCGGCTGCGACCTGCGACGCGCCCTCCCTGTCGGTTTCGGGCATCAGGATGGCGAACTCCTCTCCGCCGACGCGGGCAGCAAGGTCGCCCGGCCGGCGCACGCTCAGCCTCAGGGCTTCCGCCAGCCCGCTGAGGACGGCGTCCCCGATCGCATGACCGAAACGGTCGTTGTAGGTCTTGAAGTGATCGGCATCGATAAGAAGCAGCGACAGCGGCCGACCCGTGCGTGCCGACGCTCGCGACGCTTGGTCGAACGCCTCCTCGAAGTGGCGTCGGTTCGCCAGGCCCGTCAGGTTATCGGTCCGTGCGAGCTTGGCCAACTCGGCCTGCATCGTCGCCCGGCGGCCGAGCTCTCGTCCTAACAGAAGCGAGAGCGACACGGTCAGCCCGCACAGGACGAGCATGGCAAGGCCGATCACCGTCGCCTTGGCCTGCCATTCCGCCACGATCTCACGCGTTCCAAGCGAGACATTGAGGATGAGCGGCAGGTCTCCAACCTGCGTGAACGTGTAGTAGCGCTCGATGCCGTCGCGGGCGGACACGCTGGTGAAGCTGCCGCTCCGCTCGGCGAGATAGCGTTCGAATATCGGCGCTTCGGCGAGATGTCCTCCGACATCGGATGGCACGGTGGGATAGCGCATCAAGCGCGTGCCATCGCTCAGGTAGAGGTTGATGCTCCCCTCCTGCCCGAGCGCGATTCGATCGACCAGGTTGCTGAAATAGGAGAGCCTCAGGCTCGCCTGCACCACACCGCCGAACGACCCGTCGGGCTTGTCGATCCGGCGGCTCAGCACGATCACCGGGACGCCGAGCAGGCGCGACGTGACCGGCGGGCTGATATGGAGTCCGAGATCGGCGTGCGCCTTATGAATTTGAAAGTAGCCGCGGTCGGCATTGTTGAGGGCGCGAGCCGGCACGGCATTCGAGTCGATGATGCTGTCGCCGTTCTCGTTGACGATGAGCATCACGCCCATGTCACGCGCCGTCGTGGCACGATCGAAGAGCACGAGCTGGCGGAGGGCCGGATCGACCTCTGCGAGTCTTGGAGACTTAAGATTGCTGACGGCGGCCTGCAGAGAGAGATCGATGATTTCGACATTGCGCGCGATGTCACGCTCGATCACCTGAAGCAGGTTCTTCGAAGTCCGCTCGGCCTTGTCCCAAGCGTCGCGCCGCAGGTCGAGCAGCATGATGGCCGAGAGCACCAGCATGCCGATCGGCGCGAGGACGCCCAGGTCGATCCACGTCCGCGCGGAGCGGATGAACAGCATCGGGTCGGACCGCAGCCGGCCGATCAGCGGCGGCCATCTTCCGTTGAACCGACTGTGGTCACCGTCGGAGGTGGGCATCGGCATCTTATCTCGTCCGTCGACCTCTCTGTCTCGGCCCGCTCCGCTTAACAACTGTTACGGGAGCGCTCCGGAGCCGACGTCCGATCGGTTCATGGCTAAGGCAAGGTAACCGTCGACGGTCAAGGCACGGCCTGGGAACGCGGGCGAACCGCGAAACACGCAGATGTGAAGACTTGGCCGGGATTAAAGATTTCGCCCCCGGAACGAACCCTCGAAGCGCGACTTAGCGCGGTGATCTGAGCGGTCCGGCGACTGTCCGCAGCATCCTCGTGATGCTGCTTGCAGTGCTCAAACTGCGATGGCGGCTTTCTCGGGCCGCTGATCTCCCGCAACTGTCTCACGACTGCGGGACGTAAAGTTCGGATATGCGAATTACCGATGCGCATCGATGCAGATTCATCCCTCGATCAATCCACGACGGATCTCGTCTCGCGTCGGCCTTCCTCCCGCGCATTGCGCGGGCTCGATCTCCTCAACTTCACCCTCGCCGACGTGCGTGACGGGCTCGGCCCCTACCTCGCCATCTACCTGCTCGCCGTGCGCGGCCCCGAGCAGGGCTGGAACGAGGCCACGATCGGGCTGGTGATGACGATCGCGGGCATCGCCGGGCTGCTGGCCCAGACGCCCATGGGCGCCCTGATCGACCGGACCCACGCCAAGCGCAGCGTGGTGATCGCAGCGGCGGTGATTGTAACCCTGAGCTGTCTCGTCCTGCCCTGGATCTCGAATTTCACCCTGGTGGCCGGCACGCAGGCGCTGGCCAGCATGGCGGGTGCCGTCTTCGCGCCCGCGCTGACCGGGATCACGCTCGGCATCGTCGGGCCGCGATTGTTCGCGAAGCGCATCGGCCGCAACGAGGGTTTCAACCATGCCGGCAACGCGGTTTCGGCGCTGCTGGCAGGCGGGCTCGCCTATGTCTTCGGTCCCGTGGTGGTGTTCTGGCTGATGGGCCTTCTCGCGGCCTGCTCCATCGTCGCGATGCTGATGGTGCCGGCCGAGGAAATCGACAACGACCTCGCCCGCGGCCTCGACTGTTCGGCGGACCGGACCTGCGAACAGCCCTCGGGCCTCAACCTGCTGCTGCGCAACCGGCACCTGCTGCTGTTCGCGGTTCTCTGCGCCGCGTTCCACCTCGCCAACGCGGCGATGCTGCCCTCCGTCGGGCAATTGCTCACCAAGGTCGTGGGCAAGGACAACGCGACCTCGCTGATCGCGGTCTGCATCGTCGCGGCGCAGTGCGTGATGGTGCCGATGGCGGTGCTGGTCGGCGCGAGGGCCGACAGCTTCGGGCGCAAGCCGATCTTCCTCGTCGCCTTCGGCGTGCTGGCCCTGCGCGGCGTGCTCTACACGTTCTCCGACAATCCCTTCTATCTCGTCGCGGTGCAGTGCCTCGACGGCGTCGGCGCCGGCATCTACGGCGCGCTGTTCCCGATCGTCGTGGCCGACCTCACCCGCGGCACCGGCCGCTTCAACGTCGCCCAGGGTGCGGCAGCCACCGCCCAGGGTCTCGGCGCGGCGCTGAGCGCGACCCTGGCCGGTGTAGTCATCGTCGGCGCGGGCTACGCGGCGGCCTTCCTCGTGCTTGCGGCGATCGCGGCGGCCGGCTTCGCGGTCTACCTGTTGTTCATGCCCGAGACGCTCGGCTACCAGCCGCGCCCGACCGACGCGCCGCCGAGGACGCCCGCGACACCGCTCGCGACGCCGGCGGAGTAGCATTGGCCGTGCCCGTGACAGGCCGCCACCTGCCTCACCGCTCCGGCGGGATCGAGTAGGTGCCGGTGGCGTGGCAGACGATAGCCTCGCTGCCCTGACTCCGGATCGCGACCTCGCCCACCGCGAGGCGCCGCCCGAGCTTCAGCAGCCGGCACTCGGCCACGAGGGCGGCGGGGCCGGGCCGGCGCAGGAAGTTGACGCTCAGGTTCGTCGTCACGGCCAGCGCCACCGGGCCGATATTGGCGAGGATCGCCGCGTAGAGCGCGTAATCGGCCAGCGCCATCATCGACGGGCCGGAGACCGTGCCGCCGGGGCGCAGATGGCGCTCGTGATAGTCGAGGCGCATCCGCGCGGAGAGCGGCCCCACCGCCTCCAGGTGGAAGTGGCGCCCACCCGCATTCATCTGCGGGAAATCGCGCTCCAGGAAGGAGGCGGTTTCCTCCAGGCTCATCACGGTCTCGCTCATGACCGAGCCTTGCAGCATGCCCGCGCTTAGCGGACAAGAGCGGCATGATCCCGACGATCGACAGCGCGCCCGAAGGCATCGCCACCCGGCACGACCGCTATCCCGATGCGCAGATCCGCGCCGTCCTGAAGGAAGCGCGCTCGATCGCGCTCGTCGGCGCCTCAGCCAACCCGGCCCGGCCGAGCTACATCGTCTTCAAGTATCTGGCCGAGCGCGGCTACACGGTGACGCCGGTCAATCCGGGTCTGGCCGGCCAGACCCTGCTCGGTCGCCCGGTGATCGCGCGGCTGTCCGACCTGACCGGGCCGGTCGACATGGTCGAGATCTTCCGCAATTCGGCCGCTGCCGGACCGCTGGTCGACGAGGCGCTGGCGCTGCCGATGCCGCCAAAAGTGATCTGGATGCAGCTCGGCGTGCGCGACGACGCGGCGGCGGCACGGGCCGAGGCGGCGGGCGTGACGGTCATCATGAACCGCTGCCCGAAGATCGAGTACGGCCGGCTCTCCGGCGAGATCGGCTGGACCGGCGTGAACTCCCGCATCCTCAGCGCGAAGAAGCCGCAGATGGCCAAGGGCGGCGTGCAGAAGCGAACGATCGAGGGGCCGTGAAACGGAAGCGCCCCCGGCCATAGACCGGGGCGCTTCGCAGCATGAGCCTGCGGCTCAGGCGACCGTCAGGCCGACATCGACGTTGCCGCGCGTCGCATTGGAGTACGGGCAGATCTGGTGGGCTGCCTCGACGAGGCGCTCGGCGTCCGCGCGGTCGAGACCCGGCAGGCTGACCTTGAGATCGGCGGTGATGCCGAAGCCGCCCTCGGAACGCGGACCGATGCCGACTTGGGCGGTCACCGTCGTGTCGGCCGGAACCTTCAGCTTGAGCTGGCCGCCGGCCACCTTCAGGGCGCCGATGAAGCAGGCCGAGTAGCCCGCCGCGAAGAGCTGCTCGGGGTTGGCGCCGGGGCCGCCCGCGCCGCCGAGCTCCTTCGGAGTCGAGAGCTGGACCTGGAAGCTGCCGTCCTCGGTGCGGGCGGAGCCGTCACGGCCGCCGGTGGCGGAGGCAGTGGTGCGGTACTTCACATCGACGGTCATGAACCTGTCCTCGTGATCGGGGTGAAACGGGGCCGATCGGTTCGGCTTAGGATCTCAATATCGACAAACTGGATTGCGCGCAATCTAAATTGTGCGCAATCCATTCGCTCGATGCATGGCTGCGCGCCCCAGGATCGAGCCTTTCCGCAGGTTCAGGCGTCGCGCCCGGTCTCGGGCATGGCAAGGATGGCGGCGAAGCTGATTCCGGCCGCCGCCGCGAGGTAAAGCCCGACAAGGCCGATGCCACCCCAGCCGGCAAGCCACTGCGCCGCGAAGGGTGCGCCCGACGCGCCGACGATGCCGGCGAGATTGTAGGTGACGGAGGCGCCGGTATAGCGCACCCGCGTCGGAAACAGTTCGGGCAGGAGCGCGCCCATCGGCCCGAAGATCCAGCCCATGGCGAAGAGCGCGAGGCAGAGGAAGCCAAGCACCAGGACGGGCTCGCCGCTGCCGAGCATCGGCCCGAGCACGGCGCCGAGAGCTCCCGTGACCGCGAGCCCCGAGAGCATCACGGGCCGGCGCCCGAACCGGTCGGCGGCCCAGCCCGAGAGCGGGATCGACAGCGCCATGAACAGGATCGCCACGCACTCGAACAGCAGGAAGGTCTTTCGCGGGTAGCCGAGCGTGCCGGTGCCGTAGCTCAGCGCGAACACCGTCGAGAGGTAGAACACGGCGTAGGCCGCCACCATCGCCAGCGTCCCGAGCAGCGTTGCGCGAAGATGCGCGGAAAAGATCGTAGCGAGCGGCACCCGCTCCGGCGGCGCCTGTTCGAGGGCGGCGCGGAAGGCCGGCGTCTCGGTGAGCTTGAGCCGGACGTAGAGCCCGACGCCGACGAGGGCGGCCGAGGCCAGGAACGGGAGCCGCCAGCCCCAGGCCTCGAAATCCGCCGGGCTCAAGGCGACGCTGAGCCCGAGAAACAAAAGGTTGGCGGCGATGAAGCCGATCGGTGCACCGAGCTGCGGGAAGATGCCGTAGAGCGCGCGGCGACCCGGCGGCGCGTTCTCGACCGCGAGCAGGGCCGCCCCGCCCCATTCCCCGCCGAAGCCGACGCCCTGGCCGAAGCGAAGCAGGCAGAGCAAGGCCGGCGCCCACCAGCCGATGCTGGCATAGCCCGGCAGGCAGCCGATCAGGACTGTGGACACCCCCATGATCATCAGCGAGGCGACCAGTGTCGCCTTGCGGCCGATCCGGTCGCCGAAATGCCCGAAGGCCGCCGCCCCGACCGGCCGGGCGAGGAAGGCGATGGCGAAGGTGGCGAACGCCTGGAGCGTCTGAACGCCGGGCTCGCCCTGGGGGAAGAAGATCGGCCCGATCACCAGCGCGGCGGCGGTGGCGTAGATGTAGAAATCGTAGAATTCGATCGCGGTGCCGACGAAGCTCGCGGTCAGGATCCGGCGGGCGGACGGGGCGCTCATGGCAGGCGCGTTCGTGGAAGCAGCGCTCATGCGGCCGGAGGCTCCCACTGCCAGAATACGGTGCCGGTGAATTCGAAAACCGGCTCGCCGCGCTGATTCTCGGCCGTATTGTGATGCGTGGCGATGCCCCAACCGGGCCGCGAGGCGGACGCGCGCTTGTTCGTCAGCGTGCTGCTGTAGCGGATCGTGTCGCCGGCATAGACCGGCCGCAACCATCTCAGGTCCTTGAAGCCCGGCGAGGGACCGAGTTGCGGCACCGGGCCGGAGCGAGCAGTCAACGCGATGTCGCGGGCGAAGGTCGCGTTGAGCCGCTTCATCCAGACCGCAGCGGTCTGCCAGCCCGAGGCGCAGAGCGCGCCGAAATGCGTGGCCCGCGCGGCTTGCGGATCGAGATGGAAGATCTGTGGATCGTAGGCCCGCGCGAAGGCAATGATGTCGTCCGCCTCGAAGCGGTGAGCACCGAGTTCGCGGGTGACGCCGAGTTCGGCTTGAGCGAGGTAAGGCAGCGGCACCGCGTCGTCGGGCTCAGCCACGGGGCCGGTCGCCGTGGACAACTCGACCGGACGTGGTTCCGGCACGGCGCCGGCGCGGGCGAACAGGACGGCGAAGGCCTGTGTCATCACCGCCTCGCCGCGGCCGTTGGTCAGCGTCATCGCGAGCCGCGCCATGCCGCGGTCGGGCTTCGAGGACGAGGGACGAACCTCCTCGACACGCACCACGGCGCTCAGGGCATCGCCCGGCAGGACGGGCCTCAGCCAGCGCAGGTTGGCGATGCCGGGGGATCCCATCGAGGTGGCGTTCGACACCAGGGCCTGCGCGAGAAGGCGCATGCCGAGCGCCGCCGTCTGCCAACCGGAGCCGATCAGGCTCCCGACGAAGGTGTCCTTCGCTGCCGCCTCATCGAGATGGAAGGGCTGGGGATCGTAGAGGCGGGCAAAGGCGACGAGTTCGTCCCGGCTCACCGTGAGTGGCCCGGCCGTGAATTCCTGGCCGGGAGCGAGGTCGTCGAGGGAAAACAGAGCCATGGGATGCCGCATTGCGGAAAAGGTCCGCGCGTGGCTACATCATCGAAACGCCAAGCGCATCCGGGATGACTTCGAAGGCCCTCCTCACGGAACCGGCCTCACTTCATCAGCGCGTAGGCCTGGATCCCGGCGGGCGTCAGGAGCACGACGAAGAGCACCGGCAGGAAGAACAGGATCATCGGCACGGTCAGCTTCGGCGGCAGCGCCGCCGCCTTCTTCTCGGCCTCCGTCATGCGGAAATCACGGCTCTCCTGCGCCAGCACGCGCAGCGCCTGCCCCACCGGCGTGCCGTAGCGCTCGGCCTGCATCAGCGCCGTGGTGAGTGACTTGACGATCTCGAGACCCGTGCGCAGGGCAAGGTTCTCGTACGCGACCCGCCGCTCGGGAAGGAACGACAGCTCGGCGGTCAGCAGCGCCAGCTCCTCGGCGAGCACGGTCGACTGGCTCGCGATTTCAAGGCTGACCCGCCGGAAGGCGTTCTCGACCGACATGCCGGATTCGACGCAGATCAGGCACAGGTCGAGGGCGTCGGGCCAGGCGCGGCGGATCTCGGCCTGCCGCTTGGTCGTGATGTTCGACAGGTAGACTTCCGGCAGCTTGAGCCCGGCGAACCCGGCGGCGAGGACGAGGCCGGCCCGGATCGCCAGGGGCTGATCGAGCACCTGCAGCACGAACAGGTAGAACAAGGCGACGGCCGTGAGGACGATGGGCATCACGAGGCGGAAGAAGAGAAAGGCCGTTTCGGCGCTGGTCCCGCGATATCCCGCCTGAACCAGCTTGGCCTTGGCCGTCTCCGTGCCGAGCCAGCGGTTGAGATTGAACTGCTCGACGACCCGCTTCATGTAGGCCTTCGGCTCGACGCGCAGGCTGACGCGGTTGTTGAGCCGCTCGCGCTCGCGCTGGCGGATCTGCTCACGCTCGTCGCTGACGAGCTTCATCCGCTTGGCGAGTTGGTCACCTTCGAGCAGCGGCTGAACCAGGGTGAAGACCGTGGCGGCGGCGGCGATGCCGGTCAGCACGGCGGCGACGGTGCGCGGGGCGAGCGCGGTGTTGACGAAGTCGTCCAGCATCTCAGTCCAGCCCGTCCCTCACGGCGCGGCTCGCGCCGCCCATCCACCTGCCCCTCGGCGGGGCACTTGGCTCCTGTCCTCGCCGCCCGCCCAGGGCCGGATCAGACGTCGAAACTGATCATCTTCTTCATGACCAGCACGCCCGCCAGCATCCACAACCCGGAGATCACAAGGGCGATCTTGCCGACCGAGGTCGTCCACAGCAGCGACGTGTAATCCGGGCTCGACAGATAGGTGCCGCCGCCGATGAGGAACGGCAGGGCGCCGATGATGCCCGCGGAGACCTTGGCCTCCATGCTCATCGCATCGATCTTGCCGGCCATCTTCTTGCGCTCGCGCAGTACCCGCGACAGGTTGCTGAGCGCCTCGGACAGGTTGCCACCGGCCTTCTGCTGGATGCCGATCACGATGGAAAAGAAGTTCACCTCGGTCACGGGCACCCGCTCGTACATACGCAGGATCGCATCCGCCATCGGCAGGCCGAGCGCCTGCGCTTCGATCGCCACCCGGAACTCGCTGCGCAACGGCTCCTTCGCCTCGCGCGAGATCATGCGCAGGCAGTCGCCCAGCGGAATACCGGAGCGAAGGCCGCGCACCACCACGTCCATGGCGTTGGGCAATTCCTCGACGAAGGCCGCCACACGCCGCTTCTGCCGCCACTTGAGCATCCAGGCGGGCAGGCCGAATCCGCCGGCAAAAAGCGCGAGCAGGCCGACGATCACGTTGTGGGAAACGAGGATCGCAGCGAGCGCGAGGACGGCCGCCATGATCCCGGAGACGACGTAGTATTTCTGGCGCGTCCAATCGAGGCCGGCGCGGGCGATGCGCAGCTCGAGGGTGACCTTGGTCTTGTCCTTTTTCGCCTCCAGCTCCTTGAGGCTTTTCGCAACCTGCTCGCGGCGGTTGGCGGCGGCGCCGCGCTCGGCCAGCACCGAGCGCGGCTGGCCCAAGGCCTTGCGACGCTGCTCCGCCCGGCGCTCGCCGGCGAGCAACGGCATCAGGAACACGTAGGCGAGCGAGCCGGCGGCCACCGCCACGAGGCCGGCCGCGAGAGGGGCGTTGAACGCGCTCACAGCGGCTGCTCCACGGTGTCGGCGGCGGCGTCGAGGGCCGCGGCCAGGGCCCGCTCCTCGCCGTAGTAGCGCGCCCGCTCCCAGAAGCGCGGACGACCGATTCCCGTCGAGCGGTGGCGGCCGATCAGACGCCCGTTCGCATCCTCGCCGAGCACGTCGTAGACGAACAGGTCCTGGGTGATGATGACATCGCCCTCCATCCCCATCACCTCCGTGATGTGGGTGATGCGTCGCGAGCCGTCGCGCATACGCATCGCCTGGATGATGACGTCGACGGAGCCCGTGATCATCTCGCGAAGCGTCCGCGAGGGCAGCGAGAAGCCGCCCATGGTGATCATCGATTCGATACGCGCGAGGCATTCGCGCGGGGAGTTGGCGTGCAGCGTGCCCATCGAGCCGTCGTGGCCGGTGTTCATCGCCTGCAGCAGGTCGAAGGCTTCCGGTCCGCGCACCTCGCCGACGATGATGCGCTCGGGGCGCATGCGCAGGCAGTTCTTGACGAGGTCGCGCATCGTGACCTGGCCCTGGCCCTCCAGGTTCGGCGGCCGGGTCTCAAGGCGCACGACGTGCGGCTGCTGAAGCTGAAGCTCGGCGGCGTCCTCGCAGGTGATGACGCGCTCGTCGTGCTCGATGAAGGCGGTGAGGCAGTTGAGCAGCGTCGTCTTGCCCGAGCCGGTGCCGCCCGAGATCACCACGTTGCAGCGGACCTTGCCGATGATCTGCAGGATCTTCGCGCCCTCGGGCGAGATCGCCCCGAAGCGCACGAGCTGATCGAGGGTGAGCTTGTCCTTCTTGAATTTACGAATGGTCAGCGCCGGCCCGTCGATGGCCAGCGGTGGCGCGATGACGTTGACGCGGGAGCCGTCGGGCAGGCGCGCATCGCAGATCGGCGAGGACTCGTCCACGCGCCGGCCGACCTGGCTGACGATCCGCTGGCAGATGTTCATCAGTTGCTGGTTGTCGCGGAAGCGCACGGAGGTGAGCTGGATCTTGCCGGCGACCTCGATGAAGGTCCGGTCCGCGCCGTTCACCATCACGTCGGCGATGTCGTCGCGGGCCAGCAGCGGCTCCAGCGGACCGTAGCCGAGCACGTCGTTGCAGATATCGTCGAGCAGCTCCTCCTGCTCGGCGATCGACAGCACGATGTTCTTGAGGCCGATGATCTCCGAGACGATGTCGCGGATCTCCTCCCGCGCCGCCTCGCCCTCGAGCCGGGCGAGCTGCGCGAGATCGATGGCTTCGATCAGCGCGCCGAAGATCATGCTCTTCGTGCGGAAATAGTCCTCGGACTTCGGCAACGGCGCCTGGGGCACCGGGCTGCGCGGCGGCTCGGGGCGGGCGCGCACGGTCTCCTGCTGGAGAATTGGCGGGGCAGCCGCCGCCGGCCCGGCTGCCGAGGGGGCCGGAGCGGGAGCCGATGCGGCGTTGGAGCGTCGACCGAACATGGCGCCGCGCCTTCAGCAGTCTTGAGAGGAAAGAGCGCGGGCCACCGTCAGGACGCCTTCTTGCGGGTCAGCCGGGCGAGCAGCGGTTCCAGGAGATTCGCCCTGGCACGACGGATCTCGGCCCGGCCGGTCACCGCCGCGGCGAGTTCGGAGAAGATCTCCGCGGGCTTCGAGCCGGCCTGCACTTCGGCGATCATCTGGCCGTTATTGGCCGCGGTCCCGAACAGAGCCGGGTCGAAGGGGATGACCGCCTGAAGCGGCACGTCGAGCGCCTTGGCGAACTCGGCGGCCGCGATCTCCGGCCGCTTGGGCATGCCGACGCCGTTGAGGACGACCCGGGCCCGCGCGTCGTTGGGACGCTGCTGGTGCAGCAGCGCCAGCAGGTTCTTCACATTGCGCAAACCCGCTAGGTCGGGGGCGGAGACGATCAGGATCTCGTCGGCGCCGACCAGCACGCGCCGGCTCCAGGCGCTCCATTGATGCGGCACGTCGAGGACGATACAGGGCACCGTTGCCCGCAGAAGGTCGGTCAGCGCGTCGAAGGCCGGTTCGATCAGGTCGACCGTGCGGTCGAGGGTGGCCGGCGCCGAGAGCAGGCTGAGATTGTCGGCGCATTTCGACAGCAATCGGTCGAGCAGGTTGGCATCCAGGCGCTCGGGCGCGAACACCGCCTCGGCGATGCCCTGCGGCGGGTCCTGATTGAAGTTGAGCCCCGCCGTGCCGAAGGCCACGTCGAGATCGGCGATGACGGTGGCAGTGCCGTGCTCGCGCGCCACCGTCCAGGCGAGGTTATGAGCGATCGTAGAGCTGCCGACCCCACCCCGCGCGCCGTAGACGGCGATGGTGCGCCCGATCGGCTTGGCACCCGGCGCGGCGAACAGATCCGAGACCGCGGCGATCAGGCCGACCGGCTCGACCGGAGCCATCAGATACTCGCTGACGCCGCGCTGGATGAACTGCCGGTAGAGCAGCACGTCGTTGACATGGCCGATCACGAGCACCTTGGTGCCCTCGTCGCAGACCTCGGCGAGCTGATCGAGGCATTCGAGCGGCCGCGACTTGAGGCCGAGGAACTCGATCACGATGACGTTGGGCGTCGGGGCGTGCCGATAGGCCTCCAGGGCCGCGGCGCCTCCGCCCATCTGCACCTTCACGTGAGCCTTCTGCATCCGCCGATCGGACGCGGTGCCCTCGATCATCGCCGCCGTCTCCGGCGACTCGCAGAAAGCCTGGATCGTGATGCGCGGGACCGGGGCGATGGTTCGCTCTGAGGCCTCGTGAGTGTCCGGCATGATGCGTGGGTTCCGGATTTTATGCCGAGGAGGGCGCGGCCGGGAATCGACAGGGGTTGGAGAGGACCGCGGACAGGCGGCCAACGCGGCTACTGGCTCTTCACTTCGCTGCTGACATTGGTTTTTCCATCTTGCCGCCATTGGGTTGATGGATCCTTGCCCTCGCGAAGCTGACCGATGTCCTGGGTGCGCCGGACCGTATCGATGCGGCCCTCGGACCGGCCGCGGACGAGGTCGATCGGGTCGGCCACCTGGGCGGCGACATTCGACTGCATCGCGCAACCGAAGTTCCAGGCCGGCTCGTTCGACCAATTGGCGCGCAGGTCACTGGCGCCGAGATCGCGCGGCCAGAGCCCGCATTTGTCGGCGACCTTGGCCTGCATCCGCTGAAAGCTCAGCCGCACCGGCGAGGCCAGGGTCGGGCTCGCCACCGGGTAGTGAACCATACGCAGGCCGCCGAATGGGACGCCCATCTGCGCCGCAAGATGCCGGATCGCCTCGCCGGTGCGCGTAACAGGCCCGGCCAGGGCCGGGGACACGCCGTGTGGCAGTTCGACGACGAGAATGCCGCGGCCGTAGCGGCGATATTCCACGAAAAACGTCTCGAGATCGGCGCGCTGGCGCGGATCGATATGGCCGATCCCGGTTGGGAAGATGTCGAGGCTGCGGTCGGCATCCGCCAGCACGATCGGGTGCCGGGTCCGCAGGTCGACCGGGTAGGTCGAGCCGGTGGTGGCGACACGTTCCGCGCGGCAGGCGCCGAGCCCGGCAGCCACGAGGAGGACGGCGGCAACCGGCCGGACGCGGGAGAGAGAGGGCCAGGTGGAGAGGGACATCGGGCTTCGATCCTGCTGGACGGGGGTCAGTCGGCGATGAAGCCGACGCGGCCGCGATAGGCCGGCCCGAGGGTGCTGCCGCCGACCGTGCCGTAGATCTTGTTCAGGCGCCCGAGCAGCACTGCCTGCCCGTCCGGGGCGTCGACGAAGCCGTCATCGGGCCGCTGGACCTGCCGCGCCTCCATCGGCTGCGCGATGTAGGGCGTGACCATGATCATCAGCTCGGTCTCATCGCGCTGGTAGTCGCGCGAGCGGAACAGGGCTCCGAGAATCGGAAGGTTCATCAGCCCGGGCAAGCCGGAAATCGCGGCGCGGTTCTTCTGCTGGATCAGGCCTGCGGTCATCATCGTCGCGCCAGAGGCGAGTTCGACCGTGGTCTCGGAGCTGCGCTTCGTCGTGCCTGGAACCGGTGTCGGACGATTGTTCAAGTAGTAGGTGAAGCTGTTGGCAGGATCGAGATCGATGACGTCGGTTGCGATCCGGACCGAGATGCGGTTCTCCGCCATGACGACGGGCGTGAAGGACAGGCTCACGCCATAGGGCTTGTAGGTCAGCGCCACGACGCAGCCCTGACTGACCGATGTCCCGATCGAAACGGTCGAGGCGGCGGCACAGCTCATCGGGACCGGGATCTCGCCGCCCGCGGTGAACTTCGCCGACTCGCCCGAGATCGCCGTCAGCGTCGGCTCGGCGAGGATGCGAGACACGCCGGCCTGCTCGAAGGCCCGCAAGGTGGCTCGAAACGAGAAGCCGCCGGTCCGGACCGACGCGGTGATGGCGTTGGCGTCGGGCGAACGTGAACCGGTCAGCGGGAAGCCCGTGTCATTGTTGAAGGCATTCCCACCCAATGGATTCAGAGCGGACCAACTGCCGCTTGTACTGATACCGAACTGCTTCAGAACCGTACGGGCCACCTCGACCACCGTGACGCGGATCATCACCTGATCCTTGTTGCGGATCGTCAGGTTGTTGATGACGGCGCCGCGGACCCCCGTCCCGGCACCGGCCCCCAGGCCGACGAAGGCGTTTGCAATGTCGAGCGCTTGCTGCGCTTCCGAAGCCGAGTTCACGCTGCCCGAGAGGACGAGCGATTCGCCCACCGCCTTCACGTCGAACCGGCCGCCGGGCAGGCTCTGCTGCAGCGACTGCCGCAGCACGTTGATGTCGCGGGCGATGGTGACGTCGAGCGCCGCGATCTGGCGCCCGTCGGCATCCATCACGAAGATCGAGGTGGCGCCGTTGTCGATGCCGATCAGGAACAGTTTGCGGCTGGAGCGGACGACCGCGTTCGCAACCGCCGGATTGGCCACGAACACCTCCTTGGCGTCACGCGGCAGATCGACGATCAGCGAGCGCCCCTTGCTCAGCTCGACCCGGCGGGAAACGGCGGCCTCGCTCGGCCCGATCGTCAGAACCGGTGACGCCGTGGCAGGATTGGACTGCGCCGAGACCGAGCCGCACAGGGCGGCCGAAGCGAGACAGGCGCCGGAGAGCAGGGCAAGGATGAGGCCGCGGAAGTGAAGGGGGGTGGTCATCGGTCCTGTCCTCACCGGCGCTGCTGCTTGGCGACGCCGAATCGCACAACGGTCAAGGGGCCCTCGGGCGGCAAGTCCCCTTCCTCGGAGATGGCAGCGGTCCGGGCGGAATCCTGGATGCTGCGCAGAACGAGGGAGAGCTGCCCGATCTTCTGGGCCAGCGTGACGGCCTCGGCCTGGGCCGGCGTGAGCGCGAGGGTGGCCGTCTCGGCCGTCACGACGTTGGCGCCGTTCTTTTCTTGCACGATCTGGCCGACGGCGAGCACGCGCACATTGGTCAGCAGGGTTTCAGCGAATTGCTCGCTCCCCTCGCTGCTGGTCTTGATGACGTCGACATGGTCGTTCGGCAGGATGAAGCCGCCAGCCGAACTCGATCCACGGGTATCGGTCGTGATCGCCACCGCGCGCATGCCCGGCGGCAGGATCGCCGACATGAATCCGCTGCCGGCCTTGACCAGACGCTCGGGCCGGATCGGCTCGTTGGCCGAGAAGCCGGTGCGGATGATCGCGCCGACCGAATCCTCAAGCCCTTTCGGAGCGTTGCGACGGTCGATCAGGCCCGGCGAGATCGCCTGCTCCGGCCAGGGCATCCAGCGCAGATCCTCGGGCTTGAGGGTCTGGCCCATGGGCAGCTCGGCCGCGGCGACCAGCACCTCGCTCATCGGGACGGGCGCGACGGGTTCGACCTTGGCGACGGGGGCAGGCTCGGGCGCCCGCTCCTCTCCGCGCATCAGCAGGGCCGCGCCGCAGCCCGCGACGAGTGCGATTCCCAGAACGGCGAGACGGGCTGGTTTCATGGGGGCGTGGAACCGTGGCGACGGCCCTGTCGCCGTCCGGTTCCGAGACTTGCCCGGGATTCGTCAAGTTAGGGTTAACCGAGCGTCACCGCCGACTTTTCAGTGCTGTCCCGATGGACGCCCGCGCGTAAACTGCCGAAACAAAAAAGGCCGCCCCGAAGGCGGCCCACGTGATCCGACGCGCCCTCCCCGTTCAAGGCCAGGCAAGCTGCTCCAGACCGACGGCATTCGGCAGCACCATCAGTGCGGCTGCGGCCAGCGCGATCCCATAAGGAACGCCGGTCTTCGTGTCGTGCAGATGAACGGCGAACGGGAGTTTCAGCGCAAGCTTCGGCAGCGGATACTTGCGGGCCAACACAATCGCGAGCGTCAGAGGCCCTCCGAGGATCGAGGCCACGACGAGATATTCCGGCAGATGTCCAAGCCCGATCCAGAGCGCGGTCGCCGCGGCGAGCTTGGCATCGCCGCCGCCGATCCACCCCCGCGCGAAGAAAGCGAAGGTGATGACCAGGGTCAGAATTCCGGCCGCAAGATGCCAGAGCAGGTCGTCCCACGTCATACCGGAGGCGACGGCGTAGAGAACGAACGCAGCGAAGACGAGACCCGTGAGGCGGTTTGAAATCCGCATCGTCAGCAGGTCGCTGGCCGCAGCATAGGCCATGAGAAAGGGAAAGAGGACGCACAGAAGAAGGTAGGCGGCCATATCCGACACCGTCACGGTTCCTTCGCGATCTGCTCGTCGCTCCCATCCGCTCCCGCTCTTGTCCGGCATACCGGTCATACGGAGCCTGGGCATCCCCTCGGATGTCGATCGTCAGCGGGATGATTTCGTCTGAGCCCAACGCCGGCGACGGTGCCCCGTCGGAACGGAGCACCGCCTGAGAGCGAGAGGGAGGATGTCCTTCACGCCTCGAAAGCTGTTGTCGCCTCGCCGAAAGATTACTTCGCGCCCAGCTTAGCAGCCTGGGTGTTCAGGCCAGAACCGAGGGTCTCGAAGGCAAGAGACAGCTTGCTGCCGAAGCTGGCGAAGATGCCAACGATGGCGATACCCACCATGGTAGCAACCATGCCATACTCGATGGCAGTCGCGCCGGACTCGTCAGAGATGAAGCTCTTGGCAATGTTCTTCACGATGATCTCCACTCGTCTTGATCTAATGGACGACCGTCGGAAGTCTGTAGAGGCCCCGATCGGCGACAGGTCGAGATGTAGTCCCGACGCGTTGCATTTGCGTTAAATCGATCTCCCAACCAAGCCTTCTGTCCGGCGTTTGCCGCGGTCAGTTAATGACGTATTGCAAAGATTCCTCGAATGGTCGGCATCGGGTCGCGCGGGCCGCAGTACGGACTGCCGAAGGCCGACGCATCGAATACGGTTAGCGCTTCCTTCATCAGTTTCCTGTTCCGTGCCGTGACGAGAGATGCGTCTGTTCCGGATGTGTGCCGCCGTCACGGCGCGGCCTCCGGCGGCAGGGACCGCACTCTGCGCGATCGGACCGACCCTTATGACCCGCCTGCGCCTCGACCGTTTTTCGCGCCACGCCATCCCGGTCGCCCTCGCCTTGGCCGTGCTGACGGCGCCCGTTCACGCCAACGAGTCGGTGCCGCAGGGCAGCGTTTCGGTCCAAGTGGACAATGCGAAGGTGATCCGCCTGCCGGAGAAGACGCAGACCGTGGTGGTGGGCAACCCGATGATCGCCGACATCACCCTGCAGAAGAACGGCGTTGTCGTGCTCACGGGGAAGAGCTTCGGCATCACCAACCTGATCGCCCTGGACGGACGGGGCGCGATGCTCGCCGAATCGACCATCAGCGTGCAGGCGCCGCAGGCCTCGATCATCACCGTGCAGCGCGGCCTCGACCGCGAATCCTATTCCTGCACCCCGAACTGCCAGCCCTCGGTGCAACTCGGCGACGCCACCAAGTACTTCACCGAGACCAGCCAGCAGGCCGAGGCGCGCCGCGGCATGGCGACGGCGAACAAGTAGAGCCTGCGCCACTACGCCAGCCGTTGCCACGCGGCGGCGTTGGGTGTAAGGCCCGCCCGCGCCCTTGAGACACCCTTGGAGGCACGGGCGCGCTGGGACACGGTCGGGCCGTCCGCTTCGGGCGGCCTTTGTCGTTGGCCCGGCTCCAGTTTTTTACAAAAGGATCACGCCATGAGCGCCACCAAGACGCTTGAGGCCGTGGCACGCGACCGGGTCGGCAAGGGGGCCGCCCGGGCCGTTCGTCGCCAGGGCCAGATTCCCGCCGTCATCTACGGCGGCAACCAGGCCCCTGAGGCCATCGCCGTCGACCTCATCCGCACCCGCACGCTGATCTATGCCGGCGGCTTCAAGACCACGCTGTTCGACATCACCGTCAGCGGCAAGAAGACCCGTGCGATCCCGCGCGACTACCAGCTCGACCCGGTCAGCGGCGCGCCGCTGCACGTCGATTTCCTGCGCGTCGTCGCCGGTCAAACCGTCACGGTCGACGTTCCCGTCCACTTCGTGAACGAGGACAAGGCGCCGGGCATCAAGCAGAAGGGCGGTACCCTCAACGTCGCGCTGCACACGGTGTCCCTCGACGTGGCCCCCGACCAGATCCCGGACGCGATCGAGGTCGATCTGACCGGCCGCGAGATCGGCGACGTGATCCACGCCTCCGACCTGCGCCTGCCGGCCGGCACCTATACGGGTGAGCCCACCGACACGGTCGCCAACCTGCTGCCGCCGACGGTGCTCGGCGCCGAGGTCGAGGCCGAGGAGGCCGCGATCGCCGAGGCGCAGGCTGCGGAGTCCGCCGACGAGAAGGCAGACGCCGAGGCCACCAGCGAGAAGAACGAGACCGAGGCGTAAGCCGCGGCAGGCGCCGCGAGCGCCTGTCCTGCGAAACACGCGATGCCCCGGCCGCCCGGCCGGGGCATTTCCGTTTGTCGGAGCATCGAATCGGGAGCACGCATGCGGCTCATCGTCGGATTGGGAAATCCTGGGCAGCGCTACGCGCGCAACCGCCACAACATCGGCTTCATGGCCGTGGACGAGATCGCCCGCATTCACCGGGCGGCGCCGTTCCGACGCCGCTTTCAGGGCGAGGCGGCCGAAGTCGTGCTCGGCTCCGAGCGGGCGATCCTGCTCAAGCCTCAGACTTTCATGAACGAATCCGGCCGCTCGGTCGGTGAGGCGCAGCGCTTCTTCAAGATTCCGCTCGCCGACGTGATCGTGCTGCACGACGAACTCGATCTCGCGCCGGCGAAACTCCGGGTCAAGCTCGGCGGCGGCAATGCCGGCCATAACGGCCTGCGCTCGATCACGGCGCTGTGCGGCAACGATTACCGCCGCGTCCGTCTCGGCATCGGCCATCCCGGCGACAAGGCGCTGGTGCACGCCTACGTGCTCAACGACTTCGCGAAATCCGAGGAGCCGTGGGTCGAGGATCTCTGCCGGGCGACCGCCGACTACGCAGCCCTGCTGGCGGCGGGCGAGGATGCGAGCTTCCAGAACAAGGTGCATCTCGCCATGGCCGGCCGCGGCTGGGACACGGTGAAGACGCCGGCGGAGGTCGGCAAGGCGAAAGCGCGCGACGCGAATTGACACGAGCCCACCGGACCCCGATGGAGCGGGCTTCCGGGCGCGGCCCCCGACCGATCACAACGGATTTCTAGGACCAGCCATGGGTTTCAAATGCGGCATCGTCGGCCTGCCGAACGTCGGTAAGTCGACCCTCTTCAATGCGCTGACGCAGACCGCTGCGGCCCAGGCCGCGAACTACCCGTTCTGCACCATCGAGCCGAATGTCGGCGAGGTGGCGGTGCCGGATCCGCGCCTGGATGACCTCGCCCGGATCGCCTCCTCGAAGGAGATCATCCCGACGCGGCTGACCTTCGTCGACATCGCCGGCCTCGTGCGCGGCGCCTCGAAAGGTGAGGGTCTAGGCAACCAGTTCCTCGCCAACATCCGCGAGGTCGATGCCATCGCCCACGTGGTGCGCTGCTTCGAGGACGGCGACGTCACCCATGTCGAGGGCAAGGTCGATCCGATCGCCGATATCGAGACGATCGAGACCGAGCTGATGCTGGCCGACCTCGACAGCCTGGAGAAGCGCGTCGTGGCGCTCGAGAAGCGTGCGAAGGGCTCCGACAAGGAGGCCAAGGAGTTCCTCGACCTCGTCAACCGCGCCCTGCCGCTCCTGCGCAACGGCAAGCCGGCCCGGCTCGTCGAGCGCAAGCCCGAGGAGGAGCGGCTGTTCCAGCAGCTCGGCCTGATGACGGCGAAACCCGTGCTCTACGTTTGCAACGTCGATGAGGGCGACGCCGACAAGGGCAATGCGAAGTCGCAAGCCGTGTTCGACCGGGCCAAGGCCGAAGGGGCGGTGGCCGTCGTCGTATCGGCCAAGATCGAGAGCGAGATCGCGGTGATGCCGCCGGCCGACCAGACAGAGTTCCTGGAAGCCGTCGGTTTGACAGAGCCCGGCCTCAACCGGGTGATCCGCGCCGGCTACGATCTGCTCGGCCTCGTGACCTACTTCACCGTCGGCCCGAAGGAGGCTCGCGCCTGGACCATCACCAAGGGGACGCGCGCCCCGGCGGCGGCCGGCGTGATCCATACCGACTTCGAGAAGGGCTTCATCCGCGCCGAGACCATCGCCTTCAAGGACTACACCGCGCTGAACGGCGAGGCCGGCGCCCGCGACGCCGGCAAGCTGCGGCTGGAGGGCAAGGACTACGTGGTGCAGGACGGCGACGTGCTGCATTTCCGCTTCGCCAACTGACGGGGCCCGCGGCGTGGAGCTTCACCCGCGCCATGCCTGGGATCTGACACCGGCCGAAGCCGTCGCGCTCCAGCGCCGGCTCCGCAGCGAGATCGTGGCCGACCGCGCCATCGATCTCGGCGCGGTCCGGCTGGTGGCCGGGGTCGATGTCAGCGTGAAGAACGAGCGCTCCCGCGCCGCGGTGGTGGTCGTAACCTGTCCGGGCTTTCTCCTCGTGGAGACGGCCGTGGCCGAGCGGCCGACACCGTTTCCCTATATTCCCGGCCTCCTGAGTTTCCGCGAGGGTCCAGTCCTGGAAGAGGCATTCGGGCGCCTGCGTGCCGAGCCGGACGTGTTCCTGTTCGACGGCATGGGCACGGCCCATCCCCGCCGCATCGGCATCGCCAGCCATATGGGCCTATGGCTTCAGCGTCCGACCATCGGCGTCGGCAAGACACGGCTCGTCGGCACCAACGCGCCGCTCTCCGAGGAGAAGGGCGCGCACGTCCCCCTGATCGATCGAGGCGAGACCATCGGCGCCGTGGTCCGTACACGCACGGCCAAGCACCCGCTGTTCATCTCGCCGGGCCACCTCGCCGACATCCCGAGCGCGGTCGAACTGGTGCTGGCCTGCTCGCCGAAATACCGCCTGCCGGAGCCGATCCGGCTCGCGCACAAGACAGCAGGCGACTTTTGATCGACCGACTTTGGTAACCTCGACGCTCCTCATGCTGAGGCGCCGAGCGGAAGCTCGGCCTCGAAGCACGCCGGAACGGTCGGGTCCGTGACGCCCCTTTGCTGGGAGAAGCGTCGCGGCGTGCTTCGAGGCTGCTGCCGCAGCGCCTCAGCATGAGGACCGTCGTGACTGCCGTGACAGCGCAGCCGAACCGGCGGTCAGTGCGCCTCTTCCCAGTTGCCTGCCGCCCGCGCCTCGACCACCAGCGGGACGCTGAGTGAGAGCGCCGGCGCCGGTGCCTCCTCCATCACCCGCGCGATCACCGGAATCGTCGCTTCGACCTCGTCGTCCGGCACCTCGAACACCAGTTCGTCGTGCACTTGCAGCAGCATCCGCGCCGTGAGCTTTCTCGTCTCCAGCGCCTCCTCCATCCGCGTCATGGCGCGGCGGATGATGTCGGCGGCGGTGCCCTGGATCGGAGCGTTGATGGCCTGACGCTCCACGCTCGCCCGCTCGGACGGGTTGTTGGAGCGGATCTGCGGATAGTGGCAGACGCGCCCGAACAAGGTCGTCACGTAGCCCTTCTCGCGGCAGGAGCGCTTGGTGGTGTCGATGTAATCGCGGATGCCGGGGAACCGCTCGAAATACTGCTTGATGAAGGCGGAGGCCTCCTCGCGGCCGATGCCGAGGCGATCGGCCAGACCGAAGGCCGAGATGCCGTAGATAATGCCGAAATTGATGGTCTTGGCCCGCCGCCGCAGATCGCCGGTCATCTGGTCGAGCGGCACGCCGAACATCGCCGAGGCGGTCGCCGCGTGAATGTCGAGCCCCTGCTCGAAGGCCTCGCGCAATTGCGGGATGTCGGCGATGTGGGCGAGCAGGCGCAGCTCGATCTGGCTGTAATCGGCCGAGATCAGCTTCTTGCCCTCGGGCGCGACGAAGGCACGGCGAATCCGTCGCCCCTCCTCCGTGCGGATCGGAATGTTCTGCAAGTTCGGATCCGAGGAGGAGAGCCGGCCGGTCGTCGTCGCGGCGAGCGCGAAGGAGGTGTGAACCCGGTTGGTGCCGCGGTCGGCATGTTCCTGCAGCGAGTCGGTATAGGTCGATTTCAGCTTGGAGAGCTGGCGCCAGTTGAGGATCTTCTTCGGCAGGCCGTGGCCGGCCTGGGCGAGTTCTTCGAGCAGCGTCGCGGGCGTGGCCCATTGGCCGGACGGCGTCTTCTTGGCGCCGGGCAGGCCCATCTTGCCGAACAGCACGTCGCCGATCTGCTTGGGCGACGACACTTGGAATTTCTCGCCGGCGTCCTCCTGAATCTCCTCCTCAAGCCGGGCCAGGATCTGCGAAAAATCGCCGGAGAGGCGGCTCAGCATGTTGCGGTCGATGGCGATGCCCGCCCGCTCCATCCGCGCCAGCACCGGCACCAGCGGACGCTCCAGCGTCTCGTAGACGGTCACCCGGTGCTCGGCGACGAGGCGCGGCTTCATCATCCGCCACAGGCGTAAGGTTACGTCGGCGTCCTCCGCCGCGTAAGCCGTCGCCTTGTCGATCGCGACGCGGTCGAAGGTGACCTTGTTGCGGCCGGTGCCGGCCACATCCGCGAAGGTGATCGGCTGGTGGCCGAGATGGCGGCGGGCCAGCTCGTCCATGCCGTGCCCGCCCTTGCCGGCATCGAGCACGTAGGAGATCAGCATCGTGTCGTCGAAGGGCGCCACGTCGATGCCGTAACGGTGCAAGACCGAGAGGTCGTATTTCAGGTTCTGCCCGACCTTGAGCGTACCCGCATCCTCCAGCAGCGGCTTCAGCAGCTTGAGCGCGGTGTCAAACGCGATCTGGCCAGGCTGCTTGTCGGAGGCGTCCGCTTCCGCGCCGCTCTCGCCGAACAGATCGCCGCCCTTCACCTCGGGCTTCACATGGGCGAGAGGGATATAGGCGGCCCGCCCCGGCGCGGTGGCGAGCGAGACACCGACGAGGCCGGCCTTGGCCGCATCGAGCGCGTCGGTCTCGGTATCGACCGCGATGATTCCGGCCTCGTAGCTCTCGGCGATCCAGGCCTCCAGCTGCTCGACCGTGGAGATCGTCTCGTAGGCCGACGTGTCGAACGGCTTCACGGCTTCCGCCGCGCGGGCGGCGACCAGCGTCGAGGGCGTCGGCTCGGCGGGGCCGCGCTTCTTCGGGGCCTGATCCGGCAAGTCGAGATCGGCGAAGGGATCGACCTCGCCCGCCTCGGGCGGCGCCGCGCCATCCGTCCGTTCCGGGGCGGCAGCGGTCTCGGGATCGACCGGCACGTCGTCACCGAAGAACGGCACTGCGTCGCTGCCGCCGGCCGCGTTGGTATAGGCGTGGGGTTGCGCGCCGGGCAGCAGCGCCGGGTCGGGCTTGACGGCCTCCGGATCGACGTGGAGCATCTGCGCGATGCGCCGCGTCAGGGTGTTGAACTCCATCGCTTTCAGGAAGCCGACGAGCTTTTCCGGGTTGGGCTGCGGCACACCGAGTTCGTCGAGTGGCACCGGTACCGGCACGCTCTCTTCGAGCGCCACGAGGCGGCGTGAGAGCTTGGCCTGATCGATGTTGGCGAGCAGCGTCTCGCGGCGCTTGGGCTGCTTGATCTCGGCGGCGCGCTCCAGAAGCTGCGCCAGGCTGCCGTATTCCTTGATCAGGGCCGCGGCCGTCTTCAGGCCGATGCCGGGCACGCCCGGCACATTGTCCGAGGTGTCGCCGATCAACGCGAGCGCGTCGCCGATCTGCTCCGGGGTCAGCCCTTCCCACTTGGCGATGATCGCGTCGCGGTCGAGGTTGCGCTCGGGCCGGTAGCCGGGCTTGCCCTTGGCGCCGGATTCGAAGTCGTAGAACCGGATCTTGTCCGAGACGAGCTGCATCAGGTCCTTGTCGGAGGACACGATGATCACCTCGGCGCCCCGCGCCTCCGCCTGCCGGGCATAGGTCGCGATCAGGTCGTCGGCCTCGTATCGCTCCAGTTCCACCGCATGCAGGCCGAAGGCGCGCACCGCGTCGCGCATCAGCGGCATCTGGCGCTTCAGGTCGTCCGGCGCGTCGGGGCGGTGGCCCTTGTAGTCCGGGAACAGCTCCTTGCGGAACGAGCCTTCGGATTTGTCGAAGACGATGCCGAGATGGGTCGGCTTCACGCCCGCCGCGCCCTCTTGGAGAAACTGCGCGATCTTGGTGCAGAACAGCCGCACCGCCCCCGTGGGCAGGCCATCGGAGGGACGCGTGTTGTATTTCTGGTCCTGGTTGATCGACTGGAAGTAGGCCCGGAAGATGAAGGACGAGCCGTCGACGAGGATCACCCGGTCGTCGGAACCGACGGGCTTGTCCGGTTGCGGGTGCGTCTCAGCGGTCATCGGTCGAACAGCCATCGGCGAACGGGGGCCCGGATGCGGGCCGCGCCGATCCATAGAGCATTTTCGCTCCCTCAGAACATCGCCCACATGCCGGGAAATGCCGCAGTTCCCCGGCTTCTCCCACGGCTGGCCTCGCGGGTGGCGGCGCCTGCCGCGATATCGGTCAGGCTCCGGCCCCTGCCAGCGGAAACAGGATTTACGAAAAATCGCCGGACCCAGGGGCTGATGTGCGCTTGTGCACGATGCATTCCGACATGAACGCGGATGCGGGAAATCATTGATTTGAAACCAGTTTTTTGTAGCGCACAATGTCGCTGCAGCAAATTTCGCCCGTATTCAGGTCGATCTGAAATATATCGATGCTGCACTGCGACAAACAGGGACTTGTCCCACAATCTTTCGAGCCCAGATCGTCGTCATCCAAGGACGGGCCGCAGCCAGAGCGGATCTCTACTCAGACACTTCTGTGCACGGAGCAGCCCGCCAAGAAAGTTAGAGGTACGATCATGACGAACCGCACCAAGATCGCCACCGCCGTCGCTCTCGCTCTCGGCCTGGCCGCGACTCCGAGCCTCGCCCAGGGCATCCCGTCCGACAGTGCCAGCTACAATCGTGACGGCACGCTCAATGTCTGGGGTGCGCATATCGACCCTGTGCGGGAGCGCGGCGGCCTCATCGGCGGCGTCGGCAACGTGGTCGGCGGCGTGACCAACACGGCCGGCGCCCTCGTCGGCGGCACGCTCGGCGCGGCTGGCACCCTCGTCGGCGGTACGGTGAACGCCGCGGGCAACGTGGTGGGCGGCACCGCGGATGCTGCGGGCGACATCGTGACGGGCTCGGTCCGCCGTCCGGCCGGCTATACGGCCTATCAGGGCTCCGGCGCCTACGGCCGCACGGCCTACTGAGTACCTTCGACGATCCAGCAGCGGCAAGGAGGGCCGCAGGGCGCGAGCCCCGCCGCTCTCTTTCGCTCGATCCCATCCATCTGGACGTTTGGCCCCGCGCACCGGCCGGCGCCCGGCTCAGTCGTCAGCACTCTTCTATCCGACCGGTCGTAGGCTCGCTGGGAGGATGACAATGCCCGTGGGAATAAGCCCGGCGCCGCGTTCGCTGCCCTTCTCGCAAGCGCCCTCGATCCCTCTCAAGCACGACGCGACGATCGGCAAGACGAAGGGTGCCGAGCTGAAGGCAGCGCCTTCTTCTTCCTCCCCGAGACGATGTCCCACGCCGTTCAGCGTGGACGACCTCGCCCTCGCCGACGATCCGAGCAAGGCGGGGATCGAGGACGAGGGGCCTCCTCAGGCCGCGGCTCCCACTGTGTCGGCCATGCGCGCATCGCGGGTCCCGAGCGGTTTGGGCTCGCCAACGGTCGTGTCCTTGGCAGTCTGGTGCTCGAGTTCGGCATTGAGCTGCGCACCGAGCAGCACGATCGTGGTCGAGAGCCAGATCCAGGTCATGAAGCCGATGGCGGCGCCGAGTGAACCGTAGGTCTTGTCGTAGCTGCCGAAATTCGAGACGTACCACGAGAACAGCAGAGAACCGGCCAGCCACAGGAACGCGGCGATCATGCCGCCCGGCGTCACCCAGCGCCAGCGCGGCGCATCCCGGCTCGGGCCGTAGCGGTAGAGCACCGCCAGCATCAGGATCACCACGACGAACAGCGCCGGCCACCGTAGCAGCGCCAGCCACCACGCGTCGCTCGACATTCCGAGAAACTGGATCGCCACCGGCACCGCGACGATGCCCGCGAGCGCAATGACGACGAAGAGCAGCGCGCCGGCGGTGAAGGCCAGCGAAACGAGATTGAGCTTGAAGAAGCCGCGTCGCTCGCGCTCGTTGTAGACGAGGTTGAGCGCGTCGAAGACATGCTTGACGCCGCCATTGGCGCTCCAGACCGAGAGCGCGATGCCGAAGAGCGCCGTGAGGCCCAGCGCCGTGTCACCCTTCTCGGTCAGCCGCTTGACTTGCTCGGAGACGATGTCGACGCCACCGGATGGAAGGACGCCGCGCAATGCGTCGATCTGCTGGTTGATCGTCGAAACGTCGGCGATGAGACCGTAGACGGAAACCAGGGCGGCGATGGCCGGGAAGATCGCGAGAAGCACGAAGAAGGTCACGCCCGCCGAGACGAGGGTGAGGCGGTTCTCGCCGATATCCCGATAGGTCCGCTTGAGGATGTCCTTCCAGCCCGCGGCCGGCATTTCGGTCGGGCTGTCGGCGGAACGGCCGCGATCGCGCTCGGTGCGCGCCACCCGGTGGGCATCCGCACCCTCGTGCGAGGGCGATTCCTGTCGCGCCGAGTCCTGTCCCGCATCGCCGCTCGGCCGGGCTCGATCCGCGGACGCCACGGACCGGCGCGGAAGGGCGACGACCCCGAGGAGCGCTGCCCCTAAAGCCATCGTCCAGAGGGCTGGATAGCGGGAATCGCCGGCTGAGCCCGCGGCGGCGTCGGGAACGGCGCGGTCGGAAGTAGGCATGGAGAAATCGGCTCCGTCCGCCGCAGGATCAGCGGCGCAGTTCGGCAACCCTTTGGCGCGACTTCGGGTTCACACGGATGTGAGGATGGCATCCGGCAGCATAGTCGGATCGACTGTCTCAGAATTTCCATATTCGCGCCACGTTTTCGCCGGAACCGTTAAGATTGGCCCCAGTTAACAGCGCATCGGTCGAACGCGACCGCCTCGCTTCAGGAGCCGTCGATGCCCTCGACTCTGTCTCGCTCCGGACGACGCTTCGCGCTCGTCCTGGCCTCGTCCGCCCTCGTTCTCTCGACTGCCGCCGGTGTGCATGCCCAGGAGGGCGGTCTCGGCGGCCTGTTTCAGCAGCTTTTCGCCCCGCAGCAGGCAGCGCCTGCGCCAGCCCCGGTCGTGCCGGCCTATGGCGGCGGCGAGGTAAACGAGCGCTACCGCTGGCGCCGCCACCGCAGCACGGCGGAACGGAACCGCCCGAAGGTGCGCTACGCCGCACTGCCTAAAGGGGTGCCGCTGAAGAAGGATGAGGGCGACGGCATCAGCGGCAAGCAGCCGGTCGATTCGAAAGCGATCGCCGCCAATCCGACCGCGGCACTTCTGCGCGACGAAACCCTTCGCCCCGGCGACATCGTCGTCATGCCGAACGGCCCCAAGGTCTTCATGGGGCACGGGGATCGCGGCCGTGGCACGAAGGCCGCGCGCCATCGCATGAGCGATTTCGCGGATGTGAAGCACGCCCGCACCATCAACGCGAAGACCCGCCGCCAGTTGATGGCGATGATACTGCCGCACGGCGCCATGCCGGCCGACGAAGCCCGCAAGGCGCTCGCCAAAGCTCAGCGCCTTGCGCCTCAGGAGGCGATCGAGCCCATCAACCGTCAAGCCCGCGTCGAGACGGGCCCGATTCCCGCCCGCGTCATCAACCCCTGGCAAGCGGCTCGCTGAAGCGATCACGATGTTCTCAGGCTCGGCCGACAGGCAAACCCTATCGGCCACTCCCGGATGGCAGAAGCGGCAGATCCGAAAGCGGATCTTTGCCCCCTGCGGACCGGCGCAGAACCTGTAATGGGCGTGCCGATGCGATCGCAGCGTTTGCAGATCGATTTGAGAAGTTTATCCCGGACGAACTCGCGAAATCTTCAGCCAAGTCTTGGCCGGCGCGCCTGTCTACGGGGAATGTATGATGGTGGAGCCTAACGGGATCGAACCGATGACCTCTTCCATGCCATGGAAGCGCTCTCCCAGCTGAGCTAAGGCCCCATCATTTCTGCAGCGACCGGTTCCGGTCTCTGGCGTCGCCGGCGGCGCTGAGTGCGTCGGCGATGAGCGGTTCTATAAGCGGAGGATCGGCGGGACTCAACCCCTTTTTCGAAGGCTTGGCCGATTTTTTGAGCCGCCTCTCGATCCCACCGTACTCCCGATCTCAGGCCCGACCTGCGCGAGGCGTTCGCCTTCGGAGACGGATCGCAGATGCCGCCTGCGGCGCGTGCGTGCGGCGCGCTTTACCCTCACTGTTGAGCCCGAACCACGTAGCGCTCCATCAGCAGGCCGATGGTCAGACTGCCGAAAACCCAGCCGAAGAGATAAAGATAATCGATCTGGACCGGCATCGTCGGATCGTACCCCAGGCGGACCCACTCGATCAGCTGCGTGATCGGATTCCACTTCAGATAGTAGTAGATTTCTTCAGGCATGTAACAGGCCATAAAGTATACGCCACTTGTTAGATAAAGACTCAGAGATACCAGTATATATCCGAGGGCCCATCCTGGGAAAACGGAACATATCCCAACGTTAATCGTCCCAACCCCGATCCCGAGCGCGATCGCCGTCAGATAGCCACCGATGGCTGTCATCATATCGACAGGAACAGGATCGACGCCGAAACAGATGAGGACGACGAAGACAAGGCAAACGCCCAGGAAACTGCTGACGATTTCGACCAAAATGCGCGCAACAACAGTGTCAAAGCGCTTGACCTGCGGGAAATAGGTCAGCGGCTTATGAGTCAGGTAGCCTTTCATCACCTCGCGGGAGATGTACTGGAAGGCAAGTGCCGGAAGCGCGCCCGTCGCGACGAAGACCATAGGATCGTCGCCCATGGGCGACTTGATGCCGCGAAACGTCATGGCACCGACGATGATGGCAAGATGCGCGCAGGGCCACAGAACCTGCACCAAGTAGCCCCAGTAGGTTCCGCCGAAACGGCTGCGCATGTCGCGCAGCATCAGGGCGCTGAGGACTCGCAGGTAGACGTCGAGATGGCTCTGACGCTGAGGCAGAGACGGGGCTTGGGCGTTCATGGGATCCGTCGCAACGGGGCAGTCGCGCCGTTATGCTCGCCTCCAATCGCGACGAAATCGAGGACGGATCAAGCGTTGCCGCGCCGGCCCGCCTCGCCCGTGCGTGACGCGATGCGGTAGAAGGCCGAAAGCACCAGCAGGAAGACCACGAGCCCGAGCCAAGGGCCCACCCCGCCCAACGCATCGGCTGCGAAGGCGAGAGAGGCGCTGCGGCCGCTCAGTGTGTCGGCAGCCGCGAGCAGCACGCCGACGACGCTCTCGCCGACGAGGAAGCCCGATGCCAACAGCACACCGCGACGGCGTCCGCCCGCCCGCCCGGCCTCGCCGGCTTCGCGCAGGCGGCGTGCCGCGAGCCGGCCGACGAGTCCGCCGAAGGCGATCGTCACCACGACCTCCAGCGGCAGGTACATGCCGATCCCGACGGTGAGCGCGGGGAAGGAGCGGCCGCCGCGGCGCAGGCGCGCCTCCAGGGCGACAAGCAGCGCTCCGAGGCCGGCACCCGTCGCCACCATCGACCAGGGCAGCTCGCCGCGCACGATGCCGCCGGCAATCTGGCTCATGAGGGCAGCCTGCGGCGCCGGCAGGGCCGAGGCCTCGTCCATGCCCTCGCGGGGCAGCGCGCCGACGAAGCCGTAGGCGTTGTAGAGGAGATCGAGGAGCGGCGCGATCACCAGGGCGCCGACACCGACGCCGGCCGCCAGCGCCACCTGCTGGCGCCAGGGGGTGGCATCGACGAGCTGGCCGGTCTTGAGATCCTGAAGGTTGTCGTTGGCGATCGAAGCGGTGGTGACGACGATGGCCGAGAGCAACAGCACGGCCGCGACGACGAAGCGTTCGCCTTCCGGCCCGGCGGCGCGGCCGAGCAGCAGCGGCAGCAACAGGGCCGCGAGCAGGGTGGTCAGGATGCCGATGCCGGAGATCGGACTGGAGGAGGAGCCGAGCAGTCCGGCGAGATAGCCGCAGGCCGCCGCCATCAGGAAGCCGAAGCCGACCGTGAACAGGGTCGCGAAAGCGACCAGCGCGAAGCGCAGGCCGCCCAATTCGGCGCCCACGCTGAAATGGAAGAAGAGCCAGGCCAGCGGCAGAGCGAGCAGGAGCGAGGCGCCCGCGACCCATGTGATCGGCAGGTCGCGCTCCTGGCGGGGCAGTTGGCGTAGAGCGTGGCCGCCGCCCCGCGCGGCACCGAAGGCGGACCGAATGCTGTCGAGGATCGAGCGGCCGAGGGAGGCGACGGTCCAGATCGCGCCGACGGCGATGATGCCCGCGCCGATCAGGCGGACCTTCTCCGACCACACCGCCCGCGCCGCCGCCTCCGCGCCCCCTGTGCCGGCCCCGTCGCCGAAGGCGGTGAGCAGCGGCACCGCGATGCCCCAGGCCAGGGCCACGCCGGCGAGCAGGGCGAGACAGGCGCCGAGCCCGACGAGGTAGCCGACGCCGACGAGCGCCGGCGAGAAGCCGGTGGCGAAGCGGAACAGGGCCGGCCCGGCGGCCAGGGTGGTGTGGAGGCCGTCGGCGAGAAGACGGAAACCGGTGGTGGCGAGACCGATCAACCCGCCCGCGCCGGCTGCGCCGAGCAGAATGCGCAGGCCGCCGCGGTCGCCGGCCTCGCCGGCATGCAGCACTTCGGCCGCAGCGGTGCCCTCGGGATAGGGAAGCCCGGCGCCCATCACCAACGCGCGTCGCAGGGGGATCGAGTAGACGAGGCCGATCAGCCCGCCGATGAGACAGACGGCGGTGGTCTGCCAGAACGGAAACCCGTGCCAATGGCCGATCAGCACGAGGCCCGGCAGCACCAGGATGACGTTGCACAAGGTGCCCGCCGCTGACCCTTGCGTCTGGACGATGTTGTTCTCGAGGATGCCGGATCCGCCGAACAGGCGCAGCAGGCCCATCGACAGCATGGCCGCCGGGATCGAGGTCGAGAAGGTGACGCCGGTCTTCAGCCCCATGTAGAGGTTGGCCGTCATGAACACGACCGTGATCACCGCTCCGAGCAGAAGCCCGCGCAGGGTGATCTCGGCGATGTGACGGGAGCCGTCCCGACCGGCCTCGCCGGAGTGCAGGGAGCGTTCGTCGGATCGTGCATCCACGGGCAGGCGTCTCCGGTGCCGCCCCGCTTTTCGGGACGTCGACACCGTTCGGGAACCCGACGGCCCCCTCGTCTGATCCCCCATCGCGCCTTAGCTGCTGCCAAGCCCGGTCCGGCGATCGGCCGGCGCGATCCCGCGGGCCCGGCCCGCTTTGACGAGAGACCAACCGATGAGCCGACCCGTGCGTCACGAGATTCCGCCGCGCTCGGGGGCAGCCTTCACCCTCGACCGCGGTCAGCGCCTCACGGTGATTGATCCCCAGGGCGAACAGGTGGCCGACCTCGTCGCCTTCCGCCGGGACGACCTCGACGAGGTCATTTCCTCGGGCCGCACCATCGACTACGCCTCGCGCATCTTCCTGACGACGGGCGACCCGATCTACTCGAACCGCTCCAACGTGCTCCTGCGCATCGTCGAGGACACGGTGGGCCGCCACGACTTCCTGCTCACGCCCTGCTCGGCCGACACGTTCCGGATCATCTACGGCGACGAACACCCGCACCGGGGCTGCTTCGGCAACCTCGCCGCGGCGCTCGCGCCCTACGGCATCGTGCCGGATCGCATCCCGGTCGCCTTCAACGTGTTCATGCACGTCACCGTCGACGGACAGAGCGGCGAGATCGCCGTGCGCCCGCCGCTGAGCCGGGCCGGTGACCGGGTGAGTTTCGTGGCGGAGACTGATCTCGTCATCGGCCTGACCGCCTGCTCGGCCCTGCAATCGAACAACTTCTCGTTCAAGCCGATCCATTACGAAATTGAGTCTTGATGCCGTCCGGTAAGATGTTTTCGCGAGCCGACTGAACTCTGCGCCACGATGCCGCGGATGTTCAAGACAATCCGCAGGTGAGCCCAACGGCTCACATTCCCTGTTATCCCCAAGCCTCGCGGAACATTGGTCGGGAGCCGCGGTTCCCCGCGCAGTCCACTCCTTCCGAGGACCGGCGGACCGCGTCGGCCGGCTCCTCTCCCACGCTCCTCACGAACCGGGCCGGCAGGTCCGGTCGCGACGTTCGCTTGCCCGCTCCGCACGAGGTGTCATGCTTCTGCCCACCGACGACACCGGTCATCCGCTCGCCGAGCGCTTCCGGCACTTCATCCGCCAACAACCCTTCCCTTGCGTCGGCGCCAAATCCGCCCTCTCCCGTGGCCAGCTCAAGGTCTTGGTCGCCCGCGACATCGCCTCCGACGCCGACGACGCGCGGATCTATCCGGCGCTGCTGGCCTTCATCTGCCGCTACCGCGCCCGCCGTGAGCAGTTCCAGAGCTTCGCCGTGGTGTTTGAGAAGGCGTCCCGCTTGAGCGAGGAAGCGTTCGAGGCCGCCCTCTGGCGGCGGATGCAGTCGCTGTCCGACCATGACAGCGGACTGGGCCACCCCCAGGATCCGCGGGTCTCGGCGAACCCGGACGACCCGCATTTCTCGATGAGCCTGGGCGGCGAAGGCTTCTTCATCGTCGGGCTGCATCCCGGTGCAAGTCGCAAAGCGCGCCGCTTCGATCACCCGGTCCTGGTGTTCAATCTGCACGATCAGTTCGAGCGGCTGCGGGCGGAGGGACGCTACGACCGGCTTCGCGACTCGATCGTCGAGCGGGACGTGGCCTGGGCCGGCTCGGTCAATCCGATGCTCGCCCAGCACGGCGAGCGCTCGGCCGCCCGGCAGTTCAGCGGGCGGGCAGTGCCGGACGATTGGGTCTGCCCCTACCGGCGCCGGGAGGGGGCGGCGCACTGGGATGCACAGCAGGTCGCGGCGGATCTGCGCTTGGGCGCCTTCGTCGCCGGGCAAATGGAGGGTTAAGCATGACCACGGCCGATGTTCTGACCCGCCCTGCCCACGAGCCCGAGCCGGTCCACGGCGACACCAATCGGGACGAGGCGCTTCTCGCCCTCGCCCGTGCCGTGCGCGACAACGGCTACCGCTTCACCACGGTGACCCCCGCCACACATGCCCGGGTCAATGCCCGGCCCGACAACGCCGTCGCGCGGTCCCTGCGCGACGTGCTGGGCTGGAGCCGGCCGTTTCGCGAGGATCTGATCCCGACGGACCTGACCGACCTGATGCAGCGGGCTGGCGTACTCGACCGCGTCGAGGGCCCCGACGGTCGCCTTCTGAAAGCGCGGGTGCGCCTGTCGAGCCTCGCCGACGAGCTGTTCCTGCACGCGGCTTATCCACCGCTCGCGGCGGATTCTGTCTTCTTCGGCCCCGACACGATGCGCTTCGCGGAAGCCGTCCTCACTCACCTCGAAGACCGTGCCCGCGCCGGGCAACCGGCCCCGCGGCGGGTCGCCGATATCGGCTGTGGATCGGGCGCGGCGGGCATCCTCGTCGCCAAGAGGGTGCCGCAGGCCGAGGTCGTCCTCGTCGACATCAACCCAGCCGCCCTGCGAACGGCGGGGATCAACGCCCGGCTCGCGGGCGTCGAGAACGTGCATCCCGTCCACAGCGACATGCTGAGCGGTGTCGAAGGCGTGTTCGACCTCATCGTCTCCAACCCGCCCTTCATGGTGGATGCGGGCGGACGGGCCTACCGGCACGGTGGCGGACCGCTCGGTGCCGGGCTCTCGCTGCGGGTGGTCGAGGCGGCGGCCGAACGACTGGCTCCGGGCGGCTCTCTCGTCCTGTTCACCGGTTCGGCCATCGTCGAAGGTCATGACGGCTTCCGGGCCGAGGCGGGCGCGATCTGCGAGCGGGCCGGCCTCGGCTGGTCCTATCGCGAATTCGATCCGGACGAGTACGGCGAGGAGCTCGACGATCCGGGCTACGCAGCGGCCGAGCGGATCGCGCTGGTCATTCTCACCGCCACACGCCCGGCCGGCGACCGATGAAAGCGGCCGAGGGCGGAACGGACGAGCGCGCCGAGTTCCTTCGCGACGCGCTGGCCGGTCTCTCGGGCGTTCCGAAGACGCTCCCGGGCAAGTACCTCTGGGACGAGACCGGCTCCGACTTGTTCGATCGGATCTGCGCACATCCCGACTATTACCCGACGAAGCGCGAGATGGCGCTCCTGCCCCGCGTCGCGGCGGAAGTCGCAGCCCTCGTGGGACCCGGCGTCAGCGTGGTGGAGTTCGGCAGCGGCGCGAGCCGGAAGATCCGCACCCTGCTCGATGCCCTGGAGGCGCCCGCCGCCTTTCTCGGCCTCGACATATCCGGCGCCTATCTCGAAGCGGCGATCGCCCGGCTGGCACAGGATTATCCGGGGGTGGCGATGACGCCGGTCTGCGCCGACTACTCGAAACCGATCCGCCTGCCGCCGGGCGCGGCGGCCCCGCCGATCCTCGGCTTCTTTCCCGGCACCAGCATCGGCAACTTCACGCCGGAGCAGTCCGGCGGCTTCCTCGCACGCGCGCGCGAGACACTGGGGCCGAGCCACTTCCTGGTGGGCGCCGATTGTGTAGGGCGGTGACAAAACCATCCACTGGAGCGTCGGCTTTGTGCTGATGCGGGCGGTGTAAAAGCCGGCCAGTGGAGAGGCTTCTCTTTCGAGAGGAGCCGAGGATGTTCGTCGTGGAAGTCTACGCAGCCGTTCGGCAGTTCGTGTTCATCGAGGGCCAGTCCCGGCGTGAGGCGGCTCGGGTCTTCGGGTTGAGCCGAGAGACGATCGCCAAGATGTGTCGGTTCTCGTTGCCGCCGGGCTACACACGCTCGAAGCCGGTCGAGAAGCCGAAGCTCGGGCCTCTTCTGCCAGTGATCGCGGCGATCCTTGAGGCGGACCGGACTGCACCGCTCAAGCAACGCCATACGGCCAAGCGGATCTTCGAGCGCCTACGCGACGAGCACGGCTATGCCGGTGGCTATACCGTGGTGAAGGACCACGTACGGATCTGCCGAGCACGGGGGCAGGAGACTTTCGTGCCGCTCGCCCACCCGCCCGGCCATGCCCAGGTCGATTTTGGCGAGGCGGTCGCCACCATCGCTGGCGTGCGCCGCAAGATCCATTTCTTCTGCATGGATCTGCCGCACTCCGACGCCTGCTTCGTGAAGGCGTATCCGCGGGAGACCACCGAAGCTTTTCTCGACGGGCATGTCGCCGCCTTCGCCTTCTTCGGCGGCGTGCCTCTGTCGATCCTGTACGACAACACCAAAATCGCAGTGGCCAAGATCTGCGGCGACGGACAGCGTGAGCGTACGCGCGCCTTCACCGAGTTGGTGAGCCACTGCCTGTTCCGGGATCGCTTCGGCCGTCCGGGCAGGGGCAACGACAAGGGCAAGGTCGAGGGGCTGGTCAAGTTCGCCCGGTCCCACTTCATGACCCCGGCTCCGGAGGCGGCCTCGTTCGAGGCGCTGAACGCTGACCTGGAGCGCCGCTGCCGAGCTCGGCAGAACGAGTGCGCCGGGCGGCATCCCGAGAGCATCGGAACGCGGCTCATGGCCGATCGAGTGGTTCTGCGAGCCCTGCCGGCGGTGCCGCTGGAGCCGTGCGAGAAGAGGGCCGGGCGCGTCTCGTCGACCGCGCTGGTGCGCTATCGCGGCAACGACTACTCGGTGCCGACCACCTACGGCTTCCGGGACGTGCTGGTGAAGGGCTTCGTCGAGGAAGTCGTGATCCTGTGTGCGGGGGTCGAGATCGCCCGGCACCCGCGCAGCTACGGCAGCGGCGTTTTCGTCGCCGAACCTCTGCACTACCTCGCGCTGATCGAGACCAAGCCGAACGCCCTCGACCAAGCCGCGGCACTCCAGGGCTGGGATCTGCCCGAGGCGTTCCAGCACCTGCGCCACCTTCTGGAGGCGCGCATGGGCAACCGCGGCAAGCGCGAGTTCATCCAGGTGCTGCGCCTGATGGAGGCGATGCCGAAGGACCTCGTGGCCTGGGCCGTCACCGAGGCGATCCGGCTCGGGGCGATTGGCTTCGATGCGGTCAAGTTGATCGCGCTGGCCCGTCTCGAACGGCGGCCGCCTCGGCTCGACTTGTCGGCCTACCCGCATCTGCCCCGGCCTGCGGTGCGCGCGACGATGGCCGCCGACTACACGGTGCTGGTGCCGGAGGTGGCGGCATGAGCGTGAGCGGCGATGAGACGACACCGGGCGTCCTGCTCGCCCATCACCTCAAGCAGTTGAAGTTGCCGACGGTCCTGCGCGAGTACGACAAGGTCGCCCGGGACTGCGCCCGGAGCGGCCTCGACCACCCCCGCTATCTGCTGCGGCTGGTTGAGCTGGAACTGATCGACCGCGAACGGCGCATGGTCGAGCGCCGGATCCGGGCGGCACGCTTCCCGGCGGTGAAGAGCCTCGACACCTTCGACTTCGCCGCCATCCCGAGCCTGAACAAGATGCTCGTGCTGGAGCTGGCGCGCTGCGGCTACGTCCTCGGTCGGGAGAACGTCATCGCGCTCGGCAACTCCGGCACCGGCAAGACGCACATCGCCCTGGCTCTCGGACTGGCAGCCTGCCAGAAGGGCTTCTCGGTCACGTTCACCACGGCGGCCTCGCTGGTCAACCAGCTCATGGAGGCGCGTGACGAGCGCCGCCTGCTCCGGCTTCAGAGGGAGCTGGCCGCGGTGAAGTTGCTGATTGTCGATGAACTCGGCTACGTGCCGCTGTCGCCGACGGGGGCCGAGCTTTTGTTCGAGGTCCTGTCCCAGCGCTACGAGCGCGGCTCGACGGTGGTGACCTCGAACCTTCCGTTCGAGGACTGGACCTCGGTCCTGGGCTCGGAGCGGCTGACCGGTGCGCTGCTGGATCGGCTGACCCATCACGTCAGCATCCTGAGCCTGAACGGAGACAGCTACCGCCTCAGATCCTCCCGCAGCCGGCGGGGCCGCACAGACAGGGCGGAGCAAAACCAGGCCACCCTTGATGACCCTGATCCCGCGACGGGCGAGATCCGGCCAGCCTGACCTCACGATCCGCGACAAACGATGAAGAGGCCCGATCGGGCCCCTTCATCGTTCAGGCTGTCCGCAGTCCGTGGCCTGGTTTTACTCCGCCACGGCGGCCTAAAATTGGTCCGCCCTTTACAAAACTCCCAGATCGGGATCCCGACCGGCGCCCCAGGCACATTCCGGTAGCCGGTCAGGTTGCCGAACGGGACCCGGTCCGCCTCGATGCCGACCGCCTTGCGTCCGCCAATCATCATCACCCCGCACCAATCGACTCGCAGCAGCCCGTGCTCCGGATGAACGCCGAAAAGCTCGGGCGCTGTCCAGCCTAAGCGGACGGCCTCGGCGCCGAAGCGCTCGATGAAGTCGGTGCAGGCCTCGTGGATGTTGGCCCAGGTGGTCGCGCTGACGTAGCGGCACGGTGGGCTGGTGGGACGGAGGGTGCCGAAAGCCTTGCGCCACTCGGCGGCTTGCGGCGGAAGCGGATCGGACGCGAGTTCGGGAAGGAGCATCACGGCTGCCGACTGAAGAAGGAGCCGTCGGCATAGGCGTGCTTGGTTACCTCAGCCTTGCCGGCCGACCGCTCTTAGGCTTCCTGCGCCCGCGCCAGCAGGATCGCCGCCCGAACTGCTTTTCTCTTACGAGAAGGCGTTGGCTTCTCGCCTGATAGAGTAGCTCGCGCGAATGGGTGCGCTTCCACCGCCTCAGCGACGTTGATTCGACAGCCATTCGCGAGCGGAACCACGCCGGTTGCCGGATTGGCGAGGAACGCATCGACGGCCGCGTTCACCTCATCGTCGGCGACGGCCTTGGCCTTGAAGAGTTCGCCGACGGTGGGATTGGGGTCCGGCATTTTCGGTCCGTTTTGCCCCTGGCGCCTACCATGTGCTTACTAGCGAACGTCTATGGTAAGCAGCACCGTCGCTAGGTCATTGTAATAATTGGTGGGCGGTGAGGGACTCGAACCCCCGACCCTCTCCGTGTAAAGGAGACGCTCTACCAACTGAGCTAACCGCCCGCTCCGGCCGCGCAGCGTTACGAAAGCCAACGCGCCTGCGCAAGTCCGCCCCACGGCCTCCCCTCCCCCGCCGACGAAAAAAGCCCCCGAAGCGTGGCTCCGGGGGCTTCACTCATTGCGTGGGTCGCTGGATTAGTGGGCGATGACCGCCGCACCGTCCTCGTCCCGCTTCGGCGCCTTGGCCGGGAGCGGCTCGTCCCATTCGATGGGCTCGGGCTGGCGCACGAGGGCGTGCTGCAGCACCTGATCCATCCGCGAGACGGGCACGATCTCGAGGCCGTTCTTCACGCTGTCGGGCACCTCGGCGATGTCCTTGGCGTTCTCCTCCGGGATCAGCACCGTCTTGATGCCACCGCGAAGCGCGGCAAGCAGCTTCTCCTTCAGGCCGCCGATCGGCAGGACGCGACCGCGCAGGGTCACCTCACCGGTCATCGCCACGTCACGGCGCACCGGGATGCCGGTGAGCGTCGAGATGATGGCGGTGGCCATGGCGATGCCCGCCGACGGCCCGTCCTTCGGGGTCGCCCCCTCGGGAACGTGGACGTGGATGTCCCGACGCTCGAACAGCGGCGGCTCGATGCCGAAGTCGATGGCCCGCGAGCGGACATAGCTCGCCGCCGCCGAGATCGACTCCTTCATCACGTCGCGCAGGTTGCCCGTGACCGTCATCTTGCCCTTACCGGGCATCATGACACCCTCGATCGTCAGCAGCTCGCCGCCGACCTCGGTCCAGGCCAGACCCGTGACGACGCCGACCTGATCGTCCGCGTCGATCTCGCCGTAGCGGAACTTCGGCGGGCCGAGGAATTCCGGCAGCGTCTCGGGGTTGGCCTCGACCTGCTTCACCTTGGTGATCAGGATCTCCTTCACCGCCTTGCGGATCAGGTTGGAGATCTCGCGCTCCAGGTTGCGGACGCCCGCCTCCCGCGTGTAGCGGCGGATGAGCATCATCAGGCCGTCGTCGGTGATCGACCACTCGTCGGGGCCGAGCCCGTGCTTCTTGACCGCCTCGGGGATCAGGTGGCGGCGAGCGATCTGCAGCTTCTCCTCTTCGGTGTAGCCGGCGATACGGATCACCTCCATCCGGTCCATGAGCGGGCCGGGGATGTTGAGCGTGTTCGCGGTCGTCACGAACATCACGTTCGACAGGTCGTAATCGACCTCGAGGTAATGGTCGTTGAAGGTCGCGTTCTGCTCCGGATCCAGCACCTCGAGGAGCGCCGCCGACGGATCGCCGCGGAAGTCCATGCCCATCTTGTCGATCTCGTCGAGCAGGATGAGCGGGTTCGAGGTCTTGGCCTTGCGCATCGACTGAACGATCTTGCCGGGCATCGAGCCGATATAGGTCCGGCGGTGACCGCGGATCTCGGCCTCGTCACGCACGCCGCCGAGCGACATGCGGACGAATTCGCGGCCCGTGGCCTTGGCGATCGACTTGCCGAGCGAGGTCTTGCCGACGCCGGGGGGACCGACGAGGCAGAGGATCGGGCCGGTGAGCTTGTTCGCCCGCTGCTGCACGGCGAGGTACTCGACAATCCGGTCCTTGACCTTGTCGAGGCCGAAGTGATCCGAGTCGAGGATCGCTTGCGCGCCGAGCAGGTCCTTCTTGATCTTCGAGCGCTTGCCCCACGGGATGCCGAGCATCCAGTCGAGGTAGTTGCGCACGACCGTGGCCTCGGCCGACATCGGCGACATCTGACGCAGCTTCTTCAGCTCCGCGGTGGCCTTGTCGCGGGCCTCCTTCGTCAGCTTGGTCTTCTCGATCTTTTCTTCCAGCTCGGCCAGCTCGTCGCGACCGTCTTCGGAATCGCCGAGCTCCTTCTGGATCGCCTTCATCTGCTCGTTGAGGTAGTACTCGCGCTGGGTCTTCTCCATCTGCCGCTTGACGCGGGTCCGGATGCGCTTTTCCACCTGCAGAACGGAGATCTCGCTCTCCATCAGCGACAGCACGCGCTCCAGGCGCTGCGCCACCGTGGGGATCTCGAGGATCGCCTGCTTGTCGGCGATCTTGACCGCGAGGTGCGAGCCGACGGTGTCGGCGAGCTTGGACGGCTCGTCGATCTGCGTGACGGCGGAGACGACCTCGGGCGAGATCTTCTTGTTGAGCTTAACGTAGTTCTCGAACTCGGAGATGACCGAGCGGGCGAGCGCCTCCGCCTCGACGCGGTCGCCGAGGTCGTCGGCGAGCGTGAGGGCACGCGCCTCGTAGTATTCGTCGGAGCGGACGAACTCCTCGATCTGCGCGCGACCGGCGCCCTCGACCAGCACCTTCACGGTGCCGTCGGGCAGCTTGAGGAGCTGCAGCACGGAGGCGAGCGTGCCGATCGTGTAGATGGCATCAGTGGCCGGATCGTCGTCACTGGCGTTGATCTGCGTCGCGAGCAGGATGTGCCGGTCCGAGCGCACCGCCTCCTCAAGCGCGCGGATCGACTTCTCGCGGCCCACGAAGAGGGGCACGATCATGTGCGGAAACACGACGATGTCGCGCAGCGGCAGGACGGCGTAAGAGCCCGTCGAACCGGGAACGACCGGCTGGCGCGATTTCGACTGGGTCATAGGGTCTTCCCTTGATCTGTTGACGCCGGGCATTCGCTCCTCGTTGGAGAGCAAGCATCCTGCCAGGTGCCGACCGGGCCGCGAAGGGTCGGAAGCGGATAATCAGTTTGCGGCTGGTGGCGCAGGCCCGACCTTTCGGGAGAGTGAAGCGTAGGGCGCTGCGTTGAGCCTGAAATGGTCGTTGCGGAAGGCGCTTTCAAGCGCGCTGCCCCCCGGAACGAAAGAGGGCCGCCGGCTCAAAACCGTGCGGCCCTCGAGGTTTGCCGATCAGGCGCTGACGCTGGCCGGTGCGTCCTTGTTGCGATCGCCGTGGATGAAGAGCGGCTTCGATTTGCCGTCCACCACCTCGGGGCCGATGACGACCTGCTCGACCGAATCGAGACCCGGCAGGTCGTACATCGTGTCGAGGAGGATGGTCTCCAGGATCGACCGGAGACCGCGGGCGCCGGTCTTGCGCTCGATGGCCTTGCGGGCGACGAGGCCGAGGGCCTCGTCCTGGAAGGTCAGCTCGACGTTCTCCATCTCGAACAGCCGCTGGTACTGCTTGACCAGGGCGTTCTTGGGCTCCTGCAGGATCTTCTTGAGGGCCTCCTCGTCGAGGTCCTCAAGCGTCGCCAGCACCGGCAGACGGCCGACGAATTCGGGGATGAGGCCGAACTTCAGCAGATCCTCCGGCTCGACCGAGCGGAAGATTTCGCCTGTACGCCGATCATCGGGGGCCTGCACCGCGGCGCCGAAGCCGATCGAGGTGCCCTTGCCGCGCTGGGAAATGATGCGCTCAAGGCCCGCGAAGGCGCCGCCGCAGATGAACAGGATGTTGGTGGTGTCGACCTGCAGGAACTCCTGCTGCGGGTGCTTGCGGCCGCCCTGCGGAGGCACGGAGGCGACGGTGCCCTCCATGATCTTCAGGAGCGCCTGCTGCACGCCCTCGCCCGAGACGTCGCGGGTGATCGAGGGATTGTCCGACTTGCGGGAGATCTTGTCGATCTCGTCGATGTACACGATGCCGCGCTGCGCCCGCTCGACGTTGTAGTCGGAGGCCTGGAGCAGCTTGAGGATGATGTTCTCGACGTCCTCGCCGACATAGCCGGCCTCGGTCAGCGTCGTCGCATCCGCCATGGTGAAGGGCACGTCGAGGATGCGGGCGAGCGTCTGCGCGAGCAGCGTCTTGCCCGAGCCGGTCGGCCCGATCAGCATGATGTTGGACTTGGCGAGCTCGACGTCGTTGTGCTTCGTCGCGTGGGCGAGGCGCTTGTAGTGGTTGTGCACGGCCACCGAAAGAACCTTCTTGGCGAAGTCCTGCCCGATGACATAGTCGTCGAGGACCCGCCGGATCTCCTTCGGGGTCGGCACCCCGTCGCGGGACTTCACCAGCGAGGACTTCGATTCCTCACGGATGATGTCCATGCACAGCTCGACGCACTCGTCGCAGATGAACACCGTCGGGCCCGCAATCAGCTTGCGAACCTCGTGCTGGCTCTTGCCGCAGAACGAGCAGTACAGCGTGCTCTTGGAGTCGTTGCCGCCTGTCTTGCTCATATCGGTCTCCGGTTCGCAGGCGCGGCCCCAGCCAGGAGGGCACGCGCGTCGATCATACGATGTAAGCGCATCCGCCTAAAGAAACAGTCACACAGGGCGGATGCGTCGGGATTGAGGCACTCTGAATCCCGATGCAATCATGCAGCCGGCTCGGGATCAACCGGCCTAGGGACCGGGACGGGCGCCCAAAAGACGCATGCCCCGACATGGTCGGGATAGCGCACCCTGCGCGCCGCCGGTTCCCGGTCAGGCGGCAGCCGGCTCCGGGCGCTTGTGCAGGATGTCGTCGATCAGGCCAAACTCCTTGGCCGCGTCGGCGGTCATGAAGTTGTCGCGCTCGAGCGCCTGATGGATCGTCTCGTAGTCGCGGCCCGTGTGCTTCACGTAGATCTCGTTGAGCCGCTTCTTCAGGGCTTCGATCTCGCGGGCATGGATCAGGATATCCGTGGCCTGGCCCTGGAAGCCGCCGGAGGGCTGGTGGACCATGATCCGGGCGTTCGGCAGGGCGAAACGGTGGCCGGGCTCGCCAGCGGTGAGCAGGAGCGAGCCCATCGAGGCGGCCTGACCGACGCAGAGCGTCGTGACGGGGCAGCGGATGAACTGCATCGTGTCGTAGATCGACAGACCCGACGTCACCACACCGCCGGGCGAGTTGATGTAGAAGGAGATTTCCTTCTTCGGGTTCTCGGCCTCCAGGAACAGGAGCTGGGCGACGATCAGCGACGCGCCCTGGTCCTCGACGGGGCCGGTCAGGAAGATGATCCGCTCGCGCAGGAGCCGGGAATAGATGTCGAAGGCGCGCTCGCCGCGGCTCGACTGCTCGACCACCATGGGCACGAGCGAATTGTGGAAGTAGTCGACCGGATCTCTCATATCAGCCCTCGGCTCCGGAGTCCGGCCCCGGAGCGAATCGCTCGGGGCCGGTTGGTTACAGCGAACATGGCAGCCGTTAACGCCGCCTGATCTCTCTCGAGACCGCCGCCCGCCGCGGAGCCGGTGGGTCGGCGATCAGCCGGCAGCCTTATCGGCCGCCGCCTCGTTGCTGGACTCGCTCGGCTTCTCGTCCGTCGAAGCCGCATCGGCCTCGTCGTCTTCGGCGAAGAGCGCCTCCTTGGAGACGGGTTCCTCGACGACCTGGACCTGACCGAGGACGTGGTCGACGACCTTCTCCTCGAACAGCGGCGCGCGAAGCTCGGCGAGCGCCTGCGGATTGTTGCGGTAGAAGTCGTAGACCTGCTTCTCCTGGCCCGGGAACTGCCGGATCCGGGCGAACAGAGCCTGATTGACCTCGTCATCCGAGACCTTGATATCGGCGGTCTCGCCGACTTGCGCAAGCACCAGACCGAGGCGGACGCGCCGCTCGGCGATCTTGCGGTACTCCGCCTGGGAGGCCTCCTCGGTGGTGCCCTCGTCCTCGAAGGTCTTGCCGCGGTTCTTCAGGTCCTGCTCGACCTGCGCCCACACGGCGGCGAACTCCTGGTGGACGAGGCTCGGGGGCAGGTCGAAGGCGTACTTGCCGTCGAGCGCGTCGAGCAGCTCCTTCTTGAGCTTGCGCCGGGACTGAGCCTCGTAATCGGCGCCGACGGCCTTGGAGACGGCCTCCTTCAGCTTCTCCAGGTCGTCCATGCCGAAGCGCTTGGCGAGCTCGTCGTCGATCTTGGTCTCGCCGGGGGCGGCGACCGCCTTCACGGTCACGTCGAACTCGGCGTCCTTACCGGCGAGCTGCTCGGCCTGGTAATCGGCCGGGAAGGCGACCTTCACGAGACGCGAGTCGCCGACCTTGGCGCCGACGAGCTGGTCCTCGAAGCCGGGGATGAAGGTGTTGGAGCCGAGTTCCAGATCGACATCCTCGCCCTTGCCGCCCTCGAACTCGGTGCCGTCGATACGGCCGACGAAGTCGATGGTGACGCGGTCGCCGGATTGCGCCTCTGCGCCCTCCTCGCGGGGCTCGAAGGAGCGGCTGTCCTTGGCCATGCGCTCCAGCGTCTCGTTGATCTCCTCATCAGAGGGCTTGAGCACGAGCTTCTTGATCGAGACGTCCGAGAGGTCGGCGAGCTCGAAGCTCGGCAGCACTTCGAGCTTCACCTTGAAGGCGAGGTCGCCCTTGGCGTCGAGCGCGCGCTCGATAATGTTCTGCTCTTCGTCCTTCGGGAACTCGATCTGCGGCTCGAGGGCGAGGCGCAGGCCCTTGTCGGCGACGATCTGCTGGTTCGCCTCGTTGACGGCGTTCTGCAGCACGTCGGCCATCACGGACTTGCCGTAGACCTTGCGCAGGTGCGCGACCGGCACCTTGCCGGGGCGGAAGCCCTTGATCTGGACCTTGCCCTTGATGTTCGAGAGCTCGGTGTTGAGGCGATCCTCAAGCTCGGTCGCGGGGAGGAGCACCTGAAACTCGCGCTTCAGCCCCTCGGAGGTCGTCTCGGTCACCTGCATCGTCGTTCGTCCGCTTTTGTCTAAAACCGCAATCTCGTCTTCGCGTGCCGCTGCGCCATGGGAGAGGTCCCGGCGGGAACCGATTCGGTCCCGGCGCCGACCCCGTACGGACTTGGTGCGGGCGGAGGGGCTCGAACCCCCACGTCTTGCGACACTGGAACCTAAATCCAGCGCGTCTACCAGTTCCGCCACGCCCGCGAGCGCCATCGACACGAGCCCGGATACCGGGCCGTCGAAGCGGGCGTCTATAGCACGCGCGCCCAAAGCCGCAGCAAAAAACTTGCGGAAGGGTTTGCCGGTGGCGGGGCGGGCGCCGCCTGTCTACAACCCCTTTCCGATCCAGCGACGACGCGAGACGCTATGCGAAAGCCCGACCCGATGGCCCAGCCCGAGCCGGGATCCTTTTCGCGACGCGGCCTGCTCGCCGGCAGCGCCGCCCTCGCACTGATGTCGACCTCCGCCGGAGCACAAACCCCGGCCGAAAAGGCACCCACCGGCAAGGCCCCGCCGTCGGAGCCGAGACCCCTCAAGGCAGCCCCCGCCAAGCTCCGCCTGAAACCGGAGCCTGCGTCGGAGACAGCGGTGTGGCGGCTCGGCGAGGAGGCGGCACCGATCCTGCGGATCAAGCTCGGCGAGCCGCTGCGCCTGCGCGTCGAGAACGGGACCGACAAGCCGCTGTCGCTGCACTGGCACGGGGTGCGCACCCGCAACGCCATGGACGGCGTCGGCGGCGTCACGCAGGAGCCGATCAAGCCGGGCGAAGGCTTCACCTACGATTTCACGCCGCCCGATGCCGGCACCTTCCTGATCCGACCGCTCGTGGTTGGCGGGTCGAGCGAGCCCTCGGGTCGGGGCATCGCCGGCCTGCTGATCGTGGAGGAGCCCTCCCCGCCCGCAGTCGATGGAGACTTCGCGCTGCTGCTACAGGATTGGCGGCTCGACGAGGCCGGCGCGCTCCAACCCTTCGGGCAGGTCGCCTTCGCTGCCGCGGCCGGGCGACTGGGAAGCGTGGTCACCCTCAACGGAAAGCCGATTCCGCTCAGCCTCGAGGCACGGCCCGGCAGCCGCCTGCGCCTGCGGCTCGCCAATGCCTGCAACGCGCGCGGCATGCGCATCCGCTTCGACGGCGTGAGAGCCTATGTCGCGGCGGTGGATGGGCAGCCCACCGACACGTTCGAGCCGCTGAAGGCGACGTTGCCGCTGGCGCCGGGCACGCGCTACGACCTCCTCCTCGACCTTCCCACACAAGCCGGGCCGGCCGGCGCGATCACCGCTCTGATCGGCCAGGGTCTGCCACTGGCGACTCTCACCGCCTCCGGCGAGCCGGTGCCGCAGGCCGGCCGCGCGGCGATCGGCTCGATCCCGGAGAACAAACGCCTGCCCGCCGAGATCCGCCTGCAGAATGCCCTGCGGCGCGACCTCGTGCTGACGGGCGGCGTGCGGCCGGACAAGTCCAAACCCGGCACCGAGACGCCCTATTCCGGCGATCCGGTACGAGTCTGGCAAATCAATGGGGCGAGCGGCACAGCAGGGGCGGCGCCCCTGTTCTCGGTCAAGCGCGGCGGCGTCGTGGTGCTGGCGATCCGAAACGACACCAGCTTCATCCAGAGCCTGCACCTGCACGGTCACGTCTTCCGCCTGCTGCACCAGCTCGACGACGGCTGGGAGCCCTACTGGCTCGACACCGTGCAGATCCCGGACGGCAAAAGCGCCCAGATCGCCTTCGTAGCCGACAATCCTGGGCGCTGGCTGCTCAGCGGGACCGTGCTGGAGCGGTTCGACACCGGACTGTGGACGAGCTTCGAGGTGAGCTGACGCCCATCAACGGGGCGGCGGGAAGGTCCAGAAGAACTCGCCCGCGCGCCCGCCCTGGAGCGAGACCTGCCGGCTGAGGAAGCCGCACTCCGCCGCGAGGGCAGTCTCGCTCCAGCCGGTGCAGGAGATCATCTTCAGGGAGACGGGGTCGTCGTCGAGGCGGTGCTCGGACGGCGAGCGCACCATCAGCCCCGACAGCAGCACGACGCAGTGATAGACCCGGAGCGCGCAGGGCAGCCGCCGCGCCCGCTCGAAGTTGCGGCGGAAGGTTTCGGGATTGTCGCTGGGGGAGCCCCAGAATGATCTCGACGGCGAGGCTCGCCGCCGCGTCGAGCTTCGCAAAGGTCTCGTCGAAGCGCCGCTCGTCGTAAGTACGGTCGACATGGGCCAGCACCGCGTTATCAAAATCTTTGCAGGCCGATGCCGGCATTGGCGTTGCTGACGGTGGCCAGGAAATCGAGATGCTCCCGGCGCACCGCCGCCGGGTAGACCTCGCAGAGCGAGCACAGCCCCGATAGGTCTGGAGCACGCCCAGGCCGCCGTGCTGCACGAGGTTCAGCGCGTAGGGCGAGGCGAGGCTGTCAAGATCGGCGAGCGGTCGCGCCGCGGGGTCTCGCCGTCGCAGACGACAATGCCGCGCGGAGCGCCGACGGCGTGCAGTGTTCGAGCGTCACGAGTTCCAGGAAGGTCTCCTCGCCCTCGCTGATGACGAGGACGTCGATGTCATCCGCCGCGAGGAAGGGCAGGCGCGCGAACATGACCGGTCGCGCCGAGGGACCGCCGAAGACGACGAGCCGGGCCGGATCGTCCGCCTTGATCAGCCCGGCCACAAGGCAGAGGAAGGGCAGCGACCAGAGATCGGCCGAGACGCCGACGATGTCGGGGTCAAACGCGGCCGCCGCCCGATCAAAGTCGGACGGCGGCTTCGAGACCTCGCTGGCAGCCCTACTCGCTGGCAGCTTCGTGGGCCGCGATCACTTCATTGGCAGCGTCGGATCGCCGAAGCGCTTGGCGAGGAAGAGGATGTCGTCCTCGCTCTTCGCCTGCTCCACCAGGCTGCCCTTCTCCTCGTCGAAGAACCACGTGTCGTATTTCGACGGGGTGGGGGCCGGCCGGCTGGAGGGACGCAGGACGATGTCACCGCCCTCGATCGAACGGATCACCTCGTTGGCCCGCAGCGCCTTGTGGACGAGGCCCTCGATCGTGGCCGGGCGGCCAGCGACCGCGGTCGGCGTCAGGGTGTTGGCGGCGGTCGCAGAGAAGGACGGCAGGGTCAGCCCCGCATCGAACGACCAGATCGCCCGCTTTTTGTGGAAGCCGATCAGTTTAATGCCGCTGTCGCCTTCGCTGACCTGATCCGCCCCGGTCTGCGAGCCCTGCGGAACCCCGTATTGCGACGCCGCGGCGTTGAGAGCGGAGGCGCCGTAGGTCTGCGCGTAGGCCGCCAGAGACGAGGCACCCCACCGTCCCGCCACCGCGACACCGTAGTGGAAGTTGAGGAACTGCGTCCCAACGCCGGCCGTGTTGATCACGCCGATGCTGTTGGGGAACATCATCGGCGTGAAGCTGCCCTGGACCATGCCGAGATGGGTCGGCAGCAGCACCGTGAAGCTGTTCGGGCCGACCATCCGGCCGTCGGCATCGACGGTCGGAACAAGCGTCGCCTTCGCCCCGAAGATCCGGTTGGTGCCGGCACCGCCCGTGATGATGTCCTCGCCCGCCTTAATCGCGCCGGCATAGACGCCGGAGGCCGGGGTCACCCCGTCCGGCATGCCGAGGATGAAGCGGAGATCGAACAGCACGCTCTGCAGATCGAAGCCGCCACGTCCCGGAGCACCGATCCAGCCGCGGTAGCCTTCCGTCAGGCTCTGCTGGCTGGCGAAGCCGAACGGGCTCCTCCAGGCGAGGCCGCCGTAGAGCGGATTGCGCCACCCGGCGACGCTGCCGACCAGGGCGTCCCAGGCCGCACGGTTCCAGCCGTCGAGATCCCCATCGAGGCCGGTCGCACCGGCACCGAGGACACGGGCTTCGACCTGGGCACGATCCTCCGCAAGGGTCGCGGCGGTCGCGCGCTGGTTCTGCGCGGTATTGGCGGCCGGCAGCTGGATGAAGCCGGTATCGCCGATCAGCAGATCGTTGCCGTCGCCGCCACCAATCCGGTCGTTTCCGCTCAGGAAGCTGTCGCCACGGGACGCGATGGAGGCGATCCAGTGCAGCGCCACCGACTTCAGATCGACTGGATAGTCCGCCACGATATGCTGCTGCATGGCGGCGAACCGCTCGGCGACGCGGGCCGTGACGGCCGCCTCGACTCCGGCCGCCGCGGAGGCGGTCGCGGGATCGTTGACCGCGAGGCCGCGCGCCACACCGGGCTGGAACAGGACGAGGGTGTCGCCGACCACGAGGTCGTCGCCGGCCCCGCCCTCGATCGTGTCGTTGCCGATCGACACCACGTGGTTCGCCGCCATCCCCTCCGGCAGACCTTCGGCGAGGATCCGATTCAGCGGCTTCTGCGCCATCGTCTCCAGCTTCACCGTCACCGCCGCCTGCGCGACGCGGCCCGTCATGGCGAGGTCGGTGATGACCGACCGCAGGTCGGAGAGGGCATCGCTGAGCGCGAGGGCCGCATCGACCGACAGGCTGCGCAGCGGACCCGCGCCCTGAACGACGGTGCGCGCCGCATCGCCGACGATGAAGTCGTCGCCCTCGTCACCGCTGATGGTGTCATTGCCGTAGGTGATCGTCCGGCTCGGGCCGCCCTGAAGCAGGGCGACGCCGCGGCTGAGCGTCGCGAACACACCGAGTAGATCGGAGGCCGAGGCCGAGACCTTGTCGATCTGGGTGTTGAGCGCGGCGAAGGCCGTCACGTCGAGCGTATAGGTCTCGCTGCTGTCGCCGTAGATCGTGTCGTTGCCCGCGCCGCCCTCGATGGTGTCGTTGCCGGCCAGCACGTTGTTGGTGCCGTAGAGGCTCGGAACCAGCGAGGCATAGACGGTAAGCGTAGCCCCGTCATTGCGCCGGATCGGATCGGACCCGGCGATGTCGGAGACCACACCCGCCATCGACGGATAGACCTCGATGCGCGGGGTGCCGGCGCCGAGCGCGCCGGGCACGAGGTTGAGGGCCGGCACGACGACCTCGCCGCCGAGCGGCAGCACGAGGCCGGTCTCCGCCGCGGCACCGATCAGCCGGACCGCGTTGACGATGGTCGGCCGATCGGAGGGAGTCTCCGACAGGTTCGATGCGCGGTCGCCGTAGATCAGGTCGTCGCCGCCGACACCCATCAGGATGTCGTTGCCGCGCTGGCCGAACAGCACGTCGTTGCCCTCGCCGCCCGCGATGATGTCGTCGTCGGCCTTGGCCAGTGAGACGGTGAGCGCCGAGGTCGCCCAGGCTCCCCCCATGCCCGTGGTCAGGTGCGTGCCCGAGCCGTCGCGGGCACCGACCGCGAGGACGAGGTCGGCCTGCGCCAGCTTCTCGGCGAGGTCGGCGGTGCGTGCGGCGGCCGATTGCGCGTCGGTAGCAATGGAGGCGGTGACGGTGCCGATCTCCTCCAGCACCACGTCGCGGTGCCAAGTGCCGTCGCTGTTGAGCACAGCGGTGCCGTCCCGGGTGTAGGCACGCACGATTCGGCCCTCGTCGCCGAGGAGGTAATCGACGCCGGTGCCGCCATCGATCCGGTCGCGGCCGAGGCCACCGACGATCTCGTCGGAGCCTTCCTCGCCGTAGATGAGGTCGTCGCCCATCTGGCCGAAAATCCGGTCATCGCCCGCGCCGCCGGCAATCGCGTCGTTGCCGCCGACGAAGTCGATGAGGTCGAAGCGCAACACGTCGCGCATCACCGTGTCGGCGAAGGTGCCGGGATTGCGCTGCCACGTGACCGACCTCACGTCGTCCACGAGGACGTTGCGGGTGATGACGCCGTTGTCGCCGAGGATCACGTCCGCGCCGTCGCCGCCGTTGATGTCGTCGTCGCCGTCGGATCCACCGAGCACGTTGTGCCCGCCGGTGATGTCGTCGTCGCCCTCACCGCCGCGGAGCGTGTCGTTGCCCTGCTGGCCGTAGAGGAAGTCGTCGCCCGCGCCGCCCTCGATCGTGTCGTTGCCGCCACCATCGGTGGCTGCGGTGAAGATCGAGACCGCGCGCTGGTTCACCGGCAGAGCCCGGTCGTACAGCATGTGGTCGCCGAACAGCACGTCGTGGCCGCCGCCGCCGAGGATCACGTCCGCACCGGTGCCACCGGCCGCGAAGTCGTTGCCGTCGCCGGCTTCGATGTGGTCGCCGCCGCCCGCGAGCGGGTCGGTGGAAGCCACCCGCCGGATCACCGCGCGGCCGGTCGCCAGGGCGAGATCCGCCCGGCCGTTGTCGCCGAGGATCATGTCGGCGCCCGTGCCGGTGACGATGCGGTCTGCACCGATGCCACCGAGGACGAGATTGTCGCCGTTGCCGGCCACGATCCGGTCGTCACCGCCGGCGATCGGATCGATCGTCTCGAGCACGACCATGACGCCGCCGGAGAAGGTGGCCCGGCCCTGGTCACCGAGGATGGCGTCGGCGCCCGCGCCGGTGGTGATGGCGTCGCCGCCCAGTCCGCCGAGAACGAGGTTGTCGCCCTCGCCCGCCCGGATCGTGTCGCCCGCGCCGTTGAGGGCGTCGAGGGTCGTCACCGAGGCGATGACGCCGAGCCCGAACCGGGCCTCACCGCTGTCGCCCAGCACGATGTCCGCGCCGGCACCGGTGTCGATCGTGTCGCTGCCGACGCCCCCGAGGACGAGGTTGTCGCCCTCGCCGGCCCGGATCGTGTCGTCACCGCCGAGCGCGGTGTCGGTCGAGACCGCCTGTGCGAGGCCGTCGGCGTCGCGGCGCACGAGGCCGCTATCGCCCAGGACCACGTCGCGGCCCGAGCCGGTCTCGATGACATCGGCATCCATGCCGCCGATGACGATGTTGGCGCCCTCGCCGGCCTTGATCGTGTCGCGGCCGCCGATCCCGGCATCCAGGCTGCGCGCCTGCACGAAGCGACCGCCCACGTAGAGGGCCTCACCACTGTCGCCGAGGATCACGTCCGCGCCGAGTCCGGTGGTGATCGCGTCGCCACCAAAGCCGCCGACGACGAGGTTGTCGCCTACGCCTGCTTCGATGGTGTCGTCGCCCCCAAGTCCGGTGTCGGTGGACAGGATCTGCTTGAGCAGGCCGGCCGCGTCGTAGCTGACCGAGCCGAAGTCACCGAGGATGACGTCCGCGCCCTTGCCAGAGCTGATCGTGTCGGCTTCCGTGCCGCCGAGGGCGAGGTTGTCGCCGTCGCCGAGGTTGAGCATGTCCTTGCCGCCGTCGGCCGGAGCCGTGGTGGCCACGCTCACGCGCACGCTGCCGGCAAACACCGCCACACCGCTGTCGCCGAGCACGATGTCGTTGCCGCCCAGCACCGTCACCGTGTCGGCGCCGGCACCGGCGATGACGAGGTTGTCGCCCGCGCCCGCTTCGATCGTGTCGGCGCCGCCGATGGCCATGTCCAGGCTCTCGGCCCGCTCGACCAGACCCTTCGCGTTGAAGCGGACCTGACCGGCATCACCCAGCACCGTGTCGCGGCCCGAGCCGGTCACGATCGTGTCGCCGCCGAAGCCGCCGAGCACGACGTTGTCGCCCTCGCCCGCCCGGATCGCGTCCGCATCACCCACGCCCGGATTCATCGTGCGAACGAAGACCGGAACGAAGGCCGAGAGCGTCACCGCGCCGTTGTCGCCGAGGATCACGTCCGCGCCCGAGCCCGCCGTGATCGTATCGGCCCCGACGCCGCCGATCACCACCGAGCCGCCGTCGCCGACCGAGATCTCATCGCGGCCACCGACGTCCGGCGCCGTCGAGGCGATCTCGACCGGCCGTGCCTGCGCATCGAGATCGACGCTGCCGTTGTCGCCGAGCACGACCGAGCGGCCGGCACCCAGCGTCAGACGGTCCGCGCCCGAGCCGCCGAGCACCACGCCGTTGCCGACGCCGAGCGTGATCGTGTCGTCACCGGATACGGCGACGTCCGTGCTCTCGACCCGAACCGGGCTGCCGTTGACGAGCCGGACGAGGCCCGCATCGCCGATGACGATGGCGTCGCCCGATTGCCCCTCGACCGTGTCGCCGCCGGCTCCGCCGATGACGAGCTTGCGGCCGTTGCCGAGCTTGATCGTGTCGGCCGCGCCGACGGCGGGGGTCAGGCTCTGGGCCAGGGTGAGCACACCGGCCGCATAGTCGAGGCTGCCGCTGTCGCCGAGGACGGTCTTGGCGCCGTCGCCCGCCGTCAGCGTGTCGACGCCGAAGCCACCGAGGATGGTGTCGCTGCCGTCGCCGGCCGAGATCGTGTCGTTGCCGCCCAGGCCTGTGTCGGTGGACAGGACCTGCTTGAGCAGGCCCGCAGCGTCGTAGCTGACTGAGCCGAAATCGCCGAGGATGACGTCCGCGCCCTTGCCGGAGCTGATCGTGTCGGCTTCCGTGCCGCCGAGGGCGAGGTTGTCGCCGTCGCCGAGGTTGAGCATGTCCTTGCCGCCGTCGGCCGGAGCCGTGGTGGCCACGCTCACGCGCACGCTGCCGGCAAACACCGCCACACCGCTGTCGCCGAGCACGATGTCGTTGCCGCCCAGCACCGTCACCGTGTCGGCGCCGGCACCGGCGATGACGAGGTTGTCGCCCGCGCCCGCTTCGATCGTGTCGGCGCCGCCGATGGCCATGTCCAGGCTCTCGGCCCGCTCGACCAGACCCTTCGCGTTGAAGCGGACCTGACCGGCATCACCCAGCACCGTGTCGCGGCCCGAGCCGGTCACGATCGTGTCGCCGCCGAAGCCGCCGAGCACGACGTTGTCGCCCTCGCCCGCCCGGATCGCGTCCGCATCACCCACGCCCGCATTCGTCGTGCGAACGAAGACCGAAACGAAGGCCGAGAGCGTCACCGCGCCGTTGTCGCCGAGGATCACGTCCGCGCCCGAGCCCGCCGTGATCGTGTCGGCCCCGACGCCGCCGATCACCACCGAGCCACCGTCGCCGACCGAGATCTCATCGCGGCCACCGACGTCCGGCGCCGTCGAGGCGATCTCGACCGGCCGTGCCTGCGCATCGAGATCGACGCTGCCGTTGTCGCCGAGCACGACCGAGCGGCCGGCACCCAGCGTCAGACGGTCCGCGCCCGAGCCGCCAAGCACCACGCCGTTGCCGGCGCCGAGCGTGATCGTATCGTCACCGGATACGGCGACGTCCGTGCTCTCGACCCGAACCGGGCTGCCATTGACGAGCCGGACGAGGCCCGCATCGCCGAGGACGATGGCGTCGCCGGACCCGCCGTCGATGAGATCGCCGCCGGCGCCGCCGAGCACCAGCTTGCGGCCGTTGCCGAGGCGGATCGTGTCGGCCGCGCCGACGGCGGGGGTCAGGCTCTGGGCCAGGGTGAGCACACCGGCCGCATAGTCGAGGCTGCCGCTGTCGCCGAGGACGGTCTTGGCGCCGTCGCCCGCCGTCAGCGCGTCGACGCCGAAGCCACCGAGGATGGTGTCGCTGCCGTCGCCGGCCGAGATCGTGTCGTTGCCGCCCAGAGCCGTGTCGGTGGACAGGATCTGCCGGAGCAGGCCGGCCGCGTCGTAGCTGACGCTGCCGTGGTCGCCGAGGATGACGTCCGCGCCCTTGCCGGTGGTGATCGTGTCGGCATCCGTGCCGCCGATGACGAGGTTATCGCCGTCGCCCGCCGCGATCGTGTCGACCTCACCGATCTCCACATCCGTGGTGCGGACGAGGATCCGCTTGCCGTCGGTGCGGAAGGTGGCGAGGCCGTTGTCGCCCAGCACGACATCGGCGCCGGAGCCGGCGGTGATGGCATCGCTGCCGAAGCCGCCGAGGATGACGTTGTCGCCGTCGCCCGCTGCGATCGTGTCGTCGTCGCCGCGGTTCGGGTTGAGCGTGGCCACGCGCACCAAGCGTCCGCCGGTGAAGCTCGCCTCACCGAAATCGCCGAGGATGAGATCCGCGCCCTTGCCGGTGGTGATCTCGTCGCGGCCCGCGCCGCCGAGGACGACGTTGTCACCGTCGCCGGCGCGGATGACGTCGCCCGCGCCGCGGCGTTCGTCGGTGGTGGTGACCTCGCGGACGAGGCCGTTCTCGAAGGTCACGACACCTAGGTCGCCGAGCACGATGTCGGCGCCCGAACCCGTGGTGATGTCGTCGGAGCCGACGGCGCCGATGACGATGTTGTCGCCGTCGCCGCCCTTGATCACGTCGCGGGCGCCGTCATCCGGATCGGTCGAGGCGAACGAGACCCGCACGCCTCCCTCGAACAGCGCGGTGCCGTTGTCGCCGAGGATCACGTCGTTGCCGCCGAGCGTGGTGATCGTGTCGCTGCCGGCGCCGCCGATGACCACGTTGTCGCCGCCGCCCGCCTCGACGACGTCGTCGTCGCCGAAGGTCGGATCGAGGCTCTCGGCGCGCGTCAGGCGTCCCTGAGCGTCGAAGGTGAGGCGACCGTCGTCGCCCAGCACGATGTCGGCATCGGCATCGTCCCGGCCGGCATCGATCGTATCGGCGCCGAGGCCGCCGAGGACGACGTCCGCTCCCGCACCCGTCCTGAGGACGTCACGCGTTCCGCCGTCACGGCTGCTCTGGACGAGGGCGCGCAGGCCGAGTTCGAACCGCACGAGGCCGTTGTCGCCCAGCACGACGTCGCCGCCCGTGCCGGTGACGATCGTGTCGCTGCCGGAGCCGCCGAGCACGATGTTTTCGCCGTCGCCGGCGTCGATCCGGTCGTTTCCGGCGTCGTTGGTATCCGTCGATGCGAACGCGACCCGCACGCCGCTCTCGAACACGGCGTAGCCATGGTCGCCGATGACGACGTCGCTACCGCCAAGCGCCGTGACGACATCGCTGCCGGCACCGCCGAAGACAAGGTTGTCGCCGCCACCGACCTTGATCTCGTCATCGTCGCCGAAGCCGACATCGAGGGTATCGGCCCGCTTCACGCGGCCCTGCGCATCGAAGGTGATCTGGCCGCCGTCGCCGAAGACCACATCGGCATCCGCATCGAGTTGGCCGGCGTCGATCGTGTCGGCACCGAGACCGCCAAGCACCACGTCGGCGCCTGCGCCGGTTGCGATGACGTCGCGCGCGCCGCCGTTGCGGTCGCTGACCACCCGCGCCCGGATGCCGAGTTCGAAGGCCACGAGGCCGTTGTCGCCCAGCACGATGTCGGCGCCCGCCCCCGTCGTGACGGTGTCGGTCCCCGAGCCGCCGATGACGAGATTGTCGCCGTCGCCGGCCTCGATCCGGTCGTTGCCGCCGTCAGCAGTCTCGGTCGAGGCGAACGCGATCCGCACGCCCGCCTCGAAGACCGCATAGCCGTTATCGCCGATGACGATGTCGCCGCCGCCCAGAGCCGTGACGGTGTCGGCGCCCGTGCCGCCGATGACGAGGTTGTCGCCGCCGCCGACTCGGATCACGTCGTTGCCGCCGAAGCCGGCATCGAAGCTCTCGGCACGGATCACGCCGCCGGTCGCGTCGAAGGTGACGTGGCCGTTGTCGCCGAACACGATGTCCGCGTCGGTGTCGGCCTGGCCGGCATCGATCGTATCGCCGCCGAGGCCGCCGAGCACGAGATCCGCACCGGCCCCCGTGGTGATCGTGTCGGCCGCGCCGCCACTCCGGTCACTGACAATCTCCAGGCGGATTCCGCCTGAAAAGCGCATTGTGCCGTTGTCGCCCAGCACCACGTCGGCACCGGCGCCGGTGGTGATGGTGTCGGTCCCCGAACCGCCGAGGACGACGTTGTCGCCGTTGCCCACGTCGATCCGGTCATGGCCGGCGCCGCTCGCATCGACGGAGACGAAGGCGACGCGCACCCCGGCCTCGAACTCGGCGTAGCCGCCGTCGCCGATCACCGCGTCGTTGCCGCCGAGCGCGATCACCACGTCGCTGCCGGCGCCGGCGATGACCACGTTGTCGCCGGCACCAACATCGATCGTGTCGTTGCCGTTGGCGCCGAGGTCGAAGCTCTCGGCCCGCTTGACGCGCCCGCTGGTCTCGAAGGTGGCGCGGCCGTCGTCGCCGAGCACCACGTCGTTGCCGCCGAGTGCCGTGATCCGGTCGGCACCGGCGCCGCCGAGGACGATGTTGTCGCCGCCGCCAACCAGGATGATGTCGTCGTCGCCGAGGCCGAGATCCAGGCTCTCGGCGCGCTTCACCCGGCCCTGAGCGTCGAAGGTGACGTGGCCGTTATCGCCGAAGACGATGTCGGCATCCGCATCATCCTTGCCGGCGTCGATGGTGTCGGCACCGAGGCCGCCGAGGACGAGGTCCGCACCGGAACCCGTGGTGATCGTGTCGGCCGCGCCACCGTCGCGGCTGCTCGTCACCTCGAGGCGGATTCCGCCTGTGAAGGTCACAGCCCCGTTGTCGCCCAGGACGATGTCCGCGCCCATTCCCGCGGTGAGGGTATCCGAGCCGGCACCGCCGATGACGAGATTGTTGCCGGAGCCGACCTCGATGCTGTCGTCGCCGCCGACGTTCGGGTCGGCGCTCTGAGCGAGCTTGACGCGACCCAGATCGTCGAAGGAGACGTAGCCGTTGTCACCGAAGACGATGTCGTCGTCGCTGTCATCCTTGCCGGCATCGATCGTGTCGCCACCCAGGCCGCCGATGACGAGGTCCGCGCCGACACCCGTCCGGATCGTGTCGCGGGCGCCACCGGCCGGATCGCTCTTGGCCTCGAGGCGGATTCCGCCTGTGAAGGTGACTGTCCCGTTGTCGCCCAGCACGATGTCCGCGCCGGCGCCCGTGGTGATCGTGTCCGAGCCCGCACCGCCGAGGATCAGGTTGGCACCCGCGCCTGCCTGGATCTCGTCGTCGCCGCCCAACGTCGGATCGATGGTCTCGGCGAGCGAGATGCGACCGAGAATGTCGAAGGTGATGTGCCCGTTGTCGCCGAAGACGATGTCGGAGTCCGAATCGTCCTTGCCGGCGTCGATCGCGTCGCTGCCGAGGCCGCCGATGACGAGGTCGGCCCCCGCTCCCGTGACGATCGTGTCGCGACCGCCGCCGCCGGCCCGCTCGCTGAGGGCCTCCAGGCGGACACCGTTGAGGAAGTCGACGGCGCCGTTGTCGCCGAACACGAGGTCAGCGCCGAGGCCGGTAGTGATGCTGTCGCTGCCCGAGCCGCCGAGCACAACGTTGTCGCCGTTGCCCGCGCGGATGGTGTCGTCACCCGCCACGCTCTCGTTCTTCGTCGAAACGCGGGCGAGCTTGCCCTGCGCGAAGGTCGCCGCACCGTCGTCGCCGAGGATGATGTCGAGACCGGCACCCGTAGTGATGTCGTCGGCGCCGACGCCGCCGAACACCACGTTGTCGCCCTCCCCCGCCACGATGGTGTCGCCAGCGCCGAAGGTCGATTCCATCGTCTCGATCGAGACGAGGATTCCGTCCGCGAACACGGCGCTACCGTTGTCGCCGAGGATCACGTCCGCGCCCGATCCGGTCCGGACCGTGTCCGCGCCGACGCCGCCGATGACGACGCTGCCGCCATCACCCAGGGTGATCTCGTCGCGGCCGCCGGCCGTGGCGGCGGTGGTCGACGCCTGGAGCACGCGGCCCTGCGCATCGAAGGTCGCCTGACCGTTGTCGCCGAACACCGTGCTGCGCCCGTCGCCGGCCGCGATGACGTCGCCGCCCGAGCCGCCGAGGATCACGGCCACGCCGTCGCCGACGGTGATCGTGTCGTCTCCGCCGACATTGTCGTAGGTCGTCTCGGCGAGGATCGGCAGCCCCGCGGCGGTGAGCCGGACATGGCCGGCATCGCCGAGGATGACGTTGGTGCCGGTGCCGACCTTCACGCCGTTGCGGAACCCGGCGGTGATGCTGTCGCCGCCGGCACCGCCGACGACGGTGTTGCGGCCGCTTCCGAGCGCGATCGTATCCCGGTCGCCGACCTCGGGGCTGAGGCTCGCGATCTCGATGAGGGCGCCGGCCTCGAAATCGGCCTGGCCGCTGTCGCCGAGCACGACGTTGCTGCCGTCGCCGGCGGTGATCGTGTCGCGTCCGGTGCCACCGAGCACCACGTTGTCGCCGTTGCCCACCGTGATGCTGTCGTCGCCGCCGATGGCGGTGTCGAGCGAGAGCGCGCGGCGGATCAGGCCGAGGGCATCGAAGGTGACGACGCCGTTGTCGCCGAGGATGACCGCCCCCTTGTCGCCGCCCTTGATGGTGTCGCCGCCGGCGCCGCCGAGCACGACGTTGGTGCCCGTGCCGAAGGTGATCGTGTCACCGCCGCCGGTCGAGGGCGCCGTGGTGGCGATGCGCGCCAGCACGCTCGTCGTCACGCCGTTCGTCACCGCGACGGTGAAGTCGGCCTCGCCGCTGTCACCGAGGATGACGTGGTTGCCCGCGCCGGTGGTGATGGTGTCCGCGTCCGCGCCGCCGATGATCCGGGATTCACCGTCCTCGGCCGTGATGATGTCGGCTCCGCCGATCTCGGGCGTGATCGACTCGATGCGCTGGGCACGGCCGTTGCGGAAGGCCGCCTTGCCGCTGTCGCCCAGGATGACGTGGTTGCCCGCGCCGACCTTGATCGCGTCCGCGCCCGCGCCGCCGAGGATGGTCGTATCGCCGTCATTCGCCTCGATCGTGTCGTTGCCGCCGATCTCGGTCGCGGTCGAGGTCACCGTCGCGATGGTGCCGTCGATGAAGGTGGCCGAGCCGCTGTCGCCGAGCACGACCTGGCGGCCCTTGCCCAGGGTGATTTGGTCGGCGCCCGCGCCGCCGATCACCGTGGTGTCGCCGTCCATGGCCTCGATGGTGTCGCCGCCCCCGACGCCTGGATCGATGCTCTCGATCGAGACGAGGGATCCGGCATCGAACAGCGCCTTGCCGCTGTCGCCGAGGATGACGTGATTGCCTGCGCCGACCTTGATCGTGTCGCTGCCGAAACCGCCGATGATGGTGGTGTCGCCCTCCAACGCCGTGATCGTGTCGCCGCCGCCGATCTCGGTCGCAACGGAGGTGATCGCCGCGATCTTGCCGTCCGCGAAGGTCGCGGAACCGCTGTCGCCGAGGATCACCTGACGGCCCTTGCCGAGGGTGATCGTGTCGGCCCCTGCACCACCGATGACGGTGACGTTGCCGTCACCGGTCACGATGCGGTCGTCGCCGCCGATGCTCGCCTCGTCGTCCGCCGTTTTGATGGAGACCAAGACCGGGACCGGAACGCTCACGCCGCCGACGAGGCGGGTGCCGGGCACGAAACGCGCCTCGCCGGTATCGCCCAGGATCACGTGCGTGCCGGCGCCGACGGTGATGCCGTCCTTGCCCGCGCCGCCGATGATCGTGGTGTCGCCGTCGGTCGCCTTGATCGTGTCGTCATCGCCGATCGCGCCGTCGAGACTGCGCAGGCTCGTCAGCACGCCGCCCGCGAAGACGGCCTCGCCGTTGTCGCCGAGGATGACGTGGTTGCCCGCGCCCGCCGTGATGATGTCGGCGCCGAAGCCGCCGATGATCATGGTGTTGCCGTCGGTCGCGGTGATGGTGTCGCTGCCGCCGACGTTTGGATGGGTCGAGACCACGCGGGTGACGACGTGGTTGCCCGACAGCGCGATGCCGGCCGTCGCCGAGCCGTCCTGATAGATCTGGCCGTGATCGCCGACGATGACGTTGTCGCCGCCCTTGGCGTCGATCGTGTCGGTGCCGGCGGCCCGTGACTGCTCGATGAAGGGATCGGCGATCGTGACGATGCGCTTCACGTCGTCGAGGTTGAAGCTCGAATCGCCGAGGATGATGTCGGCGCTGGCGCCGCCCTCGATCCTGTCGTTGCCGGTGCCGCCGGCGATCAGGTTGCGGCCCTGGCCGCCCTTGATCGTGTCGCTGCCCGCGCCGCCGTCGATGATGACGAGGCCGGTCGCGCCCGAGGCGTCGATGACGTCGTCGAGGCTGACGGTGGAGGCATCGACATCGATCGTCCCCTCGTCGCGGAAGGCGATGGCGCCGCCGGTGCGGACGCTGTCCGTGGCACTGTAGCGGCTACGGTCGGCACTGGTGTCACCGAACAGGGCGAGCGTGCCCTGCGAGGCCTCGACGGTGATCGTGTCGGCGCCGCCGCCGCCATGGATCGTCGTCAGGGTGTCGATTGCCGTGCCCTTGACCGTGACCCGGTCGGCCCCCGAGCCGAGCAGCAGCTCGACCGAGGACATGTCGCGGTAGGTCACGCCGCCCTTGAAGGTCACATTGGTGGCGCTGCCGCTCGCGGCCGTGTTGACGTCTTTGCGCGACATCCCGAAGCCGGAGATGTGGTCGGCGTTCACCACGCCGTCCACGCCCGCCGTGGTGGAGTCGTTGAAGAGCGAGACCTTGTCGAAATCCTTCTTGGTCGGGTCGATCGTGATGTCCCGCGTGACCGGGCGGTTGGCCTCGCCGGGCAGGACGATGGCGGGGGTCAGCGAGCGGCTGTCGGGACCGGCGCCGCCGATCAGGACCAGCGGTCCCTCGATGCGGCTGAGCTCGTGCGTCTGACGCGAGAAGGTCTTGAGGTCCGAGGTCACCTTGGTGGCGGCGGGGTTGCTGAGCACCGTGACCCGCACGGCCTGATCGAAGTTCGACGCGTCGAAGGTGATCGTCGCTGGCGTCGAAGCGGTCGCCGCCTTGAAGCGCAGATCGCCGCTTTGGGTGATGGTCTGGCCGTCGCCCGCCAGCGTGATCGTCACCGATCCCAGCGGCGCGGTCGTCAGGACCACGTCGTAGTGGGACGGCTGGCCCGGCGTCACGACGACCCCGCCCTCGGCCGGGGTCACCACGACGCCCGCCGTGTTGCCGTCCGTCACTTGGACACGCACCACCGGTTCGCCGACGAACGCCGCCTTGAAGAAGCCCTCGCCGCCCGTGCCGGCGAGCGTGCTCTTCACGATGTGGGTGATCTCCGCGACGGTGCGGTTCTCGGGCGTATCGTCGGCCGGCGACGAGATCTGCACGGTCTGGGGCTTGTCCCAGTTGCCGGCATTGAAGGTGAGATACGCGAAGCCGTCCGCGTCGGTCAGCAGCGGGTTGCCGGCGGCATCGGTGAAGACGAGCTGTGAGAGACGATCCAGCGGCAGTCTGAGAGTGACGGTGACCGTCTCGTTGGCCTGCGGGGGATTGTTGAGGACGACGGTGTAGCCGTCCTTGTTCTGCGCCTGGGCGGCCCGGCCGCGGGTCATCTCGATGAGCGAGGTGCTGCCGCCGCTCTCGACGATGATCAGGCCCGGCTTGTCGTTGTCGATCACCTTGACCAGCGTCGTGCGCAGGTAGGTGGAACTGACCTCCGCGTTGGAGCTGATGACCGAGTGGCCGATGGCCACGCTCTGCTCGCCCTCGGCGGCCGTATCCGTTTTGGCGCGGACGAGGATCGTCCCCGTCAGCTCGGGCTTCCAGACATAGACGCCGTTCTTGAGTTCCGTGACGAAGCGGATCGTCAGGGCGTCCGACCAAGTGTTCCCGTCGATCGAGACCTCGACCGTGCCCGCATTTCCGGCCAGCGCCCGCAACTGCGCGGAGGCCTGCGCGGCGGAAACGGTGACGACCGCCCAGTCGTCCCGGCCGAGCTGCGTCCGCGTCGGGGCGGGCGGCGCGATCGCGTAGGAGCCGACGCTGCTGCCCTCGACACCGATCGTGGTGATCCCCGAATCCTCGCGAAGCGTAAGGCCGCCCCCGTCACTGACGCTGCCGCGATCGGCCGTGGCGACCGACGCGTTGATGCCCGGCACGAACAGGCCGTCATAGCGCTTGTCGGTGCTCGCGGCGGTGTGGTTGATGACCGCCGAGTTGCCCTTGGCGTCGCGCGCCACGACCTCGCCGCTGACATCGCCGGCCACGTTGAAGGTGTCGCTGCCCGACCCGCCGATGAGGGTGGTGACGACGCCCGGCGGTGTGGAGAGCACGTAGAACGTGTCGTCGCCCTCCAAGCCGTCGACTTCGACCGCCTGGATGTTGCTGAAGCGGATCGACAGCCCGGCGCCGAAGATGCCGTCGCTCGTCACGACGAAGGTGTCGGCGAACTCGGTTCCGAGCGCGACGATCTTGTTGAAGCCGGTGCCGCCGTCGATCTCGAGCGGCGCGTTGATGTTGTACTCGATCCGGTCGTTGCCGGCGCCGGCATTGAGCTTGATCTTGTTGTCCTGCGGGTTCGACCCCGCCAGGGCGAAGGCACGCACGATGAAGGTGTCGTCGCCGTCCTCGCCTTCGAGGCGCAGGTCCGCCTTGTTCGAGTAGACCTGGAACAGGTCGTCGCCGGTGCCGCCGTAGATGACGGCCGGGATCGAGATGCCGCGGGAGAGATAGCCCCCGAACGAGAGCTGTGTGGTGTCGAAGACGTCCTCGCCGAGCAGGCCGTTCGCCGTGTCGCGCAGGCTCGCGAAGACTTGGCCGACCTGGAAGAAGTCGTTCCCCTCGCCGCCGTCGATGGTCATCAGCGCCGAGGTGTCGTCGAGCGCGAAGCGGTCGTCACCCTTGCCGCCCTCGACGATGACGCGCCCGTTGACGCTCATGTCGTAGTTGATCCGCTCGACGCTGGCGTTCGCCGGATAGGTGCCGTCGGCGTTCGGATGGACGAGCGCGACGAAATTCCGACGCATCAGGAACTGGTCGGCGGCATCGGTGCCGAGGATGGTCAGGGTGTCGACGCCGCGTTCCGGATTGCCGGAATCCGTGACGTTGATGCGGTAGGACGACGCCCCGTTCACCTGGATGCGGATCGTGTCGGTGTCCTGGCCGCCATCGATGTCGAGCGTGTCGGTGCGCGTGCCGGTCGTGCTGGTGAGCGAAGGCAGGCGATCGACGTTGATCGCGTCCGCCCCGTCCTCGCCGAAGACCCGGGTGTTGCCGGAGATTTCGCTGACGGCGAGATCGAGCGCGTCGTCGCCCGCGCCGAGCTTGATCGTCGTCGACGCCGCGCGGACCCGGCCGCGCAGGGCGAACTTGTCGTTGCCGCCGAGGCTGGTCAGCGCCAGCGTCGAGGTGGCGATGGTGGTGCCAAGCAGCGTCAGCGCGTTGTTGCCCGCGCCGAGATCGATGACGACCTTGGCGCCCTTGATCGTCGCGCTCTGGACGACGGCACCGGTGACGCGCGCCGCATCGATGACGGTGTCGACGCCGGCGGCTGTGGTCAGCGTGAAGTCCCCCGTTCTCGCCTCATGGCTGCCGGCGAGTTCGACGTGGTTGTCGCCGCCGCCGAGCGCGAGCGTGATCGAGGCCGCAGAGAGATCGATGGCGTTCGTGACGACGAGACCCGCGACGCGGTAGTCGGTCAGGATGTCGCGGCCGGTCCCGCCGGTCAGGGAGAAGCCGTCCCGGATCGCGTACCGGCCGACGAGCGTGGCCGTGTTGGCGCCGTCGCCGAGCTGGATCGCGAGGGAGCCCGCCTCGAGGTCGGCCGTCTCGACCGTGCCGTTGACGACGCGCAGGTCGCTCAGTGTATCGGTGCCGCCCGCCGCCGTGATCGTGACGGCCTCGGCGACCCGGTAAGTGCCGGTCAGGGTCAGCACGTTGGTGCCGGCGCCGACATCGATGCTCAGCGATTTCGCCGCGTAGCTTCCCTGGAGGTCGACGATGTCGTCGCCCGCGCCGGTCGTGATCGTGATCGCGCCGGTCGGGACCCTGTAGCCGCCCGAGAGCTGCAGTCTGTTGTTGCCACCGCCCAGGTTGATCGAGAGCGAGCCGGCCGCGACACTGGCCCGGCTCGTCACGCCGCCGACCGTGCGGGAATCCAGCAGGACATCGTTGCCGGACCCGCTGCTGATCGTGAAGGCGTTCGTGATCCCGTAGCTGCCGGTCAGGGTGATCTCGTTCTCGCCGTCGCCCGCATCGATCGCCATCGAACCGGCGGCGTAGCTGCCCTGCAGATCGAGGATGTCGTCGCCCGAGCCGGTCGTGATCGTGATCGCGCCGGTCGGGATGGTGTAGCCGCCCGAGAGGTGCAGGCTGTTGTTGCCGCCGCCCAGGTCGATCGAGAGCGAGCCGGCCGCGACACTGGCCCGGCTCGTCACGCCGCCGACAGTGCGGGAATCCCGCAGGGTGTCGACGCCCGCTCTTGCCCGAATCGTGAAGGCGTTCGTGATCCCGTAGATGCCGGTCAGGGTGATGTCATTCTTGCCCTCGCCCGCATCGATCGCCATCGAACCGGCGGTGTAGCTGCCCTGCAGGTCGAGGATGTCGTCGCCCGCGCCGCCGGTGATGCTCATCGCACCCGTGGACACGGTGATCGCGTCGGTGAACGTGATCGTATTGTTGCCGTTGCCGGCGAGCAGGCCGATGGAGCCGCCGCGCGTGAGCGCGCCTTCCGAGATCCGGCCGAGCGTGATGACCTCGTTGGGATCGTTCGGGTTGCTTCCGCTGACGGTGATGGTGCGCTCGCCGGTCATGAACGTGCCGTCGAGAAGGTAGGTGCCGCCCAGGCCGCTGCCCTGGATCGTGATGGTGCGGCCCACGAAGAGACCGAACAGTCTGACGGTGGCAGCGGCCTCGTTGGACGCCACGACCATATCGTTGCCGTCGGTGTCCTTCACCACCTTGAAGTCGGCCTTCAGGACGATGTCGCCCTTGGCCTTCACCACCGCGCCCGCCTCGACGGTGAGGTCGTCGCCGGCGGCAAGGGTGACGGAGCCCTCGGTCGAGAAGATCGTGACGCCGGATTGGACCAGCAGGAGGTCGTCGCCCCGGGTCGTGTCCTCGCCCGAGAACACGTTGATGGACTTCTTCGAGATCAGGTCGGTGCTGATCGTGACGGGGCTCGACGTGCGCACGTTGATCGCGCCGCCGGCCTGGATGCCGGTCTTGGCCCCCACGGTGACGCCGCCCACACGCAGGCCGCCGACGTTCCACAGCCAGACATCATTGCCGGCCGTGGCTTCGATGCCGCCATAGGTGTCGCCGGTCGCGGTCTTCAGCTTGGCGATGATGCGCTTCGTTGCCGTGCCGATGCTGCCCGAGGCGATGAGCTTGGCTTGGCCGGAGACGAGGTTCGAGCTGCCGCCGTTGCTGTCGTTGTAATCGGTCGATCCGTTGAGAATGCTGCCCGTCGCGGCCGTGAGGATGGCGACGCGGTTATCGGCGGCCGCGATGCTGGCAAGGTAGACGTCGCCGCTGGTCTCGACGACGTCGATGTTGCCGCGCGTGGCCGAAAGCGTGACGCGGCCGGTCGTGGTGCCGCCGACATTGCTGTCGAACTCGAAGGCGTCGGCGCCGGAGCCGATGCCGTCGCGCGCCGTGAGGACGATGGAGCGGCCGCTGACATTGGCCCGTCCGCTGCCGACGAGATCGGGCGCCGAGTCGATGTCGCGCGGGTTCGTCAGATCGCCGCCGTCGAGGATCGAGGCCTGCGCGCTCAGGATCACGTCGCCCGTCGTGGTGATTGCCACCACCCGAAGGTCGGTCGCCGTCTCCGTCAGAGCGATGGTCCCCGTGGCGCTCGCCCGGACGGTTCCGGTCAGCTTCACCTCGATGGCGTCGGCGCCCACATGGGGAGTGCTGGCGTTCGGACCGGCTTGGCCGATCGCGCCCGCCGCCCTCAGGGTAAGGTTGCGTGCCGAGATCTTGGTGTTGTCGTTCCCGACGCCGTCGAGGATGCTGCCCCGGTCGGCGGCGAGGAAGATGTCCTTCTCGGTGAAGGCGGATTCCAGCTTCAGATCGCCCGCGCGGGCGGTGATGTAGATGTTCTCGGCACTGCGGACCGCCAGCGTGCCCGTCAGTTCGACGCCGATTGCCTTCTCAGCACTGCCGACGGCACCCCGGCCGCCTTCGAGGATGGTGTCACCGCCACGGACATTCGTGTCGGCGGCGCCGCGGCCGTTGACGAGGCCGTTGTCGCCTTTGAGGCGGATTTCCTTGCCCGCCGTGGAGGTGACCAGGCCCACCGTGGCCGATGACGGCGTGGTGATGAAGATCTGACCGCCCGCGCTCACGTCGAGCGTCCCCGCGGTCTCCAGCACCACCGCCTTGCGCTTCTGGATCAGGAGCTGGGTGACGAGATTGAACGGATTCCCGGCGTCCTTGGCCGATTGGAACACGACGAGGTTGCGGCCGGTCTCGGCGGTCGGCGCGAGCTTGTTCGCGTCGAGATTGCCCGTGTCGAGGACGAGGGTCGCTTTGCCCGCCTTCGCGATCTCGTAATAGGTCGCGGCCCCGGTCGCGTTGGCGGTCGTCACGCCGAACGCGCCGGCAAGGCCGATCCGCAGGCCCTGCTTGAACCCGTCCGCCAGGAAGCTGGCGTCCGGGTCGGACAGGGCACGGTTGACGACGGTGACGCCGCCGGTGGCCGCCGTCGCCCGCACGCCGACCTCGACGCTGGCCGCGAGCCGGCCGTTCAGGCCGCCCGTGGTGTCGAAGAGCTGGCCGGCCTCGAGGCGGATCACCCCGCCCGCGATCGCCGCGATCCTGAACACATTGGTGGCGATTGCCGTGGTGTTCGTGGTGTTCCCGGCGATGAAGAGCGTGTCGCCGACGGTGTAGAGCGAGGTATCCCAGGTGCCGCTCGCGAGCGTCAGCACACCCTGGTTCGTCAAAGCGTCGTTGCTGAAGCTCAGCGCGACTTCGCTCGGAGCGGCCTTGAGGCGATCGACGGACATCGTCGCCGCAGCACGCGGGGCCTCGCCGCTCACCGCGACGCTGGCGCCGAAGGTGACGTTGCGAGCGATCCCTTCCTGGAAGGTCTTGCTGCCGGAGAAGGCGACGGTGATCACCGTGTCCGTGACGGACACGATCTTGAAGTAGGCCCGGGTTTCGGCGGTGGCGTTCTGCGTCAGACCGCCGATGAACAGCGTGGCATCGATGACGTTTCCGTCCTTGATGAAGGCGGTGAGGTCCCAGCGGTCGCCATCCACACGGGTGACGGTTCCGGTCGTGCCATTGTTGGCGAAGATGACGCTGGCGGTGATCGGCGCCTTCGTGAGGAACACGAGGTCGCTGCGCTCGGCGGCGGCCAGATCGACCTGCTGGTCGGTCGTCATCCGCGGCGCGTTCGGGCCGACCGCGATCAGGGTCGTGCCGCTGGTCGAGCCGACATTGTCGGCCGTGACGAGCTTGATCGAGCGGCCCTTGATGATCGGGCTCTGGATGTCGACGACGGTGCTGGGCACCTCCTTCAGCAGGCCCTGGCCGACCGCGCTCAGCAGTTCCTCTTCCGTCCAGCGCTTGATGCTGTCGTTGATCTCCTTGGCGGTCGCCCGATCGACGAAGAAGGCCGGATTGTCCTGCTTCTGGGCCGTCAGGGCATTCTCGCCGTAGGATCCCGGCAGGCTGTTGAAGAAGGCGTGGAGCGCCCGGTACTGCGCCGTGAGCGCCGCTCCGCGCGCATCCTGGGCCGCTTGGCGGGCGGAGGCGATGGCGGGCGAAGCGGTGGCCTGAGTTTCGACCGCAGCCTGGGCGCGGGCCGTGGCCGCCGCATCGATCAGAGCCTGCCCGGTGAGGCGCGGCGCGAAGGAAGTGTCGTAGATGCTCGAATCGAGCTGCTGGTTGCGGTAGCTCCAATAGGTTTCGTAGCGGGCCTTGTCCTGGTCGGACCGCGCTTCCACCCGCGATGCATCATAGGCGTTGCCGAGGCTGCCGAATTCGGCGTGAAGCCGCGCGTACTCCGCCTTGAGCGCGACCTCGGCCGCCACGACCTTCTTGGCGGTTTCCGCCTGCAGGAACATCTCGCCCAGCGTCTGGAACTTGGCCTGGTCGGCGAACTGCACCGCCAGGGCGATCCGCTCGGCGCCGGTGATCCGCACGATGCCGTCCGCGTCGGCACTCGCCTTGTAGCCGCTGTAGATCTGGTAGGCCGTGCCGAGCTTCGGCAGGTAACGGTCACCGAAGCCGGAATAGACCGCATGCAGCTGCGCGTACTCGGCCGCGCGGGCATCGCGCGTCGCCTGGATCTTGGCCTCGACGTAGTTGTCCTTGGCCGCGCCGCTCAGCGTCGCGCCTGTGGCATCGGTGCCGAACGTGCGAGTCAGATCGGCGATCTCGGCATTCGTCAGCTTGAGCACGCCGTTCACCAGCGAGCCACGCAGCTTCCAGTACAGATCGTACTGTGCCGCGAAGCTGCTCTGGTCACCGCCGACGGTGCCGGGGAAGCTGCCGAAGGTCAGAGCGAGGTTGCGGTAGTCGGTCGTCCGAGACGCCTCGACCTGCTGGATCTGATCGATGACATAGGCGGTGAGCGCGGTGCTTGCGAAGATGGCGTTCAGCCGGGCGGAATCGGTCGGCGCGGCGCTGGCGAAGATCGCGTTCAGCTTGGTGTACTCGGCCCCGCGTGCGGCCAGCGTTATCTGGATCTTGGCCGCGACATAGTCGTCCTTGGCCGTGCCGCTCAGCGCCGTGCCGGTGGCATCGGTGCCGTAGAGGCTGGTCAAGTCGGCGATCTCGGCGCTCGTCAGCGCGGGCACGCCGTTCACCAGCGAGCCGCGCAGCGTCAGGTAGAGCTTGTACTGGGCCGTGAAAGTGCCCTGGTCACCCTTGGCAACGCCGGAGAACAGAGCCGAGAGCCTCGCGAACTCGTCCGCGCGGGCCTCCTGCACCACCTTGATCTGAGCGTCGATGTAGCTGTCCTTGGCGGCTCCGGAGAGGCCGCTTCCGGTCGCGTCGCTGCTGAACTGCGCGCGCAACGCGTCGCGCTCGGCACTCGTCAGCGTCATCGCGCCGTTGACACGGCTCGCCTGCAGCACCTCGTAGCGGGCGTAGGCGGTCTCGTAGCTGGCGAGCGTCCTAAACGCCTCGTCCGCCAACCGCGCGCCGCGCGCCTCCGCCTCAATCGCGGTCTCGTAGAGCGCCCGGATCTCGGCCTCGCTCAGACGCGTGTTGCCGCGCTCGCTCTCGAGCTGGGCGATCTGGGCGGTGACGCGGGCGATCATCGCGTCGCCGGAGATCGGCGCCGCATGGGTCGCCGCCTGGATCTTGGCCAGGGAGGCCGCCGTCGCCGTGACGGTGGTGCTCGGGTCGAAGGCGCTGCCGCTCGGCTGCGTCCCGCGGATGGCCCAGTAGGTCCCGTAATCGCCGGCGAGATCGGCGTGATAGACGTCGCCGTATTGACCGTATTGCAGGTGAAGCGCGCGGTACTGCGCGGTGCGCCCCTGCTCGATCGTCGCGACGGCCTTGCTGACGTAGGTGGTCAGGGCGCTGCCGGTGAGCCCCTTACCCGTCGCCTCTTTCCCGTAGAGGTCTTGGTAGTACTGTAGCTCGCCAGTCTTGGCGCTGAGCTTCACTTCGAAATTCGCATCGTAGACGGCGGGAGTCGTCTGCTGGCTCCGGTAGGACCAATAGGCGTTGTAGTCGCGCTGCCGGCCGCCCTCGAAGGCGCTGAGCGTCTCCTTGAACTTACGGTTCGCGTCCTCGGTCGTGAGGGCGAGATCCTTCCAGACGCCGCCGATCAGGTCGGCCGCCTTGCGCTCGTCGCGCACGACCACGTTGTTCACGTTGAGCAGGCTGCCGCCGCGGACCTCCACGACGACGTCTCCGCCGGCGGTGAGGCTGTTGAGGCGCAGGTTGCCCGCGGTCTGGCGCACCGACACGTTGCCGCCGGCTAGGATATCGACCCGGTCGCGCTGCGTCTGACCGCCGGTGAGGTTCAGCGTTGCGCTGCCGGTCACGTCGCCGAAACCGATATCGCCGGAGGTGGCGACCAGCGTGATCACGCCGCCCCTGATCGCGCCTGCCTTGCCGCTCGCCACGACGATGCCGGGGGCGGAGACGAGCGTGACGTCGCCGCTGGCGGAGACGGTATCGATCTGCAGGGCCGGGAGGCCGGCGTTCTCGATGTAGACCGACCCCGCCGCCGAAGCGGTCAGGACGACCGGTGCGGAGTAGATCCGCTTGCCGTCCTTGTCCGTGGTGAACACGCCGTCGACCAGCAGCGCCTGGGCACCGGCCGTCGGGACGGCACCCGGACCTTTGGCATCACTTCCAAGGAGGGCGGTGCCGGTCCCGATGTTGCCCGACCGTGAGGTGAGGCTGACCGTGGCGGCCGAGATCGAAGCCGTCGCGTTCATCTGCTCGATCGAGCCGACGGCGTCGATCGTCACCTTACCCGAGGCGTTGACGATGCCGCCCTTGATCAGAACCTTGCCGGCACCCGTCGAGGTGATGCTGATGTCACCGCGGTCGGCGCCGTAGAACGAGATCTGGATCGGGCGGTCGGCCTTGACGTTAGCCGTGGCCGTCGTCTCACGGAGCTGCTCCCGCGACCACTCAGTGTAGTACGTCTTCTTTCCGTACCACGTGCTCTCTTGCCAGGAATCCGTGATCTTCGCAGCGCTGTAGTCGCCGAGAGCGATGGGCGATGGGTTCTTGATCGAGGGATCCGACGGATTGGGAATCGTCGGGAAGGTATAGGCGGCGTTGTTGTTGATATCGAGGTAGTAGAACGTCCCCGACTCGAGCATCCGCACGTCGCCGTTGGCAACCTCCTTGAAGCCCTGGATCTTGGCCGGATCCTTCGCAAGAGCATCGATGCCTGCCCAGGACGAGGTGCCCGTCACGGTCGTCTCGTACTTGGTCGAGCTCTGGCCGACCGCGTAGGCGTAGCGCCATCCCTCCTTGGGCGTGTAGGTCGCGATACGGCCGTCATCGGTCCGATCCGGCCGATCCGCGTCCGTCGAGGGGTCCCTCTTCTCATCGTTGTAGACCGTGCGGACTTTGGTCGAGACGGCGTTCTGCCCGGCGCTGTTCTTCGTCGATTCATAGATCGTGCTGCGATAGCGAACGGTGTCACTCGCGTAGGACAGGTCGTTCAGGACCACGCTGCCGGCGCCGCGGCTGCTGTTGTCGAGCTTCTCGATGACGACGTCGTACTTCGATTGGTTCTCGACGGTGATGTTCGAATAGCCGGCAAGGGCCTCGATCCGGCCGGTGTCGATGCCGGTGTTGAGGATGTTGCCGGTGATGGAAACGGACCCGCCGTAGGTCACGAGCTCGTGGACGATGAGCTGCTCGTTGATCGTATCGAGCTCGACCGAGAACAGTCCCTCCTTCGAGAGGCTGGCGATCGTCATGTACGGCCCGGTCTTGTTCGCCAGGGCCTTCTCGATCTCGCGGATCGCCGCCTGATCGACAACGATTTTGTACTCCGAAACACCGCTACGGATCAGGCCGTTGACGTTGACGAATTGTGCGTTGATCGAAATCTGGTTCGCCTGAAGATTCGGATCGCTGGATTTTACCGATAGCTTCGCGACAATGGCGTCGACGCTCGATGGCTTGAAGCCATTGTCCACGAAGGCACCCTTCACCTGCGAATAGGGCGTGCCTCCGACTTCATAGACGGACTTGTCGCTGACCGAGCCCGGTCCGCCGATCGTTGCCGAACCGCTGGCCTTGGACAGATTTTGCTTGACGATGATGCGCGCGCCCGGATCGACGAAGAGGTCGCCTTTGCTGATCGCGGTGAGAATGGCATTTGGCGCGCTGATTGCGCCGGCGATGATCAGTGAACCGGCCGGGATCTTGTGGCCGTTCAGGCCGGTCTCGACCCCCTTGTTGTTGGTGATGTTGATGACGCTGTCGGGCGCGTTGCTGAAGCTGCCGCCCGAAGCGATCCTTGAGAATGCGACAATGCTCGCCGTGTAGCCGTCCTTCGCCGCACTCTGGGCATTGATCTCGTTGATCTTAGCCCTCGGGTCGGTCGCGAGGGAGACCTTGATGCCGTTATAGGTCAGGCCACCCGAGGATTCCGGCATGGTGATGCCGCCGATCCGCAGTGAGGCGGTCGAGTTGTTCTCGATCTCGACCTTGCCCGACTCCTTCGCCTCGAAGGCGCCGCTGCCGCTGAGGTCGTCCGCGAAGACGGCGATGCGCCCGGCGCCCGCCGTGAAGGCGCCGACGGTGATGACCTGGACCTGCTGGCGCACGGCGCCGACGCCAGCAATGGTCTTGCCGTCGCTTTCAAAGAAGATCTCGGCAAGCCCCTGAGCCTTCAGAATGCCCGCGATGCGCAGGATCTCGCTGTTGTAGAAGGCCTGCAGGGCGGTATCACGCTGGTAGTCCCGCTTCTTGGCCATCGCATCGTTCAGGGCCTCGATCAGGCCCGAGCGGAGCAGCTCGGTGCCCATCGCGATGGTGATCGGCAGCCTGGGCGCCGTGAGGAGCGCCGTCGCGCCTCCCGTGTCCTGGCTCAGGGTGAAGGTCTTCGGCGTCGTGCCGTCCGTCACGAAGTTGCCGTCCGCGCCGATGGCCTGGCCGCCGAGATAGATCGTGCCGGTGAGGATGGTTTTGCCGGGGGTGCCGCCGGTGACGTAGGTATGGCCGTTCGCGGTGTAGGTGGTGGGCGTACCGGCCTGGTTGCGCAGCCCATCCAGAACGATCTTGATGTCGCTGATGATGCCGGTGCGGACCGTGCCGTCCATGACGACGCGGCCGATCGACGATGTTTTGGCGTCACCCGCCTGCACCGATTGCGGGTTGCCGCCCAGCAGGCTGTCGACGGCTCCGGCAAGCGCCGTGGTCCAGCTCGTCCCCTTCGCCTTGGCGTCGGCGCCGGCCATGCCGAACCAATTGGTGTTGAACACGGCGTCGCCGCCGGTCTCCAGCAGCGTGCCGGACCGGACCGTGATGGTGTTGGCCTGCTTGAGGTTGATGTTGGCGCTGATCGACTGGATCGGGATCGCGCTGCCGGCGAAGGTATCCGTACGCGCGGAGAGATCGTAGGGGTCGTCGCGCAGGTCCGCCTGCTTGCCGGCGGCCAGGGTCAGGTTGCCGTAGACCTTGGCTTTGACGTCCGCGCCGATCGTGACCGCATTGTTCGGCCGCAGCGTGATGTCGGTGCCGCCGGTGGCGACGGTGGCGCCGCCGTTGGTCTCGGTGTTGGCGCTGATCGCCGCCGCCACCCGCGTGTTGGCGTTGGCGGTGAGATTGCCGAGCGTCAGAATCTGAGCCTTGTCGCCGACGGTGATCGTGGCCTCCAATCCGGCGCCGTTCCGGCCGGAGAGCGTGGCCGTCGCCCCCGCGCCCGAGAGCGCGCCGCCGGTCTTCAGCACGACCTTGTCGGTGACGTTGACGTCGTTGAGCGCCGAGAGCGTGACGTTGCCGTAGGCGCTGACGAAACCCGTGGTCTCGAGCTTGGCTTCGTTGCCGATCGTCACGGCCGTGGACAGGCCGAGTTCGGTCCGGCTGAGCGCACCGGCGCCGGTGATGAAGCCGCCCGTGCTGCCGTCGATATTCGCGCTCGACAGGAGCGGCTTCAGCACGGCGTTCCGCGCATTGGCCGTGATGTCGTAGGCGAGGATCTCGGCCTTTTCACCGATCGCAGCCGTCGCGTCATGGGTGACGGTGTTGGTGGACAGGGCGCCGCTACCGGCAAGAGCACCGTAGCTGTTGGTGATGATCTGCCCGTTGGTCGTGGTGGTGTGGTCGGCGTTCAGAAAGAACAGGCCGCTGCCCGAGCGGCCGGTGATCAGATCGACCTTGGCCCCTTCGCCCAGCGTCGCGGTGGTGCTGCCGCCCGTGACCGTGGTGGTGACGGCGGCAGTGCCCGAGGCGAAACCGTAGGAGCCGGCGGTGGCGGCCGCCAGGTTGTCGTCGGTCCCCGTGGCCGTGAGCGAGAGCGATCCAGCGCGGATCGTGTTCACGGTGGTGACATTCGCAGCGGTCTGCGTAGCGGATTCCGCGAGCGAGACCGTCGCACCCGCCGCGACGAGACCGGCGCTGGCGCTGTTGGCGTTCGCGCGTTGCTGCGTCGCGCTCGTTGCGGCGAGCGACACTGCCCGCGCCACGTTCAGCACCGTTCCAGTGCCGAAGGTGGCGGTGATCTTGCTGGAATTGGTCGCCTTGGTCACCGTCGATTCGATGCCGATCAACCCGCCGACCGCGCCGGTCGCCTCGGCTTGCGCCGTCGGGCTCGTGCCGCGGGCAAGGCTTGCCAGCACCGTCACCGTGTTGGCGGTCAGCCCGGTCTTCTCGGTCGAGGCCGAGACGGTCGCGGCCACGTTGGTGAGCGCGGTCGAGGCACCGACCGCGGCGGTGCCGGCATTGATGCCGGTCGCCTTGGCATAGGCGGACGGCGTCGCGGTCGCCGTGACGACGACATCGTCGGCCGCGATCGTGCTGTTCTCGAGTTTGGCCTCGACCGTCGGTTTCACATCGACCTTGGCGACGGAGCCGCCGGCCGCGAGCGCCAGCAAGCCGCCGGCCACGGAGATCCCGAGCACCTGCGAATCGACCGAGGTCGTATCGCTGGCCTGAACGGAGACGTCGCCCGCGGCGGTGACCTTGCTGTCGAAGATGCCGGCGCTTGTCTTGCTGGTGACGGTGTCGCCGGTGCCGGCGCCGCCGCCGGCGATGGCCACGCCGAAGGGCGAGGCGTTCGCGGCCATGGCCCCCGCGCGGGAGCGGCTCGTCAGGCTCGCATTCTCGCTCGCGGTGACGTTGACCGCGCCGCTGACCGCGAGGCCGTTCGCGCCGCCGAGATTCCGGATGGCGGCCGTGACGCTGTTGGCGATCACGTTGTCCGCCGCCGCGACGGCGAGGGAGAAGGACGCGCCGCCGAAGAAGCCGAAGGCGGCCGCGACCGACGCCGCGCCGGTCTCGACGGAGAGGGCGGAGCTGTCGCGCGCGGCGACCGTCACGGCACCCGCCTTGATCTTGTCGCCCGCTCCGTCACCGTCGATCGAGGCGGTGATCGTTGCGCCGATCCGGTTATGGGCACCGGCGCCCGCGCCGGCAGCGCTGAGGGCGATGGCACCACCGGAGAGGGCGACCGAGCCGGCCGCGACGTTGGCCCGGATCGTTTGGCCGGAATCGGCCGTGACGGAGAGTGGGCCGCCCGCCTCGATCGTGGTGTCCTTAGACAGGGCCTCGACGACCATATCGGCCGACTTGGTCGTCTTGTCCCGGCCGTCGACCTTCTGCGTGATCGCGCTGCCGATGAGGTTGACGGCCACACCGGTGCCGATGCTGGCCCCGACCGCGGTGCCGCCGATGCTGGCGCCGGCCGCAAGCGCCGCGACCTCGGCCTCGATCCGGCTGTTGTTGGCGGCCGTGACCGCGACCGCGCCGGCCGGGTTTTCGACCGTCTTCAGTCGGGCATTGGTGACCTGCGCGCGGGTCGTGCCGCCGATCATGTTGGTCGCGACGGCACCGCCGCCTGCCACCGAGACGGCCACGCCACCGCCGGAGAGCGCCACGGCGGCCGCGGCGACGCGGGCGCGGATGCTCGCGCCTTCAACGGCGCTCGTGGCGGGGTCGTCGGCCGGGACCTGTGCCGAGACCCGGATCGCGCCCGTGCGCGTCGTCACGGAGGCACCGTCGATCCCGGCGGTGACGGCGTTGTTGATCACGTTCAGGGCCGTGGCGACACTGATCGAGGGCGCGACGCCGACAGCGCCGCCGGCGGCCGCGACGGCGGCTGCGCCGACATCGACGCTGATGGCGGACCGATTGGTGGCGAGCACGGTCACGTCGGCGGCGCTCACGCTCGTCGCGGCGCCGGTGATCGCCGCGTTCGTGGCGAAGCTGATCGCGTTGCCCGAATAGCTGCCGGAGCCGGCGACGCCCACGGCCACCGCGGCCCCCGTGACCACGACCGAGGCGGCCGCGACGGTCGCGTCGACGGTGCCGGCCGAGGTCGCCGTCACCGAGACGGTGCCCTGCGCGTCCGCCACCGTGTCGGCGATGAGCGCCTCCACCTTGGCGCCGCCATCGGAAACGAGGGACGGCTGGTCGAGCCGCTTTCCGTCGGCATCGACGGTCTTCCACTTGCCGATGATGTTCTGCGCGCCGGAGAGACCGATCGCCACCGGAACGCTGGCGATCCCCGCGCCGCCGCCACCGGCAGACAGGGCGACCACCGTGGCCTTGATATCCTGACGGCTCGTCGCGGCCACGCGCAGGCCCGCGCCGCTCGTCACCTTGTTGAGCGCCGTCTGCTCCTTGGCCTTCTCGATCGCCGCGCGGGTGCTCGTGGTGATGATGTTGAGTGCGCCGGCGCCGCCGCCGGCGACCTGCACATTGGCGATGCCGGCCCCGCCGACGCTGACGGAGGCCGCGGTCGCGATCGCCTCGATCGTGCCGCCGCTCTCGGCCTCGACCGAGAGGTCGCCGGAGGTCGTGGTGATGCCGGTATCCGCGTTGCGGATCGCTGCCTCGATCACGTTGCCGATGATGTTGTTGGCCTGCGAGACCGAGACGGTGACCCCGACGCTCGCCACGCCCGCGCCGCTGCCGGCGATGCCGGACGAACCGACGACGGCCGTGATCGCGGAGGTATCCTTCGCCGAGAGCGCGATCTGCGACGCGCGGACACCGGAAGCGCCGTCACCGTCGATGAAGGCACGGGTCGCGACACCGATGAGGTTGGTCGAGCCGACACCGGCCCCCGCGACGCTGACGCCCGCCGCGCCGCCGCCCTGGATCGACGCCGAGACCGCCGCGACGGCCGACCGGATCGTCTGGTTCGAGGTGGCGGTCACGTCGAGCGCGCTGTCCGAATCGACGCTCGAATTTCTGAGATAGGCCTGGATCGGCGCAGTGCTCTGGAGCGCGACATCGCGCTTGTCGCCCGTGCGCGTGATGTCCCAGTTGCCGATCCGGTTCTCGGCACCGCCGACGCCGACCGAGACGCCGACACCGGCCGCACCGCCGCCACCGGCCGCCGCCGCCGCCGCGGTGATCAGGGCCTGGATGTCGGAGGTGGATTCCGCCGTGACCGCCGACTGGCCGCCGCGCACCGTCAGTTTGCTGTCGGCGACGAAGGCGTCGGTCCCCATCGTGATGACGTTCAGCGCGCCCGCGCCGCCGCCGCTCACCGAAACGCCCGCCGCGCCGCCGCCGCCGATCGAGACGGCCGCCGCTGCCGAAGCCGCCCGGATGCGCGCGGCATTGCGCGCGCCGACCGCGACACCACCGTTGCGCGTGGTCAGTCCGCTATCGACATTCGCGATCGAGGCCTGGACTCCGCCCGCGATGCTGTTGATCGCCAGGGCGAAGCCGACCGCCACGCCGACGCCGGCCGCACCGCCGCCCGCGCCGGAGAGCGAGGCGGCTCCCGTGACCGCCGAGATCTCGGCCGTGTTCGCGGCGGAGACCGTGACGCTGCCGGCCTTGATGCCGGCGCCCGTGCCGGTTCCGTCGCCATCGATCGTGGCCGAGGTCACGACGCCGATCGCATTGGCCGTGACCGAGCCGGCCGCGCTTCCCGAGACGCCGGCGGCACCGCCACCCTGGATCGCGGCAGCAGCCGCGATCACCGTCGCGGAGATCTTCTGGCTCGCCGTCGCCTGAACCGTGAGCGCAGCGGCGATGTCGAGGATCGCGTTCTTCACCGCAGCCTGGACGGCCACGGCGCCATGGTCGTTGAGCGTGTCGGTTCGGTCCGCATTCGCGCCCGTGCTCAGCCACTCGCCGATCCGGTTCTCGGCACCGCTGACGCCCAGCGCAACACCGACGCCGGCCGCGCCGCCGCCGCCGCCGGAGGCGGAAAGCGACGAGATGATCGCCGTGATCTCGGAGGATCCGGTCGCGATCACCGTGAGGCCACCGCTGCCCGCGGTGGTGATCCGGCTGGCATCCACCGTGGCGTTCACCGAGCCGAGGATGCGGTTCGAGGCGAAGGCACCGCCGCCGGAGACACCGACGCCGGCCGCGCCGCCGCCCGCGAGGCTGATCGCCGCCGCCGCCGCCGCGGCGGAGATGCGGCCCGCCCGCGTGGCGCTCACCGCGACGCCGGCCGCGCCGGTCGTGCGCAGGAGGGTATCGGCGTTGACGATCTTCGCCTCGACGCTGCCGGCGATGCTGTTGAGCGCCAGTGTGAAGCCGACCGCCACCGAGACGCCGGCGGACCCGCCGCCGGATCCGGCGAGAGACGCGGAGCCGGCAAAAGCCTCGATCGCGGAATTGTCCGCCGCGCGCACCGTGACGCTGCCGGCCTCGATGCCCGTCGCCCCGTCACCATCGATGACGGCGCGGGTCGCGATCGCGATCGCGTTGGTGACCGTGACGCCAGCCGCCGAGACGCCAACGCCGGCCGAGCCGCCGCCGCCGATCGAGGCCGCCGCAGCGGCGACCTGGGCCTTGATGGTCTGCGCGGAGGTCGCACCGACGGTGAGCGCGCCGCCGGTCTTGACGCTGCTGCCGCTCAGCACGGCCTCGACGACGGAGGTCTGGTCGGCCGCCGCCGTATCGACGCGGTCGCGCCCCCTGCCGGACGAGGTCCAGTCGCCGATCCGGTTCGCCGCCACCGAGACGCCGATGGCGACGCCGACACCGGCCGAGCCACCTCCGGCGGCGGCCACCGACGCCGCCGCCACGAGGGCGGAGATGGTCGAGTTGGCGGCGGCGGTGACGGTGACGCTGCCGCTTTGGCTGATCTGGCTCGAGGTCACGGCGGCGCGGGTGACCGGCCGGATCGAATTGAAGGCGAGCGCGCCGCCGCCCGCGACGGCGACGCCGGCGGTACCGCCGCCACCGATGCTGACGGCCGCAGCCGCCGTGACGGTCTCGATCTCGGCCTTGCTGAGGGCATCGACCAGAACCGCGCCGAGGCCGGTATTGATGCCGTCCCCGACGTTGCCGATGCCGGCCTTGACGGCGGCGTCGATGGTGTTGAGCGCCAGCGCGAAGCCGATCGACACCGCGACGCCGTTCGTGCCGCCGAAAGCGGCGCTGACGGCGGCGGAGAGGGCGGCGGCCTTGATCTTCGAGGTATCGGCGGCCTTCACCGAGACGGCGCCGGCCTGGATCGCATTGCTCCCGACGGCGCTGTTGGCGACACCGTTGCCCTCGATGAAGGCCTGGGTGGTCACACCGATGGCGTTGACGACGGTGGTGGCGCCGCCGCTGACGCCGACGGCGTTCGAACCGGCCCCGGCAAGGCCGGCCGACAGAGCGACGATGATGGCGTTGATCTCGTTCGCCGACGTCGCCTCGACGCTCAGCGCGCCCTTCGCGTTGACGCCGACGCGGGTCAGAGACGCCTCGACCACGGTGCCGCCCTTGTCGTTCAGGGCGTAGCTGGTCGTGTCCTCGCTGCCGGACTGGGACCAGAGACCGATGCGGTTCTCGGCAATGGCCGCGCCGATGCCGACGGCGACGGCGTTGTTGCCGCCGACGCCCATGGCCAGGGAGGCCGCCGCGATCGCGGCGTTGATCCGAGCGGAAGCTTCGGCCCGGACGCTCACGGCGCCCCCGGTGCCGGTGGTGACGAGACGGCTCTCGGCAGCCTGCGCCCGCGTGCTCGTGGTGATGACGTTGCGGGCGTAGGTCACCGCCGCGCTGATGGGAACGGCATTCGAGCCGGACCCGGCCACGGCGATCGCGGCCGAAGCCGCATTCGCCGTGATCACGCCCGCCGATTTCGCCGAGATCACGATCGCGTCGACGGTCTGAAGGCCGTGATCGACCCCGGTCACGGTGGCCGAGATGTCGTTGGCGATGGTGTTGAGCGCGATGCTGCCGCCGACGGCGATCGAGACGGCGTTGTCCGAGGCAGCGGCGAGCGCGAGGCTGGCCGACAGGGCCCGAACCGTCACCTCCGAGATGTCCTGCGCCGCGATCGTGGCGCTCGCAGCCTGGATTCCGGGCGTGGCGCCGGTTCCGTCGCCGTTGATCGACGCAAGCGTCGCCAGGCCGATGCTGTTCATGGCGAACGTGCCGCCGATGCTCACCGCAACGGACTTGCCGGCGGACCCCGTGGCACCGGCCGCGATCGCGGCGATGTTCGCCGTGATCGTGTTGTCGCTCGTGGCGGTCACGGACAGCGCACCGGTCGCCTTGACCGTGGTGTTCGTGAGGGAGGCCAAGACCCCGGCGCGTCCGCCGAGGACCGGCGCCTGGTTCAGGGTGTGATGATCGGCATCGTACGCATTCCAGCGCCCGATCTCGTTGTAGGCGATGGCAACGCCCAGTGCGCCCGCGCCGCCGCTGTCGGAGCCGCCGCCCACCGCGAGCGCGGCGCTGAGGATGTTCGACGTGATCGTGGCCGTGCTTCCAGCCTCGACGGCAACGGCGCCCTGCGCATCGATCGCGGCATTCGTGGCCGAGGCCGTGGTGGTGCTGTCGATCTGGTTCACCGCCGCGACGCCGGCTCCGGTGACGCCGAGGCCCTTCTCGCCGCCGACGCCGACCGCGATGCTGGCCGCCGCGGCCTTGGTGCTGATCGTCCCCGTGCGCGTGGCCGCAATCGTGACGCCGCCCGTAAGCGTTCTCACCGTGGCATCCGAGATGCCAGCGCTGACACTGCCCGAGATCGCGTTGAGGGCAAGGCTCGCCGCGAGGGCGACGGTGAACGACTCCTTCGAACCGAATGCGGCGGCGATCGAAGCCGCCCCCACGGCCGCGGAGATGGTCGAGCTGTTGTCGGCCCGCACCGTGACAGCGCCGGCCTCGATCGCGACGGCACCGAGGATCTGCGCCGTGGTGGCGATGTCGATGACGTTGCGGGCGACGGAGCCGCCCAGATTCACCGATGTGGCCGAATCGGATCCGCTCGCGCTGACGCCGACGGAGACGGCGACCGTGGTGGCGTCGATCGTCTGGTTGGACGTTGCGGCAACCCGGACGGCCCCCACCGCCCGGACGGGCGTGCCGGAGATCGTGGCGCGCACGGCAGCGCCGGCGGCGATCACGTTGTTCGAAACAGAGGCGCCGACGCCGATACCGGCCGCCGCGCCCTGCGCCGAGCCATTGGCGGCGATCGACAGAGCGCCGGTCAGCGCCGCGATCTTGGCCGTGTCGCTTGCCAGGACTTCGAGGCTGCCCGCCTTGGAGGCGGCATCCGTCCCATCCCCGACCTTCGAATCGGCGAGTTCGGCAACGGTCGAGCCGCCGACCGTGTTGAGCGCGACGGCACCGCCGCCGGAAACGCCAAAGCCCTTGCCCTGACCGGACAAAGCCGCATCGACCGAGGCCGCAAACGTCTGCGCGAAGATCTCCGCGCTGCGGCTCGCCGAAAGCTTCACCGCACCAGGGGTCGAGAGATCGGCGACCTGGACGATCCGAGCCGTGACGTCGCTGCTGATCTCGTTATTCGCCAGCGCCGCACCGATGGCGACGCTCGGCTTCGCGTCCGAGCCGCTGGACTTGCCGCTCAGGTTCGCCGACACGGCGAGGGCGACGGAGGTCGCCTTGATGCTCGAGCTGTCGGTCGCCGAGACCGTGATGCCCTCCGCACCCGACTTCACCGCATCGTTCGTGCCGGTGCTGCCGTCGATCACGGCGGTCGTGGCCGTGATGATCTTGTTGCCGACGTAGAGCCCGCCGCCGGCGCCGACGACGTTGCCGCCGGCACCTGTTGACGTATCTCCGCCCGTAGAGGCTCCGACGGCCACGGCCGCTGCCACGGTCCTCGCCGTGATGGAAGCCTGGGAGGTCGCCTCGACCAGAACCCTGCGGCCCGCTGTCAGGCGCGTGCCCGTCACGCCGGCCCGGACGTCCGAGGACCGGGCGATGCCCTCCTTGAAGTTCGCGCCGACCGGCAGGCCTGTGCCGTAGAAGCCGATCATGTTGAAGGCGAGCGTCACGCCGATGGCGACCGCGTCCGACTTGCCCTTGCCGATGGCCACAGCCACCGCGGCAGCCTGGACTTCCGCCTCGATCTTGGAGGCGCTGTCGGCCGAGACGGTGATGTTGCCCTGTCCGCCCTCGCCATTCGCATCGGGAGCGCGGTTGCCGTTCGCACTGATCGTGGCGGTCTTGGTGCTGGCGATGCGGGCCTGGGCGCCCCCGAGGATGGTGTTCAAGCCGAGCGCGCCGCCGCCGGCGAAGCTGAAATTCTTCCCCCCCTCGGTGCTGATCAGCACCGCGATCGCCGTGGCCGTCGCCTTGGCATTGATCTCCGCGCCGCTCCTGGCGATCACGCGCACGTCGCCCGCGCTCGCGGTCACCTCGCCGACCTCGTCGATACCGGCGAGCAAGGTCTCGTCGACGATGGTGTTGCGGGCGATATTGAGAGCAACCGAGACGCTGTGGGCCGTCTGCGCCGGTGTCTGGCCGCCGGACGAGCCTCCTCCGGTGGAGCCGCCTCCGGTCGAGTCGGGCGTTGCCGGCTGCGTCGACGGCATCCGGTAGGCCACCGAGGTCACGGGTGCCGTGACGACGGCGTCGATCTTCGACGTGCTGAGGGCGCTGACCGTGACGCCGGCCGCCTTGACGCTGTCCATGTTCGACAGGGTCGCCGAGGTGGACAGGCGCGCGAAGTTCAGGCCGACCACGGCCCCGACGCTGGTGACGTTCGACCCGACCGTGGTGACGGCGTTCTTGATCTCGGCCTTGATCTTCGCATCCGACTGCGCGGCGACCTTGACTTGGCCGGTCGCGTTGATCGGCTTGCCCGAAATCGAGGCCGTGGCCGAGAAGGCGTTGACACCCTGGATGATGCTGCCGAGATCGGTGCCGGTGATCGCGTCGGAGAGATCGAACAGGACGTTCTGGCTCGGCGTGCCGATCTTGTTGAAGGCCGCGGTGACGCCGACGGCAACTTCCGCGGATTCCACGATGCTGCTGACCGTCGCGGTAATCGTGCCGGTATTCGCGGCCTCGACCGTGACGTTGCCCACGGTCCCGCCGCTCCCGGCATCCCCGAGCCTGGAGCCGACAACGGTGGCGGTGCTGGAACCGGTGACGACGTTGGCCGCGATCACCGCGCCGACGGCGATGGCTCCCTTCTCTCCTGGCTTGGTACCAGGCTTCAGCTTGGACTCGACCTTGCTCGTGACCGAAGCCTCGATCGTGCCCGTCTGCCCTGCGGCGACGGTCACGTCACCGGCGCGCGTCACGGTCATGTTCTTGAGGCTGGCCTCGGCCGTCGAGCGCACGTCGTTCGAGACGAGGATGCCGCTGACGGCGACCGCGTAGGGCTTCGCCGCCGCGGTGTCCGAGGCCGAGGGTGCGCCTTCCGCCGGCTTGGTGCTGGACGGGCTGGCATCCTTGCTGTCGGCGAGGTTCAGGACACCCGGGGGCAGGAACTTGAGGAACTCGCGGGCATTGTTGAGCCGCCACTTGGTTCCGTCGGTAAACACAGCGTCTGCGAGCTGAATTTTCGCGCTGTCACCGATATAAACGTAGACCTTATCGTCGCCATTTTCCTTGTTGTAGACGAGATCGCCGAACTTGAGATTCTGCTCGCCCGACTTCTTCGTGTAGTCGTAATTCGCGAGGATTTTTTCGGCAAAATCTTCCAAGACGCTCGGCTTCGTCAGGCTCGCGAGGGCGGAAAGCCTGTTCGCCGAGGTGATCGAGCCCGCGCTGTCCGCCCGGATGGTGAGCGCGCCGCCCGCATCGATGGATTTGCCGGAAGCGGAGTCGATCGTCGCGAGCGCGCGGGTGTTCACCATGTTGCCGGTGAGCACGAAGCCGAGTGCGACGGCGCTGGCATCCTTCAGGACGTTGCCGGACGCGCTCGACTTGTTGCTGACGACGGCGTTGATTCCGGCATTCGCCGTCGCCTCGACCAGAACCGCACCGGTCCCGGCCGTGGTCACGTCGGTGTTCAGGATCTGTGCACGGGCGCCGGCCGGAGTGGCGTCGTTTTGAAAGGCTCCGCCGATCAGCGGCTGACCGGTGATCGTGTCCACGGCGCGGAACAGGACGTTCTGGTCCTTCCAGCCAACGGTGTTGAAGGCGAGCGTGAGCGCCACCGCGGCAACGTCGCTCGTAGAACTGGTCTTGTTGGTGGCGTCGATCGTCGCGGTGTTCGAGGCGGTGACGGACACGCCGCCGGCCTTCGTCGTGACCGTGCTGTCGACGATCCTGGCGTCGGCCGAGCCGAGCACGCTGTTGGTGGCGATGATGCCGCCCAATGCGACGCTCTTCGTCTGCGTCTGCGTCCCCGCTGCGGGCGTGCCTGTTGCAGGCGGTGTCCCGGTTCCGGTGCTGGCCGGCGCCGTCTTCTTGTAGGAATCGGCAGACTTGACCGTCGCGGCGCTGTCGGCGGTCGCGGTGATCGTGGCCGTCTCCTGTGCCGCCACCGTGACGGCACCCGTCCCTGTCTTGACCGTCGCCGCCGTGATCGTCGCGGTGGCGCCCCCGTGGACGCTGTTGACCACCACGAGTCCGCCGATGGCGAGCGCAGCCGCGTTCTGCGGCATGGCCGTGGGCTGGGGGTTGTTCGCGGACGGATCGCCGACAGGCAGCGGCGTCGTCGGATCCGTTGTCGCCGGCGCCGGCTGGGTCGGTGTCGCCGTGGTGCCGGGGATGACGAAGCCGTCGGGAATGAAGTTCGAGTCGAGAGCGCGCTTCCAAAGCGTCTTGTCGCTGTAGTCCTGCGCGGCGAGGTCGAGTTTAGCCGCCTCACCCATGTAGATGTAGATTTCGTTCGCGGCGTAAGCACTCGGCTTGGAGGAGATTTTGACCCAGTCCGGCTTGCCGTCCGTCTGGCTGTCGAACCTGATCTTGCTCGGCTGCTGCTTCAGGAGCGTTGCCTGGCCGACATACTTATAGACTGCGCCGCCGGGAACGGCGTTGTTGCCGTTGTCCCAGACCGTGTCGCCGGTCTTGACCGAGATTTCCTTGCCATCGGTCGTCTTGGAGGGCGCCTTGTTGGCACCGTCGGCGTAGTCCTGAGCGATGCGGACACGCGCGCCGAAGGTGACGTCCTGCGGGTTTGCCGTCTTCTTCACCTGACCGAACGCGGTCAGGTCGAGAATGCCGATCACGTCGGTGCTGAGACCGAACGGCGCGAGAAAGGCGTTGAGCTTGTCCCGCAGTTCCTCGATCTGGGCCACGGCCTCGCGGTTGGCGCGCATGATGCTGACCTGGCGGCCGATCATCTCGCCGACGGTCTGCTTCGCTTCGTCGGTGCTCGCGCGCAGGGCGGCATCGTCGATCAGCCCGAGGAACGCGGCCTCCGCCGCGTACGTGTAGGCCGTGTCGCGGGCGGCGTCGGCGACCGCGTTGTTGAGGACAGTGCCCTTCGTCTCGTTGCGCAGCTTCAGCGCCGCGTCGATGAGGTTCTTCTTGAGGTCGGTCCGGTTGTCGGCCGGCACGTTCTTGGCGGCCGCATCCATCGCATCCGCGAGCGTGGTGTAGACGCTCGTGAGATACGCGCTCGCCTCCGGGCGGCTCTTGAGCATGAGCTGCGCGCTCTCGAGCTGCTGAGCGATCTGGTTCGGCCGAGCCTGCAGATCGAGCACGAGTTGCTTCACCCGCGCGACCTCGGCCCACATCTCGGCTTCGAGCTTGTTGATCTCGGCCGGCAGAAGATCCGCGCGATTCTTGATCAGATTCGACTGAATCGTCGCCGACTGCACCTCGTTCGGGTTGGTCGAGAAGTCGGATGGCAGGAACTTGTTGAGCTTGGCCTGATTCGTCAGCGTACCGCCATCCGTCTTCACGACGGTGGAGCTCGTCACAAGCTGCGCGTTGGAGGCGATCGAAGCGGCATCCGTCGCCGAGACGATCACGGCATCGCCCGCGGTGATATCCCCGGGGGTGCCGCTGTTGACGACGTCGGGGGTGTTGTCGATGCGCGCGGTCGCGCGTCCGCTCACCTTGTTCGACGCGAGGACCACGCCGAAGCCGGTGCCGCCGGATCCCTTCATCGAGTCGGTGGAGGATTGGGCGGCATTGCTGACGGTGGCGTTGATCTTGGTGGTCGAGACGGCCGTGACGGCGATGTCGCCGCCCGCCGTGGCCGTGGATCTGACGATGGTCGCGGTCGCGCCCGAGCCGGTCTCTTTGCCGAAGGCGTCGGAGATCGTCGGCGAGCCGATCAGCGCGTCGACGGTGTTGAACAGCAGGTTCAGGGTCTCGTAGCCCACCGAGTTGAAGGCGAGGGTGACGGCCGCAGACAGGCCGCCCTGGTTGCCGCCCGAGGTCGTCGAGGAGGCCCGCAGGCGCGCATCGATGCCGGCCGTGTTCTCGGCCCGGACCGCGAGATCGCCGCGCACCGCCTCGACCTCGGCGTTCAACACCGAGGCCGTGGCACCGCCGCGCACGACGTTGGTCGCGGCCAGACCGTTGGTGGCGATGACGGCACCGTCGCCGGGCACGGTTCCGGCGGTCCCCGTAGCGGGCTTCGAGGTGAACGAGGCGCCGCCGGAGGCCGTCACCGTGCTGACGAGGGTGGCGGCGATGTTGGCCGCGTCCTTGGCCGAGACCGTGATGTCCGCGTTGGCCGTGACGTCGGCCCGTGTGATGCGGGCAGTGGCCCCACCATTCACCTCGTTGAAGACGATCAGACCGCCGATGGAGGCGGCGGACGAGGCAGGCGTCCGCGCCGTCGTGGGCGGGGTGACGGTAGCGTTTCCTGTCCCGGAGCCGGGCGCCGTCTTCGCCGGAGTCTTGACGTCGGAGACCTTGTCAAGCGCCGGCATCACGGTCTTGGCCGGCGCCGGAATCCAGTTGTCGCTGGTGTAGTCCTCGCCGTGGAGCGTGACGCGGGTGTTGTCCGCCCCGCGCCAGATGTAGATCGTTCCCTTCTCACCCTTCGACAGAGTGTCGTTGCGCGAGAGCAGCACGCCCTGGCCGACCATCATGTCCTGATAGCCGTCCTTGGACGAGTAACGCGCCGCAGGGGCTTTCATGCGGGTGATCGTCACGGTGCCTTCCGGGGTCGTGACGGTCTTCGACTCTAGGTCGTCAGCCGCACCGGGCTGTGTGCCGGACGGGGTGCTCGCGGTGCCGGCTACTGAACTCTTCGACACGGTTGCGCCGTCATCGAGCGCGAACCAGTTGGCCGCGTCGGTATAGTCCTGAGCGGAAAGATCCATCGACCGGCTGGCTGCACCGACGAAGATGAAGACGCGACCGTCGAGGACAGGCTCCTCACCCCTGTTCGTGTCGGTGCTGGTATCATTCGTAACTTTGAAGTTCGATTCGGTCCGGACCCGGTCTCCGGCCTTGATCGTCTTGGTGCCCGACTTCGTCGTGTAGTCGTAGATGTTGCGTGCGATCGAGGCAGCCTTGCTGGCCAGTTGGGCGACGCTGCCCGACACGGCCGAGGACGAGATGATCGTGCTCGACGCGTCGATGCCGGCCAGGTTCGTCGCGGTGACGAAGACGCTGCCTCCGGTCGAGATCACTTTCGAGCGCTGGGGGATGTCCGTATTGACCGGATACGTGTCCGTTTCCTCCGGTCCACCGATATAGGCTTCCGCCCGGGCGCTGACCTTGTTGGAAGCGAGCACGGCACCGGCCGAAATGCCTTGCGCCCCGGTCTGCGCCTTGTGGACGGTCGAGTCGCTGTCGGCTTGCGCCACCTCGCTGCCGGCCACGGCCTTGATCTGCGCACGGCTGTCGGCCGCGACCGTCACATCACGCCTGGCCGTCAAACCCTTGCTCGTGCCGGTGATGAAGGCCGTCGCGCCGGCGGATTGCTCGGCGCCGGTCGCGGTCGCGATCAGAGGATCGCCGACGATCGTATCGACGGCATCGAACAGGACGTTCTGCGTCTTGAAGCCGATGGTGTTGAACGCGAGGGTGAAGCCGAGCGCGACGCTGCCGTCGCCGGCCGTCTTGCCGCGGGCGCTGGCATCGATGTCGGAGGCATTGGTGGCCGTGACGGTGACGGCGCCGCCCGTCAGCTTCGTATCCTTGATGAAGGCGGTGGCGCCGTTGAGCACGGCGTTGGTGACGAGCACGCCGTTGCCCGCATTCCCGCCGCTGATCACGCTCACGTCGAGCGCCTTGATGGCACCGGTCGACTTCGCGGTGACCGAGACGTCGCCCCTGGCCGTGAGCTCGCCGTTCACGATCGATGCCTCGGCTTTGCCCGAGACGTAGTTGCGCGCGATGAGGCCGCCGAGGCCGAGGGAGGAGGTGCCGCCCGGCTCGGGGCGGAGTTTGGCGGCGATCTTGCCCTTCAGCGATTGAGGCCCGACCGGGCTGGGCGTCACATTGGTGGCGTCGAGCTTCTTCCAATAGGCAAAGTTGCTGAAATCGAGCCGTTCGTCGATAGAAGGCACGCCGAGGTCGACGACGAGTTTGAAGTCTTCGCCCATGTACTGGTACACGGCGCCCTTCTCACCCTTGCCGGTCCAGTTGTCGCTGAGGCGAATCTTCTCTCCGAACTTGACGGCCCTCTTTCCCGACGCGGTCGTGTATTTGTACTCGCCAAGCAGGGCTTCCGCGCTCTTGTCGACGCCGCTGATGGAGCCGGTGCTCACGGCCGAAGCGGACGCGCCCACGGTCGTGGTGCTCGCGATCTTGACCGAGTCGGTCGCCGAGACGGTTACGTCGGTTCCGGATACGGAAGTTCCTGTCAGATCGATCGTGGCACGGGCGGCACCGCTCACCCGGTTCGTCGCAACGATACCGGAGACGGCGAGGGCGTTGGCGCTGGCCGCGCGGGCCGCGGCCGTCACCTTGTTGCCGAGCGTGGCGTCGATCACGCCGCTGGATTCGGCGGTGACACGAACCGCCCCCGCCGCTGTCACCGAGGATTTCGTGATCTCGGCAATCGCCTGCTGCGGCGCTCCCTGACCGAGGCTCACGCCGATGAGGGCGTCCAGCGTCGCAAAGGCGAGGTTTTTCAGGTCGAATCCGATGGCGTTGAACGCGAGCTGCACGCCCGCCGCCCGCGCCGTGGTCGTCGGGGGTAGCGCGGTGCCGACCGTCGGGGATTCGTCGCCGGAGGTGGCGGGACCGCTCGACAGGGCCGTCACCTGCGCATCGACGCTGGACGTGATCGCGCCCCCGGTGGTTGCACTCACCGAGACCGCTCCGTCGCCGGCCGTCGTCGTCCTGATCACCGAGCTGTCGATGCGGGCCGTCGCCGTCGAGAGGATGACGTTGGTGGAGATGACGCCGTTGACGGCCAGCGCGCTCGAAGCGGAGGTCTGCGTCCCCTCGGCCTTGCCGCGGTCGAACAGCGAGGTCTGGCCTGGGATCGGACTCGCGGTGCCGGCGCCCGGCTGGCCGTCGGCCTTGCTGCCCTGCTGCTCACGGATAGTGGCGACCGCCTCGACGGTGGCGTCGGCCCGCGCCGTGATCACCGCATTGCGCTCGGCCGTGACGGCGACGCTGCCGGTGATGATCTGCGCGTCACCGGCGATGATGGCCGTGGCACCGCCGCGAATGTCGTTGTGCGAGACGATGCCGCCCATGGCCGTGGCGCCGGAACCCGTCGTCTTGCCGGGCTGGGTCTCGCCGTCCCCGACCCGACGCCAGAAGTCGCGGTCGCTGTAGTTCTCTTTCTTGAGTTCGCGCTCGATGCTGTCAGGGACCTTGTGGTCCGGCCCCATCCACTCGTAGACGGCGCCGCGCTGGCCGATCTTCTGCCACGTCGTCGTGTCGGTGAAATCGACCTTGGTGAGGTCCAGCGACGACGAAGTAGTGAGCGGCTTGTAGCGGTAGTACGTGTTCACCTCGCCCTTGCCGGACGGATGACCGGGACCGACGAGCACGACTTCGTCCGTCGCGACCACCTGCATCTTGGACGGGGTGACCGGCAGCCGGCTGTTGAGCGCATCGCCGAGGCCGAGCGGGACGGCGTTCAGCGTCCGTGCCGCGATCGGCGCGGAGTTGAACGCCTCGGGGAAGTCGAGAAGGATGCGCTTGCCGAGTTTCAGGGTTACTTTTTTGTTCGCCTGATCCGGCTTGGTGTCCACCTGCTTCGCGCGCTGCTTGATGGACGAGAACGTGTTGCTGGCCCCTTCCCGGATGGCGTCGAGCGCGCCGTTGCCGGCTCTGGCGTCGGAGGGGGTCCGCATCAGGTTCGGATCGAGACCGCCATCGCTCGCGGCCTGGCTGGAGGCCACGAGCTTGACGTTGGCATTGATCGTCGCCCGGTCCGTCGCGAGAACTTCGAGCGCGCCGGTGCCGGTCACCTTGGCTGCGGTGGTGTCGTTCCCTACCTTCAGCGCGACGATCTCCGCCGAGGCCGCCCGCGCGACCCGGTTCGTCGAGATGATGCCGCCGAAGCTGGCGGTCGCGGCCTTGGCGACGCCGTTCTGCGTGGCGGCGGAGGCTGGCTTCCTCAGCACGCTCTTCACTTGGTTGATGGCGACGCGCTTGCCCTCGGCGGTAATGTCCTGCAGCAGGGTCTGCTCGGGCGTCTTGTTGGCGATGGTGTTGCTGACGGTCGAATTGATGAGGCCCGCGCTCGTCGCGGTGACCTGCACGCGCCCGCCGGCCTCGACGGTCGCGCCCTCGATCCGGGCCCGGATCGTCTGGGTGGCCGCAGCCGTCAGCAGACCGGTGCCGAGGATGGTATCGATCGAGGCGCTGAGAATCTTCGGGATGATGCTCGACGAGCCCATCCCGTTGAGCGCGTAGCCGATGATGTTGAAGGCCGCGGCGGCTCCCAGGGACGGAACCGTGACACCGAGCTGTCCATCGCGGGAAGCGGTGTCGACGGTGGTGCGGGCCCGTGCATCAATGGTGGAGGTATCGGCGGCGTTGACCACGACGTCGCCGGTCGTGGCCTTCACGTTGCCGCCGGTGATCGTGGCGTCCGTGCTGCCAAGGACGATGTTGACGGCGATGGAGCCCGCCGCACCGAGGATGCTGGCGACTCCGGTCGCTTGCGCCTCGGCCACGAGTTCCAGGCTGTTCTGGGCGACGAGCGTGACGTCGGCGGCGATCGTCTCGCTGTCGATGAGCCTCGCCGTCACATCGCGTTCGGCGAAATTGATGGCCGATCCGCGCCCGATGCCGAGGAACTCGCGGGCCGCCTTCTCTGCCTTCGCCTGCTCCTCCTGCGCCGCTTCCGTCTTCGTCGCGTCGGTGGTGTCCTGCAGCGTGTCCGTGTCCACCGGCTCGGCGATGGCCATGGCGCTGGCGGCATCGATCGCCGTGAGCGACAGGGCGCCCCCGCCGATCGACAGCCGCGAGAGCGTGGCGAGAGCGACGGTGCTGCCCTTCAGGGTGTTCTGCGCCTGGATCGCGCGCGCCTCGACCGTGGTCACGTTGGCGGCGGACGCCCGAAGCGCCGCGGCGGCAATGGAAACCCCGCGCAGCTCGACACGCACGGTGTCATCGACGGTGTTGTTGGCGTAGCCGGTCTTGATCGGCGCAGGCAGCGAGTTGTCGGTCTCCTCGCCGTCCCAACCCTCGCCACCGTCGCCGGCGGACGTCTTTTTGGGGTCTTTGACGTCGTCGACGGACAGCGTCGCGGCGCGGATGCGGGCGATCACCGTTCCGGAATTTCCGGCCTGCAGCGCCACCGCCCCGGCCGCGTCGATGATCTTGGCAGCGTCAGCGGCCGGTTTCGCGAAAGCGGACCCGAGATCGACTCGGGTGACGCGCTTGACATCCTGCTCGGACCAGAGCGCGAAGGGGTTGAGAACGCCCGGCACGTTATCGAGCATGCGGCCGATCACCGGCACCGACACGCCGTCGGTGGCCACCAGCATCGTCCGGGCCTTCGTGTCGTCGGTCGCCTTGAGCAGGACGGCGGTGTCGCTCTCGGCCAACGTGCCGGTGCCGATCTGCTTGACCTGCGCACCGCCATCGAGCGTGACGCGCGTCTCGTTCTCGATCAAGGTCTTCGACTTCTTCATGAAGCCCGATACGAACAGATCCTCGATTGATTTGCCGTCGGTGGATGCGGCCGCGCCGAGAACCTCCCCGAGATCCTGCTCGCCTTTCACGATCGCCGTCAGTGACTCGGCGGTCAGCGTGGCGTCATTTTTGACCTTCTCGAGCCCCGACAGCACGAGACCGATCGCCTTGATGGTGACGTTCGCCTTCGTGTCGGCGGCGAGCTTCACGGTGCCACCATTGATCGCGCCCGTGGCGCCGACGTCGATCGTGGACGTATTCTTCTGCTTCGCCGAGACGCGGTGCAGCTGCGAGGCGAGCGTTGAGGTGAGGGTCGCGGAATTGGTGACGTTCGTGACCAGGGCGGCCTCGCCCGCGGTGTCGATCCGGCCGGCCAGGCGGATCGTCGCGGCCGTGTCCGCCTCGACCGACAGCCTCGCCGTGCCGATGCTCGTCTCGCCGCGGGTGACGGTCGTCGAACTCTCGACCTTGATCGCCACCGACGAGCCGCCGATCACCGCGTCCTCGCTGACGACGACGCCCATCTTGGCGGTGCTTTTGACGGTCGGGTCGCTGCCGGTGAGCGGCAGATCCGGCGTCACCACCGCTCCGAGCGTGAAGGCGACGCTGTCCCTCGCCTTGATCTGAACGCCGTTTGCGACGGTGAGGCTGTTCTCGCCCGCACCGCCATTGAACGTCACCGCGAGCGATCCGGCGAGGGCTTCGAGGTTCTTGTTCAGGTTGATCTTGTCGTCGCCGTCGCCGCCGTCGAAAGTCAAACCGATGTTGCCGGTCCCTGCCTGCAGCGCGGTGTCGAAGACGATGCTGTCGGCGCCCGCTCCGCCCGAGACGGTGAAGGACGGCCCCGACGGCAGCGTCTCCAGACGCAGCGTGTCGTCCCCTTGGCCGAGCAGGACGCCCAGCTTCGTCGAGGGCGCGGTGAAGGCAATCGGCGCGAAGGTCGCCGCCGTGCCATTCGCCGCGCTCGACCGCTCTAGGACGTACCTGTCCGAGTTCGGAGCCGACCGCTTCAACGTTGCGTCGATGCTTGTCGTCAGCGCCGAGAAATCAATCTTGAGGCTGCCCTTGCCGCCCTCGAAGGTACCGTCGAGGATGCCGGTCGATGATCCGGCGATCAGGGTGTCATCGGCTCCCGCCGCACCGATCAGGTTGCCGATGCCGGCGAAGTTGCCCTCGAACTTGCCGGCGTTGATCGAGCCGGTGTTCTTGTTTCCGAGAGTGAAGGTCGCGCCGGCACTGCCTTTGTCGTTGGCGCGGTTGAGAAGCTCGATCGTGTCGCCGTTATCGATCGGGCCGCCATCGTTCGCGGGATCGTTGATGAGCAGCGTCGGCTTTGTGCTGCCGGTCAGCCGCTCGAACGACGCGACGTCGACGACGATGTGATCCTTCTTGTTCGTCCCGGTGATCGTGAAGGCATGGTTCGTCGAGCTGACATCGCCGAAGGTGTGAAGCTGAGCGCCCTTCTTGCCGTCGGTATAGGCGAAGACCTGAACCTGCTGGACCGGGTTCGCCCCCGCCGTCGCAGTGGCACTCGTGTCGATCAGCTCGACGAGCACCTTGTGCTCGGCCGCCTGCGCGTCGAACGATTTGGTGATTTCGTAAGTCGCGGTGCCGTCGAGCAGGACGCGCGGCTCGAGCGGGTCGAAGATCAGCCGGTCGCGGTTGAACAGGCGGTCGGCCTTCGCCTTGAGGTGCAGCACGAGCTGCCGCTTCGACGGTCGCGGCGCGCGCGGCGTCTCCGCGACGGCCAGTCGGGCACGATCGCGGCGGCGGAACAGGGGGCCCCAGAAGCCTTCCGACTTGAACGGAAAAGCCATTGCCGCTCTCTCCAAAACCCGGACGCCGGCGCCCTCGGCGGACGCGCAGCAGACAGCATTGCCCGGCACACGGTGAGGCGGCTGGGGTTGCAAAAGCCGTCATTGAAATCTGGAGCGGCACCCGAAAGGGCGCCGCCCGGACATGCGCGATCGCGCCAGCCCTTTGGAGAGGCCGGTGCGGGCCCTCGGATCAGGCGTTGCCCGACGTCTCGAAGTCCGTCGGCGAGGACGGAGCGGTCTCCGCGGCCTGAGCGGCATCGGCCGGACCGCCGATCCGCTCGGCGATCGGTGTCAGGTTCCGCAGCGAAGTGAGGTGCAGATAGACGAGCTCCATCTCGTCCGCCTGCATCAGCTCGGCGAGCTGCTCGGGCGCGAGGGCCTTGAGGCGCTCGCGGTTGACCACGCTGAAGCCCGACAGGGTCGAGCGCTGGCCGCTGCGCAGCGTGAACTGCGCCTGCATCGGCTCCAGCAGGCCGAACTCCTGCAGGCGCTTCACGAACAGCTTGGTGCGCTGGAACTGCACTTGGTAGGCCTGGAGGAAGCCCAGGACGTTCTGCAGGTACTGCGTGCGCTCGCCGTCGGCATCGAACAGACGCTCGCCCCGACCCTCGTCGTTGCAGCCGGAGAATTCCTCATCGACGCAGAGCGTGAAGGTCGCGTCGGCGTCGTTCGCGTTATCGCTGGAGAACACGAAGGGATAGCGGCGCAGGAAGGCCGGAACGTAGGCGCCGGCCCAGGTGCCGGAATCGGAGACGTAGAGATTCTCGTTGTCGCGGATCCCGAGCAGCGCCACCGGGATAATCTCGTCTTCCGCGCCGCCGAAGACGATGGTGTACTCGGCCGCGGCGTTCGGAAACTCGGCCACCATCAGCGGCACGGAGTTGACGCTGCGCGCGAACTCGAACGATGCCCCCGCCTTGACTGACCACGCCCCATGACGCTGACGCGTCACCGGCACGGCACGCTCGTAGATGAGAAGCTGCTTGCTCATTCCGACCCCACATTGCGGCGCTTGTGCGATTCCCGCATCTTCGCCTTCTGATCCATATCAGTACCGCCCCTCGGTTGAGAGGGTTGGTTCCATTTTTCGATTGATCCAGCGTCTCAGAACCTGACTTCGCCGGACAGGCACGGAGGCCCGGCTCACGTTGATCAATCCTGCCGCTCCTGTTTCGAACCCGCAGCCATCGCAAGCAATCGCGAAAACGGTCGTCGCAAAAATTGTCATACGGCTTTGTTCGGGTTCGATCCGGGGGCGAAGCCGAGATCCGTGTGCCGGGAGACGAAAGTTTCTGCCCAGCGATGCCCGCTCTCAACCCTGGCCGAGCACAAGATCGCGACGCCCGTCACGTAAAACCCGCCATATCCATAGGATACCCCAAAACATCCGACGCATCGTCGTCGCCTCCGAAGCCCCTAAATTGACGATAACCTTCGTCAGTTTTTTAGAATCGACCTAGATCGAATGAATAATCTTGCAATTGGCGCATTGATGCGACATCGCGCAACAATCATGAGCCTATTATGATTGGCATTCCGTCTGCGCTGAACGCTCACGTGACCGCCCGTGCAACTTTTGCGGTGGAACTTCGCACTTGAAAAGCCGCCCGCCGGATTTAGCTGTGCCGAAGCATCGGACGAAGCCTGCCAAGCCGGGTCGCCCTTCATGACAGGACGAGAAATACCTCGCTTATAATGAATCATTCACTTTCTATACTGCCAGAAATCTCATCAAAGAAGCTCATCATGCACTAACGCGACCACGGTTCTCGTCCCTGCTTCACCGGTGTCGGCACCCATGGGCGGAAGCGAACAAGCCTGCCGATCGTGTTCTTGGAAGTCGTTTGTCTCGTGGCCTCTCTCCAGCGACTGGATTACCTCACGACCGGACTGCCCCACGAGAGCGCGGCAGAGATCTGGCGGGGCGTCGTCGGCCCCCTGTTCGAGCCGCGGGCTTTCCATCCCGATCAACGCAGCCCGACCGGCTCGGCCAGCGGTGCCGTAATCGGCGACATCATGGTGGCACGGGTCGTGTTCGGGGCGCAGAGCTACCGCCGCGACCGGGATCTCATCGCCCGCACACCGGATCACATCCTCTTCCATCTCTACAATGTCGGTGGTTTCAACGGCCTCATCAGCGGGCAGCAGTCCACGATCTGGTCGTCGCAGGTCGCAATCATCGACCTCGCCCAGGAGGTCGACACGCTCGCGGCCTCGTCGGACACGATCGCGCTGATCGTTCCGCGCGTCTTGCTGCCGGGCCTTGCCGACCGCACGCTGCCGCCGCGGCTCGATCCGGCGCGCAACCGCTTGCTCGCCGCGCATCTGATCGCCCTGCGCGAACGCAGTACGCTCCTTGAGGAACCGGATGTCGCGGAGGTCGTGACGCAAACGCTGGATTTTCTGCGCGTGTTGCTCGACCCCGCGCGCGCCGAGGAGATCACCGAGACACCGGCCCTCGCCGCCAGTCATCTCGCGCTCGCCGAGCAGACGATCCGCACCCATCTTGCTTCGCCGGAACTGTCACCGGAGATGATCGCCAACGAGATCGGCGTGTCGCGCGCGACCCTCTACCGGATGTTCGCTCCCTACGGCGGCATCATGCGCTCGGTTCAGGAGCGGCGGCTGCTGGCAGTCCGGGCCGCCCTCAGCGATCCACTGGAAACGCGCCGCCTCTCCCGGCTCGCGGCCGATTTCGGGTTTCGCGGCAAGGTCCATTTCAGCCGCAGCTTCCGCGCCCAGTTCGGCATCACCGCGAGTGAGTTCCGGGCCGAGCAGGTCGCCCTCGCCCAGAAGGACACGCGGACCGACCTCGACGTCCTTCACGATTGGTGGCCCCGGCTTGGGAACCGCTGACGCGTCGCACCGACAGGAGGCGGCCAGCCTGAAAACACAAGGCGGCGCGTCGGAACGGCGGCATCGCCGCCTCAGGCCGGAGCTCGGCTCCAGGCCCGACGCCGGGGTGCGCGCAACGGCTGCACGCTGTCGGCTTCGAGGCCGAACTTTTCGATGTAGGCCGTGTTGAGGCCCAGGCATTCGCGGGAGGAGCAGACCTCCCGGTGGACGCATTGATAGAAGCCGTTGCGCCCGAACTCCCGCCAGAAATCCGGATCGATGTGCAGTTCGGGCTGGCCGTTGACGAGCGCGTCGCCGAGATCGCCGAGCAGGCATTCCGGAAAGTTCTTCACCTCGACGGCGCGACCGAGCGCGCGGGCCCGAAGGACCGCCTCGCGCAGGTAGGGCAGGACGTCGGCGTGACGCGCGACAAGGCCTTTCTCGTCACGCTCGGACATCGGGAAGTAGACCCAGAACTCCATCTGAGTCAGGCGCTTGAGGTGGGCGAGCCGATCGACCAGTGCGGGCAGCAGGCGGTAGCTGCGTTCGGTCACCACGGTGTTGGTGAGGGTCTCGACGCCCTCCATCGCGTCGAGGGTTTCCAGGCCCCGCAGGGCGCGTTCGAACGAGCCCGGCACCAGGGTGAGGGCATCGTGGCTGGCGGCATCGCTGCCGGCGATCGAGACGAAGAACTCGTCGATTCCAGCCTCCACCAGCCGATGGCAGAAGCTCGGCTGGCCGAGATGCATGCCGTGGGTCTGGATGCGGACATGGTCGAAGCCGCTCGCCCGCGCCCGCCGCGCGAGATCGGGCAGGTCGCGCCGCAGGGTGATCTCGGAACCGGTCAGGATCAGGCCGGTCCAGCGCCGCTCACGGGCGTTGCGGGCGAGGATCTCCTCGAACTGCGCGTCGGATTCCGGCGCGAGCCGGTCCATCGTGCCCTCGATCATGCAGTGGATGCATTTGAGATTGCAGCGGAACTCCATCGTCAGGGAGACGTAAGCCGCGTGGTCGTAGCGTCCCATGGCGTCCCACTGCTTCACAGAAGACCGTAATACGCGCTCTTCGTCACCGTCAGCCGGCCGTCGATGATCGCGTAGTCGATCCCGACATCGAACAGCAGGTGCGACAGGCGCCGCCGCTCGCCACGGACGAAGTCGCGGAGCGCAGGCGGGTAGGCGAGCCGGTCGAGGAAGGCGATCAGTCCGTCGATGCCCACGCGCGAGAAATAGACGCCGTCGCACAGGCGCTTGTTGGCCACGACCACCACGCCGCAGCGCATCAGTTCGGGCCACAGAATCGCGTCGAGATCGAGGCCGGGCAGATCGAGATGGGCCGAGCAGGCGGCCTTGGCCCGGATCGCCTCGCCTTCGCGGGCGGCGTCGAAGAAGCTGTAGAGGTTGTCGAAGACGAGGCCGTCGGCGGTGAGTCCGTAGCTGAGGCCGGACGAGACGCTGCTGCCGGGGTTGCCGACATAGATGTTGAGGCACTCGAGGCTCCGCTCGCCCCGAGCCAGGGCGTCGTCGAGATCGAGCGAGAACATGAAGTAGGGCCGTGCCCCGGCGTAGCGCAGGCCACAGGATGCGAAGGGTGCCAGGATCGCCAGTACGCGCTCGATCGAGACGGTGCGGTCGAGCCGGGCGTAGTCGTAGAAGTAGAACTCCCAGGTCGTGACCCCGTCCCGGAGCTTGGCGCCCCAGACACTGCGGCCGGGGCCGAGACCGTCGCGCAGCGCGTCGCAGAGTGCGAAGAGCCGGGGATCCGCTCCCGCGCAGGCGAGCGAGTGCCAGAGCAGGCTGGCCTGCCGCAGGCGTCCCGCCGTCGGCCCGACCGGCTCATAGTCCCACAGACAGTAATCGGCGTAGCGGTCGCCCGGCGTGGACAGTTCCAGCCGGGCGGGGTCGAGGCCGGTCACGCGCCCGCCTTGCCGGAATAGACGGTGAGGAACGGGTGTCCGTCACGCCCGACGCCGCCGGCGACGTGCCCCAGGGTCTCCTGAAGCCGCTCAACCAGCACCGCCGCCGCGGCCTGCGGCGGGATGCCGAGATCCACGAAGGCTTGGCCGAGCAGAGGTTCCGCCTCGGCCACGCTCAGGCCGCAGGCATAGAGGTTGAGGTCGTAGGACAGGCGCTGACCCGGCTCCTCGCGGGCTTCGAGATAGTGGACGGCACCGCGCCCCCTCTCCCGCGCCAGCCGCAGGATCGCGCGGGCGGTGTCGAGCACCGGGGGGCCGGCCGCGCCCCACGCGCCGGCGATCCGGCTCAGCCGCGCTTCGATCTCCTCGGGACCGCGCACCCATGGCCAGTGGTAGAGGGTGACGACGGGGTGAGGACCGCCCTCGGGCCTCCACTTGTAGGCGCGGTGGACCAGCATCGGTTCCGCTCCGGCCTCGTCCGCGCCGCTCCAGGCCGCATCCGTGCGCGACGACCACTCGACGTAGAGCTTGTAGAGGGCGCCCGACGGGCCGTCCTCGTATCCGAGATGAAGGATGTCCGCATCCGCGATCAGGTCGGCAGCCTCGGCGCGCGCCCGCTCCGGCATTCCGAGCCTCGCGGCGAGGTCGCCGAGGGTCTTGCCCGGCGCCAGGCCGAGGCTGGTGCGGTGCAGGCTGACCAGGAAGCGCTCGGTCTGCATGCCCGCCGGGGTCGCCTTCACCGAGCGCTCGTAGCCGAAGGGCTGGCCGAGACCGGCAACCAGATCGGCGAGGCGCGCGCCCGCGGGCGTCCCGCGCAGGCTCGCCAGGCCAGCGGGCGCTTCCGCCGCCGCGACGCGGATCGCGGCCGCCGCGGCGGGTGCCGGACCGTGCAGTGCCTCGATCAGGCGGGCATGCGGCGCCATGGCCTGCGCGACCCGACCCGATTGCGCGCGGATGCTCGCCAGAAGCCGCGCGACCTCGCGGCCATCGGCGACATCGACCGGGGCGAAGGGCCGGCGGGGCAGGAACTCGGCCCCGGAGAACAGCAGGTAGTGGTCCCCCTCGCCGAACAGCGCCTCTTCGCCCACGGTGACGTGACCGGCCAATTCGTAGAGGTCGAGGCGGTCGGCGAGCCGGTCGGGGATCGTCACGGCACGGGCATTCGCCCAGAACCGATCCGGCCGCCGGCCGAGGACGTAATGCGCGGCCACCGCCTCGGCGGCATCGTCGTGGAAGCGGTTCGCCCGCGCATTGTAGGCCCGGCGGAGGACGTCGCCTCCCTCCGCCTGCCGCGGCAGGTAAGCAAGAATGGCTTCGAGACCGGCCAGGACGAGATCGAGATCGAAGCCGACGAGCGGCTCGACGGCTCCGGCCGCAGCGCCGAGGGCGACGACGTTGCGCTGCCACGGCACGGCGCGACGACCGTAACGCAGCTCCGTATGGGCGAGATCCCCTTCGCCGTCGAAGGCGCGGTGCAGGATCTCCGCCGCGGCATCCGGCGGCGTGGTCCGGCTGTCGTAGACGAAGTGGTGCTCCGTGCGGTCGGCCAGCGGCAGCGACGCCGTCCATCCCTCCGCCCGGCCACGATAGGCGGTGAAGGGCGGCGCCTCGGGCGAGCGCGGCCGGGACAGGCGGACAAGACGGTCGCCGGGGCCGCTGCCGGCATTCCAGGCTTCGCCGAGGGCGGTGCCGATCAGCTGCGAGGCCATGCCGGTACAGTCGAGGAAGAGGTCGCCCTCGACCGTCTGCCCTTCGTCGAGGACGAGGGCGGTGACATCGCCGTAAAGGTCGCGCTCGATCCCGTGGACGCGACCGGTCACCGCGCGCACGCCCTCGGCAAGCGCCAGATCGCGCAGGAAGCGGACGAGGGCGGTCCGGTCGAGGTGATAGCCGTACTCGCCGGACTCGGTGAGCGAGGATCGCTCCGCCTCCGAGCGGGGGCCGCGTCCGGCGGCCGCCATCAGCGCCTGAGGCGCGTAGTCCGAATAGCGTCCGGCTTCCTCGGCGCCCGCGCCGCGAAGCTTCATCCAGTAATGGAACAGGTCGCGGCCGGCGATCCTCGGGCCACAGGCACCGAAGGGGTGCCAGTGCCCCTCTCCTTCGGCGAACCAGTCGTCGTAGCGGCTGGCGAGCCGGTAGGTCGCCGCGCAGCGGCGCATGAAGATCGCCTCGTCGATGTCGAACCCGTTGAGGAAGCGGGTGAAGGACGGGCGCGTCGCCAGGGCGACGGGCGGGCCCGCTGCCGGGGCGGCCCCGACGAGGGTCACGCTCCAGCCGGCCCGGCGCAGGACGCGCTTGAGATAGAAAGCGGCCATCCAGCCGGCGGGGCCACCGCCGGCGACGACCAGGCGCGGTGGCGCGGAGCGTTCGGACCTGAACATCGGGTTGTCGGCTCCGCAGGCGTCGCCCCTCACGCCGTCGGCGCGGCCGCGAGGGTGACGTGGAGGTGGGGTTGGAGGTTGGATTCGATGGCCGCGAGATGCTCGGCGAGCGTGCCGGCCCCGAGGATCAAGTCGGCCGCCGGCCTCACCCGCTCGCGCTGCAGCGCGTAGGTCGGGTGAAGCAGGGTATCGTAGCGACCGAGATAGGCATCGAGCGCGGCGAGGAATCTGGGGGTAGCCGAGGGGTCGCGCTGCGCCTCGCCGGTGAAGCTGCGCAGCTTGCGCGCCAGCGCGCGATCCAGCGGCAGGTCGAGCCAGACCAGATGGTCGATCTGCGTCCCCGTGCCGGGATGGTCCCGGCCGAGAAGGGTGTCGAGAACGATGGCCGGGCGCGCCCCGCGCCGGGCCAGGCGCAGCGTGCCGCCGCGCTCCCGGTCCGGCACCGGCTCGCCGCGCCGCAGTCGCGCCAGGTCCTCGGCAAGTCCCGGAACGGGCACCGCATCAAGGGGCGCACCATCCGCGAGCCACGCCGCCACCTGCTCCGGCGGCCAGCCGGTGATGGTTTCGTAGGCATCGTAGGACAGGACGGGTGCACCGCCGAGCCGCTCCGCCAGGGCGCGGGACAGGGTTGTCTTCCCGCTGCCTGGCGGGCCGGTCACCGCGACGACGAAGGGCGCGATCACGGCGCACCGCCGGGCTTGCGTGCCTCGATGAGGTGGAACGGCGTCTCCAGCGCGAGGCTGCGGATGCGGCACGCGACGAAGCCGAGGGCCGCCAGCGCCTCGGCATAGAAGTCGGCCTCGCGGAAGAAGGGTTGGAACACGAGGTCGGCCGATTGGACATATCCGGGCGCGCGCGCGTGCAGACGCATCGGCGCCCGCTCGTAGATCACGAGGCGACCGCCCGGTGTCAGGGCATGACCGGCGCGCGCGAGCAGGGCGCGAGCTTCCTCTGCCGGCCAATCGTGCAGGACCGACTTGAAGGTGACGAGGTCGTGGCCTTCCGGCAGCGGATCGCGCCGCATGTCGCCGGCCTGGAACGTGACGCGAGCACCCTCCGGCCGGCCCGCGAGGTTCTCGCGGCCGAGCGCGCAGACGACGGGCAGGTCGAACACCGTCGCGGTCAGGGCCGGGGCGCGGCGGCAGGCCTGGGCGGCAAACTCGCCGCTATTGCCGCCGAGATCGAGCAGGCGCCGATGGCGTCCGGGCTCGATCCGGTCGAGGCAGGGACCGGCCTCGTAGCGGGTGAGGCAGGTGGTGTAGGTGACCCAGCGCCGGGTGGCGTCGAGGTTCTCGGGCGTGACCTCGAAGCAGCGGTCGTACCGGAACAGCTCGAAGGTGCGCGAGGCCGCCATGAAGGCCGGCAGATCCGCGACGAAGGCGGGGAAGTGCCGGCGCAGATCCTCGGACGCGGCGGCGGCGAAGGCGAGCTTCGCCTCGATCAGGTCGCGGCAGGGCAGCACGGCACGGAACGCCGCGCTCAGGGCGATCCGGCCCGCTGCCGGCTCCGCCGCGATGCCGGCACCGACGAGGAGACCGAAAAGGCAGGCGGAGCGCGGCGGATCGAGGCGGAACGCGTCGGCGAGTTCCGCCGCCGCCATGTCCGAGCGGCGAGCGAGACGGTCGATCAGACCGGAGGCGAGGGCGAAGGTGAGAGCCTGTGCGGCGGCCTCGCTTTCGAGGAAGCGGTCCACGAACGGAAAATCCGGATCCGGCACCTCGAACGCCTGCCGTCCTTCGATCGGCATCAGCATGAAGCCGGATGCGCGCAGCCGAGAGACGCCCGATGACAGCTCGGCCGTGAAGGAAGCCTTGAATTGAGACGCTGGGTCAACTCAATCTTCTTCGTGGCCATTGCCGCCGCCACATTCCATTCGTGATCGAATCGCACAAACCGTGCAATAGCTCCTATCGCCCTGTGTGCCATAAATGCAAGGCGACTTGGTTTCGCTCAGCTCATAAGGCAAGCCGCCGTTCAAGGGCGGCTTTATTCGTGCAATGTCTTGACGAGGACTTAGACGCCGCGATCGGCCTCGGCATGGTAGCGATGCGGAACGGTCCAGGGTGACGTCGCGCGGTGATGCGCGCAGATGAGGGGACAGTCGTGAGCGAGAGCAGCAAGCCCGAGGCCGCCGATCAGGTGCGTGCGATCGAGTGGCGTGAGGACAGCATGTCGACGCAGTTCGCCAATGTCGTGAACGTGCAGGGCACCCGCGAGCAGGTGGATCTGTTCTTCGGCACCAACCGGACCTGGAATCTCGCCGCGACCGACAACGTGGTGGTCGATCTCTCGAACCGCGTGATCCTCACGCCGCTCGCGGCCAAGCGCCTCCACTCCGTCCTCGGCGGCGTCCTGGCCGAGTACGAGAACCGGCACGGGCGCCTCGACCTCGACGCTTGATCGTCCTGTCCCGCCGCCGCGTCCGACAGCACGGCGGCGAGACCCTTCCCAAGCAAGACCCTGAGCGCCATCAGTCAAGGAATCCGGGGGCCATGAGCGAGCCTTTGGCGGTGGAGAACGCCTCCACGTCGGGCCTGTCCGCAGCGGGCTCGACCGCGCGCCTGTCCCTGCTGGAGCCGGCCCTGTGGCAGGTGCTCCGAACCGCCCAGACGCTTCAGGCGGCGGCGGAGGCGTGGCTCACGCTCCAGGCGCCGATGCTCGGCGCGCCACGGGCCTGCGTCCTGCTTCCGGGCACCTCGGTCGGACTCGCCCCGCTCGCCGTGTTCCCGGCCCAGTCCGAGTGCGAGGCCGGCCTGCGCGAGACGGCCGAGGCCGCCTTGCGCGAGAACCGCCCGGTCGTGCAGGCGATGGCGGAGACCGGCCCCCTCCCCGGCGCACCGCCGCAGGTCTCCGGCGCGTGGATCGCGCTGCCGCTGGCCCTCGACGAGGCCTGCTTCGCCGTCGCCGCCTTCGCCCTCGACAGCCTCGACAAGGACGATCTGCGCGCCGCCATCCGTCAGGTGCAGTGGGGCAGCGCATGGCTCGTCGCCAAGCAGGCCGAGCTGATCGGGCGAGGCGAGCGCCGGACGCTGGCCCGCTCGCGCTCCGTCCTCGATCTGCTTGCCGGGGTGCTGGAGCAATCGCGCTACTCCGCCGCCTGCACCGCCGCGGTGACGGATCTCGCCATCGCCTTTTCCTGCCAGCGGGCGGCGATCGGCTTCGTGCGGCGCGGAAGCACCCGGATCACCGCGATCTCGCACTCGGCCCAGTTCGGCCGCGAGATGAACCTCGTGCGCCGCCTCGGCGCCTGCATGAACGAGGCGATCGACCAGCGCAGCCTGATCCTGTTCCCGCCGCCGGAGAACGAGGCCACCGTCACGACGGCGCATGCCGATCTCGCCCGCCTGCAATATGGCGGCCGGGTGTTGACCGTGCCGATGCTGGTTGACGACCGCTTCGTCGGCGCGATCACCCTCGAGCGCCCCGCCGACCAGCCGTTCAGCCTGGAGACGGTCGAGCAGGTGAGCGCCTGCGCCGCGGCCATCGGCCCGGTGCTGGAAGACAAGCGGCAGAACGACCGCTGGCTCGTGCTGAAGGCCACCGACGCGGTGATGAACGGCGCGCGGCTGGTCTTCGGCCCGAACAAGACCGGGCTCAAGCTCGGCCTCGCCGCCGCGCTCTCCGCGGTCCTGGCGCTGTCGGTGATCCAGACCGATTACCGCGTGACCGCCGATGCCCGCGTCGAGGGCCTCGTGCGCCGCTCCGTGGTCGCCTCCTACGACGGCTACCTCAAGATCGCCGGGCATCGCGCCGGCGACACGGTGCGCAAGGGCGACCTCCTCGCCGCCCTGGAGGACCGCGACCTCGCCCTGGAGCGCCTGCGCTGGGTCACCGAGCGTCAGCAGCGTACCTACGAATACGACAAGGCGCTGGCCACGCGGCAGCCGGCCACGATCAACGTGGTGAAGAGCCAGATCGATCAGGCCGACGCGCAGATCCGCCTGCTCGACGAGCAGATCGCCCGCTCGAAGTTCACCGCGCCCTTCGACGGGCTGATCGTCTCCGGCGACCTCTCGCAATCCATCGGCGGCGCCGTCAGCCGGGGGCAGGTGTTGTTCGAGATCGCGCCGCTCGACAGCTACCGCGTCGTGCTCAGCGTGGACGAGCGGGTGATCGCCGACCTGCACGAGGGGCAGACCGGGCACATGCTCGCGACCTCCCTGCCCGATCAGCCCCAGGCGCTCACGATCCAGACCATCACCCCGGTGGCGGAGGCCAGGAACGGCCGCAACCTGTTCCGCGTCGAGGGCCGGATCGCCGACGGCGCCACCCGGCTGCGGCCGGGCATGGAGGGCATCGCCAAGGTCGATGTCGATCGGCGGCTGCTCGCCTGGATCTGGGCCCGGCCGGTCGTCGACTGGCTGCGCCTAGCGGTCTGGCACTGGTGGCCGTGAGGGGATCGAGGCGTGTCCCAATCCCTGTTCAGCCAATCCTGGTACCGGGTCGCGAATTTGCGCCCGCGGCTGCGCCGCCACGCCGAGATCCACCGGCAGAGCTTCCGCGGCGAAGTCTGGTACGTCCTGCAGGATCACCAGACCGGGCGCTTCCACCGCCTCTCGCCCGCCGCCAACCTGATCCTTTGCATGATGGACGGGCGCCGCACCCTGCAGGAGGTGTGGGAGGCCGCCGCCCGCCGCAACGAGGATGACCCGCCGACACAGGACGACACGATCCGCCTGATCTCGCAGCTCCACGGCTCGGACCTGCTCCAGGGCGATCTGCCGCCGGATCTCGCCGAACTGGCCGAGCGCTCGGAATCGACCGCGCGCCGCACCCTGATCGCCCGGGTCAAGAACCCGCTCGCCGTGCGCTTCCCGCTGTTCGACCCCGACCCGCTGCTCGACCGGCTGGCGCCGTTCTTCCGGCCACTCTTCTCGGTCTGGGGGTTCGCGGTCTGGCTCGCGGTGGTGATCGCCGGCCTCGTCGTGGCCGCCCTGCACGCGGGCGAGCTGACAGGCGACGTCGCGGGCCAGATGCTCTCGGCGCAGAACGTCGCGCTGATGATGTGCCTCTACCCCATCATCAAGGCCCTGCACGAGGCCGGGCACGCCTGCGCCGCCAAGGCCTGGGGCGGCGAGGTGCACGAGGTCGGCGTCATGCTGCTCGTGCTGTTCCCGGCGCCCTACGTCGATGCCTCGACCTCGGCCGCCTTCCCGAGCAAGTGGCAGCGGATGATGGTGGCGGCCGCCGGCATCTTCGTCGAGCTGTTCCTGGCGGGGCTGGCCGCCATCGTGTGGGCCACGGCCGAGCCGGGGCTGGTGCGAGCGGCCGCCTTCAACGTGATGGTGATCGGCAGCGTCTCGACGCTGCTGTTCAACGGCAACCCGCTCTTGCGCTTCGACGGCTACTACATCTTCGCCGACCTGATCGAGATTCCCAACCTCGGCTCGCGCGCCAACCGCTACGTCTTCTACCTCGTCGAGCGCTACCTGCTGAAAATCGAGGACGCGAAGAGCCCGGTCACCGCGGCGGGCGAGCGGCCCTGGCTCCTCGTCTACGCGGTCGCCGCCTTCATCTACCGGACCATCGTCTCGATCGGCATCGCGGCCTTTATCGCCACCCAGTACTTCGTGTTCGGCGTGCTGCTGGCCGGGCTCGCGCTGTTCGGCACGATCGTCGCGCCCCTGATGAAGGGGCTGAAATTCGTCCTGACGGACCCGAAGCTGAGCCGGCGCCGGGGCCGGGCGATCACGCTCACGAGCGCCGCCGTCGGCGCGGCCTTCGCGCTGCTGTTTATCGTCCCCCTGCCCTACACCACGATGGCTCAGGGCGTCGTCTGGGCTCCCGATGACACCCAGATCCGGACCCAGACCGACGGCGTCCTCACCACGCTGCTAGTGGAGCCCGGCCGCGACGCCCAGGCCGGCGAGGCCCTGGCCACGCTGGAGGATCCGAGCCTCGACAGCCGCGTCGCGGTGCTGGAGGCGCAACTCGTCGAACTGCGCCTGCGCTACGACGCCGCCCGGCTCGGCGACCGGGTCCAGGCGCAGATCCTTCAGGAGCAGATCGCGAGCACGCAGGAGATCCTGCGGGTCTACCGCGAGCGGCAGGCCGGCCTCGTCGTGCGGGCGGCCCAGGCCGGGCGTCTGATCGTGCCCGGCGCCGTCGACCTGCCGGGGCGCTACCTGCGCCGGGGCGAGCGCATCGGCTACGTGCTCACCGCCGACGACCCCGTGGTGCGGGTGGTGGTGCCGCAGACCGACGTGGACCTGATCCGCAGCCGGACGCAGGGCGTCGCCGCGCGGCTCGCCGAGCGGCCCGAGGAGGTGCGCGACGGCGCGATCCTGCGGGAGGTGCCGGGGGCGCAGCAGGAGATCCCGAGCCTCGCCCTCGCGACACAGGGCGGCGGCACCATCGCGGTCGATGCCAGCAACCCGCAGAAGCCGGTGGCGCTCCAGAGCATCTTCGTCTTCGACGTTCAGCTCGCCGGCGGCATCCCCTTCAACGTGCTCGGCGAGCGGGTCTATGTCCGGTTCGATCACGGGGCGGAGCCGATCGCGTGGCGCGTGCTGCGCAGCCTGCGTCAGGTCTTCCTGAGCCAGTTCCGTGTCTGATCCCCTCGCCCTCCCCGCGGGCCCGCTCCCCGCCGGTCCGGCCTTCCGCCTGCCGTCGGCGCGGGCCTATTCCGAGCACAAGCCGCTCAAGGCGACACGCCTCGATCAGGCTGCGGCGAAGGTCATCGGGCTGGCTCGGGTGGGCCTCGCAGGCTGGGCGAGCCGCCGCTACGCGCGCATCGCTCGCAACGCCCTGGCGCAGGCCGAGACGGTGGCGGAGTTGTCCGAGGAAGCGCTGCAGTTCCGAATCCGGGCGGTCACGTCGACCCTGCGCGCCCAAAAAACCTTTCGCGATCCCGACATCACCGAAGCCTTCGCCCTGATCCGCGAAATGTCGGGCCGGGTGAAGGGGCAGCGCCATTACGGCGTGCAGATGATGGGCGCCGCCGCCCTCCTCGACGGGCGCATCGCCCAGATGGCCACCGGCGAGGGCAAGACCCTGACGGCGACGCTCGCCGCCGGCGCGGCGGCCCTGGCCGGCCTGCCCGTCCATGTCGTCACGGTCAACGACTACCTCGCCGAGCGCGATGCCGAGGAGATGCGGCCGCTCTATGCGGCGCTCGGCCTCACCGTCGGCGTCATCAAGGAGAAGCAGGAGCAGCCGGAGCGGGCGTTAGCCTACGGCTGCAACATCACCTACTGCACCAACAAGGACCTCGCCTTCGATTACCTGCGCGACCGCATCGCGCTCGGCCAGCGCGCCAGCGACGTGCGGCTCAAGCTCGAAAACATGCATGCAGGCGCAAGCCGGCTCGCACAACTGCGCCTGCGCGGCCTGCACTTCGCCATCGTCGACGAGGCCGACAGCGTGCTGATCGACGAGGCGCGCACGCCGCTCATCATCTCGGCCCCGGCCGGCTCGCAATTCGGCACCGAAGTTCTCGCCCGCGCCATGGAGATCGCCGGAGAACTGTCGAGCCCGCAGCACTACGCGATCGAGGCGGCGGAGCACCGGATCGTCCTTACCGAGCCCGGCCGCGAACGGATCGCCGCGCTCGCCAAGAGCGATGCGCGGAGCGAGGACTCCGCCTGGCGCGGGCGCGTCACCCGCGAAGGGCTGGTGCGGCAGGCGCTCTCGGCCCTGCACCTGTTCCACCGCGACGAGAACTACATCCTGCGCGATGGCAAGGTGGTGATCGTGGACGCCAATACCGGCCGGGTGATGCCGGACCGGAGCTGGAGCGACGGCCTGCACCAGATGGTCGAGCACAAGGAAGGCTGCGCGCTCTCCGGCGCCCGCGCGACGCTGGCGCGCATGACCTATCAGCGCTTCTTCCGCCGCTATCCGCGCCTCGCCGGCATGACCGGCACCACCCGCGGCGTCGCCGCCGAGTTCTGGACGGTCTACCGTCTGCCGGTGGCGCGTATCCCGACGCACCGGCCGGTGCAGCGGCGCCACCTCCCCGACGAGGTGCTACCCGACGAGGGGGCGAAGTGGCGGCGGGTGACCGAGCGCATCGCCGAGCTGCACGCGCGCGGCTGCCCGGTTCTGGTGGGTACGCGCTCAGTGGCGGCCTCGGCGCGGGCCAGCGCCTATCTCACGGAGGCCGGACTGCCGCACACGGTGCTGTCCGCCGCCCAGGACGGTCAGGAGGCGGCCATCGTAGCGCAAGCCGGGCAGCGCGGCCGCATCACCGTCGCGACGAACATGGCCGGGCGCGGCACCGACATCAAGCTCGGCCCCGGCATCGCTGAACTCGGCGGCCTGCACGTCATCATGGTCGAGCGCCAGGACGCGCGGCGCATCGACGATCAGCTCGCCGGCCGCAGCGGGCGCCAGGGCGAGCCGGGCTGCTTCCAGGCGATCCTCTCCCTCGACGATCCGCTGATGGAAAGCGGCCCTATCGGACGCGGACCTGCCCGACGCATTATGGCGCTGCTCGGTCCGGCACGTGGCCGCGCCTTCGGCGCGCGTCTTCTGCGCCACGCGCAGTTGCGCACCGAGCGGCTGCACGGACGCATGCGCGCCGACCTGCTGCATTCGGACCAGATGCAGGACCGGATCCTGGCCTTTGCCGGCCACGCTGAATGAGGATTGTTTCGCGATGACCTTTCAGGCCGGAATGCGGCGAGCCCGGATCTGCGCGGCACTCGCGGCCCTTTGCCTCTGCGCCTCCGCGGCGCGGGCCGAGGCGACCCGCGTCGATTGCGTCGTGGAGCCGGCGCAGAAGCTCAAGATCGGCTCGGCCACGCTCGGCATCCTCAAGAGTGTGCCGGTCAATCGCGGCGCCACGGTGAAGGCCGGCGACATCATCGCCCGGCTCGATTCGAGCGTGGAGGAGGCCAATGTCGCCTTGTCGCGGGCGCAGTCGGAATCGACGGCGAGCATCGAGGCGCAGCAGACCCGCATCGAACTCTACAAGCGCCGCCTCGACCGCCAGAACCAGCTCTCGAAGGGCATCGTCACCCAGGAGAAGCTCGATCAGGTCGAGGCCGATTACGAGATCGGCCGGCGCGACCTTCAGACCGAGATCTTGAAGCACAAGCTCGCCGGGATCGAACTGCAGCGGGCCGAGGCGCAGCTCGAATTGCGAATGATCCGCAGCCCGATCCGCGGCATCGTCACCGAGCGGCTGATGTCGGCCGGCGAGTTCGTGCGTCAGGACAGCGCGATCTTCACCTTGGTCCAGCTCGATCCGCTCTACGTCGAGGCCTACCTGCCGGTCTCCCGCTGGAAGGAGGTCGCGCTCGGAATGCCGGCCACCGTCGAGCTCGACCAGCCGATCGGCGGCACCTACGTGGCCAAGGTCAGCGTGGTCGATCAAGTCTTCGACGCGGCGAGCGGCACCTTCGGCGTGCGCCTCGAACTGCCGAATCCCGACTTCAAGCTGCCCGGCGGCCAGCGCTGCAAGGTCGCCTTCCCTCTGGCGGCGGCCGGTCCGCTCGCCACCGCGCAGCCGTCTGAGGCTCGATAGGGCCATCTTCTCAGACAAGCCGGGAACCGCCTTACGGGGCGATCCTCGCGCGCAAGCCGGCTTCGAGGCGGGGACCCTCCGCCCGACGCGATGGACCTTTGCCCGTCGGCAACGTATTGCGCTGCACGATGGAGCGGACAGCGACACGGATGCTGACGGTGGGGCTCGCGGCGCTCGGCGCCACCGTGCCGCCCGCCGATGCGGGCAGCGCACGGGCGCAAGACGCGGGTGCTTCCGCGGGCAGTACAATCGCGTCGGGCCGGGAGGCGCAGGATGGGACCGAGGCGCGCGCCTTGATCGAGACACTGAGCGCCCGCCTGCTCGCCGCGCCGAGCGCCACCGCCGTCCTCGAAGCCTGGTGCGCCGAGCGTGGGCTCAGCCCCGATCCGCGGGTCATCGCCGTGCGCGTCCCCGGACCGGACAAGCCCGTCGGGGCGGCCCGGCGCGAGCGGCTCGCCGTCGGCCCGGACGAACCGGTGCGCTATCGCCGGGTGCGGCTCACCTGTGGCAGCCACGTGCTGTCGGAGGCCGACAACTGGTATGTGCCCTCACGCCTGACGCCTGACATGAACGCGGCCCTGGACGGCACGCAGGCCCCCTTCGGCCACGTGGTGCGCCCGCTCGGCCCGAGCCGGCGCAACCGGTCGCTGACAATGCTGTGGCGGCCCGAGACCGACGGCCTGCCGGGGCCCGGCGAGCCGCTGTTCTCCGTCGAGGCGGTGCTGACGGCCGGCGGCGTGCCGTTCTGCGAGGTCGCCGAGACCTATACCGGCGCGGTGCTCATCCAGGGCGAGCGCTGATCGGAACAGGCCGACAGCACGCTGTCCCACCCGTCGTCGCGAGGCGAAGCCGAAGCGATCCAGGGCGCGACCTTGCCGGAGAGATCGGCGCGCTGGACTGCTTCGGCTTCGCCTCGCAATGACGAGAGCGAGGCGTGTCGATCAAAAATCCTGATCGGGCCGCCGGCCCTCGCGGGCGAGCCGCAGCAGGTTCTGGCCGTACTTGGTCTTGGCGAACAATTCGCCCCGCGCCTGCAGCTGCTCGCGGCCGATGAAGCCCTGAAGGTAGGCGATCTCTTCGAGACAGGCGACCTGAAGTCCCTGCCGGTGCTGCAGCACCCGCACGAACTCGCCTGCCTCCAGCAGGTTGTCGTGCGTGCCGGTGTCGAGCCACGCGTAGCCGCGGCTCATCCGCTCGACATGAAGCTGACCGCGTTCGAGATAGGCCTGATTGACGGAGGTGATCTCGAGTTCGCCCCGCTCCGACGGCTTCACCTCGGCAGCGATGTCGAGCACCGCATTGTCGTAGAAGTATAGGCCCGTCACAGCCCAGGGGCTCTCCGGCGTCTTGGGCTTCTCCACCAGCCGGATCGGGCGACCGCTCTCGTCGAGGGTGACGACGCCGTAGGCCTCCGGTTGATCGACATGGTAGGCGAACACCGTCGCCCCGGTCTTGCGGGCGCGGGCCTTGGCCAGCAGGTCGCTCATGCCATTGCCGAAGAACAGGTTGTCGCCCAGCACCAGCGCCACATCATCCGAGCCGACGAAGTCGCGGCCGATGAGGAAGGCCTGGGCCAGACCCTCGGGCCGCGGCTGCACCGCGTAGGAGAAGGCCAGCCCAAACTGCTCGCCGGTGCCGAGCAGGCGCTGGTAGTTGCCGAGGTGCTCAGGGCTCGAGATGATCAGGATCTCGCGAATGCCGGCCAGCATCAGCACCGAGATCGGATAGTAGATCATCGGCTTGTCGTAGACCGGCAGCAGCTGCTTGTTGATCGCCAGCGTGGCCGGGTGGAGCCTTGTGCCGGAACCGCCGGCGAGCACGATGCCCTTCATACGAACACGTCCTGGTCAGTTGGAGCGAACCGGCCCGACCAGCCGGTCGAGGATGTCGTCGAGCGCCGCCTCCCAGGGCCGGGGCGCGAGGCCGTAGGCGTCGGTCAGGCTCTGGGTCGAGAGGCGGGAATTGGCCGGGCGCCGCGCTGGCGTCGGGTAGGCGGCGGTCGGGATGCCCTCGACCGGAACGCTGCGCCCGCCGCGCCGGGCCGAGCCCGCGACGATGGCGCGGGCGAAGTCACACCACGTGGTCGCGCCGTCGTTGACGCAGTGGAAGGTGCCGATGGGCGCGGCCTCGTCATCGGCCATCCGCAGTGCAATGGTGGCGAGCGCGCTCGCGAGGTCGGCGGCCGAGGTCGGGCAGCCGTGTTGGTCGTCCACGACGGTGAGCCGGTCCCGCTCGCCCGAGAGCCGCAGCATCGTCTTGACGAAGTTGCCCCGGTGCGGGCTCACCACCCAGGCGGTGCGCACGATCGCGTGGCGCGGGTTGACCGAGCGCACCGCCATCTCGCCGGCCGCCTTGCTGGCGCCGTAGACGCTTTGCGGGTTCACCGGCGCATCGGGCGCGTAGAAGCCCTCGCCTGAGCCGTCGAACACGTAGTCGGTCGAGACATGGACGAGCGGGATTGTCCGCCGCTTCGTCTCGGCGGCGAGGAGGGCCGGGGCGAGCGCGTTGAGGCGCCACGCGGCGGCGACCTCGCTCTCGGCCTTGTCCACCGCGGTGTAGGCCGCCGTGTTGATCACCGCCGCGTAGGCACGCGCGTCGAGCGCGGCCGCCACAGTTGCCTCGTCGGTGATGTCGAGGCTCGACCGGTCGGGGGCGTGGACCCGCACGCCCTCGGGCCAGGACAGGGCCTGAAGCTCCGTGCCGACCTGTCCGGCCCCGCCGAGGATCAGGATGTCCATCAGGCTCACGCGCTCTTGCCCGCTAGACCGAGGCGCTCGCCGGAATAGCGGCCCTCGCGGATCGGGCGCCACCACGCCTCGTTGTCGAGATACCAGCGCACGGTCTCTTCCAGCGCCTCCTCGAACACCTTGGTCGGCCGCCAGCCGACTTCACGCTCGGCCTTGGACGGGTCGATGGCGTAGCGCCGGTCGTGGCCGGGCCGGTCGGCCACGAAGGTGATCAGGCGCTCGTGCGGGCCGTTCTCGGGCCGGAGCCGGTCGAAGGCGGCGCAGAGCGCCTTTACCACCTCGAGGTTGTTGCGGACCGAGCGCCCGCCGAGCAGGTAGGTCTCGCCGATGCGCCCGCGCTCCAGCACCGCGACGAGGCCGCGGGCATGGTCCTCGACATGGATCCAGTCGCGCTCGTTCAGGCCGTCGCCGTAGACCGGCAGCTTCTTGCCCTCCAGCGCCGCCAGGATCATCAGCGGGATCAGTTTTTCCGGGAAGTGGCGCGGCCCGTAATTGTTCGAGCAGTTCGTCACCAGCACCGGCAGGCCGTAGGTCTCGTGCCAAGCGCGGGCGAGGTGGTCGGAGGCCGCTTTCGAGGCCGAGTAGGGCGAGCGCGGATCGTAGCGGCTCTCTTCGGTGAAGAACGCGTCCGGCGGCAGCGAGCCGTAGACCTCGTCGGTCGAGACGTGGAGGAAGCGGAAGTTTTGCTTCGCCTCGCCGGACAGGCTGTCCCAGTGGGTGCGGGCGCCGTCGAGCATCACCTGGGTGCCGATCACGTTGGTGCGCACGAAGGCGCCTGGATCGGTGATCGAGCGATCGACATGGCTCTCGGCGGCCAGGTGCATCACCGCATCGGGCTTGAACGCGGCGTAGAGCGCGTGGACGCGGGCCGGATCGCAGATGTCGGCCTGCTCCAGGCGGTGGCGCGGATCGTCCGCCAGCGGCTGCAGCGAGATCGGGTTGGCGGCATAGGTCAGGGCGTCGAGGGTGAGCACCTCGTGGCCGAGATCCTGCACCAGATGCAGCACGAGCGCCGAGCCGATGAAGCCGCAGCCGCCCGTCACCAGAATGCGCATCGATCCCCACTCCGTCCGATTCCCGTCCGCGAGACGGACAAGGGCCGCGCTCGATCGCGGCTCAGCCAACTTGAGGTCGAGCTCAATCTGCCCGACCCGATACTCACAAGACCTTGAATCAGAACATGCTTCCGAGATCGGCCAAGAGCGGCGCAGCCTTGTCCTTGCCCGAGAGGATCGCGTCGGCTTCCGCCACCGGCCACGCGATGCCGATGGCCGGGTCGTTCCAGCGCAGGCTCCGGTCGTCGGCCGGGCTGTAATAGGCGTCGACCTTGTAGGCGACCATGGTGTTCGCCTCCAGGGTGCAGAAGCCATGGGCGAAGCCGGCGGGCACGAAGAGCTGCTCCCCGCCCTCCGCGTCGAGCCGCACGGCGACGTGCCTGCCGTAGGTCGGGGAGTCGGAGCGGAGATCGACGGCGACGTCGAGGATCGCACCGGCCAGCACCCGGATCAGCTTGGCCTGGGCATTGGGCGCCACCTGGAAATGCAGGCCGCGGATCGTGCCGGCGGGTGCGGAGAAGGACTGGTTGTCCTGGACGAAGGCGTTGGCGATGCCGCGCTCAGCCAGCAGGTCGGCGCGGTAGACCTCCGAGAACCAGCCGCGCTCGTCGCCGTGGCGCTTCGGGATCACCCGCTTCACCGCTGGGATCTCGGTCTCGATCACCTGCATCCGCCGCTCCTGACTCGCCCGTGCCGACTCGCTCAGGGCGTAGGACGCGCGAAGGCGGCGAAGTCAAGACCGCGGCAACCAACCCCGCCCATCCCGCTTCTTGCGAAACCCCGGCCGCCTGACTACCGCTGTCGCGAGCCGGCGGCCACGGCCGGCAGGGAGGAAGCCTAAATGACGATGCCTCGTGCCGACCGGTCACGCCATCCGACGATGCGCATGGCCGCCTTCGGGCTCCTCCTCCTGACATCCGGCGGAAGCGCCCTGGCACAGAAGGCTCCCGACCTGTCCGGACTGTGGCAAACCGAGACGGCGGGTTCGACCGTGCGCATTGCTCGCTGCGGCAGCGGCTATTGCGGGACGATCGCGGCGACGGCCGGCACCGGCGTCGATGCGCAGAATCCCGATCCCGCGCTTCGCACGCGCAAGCTCGTCGGCGTGCAGATCATGCAGGCCGGCACGCCGAGCGGCGCGGGTTTCGAGGGCAGCCTCTATAATCCGAACGACGGCAAGACCTATGCGGGCAGCATCACCCCGAAGGGCCCCGACACGGTCGAGGTCGCGGGCTGCGTGCTCAGCGTTCTGTGCAAGCGGCAGACTTGGCGGCGGATCCGGTAGCCGGATCTGCCTTCACCGGCTCAGTGATCCGCGCTTCTCGGCGCGGATTCCGCCGCGACGTCGTCGAGGGCCGCCTTCTCGGCCGGCGGCTCGGCGCTGGCGACGGCCTTGGGCTCCAGCAGCGGCTGCAGGCGGGCGGCGAGTTGCTTGTCGAGGTGGCGGGCATAGGCGCCCTTGAAGTACCGGGCGCCGGTGCCTTGGCCGTAGATGCGGTCATGCGCCACCGCCATGCGATCGACCTCAGGGCGGCATAGGAAGCCGGTCACCCCGGCGGCCTCGTACCAGCGCCCGTCTCGAGCCAGCCGCATGGCCTTGGGATTGGCGATCACCGTCTCGGCAAAGCAGGCCGTCGCCGCCTCTTCGAGCGGCGCCAGAATCGCGTGCGGCGAGCCGGGAACATGCTGCCGGGCCGGGCGCGCTTCGGCCGCGGGACTGAGCAGGACGAAGGCGAGACCGAGAAACGGCAAAGCTCTCATCACAGCGGTCATGGGGGCGCCTCGAACGGGTGTCGAACGCCGCCAGTGTTCGCGGAAGATCGCGCCGGATCTAGGGCGAAAACAGCTCTGCCATGACGCAGCGCGGAACGAAAACGGCGTTGTCGCTTGGCCGCCACAGACCGAATGGCCTAGCTTCTCGGTAACCGCCCTGAGGCGCGATCAGCCGCGTCGCATGGCGCTCCAGCTTCCGCTGCAGCTGATCGGGCCGTCGCCGAGGGTCGACCAGCGGCCGGCTCCGGTGCCGTTGGCGGAGAGCCGCCCGGAGACCTGTGCCGCATTGCCGCTGCGGGAGATGGTGCCGCGCACGGCGCCGTTGGCCGCGACACGACCGCTGATATCGACCTCGCCACCGCCGTAGACGGCCTGCCCGCGCTGGATCTGGACACCGTAGCGGTAGGCGCGGTCACAGGGACCGTCGAGGGTGACCACTTCGATGCTCCAGCGGCCGTCGTAACGGTGCGGCACCGCGACCTTCCGCTTGGCCGCCTCCGCTGTCCCGACGCCCACCAGGGCGATGGCGAAAGTGGCGACGGCGAAAATCGGCAGGCGCATGGGTTTTCAATCCGGCTGTGGGTGTCGTCCCGTTTCAGGCGGAAGATTGTCTCGCCCCCCGCAGTGTCAAGGTTGCTCACGCCGCCTTGAGCCTCAGCCCTGCACCCGCTCGGCGGCCTCCTGCAGCAGCGCCAACAGTTCGCAGCCAGCGAACAGGAAGCCGTGAACGCCCGCTTGGCGCAGGGCTTCCGCCTCGGCCGGCTTGCCGGCAAGGTAGATCGTCCCGGCACCGGCCGCCGTCAGCGCTTCGGCCGCGGGCACGCCCTCGGCCTGGTAGACGGCGTCGGAGGAGCACAGGCAGGCGAGCCGTGCTCCCGACGCCTTGAAGGCCTCGGCCAGGGCTTGCGTGTCGGAGAAGCCGTCATTGCCGATGGCTTCGATGCCGCCCGCGGCGAAGGCGTTGGCGGCGAAGGTCGAGCGGGCGTTGTGAACCGCCACGGGGCCGAGATTGGCCAGGAATACCGCCGGGCGCCGGCCCGTCCGCGCCAGGATCGCGTCGGACGCGTCGCGTAGGGCCTCGTAGGGCTCGGCGAGGCGTCGCGAGGGCAAGGCCTTCTCCGGCCGGGCGGCCTCCCTCGGCGCCACATCGAGCACCGCCACCGGCTTCTCGGCGAGGAAGGGGAACTCGCTGGCGCCGGTCAGCGGCTCCTTGCGGGTCGCCACCGCTCTCGCCCGCGCCTGCGCCACCGCCGCGATCCGTCCCGCGAAAGCGCCGGATTCGAGGCTTTTCGCGATGCCGCCCTCGCGCTCGATCTCCTGGAACGCAGCCCAGGCTTTCTCGGTCAGTTCGGCGGTGAGCGCCTCGAAGCCGCCCGCGCCGGCCGCCGGATCGGAAACCTTAGCGAGGTTCGATTCCTCGATCAGCACGATCTGGCTGTTGCGCACCACGCGCCGGGCGAAGGCATCGGGCAGGCCGAGCGCCAGCGTATAGGGCAAAGCGGTGACCGAATCGGCCCCGCCGAGGCCGGCGGAGGCCGAGGCCATCGCCGTGCGCAGGATGTTCACGAAGGGGTCGCGGCGGGTCATCATCCGCCACGCGGTCTCGGCCAGCACCCGTAATGGCTTCGGCTCAAGACCACAGGCCTGTTCGACCCGGGCCCAGAGCCGGCGGATCGCGCGAAACTTGGCGATGGTCAGGAATTCGTCGGCATCCGCCACGAGGAGAACGGAGATCGCGTCGCGCGTGCGCTCAAGATCGTGGCCGCCGGCCTCCAGCGCCCGCAGATAGGCGACCGCGGTCGCGAGCACGGCGGCGAGTTCCTGCACCTCGCTCGCGCCGGCCTCGTGGTAGGGCCGGGCATCGGCGAGCGCCACGCGTCCGCGGTAACCGGCAAACGCGGTGACGGTCTCGGAAAGGCGCGCCGCCCAGCCCTGTTCGAGCCGGCCGGTGGCGGCGTAGGCGCCGAGGGGGTCCAGGCCGAGATCGAGGTCGAGGGTGGCGGGATCGTCGCCGCGGCGCTCGACCAATTGCTTGAGAAGCGCCGCCGTCTCGAAGCCGGCCGGGCCCGCGTCGAGCCTCAGAGCGATGAGCGGCAACATCACGCCCTTCAGCGCGGCATCGAGCGTATCGACGGAAGAAAGATCGAGGCCGAAGCCGCGGGCGGCCGGCGCGTCGCGACCGACGAGCACCAGCGCATCGGCGCCGCCTTCGAGGTCGGTGAGCGCCTGCGCCGCGGCCTTCTCGGCGTCGGGATGGTCGATGCGTTGCGCCAGCCGCCAGGGGCCGGGTGCCCGCACCGGCTGCGCCACCGAAGCGGCCGGCTCGTAGAGCGGCTCGATGCGCAGGCCGTCGGCGGTCTTCGAGACGAGGCGCTTCTCGAAATCGGCCCCCTTCAGCGCGGCCTCGACGGCCTGGCGCCAGCGCTCGCGGGTCGCGGGCTCGAACAACTCGGCGAGCGGACGATCTTCCATCTGGGACGAGACCTTAGACGTTCGGCGTTTCCCGACCGCTTCTTGAGAGAGCGGCGACTTGGCCGCAAGCCCTCGCACGGGGCGCGGGCAAACGACAACCGACTTTAGTCCGAGATGCCGTCGCCGCCTCGTTCAAAATCCTGCTGGCTCAGCCAAAAATAATCAGTCCGGCAAAGCCCAGCGAGCCGACGATGATGCGCCACCACGCGAACAGCCAGAAGCCGTGGCGGGAGACGTAATCGAGCACCGTGCGCACCACGATCAGGGCCGAGATGAAGGCCGCGACGAAGCCGATGACGATCAGCAGCGCGTCGTTGGAAGAGAGATTCTTGTAGTTGTCGAGCAGGTCCTTGGCGAAGGCGCCGGCCATGGTCGGCATGGCGAGGTAGAACGAGAACTCGGTGGCCGAGCGCTTGCTCGCGCCCATCAGCATCGCTCCGACGATGGTGGCGCCGGAGCGCGAGACGCCGGGGATCATCGCCACGCACTGGAACAGGCCGATCTTCAGCGCCATCGGCAGGCTGAAATCGAACACGTCGGTCTTGCGCGGATGCTCGGTCGGCCCGTCGCCAGACCCGCCATTCGTCGCCGTCTTCGGCTCGCCGACCGTGTCGTCGATGACGAGGAGCACGAGGCCGCCGGCCACCAGCGTGGCGCAGACGATCCACGGATTGAACAGGTAGAACTTGATGTATTTCGAGAACAGGCCGCCGACGATCGCCGCGGGCAGGAAGGCGATGAGGATGGCGAGCACGAAGCGGCGCGCTCGCGGATCCTGCGGCAGCGCCGTGGCGATGCTCCACAGCCGGCCGAAATAGACGAACAGGATCGCCAGGATCGCGCCCAATTGGATCAGCACCTCGAAGGTGTTGTTGGGCGAGTGGAAGCCGATGAAGTGGCCGATGAGAAGCTGGTGCCCGGTCGAGGAGACCGGGATGAACTCGGTGGCGCCCTCCACCACGGCGAGCACGAGCGCCTTCGCGATCAGGACGAGATCCATGAGCCTGCTTTTCCCCACGCCGGTGTCCCGGCACTGCGAGAGCGGGGCAGACGACGGCGATGCGGCAGCTTTGCGGCGGCAGGGTTGACGGGCGGTTACCGGGTCGCGGCGGGTTTGTTAATGAGGTGGCAACGATGGAGAAATAATCCTGGCGCGTCGCCCCACTTTCGCCGGTGCGGCACGGTCTGCCCAGGGCTCTGCCTTCTTCCCGCTGAACCACGGCCTCGATGGCGACGCTCTATCACTCTCCGTTCTGCCCGAATTCCCGCTTCATCCGCCTCGTCCTGGCCGAGATGGGCATGGAGCCGGTCCTCGTCGAGGAACGAGCCTGGGAGCGCCGCCGCGACTTCCTCATCGTCAACCCGGCCGGCACCACGCCGGTGCTGGTGGAGCAGACCGGGCTCGCCGTTCCCGGCGCGGGCGTGATCGCGGAATATCTCGACGAGACGCGAGGGCTGGGGCTCGCCGGCCGGCGACTCCTGCCCGACACGACCACGGCGCGGGTCGAGGTGCGGCGCCTGCTCGACTGGTTCCTCGTCAAGTTCAACAACGAGGTGACCGAGTATCTCGTTACCGAGAAGATCGACAAGCGCTTCATGTCGTCGGCGGCCGGGGGCGGCCCTCCAGACATGAACGCCATTCGTGCGGCGCGCACCAACGTGCGCTATCACCTCCAATATATCGGCTACCTGATCGGGCAGCGCCGCTGGCTCGCGGGCAACGACCTGACCTATGCCGATCTCGCGGCGGCGGCCCATCTCTCCTGCGTGGACTATCTCGGCGACGTGCCATGGGACGAGGACGAGATGGCGAAGGACTGGTACGCGCGGGTGAAATCCCGCCCGTCCTTCCGCGCGCTCCTGGCCGACCGGGCGCCGGGGATGCCGGCGGCGGCGCATTACGCGGATCTGGATTTCTGAAGCCCGAGAAGGCCGTCCTCACGGGCCGGGCCTTGCGCGAGACCGTCGAGGCGCGCGCACGCCGTCTCGGCTTCGAGGCGTTCCGCGTCACGCGGCCCGACGCCGTGCCCGCCTTGCGAGAGCGGCTGCCCGCATGGCTCGCGGCGGGCCATCACGGCACGATGGACTGGATGGAGGAGCGCGCCGACCAGCGCGCCGCGCCCGCCGCGCTGTGGGCCGAGACCCGCAGCATCGTCATGCTCGGCATGAATGCGGGTCCGCAAACCGATCCCCTCGAACTCACGCGCCTGAAAGATCGCGCCGCCATTGCGGCTTACGCGCAGCGACGCGACTATCACGACGTCATCAAGGGCAAGCTGAAGGAGCTCGGCGGCTTCCTCTCCGCCCGTTCCGGCCAGCCGGTGAAGGTCTTCGTCGATACGGCGCCCGTCATGGAGAAGCCGCTGGCCCAGGCCGCGGGACTCGGCTGGCAAGGCAAGCACACAGTGCTGATCTCGCGCGAGCACGGCAATTGGCTGATGCTCGGCGCGATCTTCGCCCGCGCCGAACTCGAACCCGACGCACCCGAGACCGACCATTGCGGCTCCTGCCGCCGATGCCTCGACATCTGCCCGACGGACGCCTTCCCGGCGCCCTACCGGCTCGATGCCCGCCGCTGCATCGCCTACCTGACGATCGAGCATCACGGCCCGATCCCGACAGAATATCGCGAAAAGATCGGCAACCGGGTGTTCGGCTGCGATGACTGCCTCGCGGTCTGCCCCTGGAACAAGTTCGCGGGCGCGGCGCGCGAGACGCGCCTGGCCGCCCGCGACGACCTCGCCGCGCCGCCGCTCGCAGACCTCGCCCGCCTCGACGATGCAGCTTTTCGCGCGCGCTTTGCCGGCACGCCGATCAAGCGCACGGGGCGCGACCGCTTCCTGCGCAACGTACTCATCGCCATCGGCAATTCGGGCGACGCGGCGCTCGCCGAGGAGGCGGTGGCGGGATTGCGGGAGCCGGATCCGGTGGTGCGGGGCGCCGCCGTCTGGGCCTGCGGACGGCTGCTCGCGCGGGAGCGGCTGCGCGATCTGTTCGACGCCCATGGACGGACCGAGCCCGAGGCGCATGTGAGGGAGGAGTGGCGTGAAGCCGCCGGCCTTCCTATGGAGGCGGACCGCCCACGGGAGACCTGACACCGCATGAATCTGTTCGTCTTCGGCCTCGGCTTCTCCGCCCGGCGTTTCGCCGAGCGCGAACGGACCCGCTTCGATACGGTGCGGGCGACGGTGACCGAGCCTGAGCGGGCCAGAAGCCTTGCCGCCGAGACCGGTTTCACCCTGCGCGCCTTCGGGCCGGAGACCGACGATCCCTGCATCGCCGACGACCTCGCCGACACCGACGTCCTGCTGATCTCCGCCCCGCCGGGCCAGGACGGCGACACGGTGCTCGCCCGCTACCGCGACGCGATCGCGAAGAGCCGCATCCGCTGGATCGGCTATCTCTCGACCATCGGCGTCTACGGCGATCACGGCGGCGCCTGGATCGACGAAACGACGCCCGCGGCCCCGAAAAGCGCCCGCTCCCGCGGCCGCCTCGAAGTCGAGAACGCTTGGCTTGCACTCGGCGCCGAGACGGGCAAGGCGGTGCAGGTGTTTCGCCTCTCAGGCATCTACGGCCCCGGCCGCAACCCGATCGTGAAGCTGCGCGAGGGCCGCACCCAGCGCATCGTCAAGCCGGGTCAGGTGTTCAACCGCATTCACGTCGACGACATCGCCGCGACGCTCGCCGCCTCGATCGAGCGCCCGCGGCCCGGCGCGGTCTACAACGTCACCGACGACGAACCGGCCCCGCCGCAGACGGTGACCGAACACGCCGCCGCGCTGACGGGCCTGCCACTACCGCCCGAAATCGATTTCGAGACCGCAGACCTCAGCCCGATGGCGCGCAGCTTCTATGGTGAGAACAAGCGGGTGCGAAACCGCCTGATCCGCGAGGAGCTCGGCGTGCAGCTCGCCTTCCCAACCTATCGTGAAGGGCTGGCCGCACTGGTCGCCGACGCGCGCGGGTGAGCACGCTTCCAGAGGCTCTGGCATCCGTTTGACGGGTTCGGCGCGTTCATTCGTCCTCGCGAGGCGAAGCCGAAGCGATCCAGGGCGCGACATCTCCGAAAAGTGCGGAGCCCTCGATTGCCACGGCTTCGCCTCGCAAGGACGAAGAGACACCGAAGCGATCAACCGAACATTGGATCAGACGAACTGAACACCAATGTCCCCGGCGGCGCGACGCGTGACGCGACAGCGCCGGGACGGCTCACCGTCGATGTGGAGCGAGAAATTCTCCGGCAGGTCGGCGGCCTCGAGCGCCAGCTTGGCGCCGCCCTCCGAGATGTTGAGCACGGTGCAGGGCAGGCTCTGCGGCTCCCCCGCCCTCCGCCCCCGCTCCGCCACGAAGGCGACATGGCCTGAGATCGACGTGCGGAGGCGCTCTTCGCTCCGTCGCTCCTCCAAACCGACATTCCAGGCATCGAGACGGCTCGCGAAATCCGCCACGCTCGCGGCGGTGGCCTGCATGTCGGTGCTGACCTGACCGGAGGTCGCCTGCTGCCGCGCGCTGTCCGCCGTCGTCTGCGCGATGAAGCCCTGCACCGTATCGACCACGGCGGCGGTCGAGACCAGGGCCGTGCCCACGTCCCGCGAAACCGACTGCATGGCGCCGATCTCGCCGGTGATGCGGGCGGTGGCCGAGCGCGCCTGCTCGGCAAGGCTCTTCACCTCGGTGGCGACGACGGCGAAGCCGCGGCCGGCCGCCCCGGCGCGGGCTGCCTCGATCGTGGCGTTGAGGGCGAGCAGGTTGATCTGCTCGGCGATGCCCGTAATGATCTCGACCACGCCGGTCATCGCGGCCGCCGCATCGTCGAGCTTCGCCGAGAGCGCGCCGGCGGCGCTCATGCGGCTCTGGATGTCGCCGACCGCCTCGTGCGAGCGACTCATCTGTGCGGCGATCGAGGCCGAGATCCGGTGCATCTCCTCGGAGGCGTCCGCCACCGCCCGCACCCGGCCCAGCGTCTGCTCGGCCATGGCGAGGGCGCTGGCGCGTACCGCCATGCTCTGGCTGATGTCGAAGGCGTATTTCACCACCCTGAACGGGCGCCCGGCCGCGTCGAGAACCGGATTGTAGGACGCCTGGATCCAAACCTCGCGGCCGTTCTTGCCGACCCGCTGGTAGACGGCGGAGGTGAATTGTCCCGCCCGCAGCGTCGCCCAGAATTGAGCGTAGGCCGGGCTCGCGGCGTAATTGGGCGTGACGAACATCCGGTGATGCCGGCCCTGAACCTCGGGCAGGGTGTAGCCGAGCGCATCCAGGAAGTTGTCGTTGGCATCGAGGACGGTGCCGTCCATGTCGAACTCGATCACCGCCTGCGAGCGGCGGGCCGCCTCGACCTTGCCCGCCATGTCGGCGGCGGCGCGCTTGGCCTCCGTGATGTCCGAGGCGTACTTCACGACCTTGAACGGACGTCCGGAGGGATCGAGGATCGGGTTGTAGGTCGCCTGGATCCAGACCTCGCGACCGTCCTTGCCGACGCGCAGGAACTCACCGGCCCGGTACTCGCCGCGGGCGAGCGCCTCCCAGAAGGCGCGGTATTCGGCGGAGCCCGCCTCGTCCCGCGTCACGAACAGGCTGTGATGGCGCCCTTCCACCTCGTGCGCCGCGTAGCCGAGAGCGTCGAGGAAGTTGGCGTTGGCGCTGCGCACCGTCCCGTCGAGGTCGAACTGGATCACCGCCTGCGAGCGGCCGATGGCGGCGATCTGGCCCGCCGTTTCGGCGGCGGCGAGGCGTTCGGTCGTTACATCGAGGGCGAATTTGACGATCTTCTGGACCCGGCCGGCGGCATCGAGAACCGGGTTGTAGCTCGCGCGGATCCAGATTCTGCGCCCGTCCTTGGCGAGGCGGCCATAGGCCGCCGTCTGGAACGCGCCGCCCCGCAGGCTCTGCCAGAACGCCTCGTAGGCGGCGCTGCCCGCCTCCTGCGGGTCGACGAACAGCCGGTGATGACGCCCGCGGACTTCGGCGAGCGTATAACCCATCAGCTCGAGGAAATTGTCGTTGGCGTCGAGCACCGTCCCATCGACGGCGAAGGTGATCACCGCCTGCGAGCGTTTGAGCGCATCGAAGACGGATGCGGCATCGGAGCGACGAAAGGCATTGAGCATCGACAGTCAGGCTCCGACAATTATCCTAAACTGCCTGATCGGTCTTAAGAAACTCCTGTTCGTTTGCGCACAATCCAGTAGAGGCATGGGCTGCGGCGAGGCCCGCCTAGGGTGCAGACCGTCGCCGCTCAGATCTCCTCCCGCACCCCCTTCCCGTGGCGCTCGAAGTAGAACGGGATCGGCCGGTAGGGCGGGAAGCCCGCTTCCGCCGCCGCCTCCAGATCGTCGAGGATCACGCGGGTGATGCGCGGCAGGTCGAGCTTGCGCGCGGCCGTGAGATCGACCCAGGCGAGTTCGGTGAGTTCGGCGTCCAGGCCGACAATGCCGGGCCGCTCCATCGCCACCGCCTTGCGGTCCACGGCGAAGAAGCGGGTGTCGAAGCGGCGCACGCGCTTGGGCGGCGTGATCGCCCGCGCCACGAGATGCAGGGCTTCGAGGTCGGGCATCACGCCCGCCTCGCGAAAGGCCTGCCACGCCCCCTCCGGCGCCGTCTCCGGCGGACCGTAATCGCGGGTGCCGATGAGGAGGCCGGTCTCCTCGTAGGTCTCGCGGATTGCGGCCAGCGCGAGGGAGCGGCCGAGATGGTGCGGGGCTCGGGGCAGCTTAGCGCGCAGTGCGTCGTCAGCCCGCTGCGACAAGGCCCCGGCCACCGGCATCTGCCGGTCCGAGGCCTCGATGCGCCCGCCGGGAAACACGAACTTGCCGCCCATGAAGGCGAGGCCGGCATGGCGCCGGCCCATCAGCACCTTCAGCCGCTTCCGGGAGCGATCGAGGAGGATCAGCGTCGCGGCATCGCGGGGGCGTAAGGGCGCGGGGCGAACCGGAGCGTCGGACGGATCGGGCCTATCCGAGTCAGACCGTTCCAAGTCTTGGGGCGTCGCTCGCGCTGCTTCCTGCCTCACCGCCGCGTCTCTCCCCCGTGCCGGGTCCGCCAAGACTCCCACCAAGTGCCGGAGGCGCCTTGCCGAAACCGTGCATGCCGAACGTGTATTGCAGGCCGATCACCGCGCCCTTGACCGGCTGGAGCAGGCCCAGTGCCATAACGAGGGTGAGCAGCGGCCACACGGTCAGCGAGATCCAGAGCGGCACGTCGTAGCCCATCTCGATCTCGAGCACGAGGTAGCCGATGATGTGGCCCACGAGGAAGATCACGAGATAGGGCGGCAGATCGTCGGCCCGGTGCCCTTCCATCTCCAGGCCGCAGGCCTCGCAGGCCGGCCGCACCTTGAGGAAGCGCCCGAACACATGCCCCTGCCCGCAATGCGGGCAGCGGTTGAGGAAGCCGCGGGCCATGGCCGGGACCAGCCGCGTCCGCTCCTGGGGAGCCGGAGCCGGAGGGGAGACGTAGGTTTCCATGGCCGGACTCTAACCCCTTCCGCTCAGCGGCGCGAGCCGCGATGGCGCCGCGCCGCGTCGCCCTCGGACGCGGAAGCCTTGCCGGAGCGCGCCTTGCCCTTCGACGCCTTCACGCCGACTTTGCCCGGCTTCGCCTTGAACCCGCTCCGCTTGATCCCGCTGCCCTTGGCGCCGGAGCGACTGCGGCCCTCCGACAGGATTTCGAAGCGAAGCGCACCGGCCACCGCCGCCGCCTCGACGAGGCGGACCTCGACGGTGTCGCCGAGGCGGTAGGTCTCGCCGCTGCGGTCGCCGACGAGGGCGTGCAGGGCCTCGTCGTGGCGGTAGTATTCGTGGCCGATGGTGGAGACCGGCACGAAGCCGTCGGCCCCGGTTTCCGCGAGCTTCACGAACAAGCCCGAGCGCGTCACGCCGGAGATCCGCCCCGAGAAGGTCGCGCCGACCCGGTCGGCAAGGTAGCCGGCGATGAGCCGGTCGATGGTCTCGCGCTCGGCCGCCATCGCCCGGCGCTCGGCCGCCGAGATCTGCTCGGAGACGGCGTCGAGCATGCCCGGCGTGGTGTCGCCGGCCAAGCCGTCCTTGCCCAATCCGCAGGCACGCACGAGCGCGCGGTGGACGATAAGATCGGCGTAGCGGCGGATGGGCGAGGTGAAGTGGGCGTAGCGGCGCAGGTTGAGGCCGAAATGGCCTAAATTCTGTGCAGCGTAAATCGCTTGTGCCTGCGAACGCAGCACCACTTCGTTGATAAAGGGCGCGTGCTCACTCTCGGCCACCTGGGCGAGGATGCGATTGAATAGGTCGGGCCGCAGCGCCCCAGCCTTGGTCATCTTGATGCCGACGGAGGCGAGCACCTCCCCGAGCGCGCGCATCTTCTCCAGGGCCGGCTCGTCATGGACCCGGTAGATCAGCGGCGAGCCCGCCTTCTCCAGGGTCTCGGCCGCCGCGACATTGGCCTGGATCATGAACTCCTCGATCAGCCGGTGCGCCTCCAGACGCTCCGGCACGATCACCCGATCGACACCGCCCTCCGCATTGAGCAGCACCTTGCGCTCGGGCAGATCGAGGGCGAGCGGGCCGCGGGCATCGCGCGCCCGCTTCATCGCCTCGTAGGCGGCGTAGAGCGGGCGAAGCGCCGTCTCCAGGACCGGCCCGGACTTCTCGTCCGGCTGGCCATCGATCGCCGCTTGCGCCTGCGCATAGGCGAGCTTGGCGTGGGAGCGCATCAGGATGCGGTGGAAGCTGTGGCTCCGCTTCACCCCGTCCGCGCCGATGATCATTCGCACGGCCAGCGCCGGGCGGTCCTCGCCCTCGCGCAGCGAACAGAGATCGTTCGAAATGCGTTCGGGCAGCATCGGCACCACCCGGTCGGGAAAATAGACCGAGTTGCCTCGCAGCAGCGCCTCGCGGTCGAGGGCCGAATCCGGCCGGACATAGGCGGCGACATCCGCGATCGCGACGGTGACGATGAAGCCGCCCGCATTGGCCGGATCGGGATCGACCTCGGCCATCACCGCGTCGTCGTGGTCCTTGGCGTCGGGCGGGTCGATGGTCACGAGCGGCGCCTCGCGCCAATCCTCGCGGCCGCGCTTGGTCGCGCGTTTGGCCGCATCCGCCTCCGCCAGCGCCGCGGCGGGGAAGACGTGCGGGATGTTGTGGAGATGGAGCGCGATCAGGCTCACCGCCTTCTCGGAGCCGAGGGTTCCGAGCCGCTCGGTCACGCGCCCGCGGGGCAGGCCGAAGCGGGTCTCGCGCTCCACCGCGACGCTGACGAGATCGCCGTCGCGCGCTTCGCCCTCCTCGCCTGCGGGAATCGCAATCTCTTTCCCTTGCGACTTCTTCTCGACGGGCAGCAGGCGCCCGCCGTCGCGGCCGGCTCGGTAGATGCCGATCACCTCCGCGCGGTTCTTGCCGATCACCTTGATGACGCGGCCGGTGTAGCGGCCGGGCGCCTCGGGGTCCGGCGCAACGCGGATCAGGGCCCGGTCGCCGAGGCCGGGGGCCGGGCGATGGCCCTTGCGGCCGGCGCGCGGGATCTCGACGGCGATCTTCGGCGCCTCGCCTTCGCCCTCCCACTGCGCCGGGCGGGCGATCAGGTCGCCGTCGCGGTCGCGGGAGACGATGTCGGCGAGGACGACGGGCGGCAGGCTGCCGCCTTTTCGCAACCCGCCGCGGTCGCGCTCCAGGGCGCCGTCGGCCTCGATTTCCTTCAGGATCGCCTTGAGGCCGATCTTGTCGGCGCCCGAGATGCCGAAGGCTTTGGCGATCTCGCGCTTGCCGACCTTTCCGGGCGTCTCGGCCACAAAAGCGAGGATCTGCTCGCGGGAGGGAAGAGCGGGGGCACCCGCCTTCGGATTGATGCGTCTGGCCAAGGAGTCGGGCTCGCCGCGCCGGCCCGGAAGGGCCCGACGCGCTGAAAGATCGAGAATCGGAGAGACCGTGAAGGGTCCCGATGTCCGGTAAAGATGGGCTCTCGCAGCGCGCAGGACAACGTTTCGGCGTGACCCGTGAACAGGTTCGGCCCCGCGCTCAGCCGGTCGAGGCCGATTTTCGGATCGTTTCGACGGCCGCGTCTACGTCGAATCCTTCGCTCGTTAGGTCTTTGAGAGTGAAGGGCGCGGTCTGCGGCAGGGTCAGATTGACCCGCCCCTCCTCCGGTCGAAGCTCGGGCGCCTCCGCCGCGCCGACCGCGAGGGTCCAGGCGCCGTCGATCCGCACGGCCTCCGCTCGCGGCGGATCGGCGGTGAGCGCCGCGAGCTTTTCGGCGGCCGCCTGCCGGAACGCGAGGCTCCTTCCGTCATCGGAGACGAGCGCCGCCTTGATCAACTCGGCCAGCGCGTCCCTGACCCTGTCCACACTCGCGTTCATGCGCTCTTCGTCTCCCGGTTGATGCCTTTCGAGGAGAGCAAACGGAGTGCCGCGTGCGCGGTTCAGAGTGACCCACACAACGCACGACCTCTGACCGTCGTTGGTCTGGCAATCACGGCTCAACGCGAGTTTTATGAGAGACACTCAGTACGGCGTACCGCCCTCGCGCTTCGCCTGCAGCGCCTCGGCATACCACGTCAACTCGTCGAGGAACTTCTTGGCGGCCCGTCCGAGCCAGTCCTCGGCCGGCTCGCCCGCCTCGCTCAACGCCTTCTGGATGCGCGGGATCGGCAAGAGCGAGGGAATGCTCGGCGTGCCGAGTTCGGCCAGCATCGCTCGCAACTGCATCGCGGCGCGCACACCGCCGTACTGCCCGGCCGAGTAGCAGCAGATGGCCGAAGGCCGCCAGAAATACTCTTCCAGAAAGTGGTCGAGGGTGTTCGACAGCGCGGGTGGGATCGAGTGGTTGTACTCGGCCGAGACCACGACGAAGGCATCCGCCTCGCGAAACAGCGTCGCCAGCCGCTCCAGAGGCTCGGGCGCCTCGCCCTTGGGATACTCCTTGTACATCCGGTCGAGGAGCGGGAGCTTCAGCTCGGCCGGATCGACCAGCGGCGCCGCGTGGCCGCTGGCTTCGAGTTGCCCGATGAGGAAGCGGGCGGCACGGATGCCGGCGCGGTCCGCACGCACGGAGCCGAGGATCACGGGGATTGTGAGAGGCATGGGCAGAGCTCCCGATTCAAGCGAGCCTACTCGCTCTCCTCCGTCCGCTGTCGTCAAGCATTCACGCGCGCCGCCGCCGTATGCTCACCGCATAAAAAAGGCACCGGAGCCTCGAAAGCTCCGGTGCCGAATGCACAACGCTGCGCAAAAAAATCTTACAGCGAGTAGTAGTTCACGAATTCGATCGGGTGCGGGGTCATCTCGTAGCGCAGCACCTCGGTCATCTTCAGCTCGATGAACGAGTCGATCTGATCGTCCGAGAAGACGCCGCCGGCTTTGAGGAAGGCGCGGTCCTTGTCGAGGTTCTGCAGCGCCTCACGAAGCGAGCCGCAGACGGTCGGGATCTTCTTCAGTTCGCGCGGCGGCAGGTCGTAGAGATCCTTGTCCATGGCGGGACCCGGATCGATCTTGTTGATGATGCCGTCGAGGCCGGCCATCAGCAGCGCCGAGAAGGCGAGGTAGGGGTTGGCCATCGGATCGGGGAAGCGGACCTCGACGCGCTTGGCCTTCGGGTTCGTCGTCCACGGAATCCGGCAGGAGGCCGAGCGGTTGCGGGCCGAGTAGGCCAGCAGCACCGGGGCCTCGTAGCCCGGCACCAGACGCTTATAGGAGTTGGTCGACGGGTTGGTGAAGGCGTTCAGCGCCTTGGCGTGCTTGATGATGCCGCCGATGTACCACAGGCATTCCTGGCTGAGGTCGGCATACTTGTCGCCGGCGAAGAGCGGCTTGCCGTCCTTCCAGATCGACTGGTGCACGTGCATGCCCGAGCCGTTGTCGCCGTAGACGGGCTTCGGCATGAAGGTGGCGGACTTGCCGTAGCTCTGCGCCACGTTGTGGATGCAGTACTTGTAGATCTGCATGTGGTCGGCGAGCAGCGTCAGCGTGTCGAACTTCATGCCGAGTTCGTGCTGGGCCGAGGCCACCTCGTGGTGGTGCTTCTCGACCTTGACGCCCATCGACTGCATCGCGGCCAGCATCTCGCCGCGCATGTCCTGGGCCGAATCCTGCGGCGGCACGGGGAAGTAGCCGCCCTTGGTCTGCACCCGGTGGCCGAGGTTACCGCCCTCGTAATCGGTGAAGCCGTTGGTCGGCAGCTCGGTCGAGTCGAGCTGGAAGCCGGTATGGTAGGGATCGGCGCCGAACTTCACGTCGTCGAACACGAAGAACTCGGCCTCGGGGCCGACATAGATGGTGTCGCCGATGCCGGTGGAGCGCAGATAGGCCTCGGCGAGCTTGGCGGTCGAGCGCGGGTCGCGGGCGTAGGGCTCACCGGTCGAGGGCTCCAGCACGTCGCAGACGATCGACATGGTGGAGGCCGAGAAGAACGGGTCCATGCAGGCCGTGACCGGATCGGGCATCAGCAGCATGTCGGACTCGTTGATCGCCTTCCAGCCGGCGATCGACGAGCCGTCGAACATGGTGCCGTCGGTGAACATCTCCTCGTCGATCAGGGAGACGTCGAAGGTCACGTGCTGCCACTTTCCGCGCGGGTCGGTGAAGCGGAAGTCGACGTACTTGACGTCGTTGTCCTTGATGGCCTTCAGCACATCGGCGGCCGTAGTCATGCTGTACGTCTCCTCGGCAAAATCTCAGAGCGGGCGGTGAGCCATCCGCCGGGTTCGGGCGCGGGTCTAGCCGGTCCGTACCTGCGGCGCGAGGGGCTGATCGGGAAAGCGGCGGGAAAGAAGAACCTCTCGAAGGAGCGGCGCGGCGTCCGCGGCTTCGTTCCTGATCCGGATACCGCCCCCTCTCGTGCCCTGGCCGGTCCCGCCGACCGGCGCGGACGATATCGTTCGCGCTTCCCCGTTGCCACCCGTCAGAGGGGAAAAAATCCACGTGATCGCGGGACGTTCGGGACGTTTCGTTCCCGATCGTGCCGCTGCGGCGGTCAAATGTGCCGCACCGAGGTATGTGACGATACGGCGACGATTGGCACGCGACATGCTTGGGGCTGGCCGGAGCGTCCGCCTGCACAGCGGGCGCTCGGGGGTCGGGCTGGCGCCCTGCTCGCTCGATGGATCGGCGTTTCGGATGCGGCGGGGGAGGACACCCGCCGGACGCTAGGGGTCCAGCGGGGGTTCAGGCTCTCAATGGCGCCGGTTCCGGAAAAAGGTTTCGTCAGGACACGGATCCTCAAGGTACGAGAGACTCGGAATGACCAAGTTTAAGCTCGAGTACATCTGGCTCGACGGCTACACGCCCACTCCGAACCTGCGCGGCAAGACGCAGATCAAAGAGTACGACAGCTTCCCGACCTTCGAGCAGCTCCCGCTCTGGGGCTTCGACGGCAGCTCGACCCAGCAGGCCGAGGGCTCCTCCTCCGATTGCGTGCTGAAGCCCGTGCGCCACTTCCCCGACCCGGCCCGCACCAACGGCGTGCTCGTGCTGTGCGAAGTGATGATGCCGGACGGCAAGACCCCGCACCCGTCGAACAAGCGCGCGACCGTGCTCGACGATGCCGGCGCGTGGTTCGGCTTCGAGCAGGAGTACTTCCTCTACAAAAACGGCCGCCCGCTCGGCTTCCCCGAGACCGGCTACCCCGCCCCGCAGGGCCCGTACTATTGCGGCGTCGGCGCCTCGAATGTCGGTCCCGTGGCCCGCAAGATCGTCGAGGAGCATCTCGACCTGTGCCTGGCCGCCGGCATCAACCACGAGGGCATCAACGCCGAGGTGGCCAAGGGCCAGTGGGAATTCCAGATCTTCGGCAAGGGCTCCAAGAAGGCCGCCGACGAGATGTGGATGGCGCGCTACCTGCTCCAGCGCCTGTGCGAAACCTACGAGATCGACATCGAGTACCACTGCAAGCCACTCGGCGACACCGACTGGAACGGCTCGGGCATGCACTGCAACTTCTCGACGACGTTCATGCGCGAGACCGGCGGCAAGGATTACTTCGAGGCCATGATGGCGGCCTTCGAGCGCAACCTCGACGACCACATCGCCGTCTACGGCCCCGACAACCACATGCGCCTGACCGGCAAGCACGAGACGGCGCCGTGGAACAAGTTCTCCTACGGCGTGGCCGACCGGGGCGCCTCGGTGCGCGTGCCCCATTCCTTCGTCAACAACGGCTACAAGGGGTACCTTGAGGACCGCCGCCCGAACTCCATGGGCGACCCCTACCAGATCGCCTCGCAGGTGCTGAAGACGATCTCCGAAGTTCCGCTTCCCGCCGAAGCGGTGCAGAAGGCCGTCGCGTAAGGACTTTCGACGCCGAATATCGAAGTTTGAGACAGGCCGCTCCCGCCGCAAGGCGGGGGCGGTTTTTTGTTGCAGCGCTTCGCACCGTCATGGCGAGCGACAGCGAAGCCATCCAGGGCGCGACTTGCCCGGACGATACGGAGCGCTGGATTGCTTCGGCTACGCCTCGCAACGAGAGCCGCGGCTCAAACGCCGAAGATCGACCAACCCGTCCGTTTCACCAGCATCTCCAGGGCGATGCGCCCGAGATGCGAATTGCCTGCGGCGTCCAGCCCCGGCGACCAGACGCAGATCGCGGCCTTACCCGGCGCGACGGCCAGAATACCGCCGCCGACGCCGCTCTTGCCCGGCAGGCCGACACGGTAGGCGAAGTCACCCGAGCCGTCGTAATGGCCGCAGGTGAGCATGATGGCGTTGATGCGCCGTGCCCGCTCGGCCGAGATCACCGAGTGCCCGGCCAGCGGATGATGCCCGGAATAGGCGAGGAACAGCCCGGCGGTCGCGAGCTGGCGGCAGCTCATCGCAATGGCGCAGTGATGGAAGTAGACGCCCAGCGTGTAATCGACCGGGTTCTCGATCACGCCGAACGAGCGCATGTAGTTGGCGAGCGCGGCGTTGCGGAAGCCCGTGCGCTTCTCGGAGGCCGCCACGCGCTCGTCGATGGTGATGCTGTCGTCCTGCGCCAGGAACTGCATGAAGCGCAGGATCTCGCCCAGCGCCTCCCGCGGCTGGTGGCCCGAGAGGATCACGTCGGTGACGGCGATGGCGCCGGCATTGATGAAGGGATTGCGCGGGATGCCGTTCTCCCGCTCCAACTGGACGATCGAGTTGAACGGGCTGCCCGAGGGCTCGCGGCCGACCCGGCGCCAGAGCCGGTCGCCGACCATGCCGAGCGCCAGCGTCAGCGTGAAGACCTTGGAAATACTCTGGATCGAGAAGGGGATGTCGGCATCGCCCCCGGCGGCGACCCGGCCGTCGCCGTCGATCACGACGAGGCCGAAGGCTTGGGCGTCGGCGCGGGCGAGTTCGGGAATGTAGCTCGCCACCGTGCCGCGGTCGGGCCGCGCCCGCATCTCCTCGGCGATGTCTTGGACGATGGTGTCGAGATCGGGCACGGCGTCACTCGGCTACGGCGCTTCATGGCGAGCGCGGACGAGCTCGGCCCTTCACGAAGCGGGCCACATAACGAGGCCGTTCGGATCAGATCGCGTCGGAGCCGGTCTCGCCGGTGCGGATGCGGATGGCTTCCTCGATCGTCGAGACGAAGATCTTGCCGTCGCCGATGCGGCCGGTCTGGGCCGACTTGCGGATCGCCTCGACGGCTCCTTCGACGAGCGCGTCCGAAAGCACGATCTCCAGCTTCACCTTGGGGAGGAAGTCCACGACATACTCGGCGCCGCGGTAGAGTTCGGTGTGGCCCTTCTGCCGGCCGAAGCCCTTCGCCTCGATCACGGTGATGCCCTGGAGGCCGACCTCTTGGAGGGCTTCCTTCACCTCGTCGAGCTTGAACGGCTTGATGATCGCCTCGATCTTCTTCATCCGGAAAAGCCCGATCCGCCTCGTCTCTCAGTCAGCCAATTATGTACCATCGCCACCGCGTCACCGCCACGGCGATTTGGATGACGAGGCCGGTAAGTTGCGCAGGCAATGTGCAAACAAAGCGGAATATGTAGGCAATGACGCCGAAATCGATGAATTTTCGGGCAGAGCGTGAGCCAGTTGCATGCATGAGCCGGTGAAACACCCGAAGGCCGCGGAGCGGCTGCTCACCGTTGAGGCGGTGCGCCGGGTCGATGCTGCGGCGATCGCCGCCGGCACGCCCGGCCTGACCCTGATGCAGGCGGCCGGCGCCGCGGTCGCCAGACGCGCCCGTGCCCTGGCGCCGGATGGCGGCCGGATCCTCGTCCTGTGCGGCCCCGGCAACAATGGCGGCGACGGCTTCGTGGCCGCCCACCTGCTGGCAGAGGCTAACTACCGCATCGATCTGCGCCTGCTCGGCGAGCGTGCCGCGCTCAAGGGCGACGCGGCCCTCGCCGCCGAGGCCTGGACCGGCCCGATCGGTACCGCGGAAGCGGACATTCCGCTGGTCGATCTCATCATCGATGCCCTGTTCGGCGCCGGCCTGTGCCGCGATCTGGAAGGGGCCGCTCGCGCCCTGGTCGAGGCCGTCAACCGCTCCGGCATCCCCGTGGTGGCGGTCGATGTGCCGAGCGGCATCGACGGGGACAGCGGCGCGGTGCGCGGCCTCGCGATCGAGGCGACCGAGACGGTGACCTTCGTCGCGCTCAAGCCCGGCCACCTTCTGGAACCGGGGCGGACGCATTGCGGCGCGCTGCACGTCGCTCAGATCGGCACGGGCGAGGCCGCCCTCGCCGCCGGGCTCGCCGGGGAGGCGCGGGCGCTCTATCGCAACGCGCCCGGTCTGTGGCGGCTGCCGCGGCTCACCGCAGGCAGCCACAAATACACCCGCGGCCATGCCCTCGTGCTGTCGGGCCCGGCCCACCGCACCGGTGCGGCCCGGCTCGCCGCCCGCGGTGCGTTGCGGATCGGCGCGGGCCTCGTCACTGTGGCCTCGCCCGCCGCGGCGCTGGCGGAGAACGCCGCGCACCTCACCGCGATCATGCTGCGCGCTTGCGAGAGCGCCGACGACCTCGACGATATGCTGGCCGATGAACGGCTGAACGCGCTGTTGCTCGGGCCCGGACTCGGCACCGGCCCGGCCACCTGTGACCTCGTCGCGGTCGCGGCGGGGGCCGGGCGTGCCCTGGTGCTCGACGCCGACGCGCTCACGAGCTTCCGCAGCGAAGTGCGCACGCTGTCCCGCCATATCCGGGACGGCGAAGCGCGGGCGGTGCTCACGCCCCACGAGGGCGAGTTCGCCCGGTTGTTCTCCGGCACGGACGCTGTGGCGGAGGGGCTCAGCAAGTCCGAGCGGACGGCGCGGGCAGCCGCGATCGCCGGGGCGGTGGTGGTGCTGAAAGGGGCCGACACGGTGATCGCCGCCCCCGACGGGCGCGCGGCGATCAACGATCACGGCACGCCGCATCTTGGCACCGCCGGCTCCGGCGACGTGCTCGGCGGCATCATCGCCGGGTTGCTGGCGCAGGGCATGGAGCCGTTCGAAGCGGCCTGCGCCGCCGTCTGGCTGCACGGCGATGCGGGCCTGCGGTTCGGGCCGGGGCTGATCTCCGAGGATCTTCCGGAGTTGCTCCCGGCGGTCCTGCGCGATCTCGTGGGCGTCGGCTCGCCCGCCGGCTAACCGGCCGCGGCCACCGCGTGCCTGCGGCCGTAGAGGGCGTAGAACATCAACCCGAACACGTTCCAGACCGCGAACCAGAGCTGGGTCGTCGTGGGCAGGCTGAAGAACAGGTATCCGCAGCCGAGAATCGTGATGCTGCCGATCAGCCAGGGCATCGGGGCGCGGAAGGTGCGCGGCGCCTTGGGCGCGCGGACGCGCATCACCAGCATGCAGGCCGCGACCGCGATAAAGGCTGCCAGCGTCCCGGCATTGGCGAGTGCCGCGAGTTCGCCCAGCGGAACGAGCCCGGCGAGGACGGTCACGACGGCGGCGGTGAAGAGGGTGATCCGCACCGGCGTTCCGGCCGGCGAGACCTGAGCCAGGCCCTGCGGCAGCATCCCGTCGCGGGCCATGGTGAAGAAGATGCGGCTCTGCCCGTAGAAGAAGGCGAGGATGACGGTGGGCAGAGCGATCACGGCGGAGGCCGCGAGGTACTGCGCCACCAGCGGCCGGCCGAGTTCGCGCAGGATCAGCGCCAGTGGCTCCGGACTGCCGGCGAAGCGGGTGTAGGAGACGGCCCCCACCGCGGCGACGGCCACCGCGACGTAGATCAGGACGCAGGCCGCCATCGACCCGACGATGCCGATCATCAGGTCGCGGCCGGGATTGCGCGTCTCCTCCGCGGCGGTGGCGATCGCGTCGAAGCCGTAGAAAGCGAAGAAGATGATCGCGGCCGCGGCCATGATGCCGCGCTCGACCCCGTCGGCGCCCACGCCCTTGGAGAAGCCGAACGGATTGAACGGCTCGAGATGGGTGGCCTCGAAAGCCGGCAGGGCGAAGGCCACAAAGACGATCAGCGCGGCGATCTTCACCAGAACCAGGGCGGCGTTGAGCGTGGCGCTCTCGCGGGTGCCGCGCAGAAGCAGCACGGCGACCAGGACGATGATCGCGACGGCCGGAAGATTGACGATGCCGCCCGCCTCCGGTCCCTGCATCAGCGGCTTGGGAAAACCGAACAGGCTTTCGAGGAGCGGTGCGGCGTAGCCGGACCAGCCGACCGCCACCGCACTCACCACGAGCGAGTATTCGAGGATCAGGCTCCAGCCGATGATCCAGGCCAGCAACTCGCCGAGCACGACGTAGCTGTAGGTATAGGCGCTGCCCGAGACCGGGATCATCGTCGCCATCTCGGCGTAAGCCAGTGCGGCGCAGGCGCAGATCGCGCCGGCGATGGCGAAGGAGAAGATGACCGCCGGCCCGGCCTTGGCCGCCCCGACGCCGATCAGCGTGAGAATGCCGGTTCCGACGATCGCGCCGACACCGAGCGCCACGAGGTGGGGCCAGCTCAGCGTCCGAGCCAGCCGTCGCTCCCCGTCGGGCTCCCGGCGCAAGGGCTTGCGGCGAAGGAGGCTGGACGTCATTCGGACTCCTGTCGCGCGGGTGCCGCCGGGCGCTACGGTGAAAGGCCCGTCCGGTCCGCCGCCAGCAACTCGGCGCGCTTGCGCTCGTCCGGGGTGAGGCCGGCGGTCGCCTGATCGAGCCCGGCATCGGACCGACCCTGCGACGCCGCGGCGAGGTTCCAGGCCGCGGCCTCGACGAGGTTCTTCGGCACGCCGCGGCCGAAGAGGAAGAGCTTGGCGATCCGGTTCTGGGCGATGGCGTTGCCGCGCTGCGCCGCGTGCAGGAAGTAGCGGGCGGCGCGCGCCTCGTCCTTGGGCACGCCGTCACCGTTGAACAGCCGGATCGCGAACTCGACCTCGGCCCCGAGATCGCCGTTGTCGGCGGCGCGTCGGAACCATTGCGCGGCCTGGGTCGTGTCCTTGGGAACGCCCTTGCCCTGCAGATAGAGCACGCCGAGCGCGTATTGCGCGGCGGGAACCTCGGCCTCGGCGGCTGTGCGGAAATTGGCGACGGCGGCGGCGAGATCGGCCGGCTTGTCGCTGGCGAGCTGGATCAGCGCGAGGTTGTAGCTGGCGGTGGGCTGACCCTTGCGCGCCGCCTGTTCGAGCCAGGCGCGGCCGGCCTTCTCGTCCTTCGGCTGCCCGCGCCCGTCCATCGCCATCATGCCGAGGGAGGCCATGGCGTTGGCATCGTTCTGGAGGGCGGCGAGCCGGTACCATTCGTGGGCCCGCTTGGGGTCCTGCTTCACCCCGAGGCCCTGATTGTAGAGTTCGCCGAGCAGCGTCATCGCCGCGGCGTCCTTCGGGTTCGCCTCGATACGCCGCGTCGCCTCGCGAAAGGCCGTGACGTAGCGTCCGCGCTGGTAGGCGCCGTAGGCCACGTCGGCATTCGGGTTCGCGGCGGCCGGCTTCGCCCCCTCGGCATTGGGCGAGTAGGGCGAGGGCAGCTCGCGCTTCAGATCGAGCTGGTTCGGTTTGGCCGGCGTCTGCGCAGCGGGCGCCTTCGCCGTCGGCTGGTTCGGGGCGGCGTGCAGCCCGCCGATGCCGAGGATGGCGCAAGCGCTCAAGGTCGAGAGGGACCGAGCCCCGGCTCCGAAGAGGGCTGTCCCCGCACGCCCGAGAGCCATTCTGCCCCTCCCCCGCAGCAGCAGGAGGGCCTTTGAGCGCCTCGCCCCATTCCTCTCATTAAAAAAGATCATCACACCTGATCGAGCTGCGCCTGCGCGGCCCGCACACCTTCGGGATCGTCGCGCCACAGGCCGCTTTCCAGCCCGACGAACTCCGCCCCCGCTCGCGCCAGCGCCGCAACATCCCCGGCGGCGGTCGCGACCGCGATGCACGGGGTCTCGAAGATCTCGGCCCACCACGTCGCGCGCTCGCGCACCTCCTCCGCGTCGGGGGCAACCCCATCGGGGAAGAGCCCGCCGAACATCAGGTAATCGACGCCGGTCTCGCCCGCGACCATCGCCGCATCCCGCGAGCCGAGCACGCCGCCCGTCCCGAGGATGCGCCCGTCGCGCAGGCGCCCGCGCCAATCGCGCAGGGTGTCCTCGTCCGCACGGTCGAGATGCACGCCGTCCGCTCCGCCGCGGGCGGCGACGGAGACGATATCGCCGGAAAATCCCGGCACGCAGACCAGCACCGCCGCGCCGCGCGCCTGTGCCGACGGCGCCAGTTTCTTGACGAGGCCGACGAGGCTGCGCTCGTCGGCGGCCGCCAGCCTCAGGATCACCGCCGCCACGTCGCCCGCGGCGCAGGCCGCGTCGAGCGCCGCGGCGGTCGCCTCGGCTTCGGCTGGACCGAGGCTGTAGGGGGTGAGGAGGGCGAGGCGGGGCCGCGGCGCCGCCGAGTCTTTCTCGGCCATGATCGGATTAGGCGTCGATCTTCGGGTCGAGGGAGCCGTTGGCGTAGCGCTTGGCCATCTCGGCCACCGAGATCGGGCGGATCTTCGAGCCCTGGCCGGCGGTGTTGAACTCCTCGAAGCGCTGCTTGCACAGCTTGGTCATCGCCTCCATGGCCGGCTTGAGGTACTTGCGCGGATCGAACTCGGAGGGGTTCTCGGTCAGCACCTTCCGGATCTGACCGGTCATCGCCATGCGGTTGTCGGTGTCGATGTTGATCTTGCGCACGCCGTGCTTGATGCCGCGCTGGATCTCCTCCACCGGCACGCCCCAGGTCGGCTTCATCTGGCCGCCATACTGGTTGATGATGTCCTGAAGATCCTGCGGCACCGAGGACGAGCCGTGCATGACGAGGTGGGTCGTCGGCAGGCGGCGATGGATCTCCTCGATCACGCCCATGGCGAGCACGTCGCCGTCCGGCTTGCGGGTAAACTTGTAGGCGCCGTGGCTGGTGCCCATGGCGACGGCCAGCGCATCGACCTTGGTGGCGGCCACGAACTTCACCGCCTCGTCCGGATCGGTCAGGAGCTGGTCATGGGACAGGACGCCCTCGGCGCCGTGGCCGTCCTCGGCCTCGCCCTGGCCGCTCTCCAGCGAGCCGAGCACGCCCAGCTCGCCCTCGACCGAGACGCCGGCCCAGTGGGCCATCTTGGTGACGTTGCGGGTGATCTCAACGTTGTAATTGTAGTCGGCCGGGGTCTTGCCGTCGGCCTTGAGCGAGCCGTCCATCATCACCGAGGTGAAGCCGTACTGGATCGCCGTGGCGCAGGTGGCTTCGTTGTTGCCGTGGTCGAGATGCATGCACACCGGGATGTGCGGGTAGATCTCGACGAGGCCGTCGATCAGCTTGGCCAGCACCACGTCGTTGGCGTAGGCGCGCGCACCCCGGCTCGCCTGCAGGATCACTGGCGAGTCGGTGGCATCCGCCGCCGCCATGATGGCGAGCCCCTGCTCCATGTTGTTCAGGTTGAACGCGGGCACGCCGTAGCCGTACTCGGCGGCGTGATCGAGGAGCTGCCGGAGGGTGATGCGTGCCATGGTTCGATCCTCGTGCGATGCGGCCTCAGCCGGGCTTGTCCCGTGTTGAGGCCAATATAGGTGCCGCCGCGCCGCAAGCCGGTGCCGCGGCGTGAAAAACTTGGACTTACTCCGCGCCGTTCTCCCTCTCCCCTCTGCAGGAGAAGTTGGGCTCCGAAGGGGGGTCGGGTGAGCGGCCGGCTCAGGCCCTTCCGGAAGGCGTCGCCTCCCTCTCCCGCCTGCTCCGCGGGCCCCTTCTCCGCAGAGGGAGGAGGGTTACGGCGCGGCGCTAACCCTTCGCGCGCAACGCCTCGACGCCGGGCAGTTCCTTGCCCTCGAGCCATTCGAGGAAGGCGCCGCCGGCCGTCGAGACGTAGGAGAAATCCTCGCCGACGCCCGCATGGTTGAGCGCCGCCACCGTGTCGCCACCGCCCGCCACACTGACGAGCTGACCGGCCTTGGTTCGGGCCGCCGCGTGCCGGGCCACCGCCACCGTGCCGGTGTCGAACGGCGTCAGTTCGAAGGCACCGAGCGGGCCGTTCCAGACCAGCGTGCGCGCCTCGTCGATGGCGCCGTCGATCGTGGCGATCGAGGAGGCGCCGACATCGAGGATCATCGCGTCGGAGGGCACGGCATCGACCGTCACGGTCTCGTTCTCGGCGTTGGCCTTGAACTCGCGCGCGACCAGCGCGTCGGCCGGCAGAATGATGGTGCAGTTCTTCTCCTTGGCCGCGGCCAGAATGCGCTGGGCGGTCTCGGCGAGATCCTTCTCGCACAGCGACTTGCCGACATCCTTGCCCTGCGCGTGCAGGAAGGTGTTGGCCATGCCGCCGCCGATCACCAGCATGTCGACCTTGGCGACGAGGTTTTCGAGAAGGTCGATCTTGGTCGAGACCTTGGCGCCGCCGACGATGGCGATGACCGGGCGGGCCGGGGATTCAAGGCCCTTGGTGAGCGCGTCGAGTTCGGCCTGCATCAGGCGGCCGGCATAGGCCGGCAACAAACGGGCGAGTCCCTCGGTCGAGGCATGCGCGCGGTGGGCGGCAGAGAACGCCTCGTTGACGTAGAGGTCGCCGTTGGCGGCCAGCGCCTGCGCGAACTCGGCGTCGTTCTTCTCCTCACCCGCGTGGTAGCGGGTGTTTTCGAGGAGCAGCACGTCGCCGTCGTTCAGCGCCGCGACTGCCTTGGCGGCGGCCTCGCCGACGCAATCCTCACCGAAGGCCACCGGACGGCCGAGCTTTTCGGACAGCGTCGGCAGGATCGGCTTCAATGAATCCTTCGGGTCCGGCTTGCCCTTGGGGCGGCCGAAATGCGCGAGCAGGATCACCCGTCCGCCCGCGTCGGCGATCTCGCGGATCGTCGGCACCACGCGCTCGATCCGGGTCGCGTCGGTGACGCGGCTGCCCTCCATCGGCACGTTGAGATCGACGCGCAGCAGCACGCGCTTGCCCTTAAGCGGGCCGGCATCGTCGAGGGTGCGGAAATCCGTCATGGCGGCGTCGGGTTCTTCTCAGATCGCTCTCCGCCGAAGTGGATACCGGTTCGGCGTGAGAGAGCGCGGCAAAACAGGAGCTTATGGCCGGGCATGATCGTGGCGCGATCGTGCCTGGTCCTAAGGGTTGGAGGCCGGGGGAGTGGCGGGCGTGGTCTGGCTCTGGCCACCAACGCCGTGCGGCAGCATCCGGTCGAGGTTCAGCCGCTGCACGGCCACCATCAGCGCGACGGTCAGCACGGCCGTGATGATCGCGGTCAGAACGAGGGCACCGGTGCCGGGCAGGCGGCCGACCCGGTCGGACAGGGTGCGGACTTCGCTGCGAAGCGACGAGAGGTCAGCCTGACGGGCCGCATCGTTCATCCGGGCCGAGGCCGACTCGACCTTCTCCTCGACGCGCGAGAGCAGCGCCTCGGAGCGGGCGTACTTGTCCTCGATGCGCGCGGTCTTGTCCTCGATGCGGGCAAGCTGGTCGGCGTGATGGCCGGCGCCGGAGGCGGGCAGCTCGGCCTTGCCGACGCTCGGCGAAGGGGCCGCGGCAACAGGCGTCGCGGCGGACGGCGCGGAGGAGGAGGAAGAGGTCGGGGGAATGAAGGCGCCCCCGGAAGGCTTGGCCGGCGAAGTCTCGGTCATCGCATACGCACCTTGGATCTTCGGCGAGCCGGGCTCGCCTAAGGAAACTCGAAGGCAGTCCGGAGCGGCCGACGCAGACGGCCGGCCGCTCCCATGGAAGCGTAGCTAGAGCGTCAGATCAGCTTGGCCATGGCCACGGCGGTGTCGGCCATGCGGTTCGAGAAGCCCCACTCGTTGTCGTACCAGGACAGGATGCGCACGAAGGTGCCGTCCATGACCTTGGTCTGGTCGAGGTGGAAGGTGGACGAGTGCGGATCGTGGTTGAAGTCGATCGACACGTTCGGCCGGTCGGTCACGCCGAGCACGCCCTTGAGCGGGCCCGCGGCCGCCGCCTTGATCGCGTCGTTGATCTCCTGGACCGAGGTCTCGCGCTTGGCGGTGAAGACGAGATCGACCGCCGAGACGTTCGGGGTCGGCACGCGGATCGCGGTGCCGTCGAGCTTGCCCTTCAGCTCCGGCAGGACGAGGCCGACGGCCTTGGCGGCACCGGTCGAGGTCGGGATCATCGACAGCGCGGCGGCGCGCGCCCGGTAGAGATCCTTGTGCATTTGATCCAGCGACGGCTGGTCGTTGGTGTAGGAGTGGATCGTGGTCATGAAGCCGCGCTCGATGCCCACCGTCTCGTGGAGGATTTTGGCGACCGGCGCGAGGCAGTTCGTGGTGCAGGAGGCGTTGGAGACGACGAGGTGCTCGCCCGTGAGCCGGTCGTGGTTGACGCCGTAGACCACCGTCAGGTCGGCGCCGTCGGCAGGTGCCGAGACGAGGACGCGCTTGGCGCCGGCGTCGAGGTGGGCCTTCGCCTTGTCCTTCGAGGTGAAGATGCCGGTGCACTCCATCGCGATGTCGACACCGAGATCGCGGTGCGGCAGCTCGGCCGGGTTGCGCACGGCGGTGACTCGGATGCGCTTGCCGTTGATGACGATGTCGTCGCCCTCGACCGCGACCTCGGCCGGGAACCGGCCATGCACGGAATCGTAGCGCAGCAGATGGGCGTTGGTCTCGACCGGGCCGAGATCGTTGATCGCGACGACCTCGATATCGGTGCGGCCGGCCTCGACGATGGCACGCAGCACGTTGCGGCCGATGCGCCCGAATCCGTTAATGGCAACCTTGACGGTCACGGCGTGACTCCTTCGTGATGGGGCGCACCCGCGCGCCGATGGGAAGCAGGTCGGGCCCGCCGGAGGCATTCGCGCGCGGCGCCCGAAGACGATGAGACCGCTCCAAACGGGGCGGGACTGAACCGGGGATGAACCGTGACGCGGCCCGCACCCGTCCGGTCGGCGGACGGTCTGAGCGGAGAGCCGGAAAAGATCACGGTTTTGGGAATCCGTTGGGCGGCCCCGCGCCGGGGGATCGGGGCCGGGCGCCGGCTCTCTAACATGGCCCTCCGGACTGTCAAAGATCGTGGGTAGGCCTGTGAATTGTCTGGAATTTCGAATGCTCTTGGCTGAAACCTGTTGGCCGCGAAGGTTCGGAGTACCGCGAAAGTTCGTCCGCGGTCGGCCGTTTGCGTTCTGGCCGCCGCGGCGCCGGGCGCGTTCCGTGGCAGGCTCCGGCGAAACGGCAACCGACGGGTGATTATGGCGCGAGCGGATTCAAGGGCGGCGCAGGCGCGAGAGCAGCAGGGCGGCAGCCTGGAAGAGGCGCTGCACCGACTCGACACGGCGCTCGCGCTGCTGGAGACGGCGGTGGCCCGTAAGCTCGAAGCCGAGCGCAGCCGCGGCGACCGGGAGACGGAATTCGCCCTGCTCGAAGAGGACCGGGTGCGGCTCGCCGCCGAACTCGACGCGGCGGGCGCGCGGCTCGCGCGGATGACGAGCACCACCGGCGAGGTCAACCGCCGCCTCGATCGTGCCATCGAGACCGTGGAAGACGTCCTGTCCGGCCCGACCGGGCGCTGAGTTCGAGTCAGGTTCAAACGCGGATGCCGCACGTCAACGTCACCATCGCGGGCAAGAGCTATCGGATGGCCTGCGGCCCCGGCGAGGAGGACCATCTCGCGGCGCTCGCCAAGAGCTTCGACGACCGGGTCACCGAGATGCGCGGCACCTTCGGCGAGATCGGCGACATGCGCCTGCACGTGATGGCCTCGTTGACGCTGGCCGACGAGCTGCACGAGGCCCGCCGCCGCATCGCCGATCTGGAGCGCAACGCGGCCCAGGGCGCCGCAGAGCAGGCGCGGCTCGCGGGGGGCGTCGGCGTCGCCGCCGAGCGCATCGACCGACTCGCGCGGGCGCTGTCGGGCCAATCGGTCGGGCCCTCGGGCGGCAAGGGCGAGCAAGGACGAGATTGAACGTGGCGGTCGAGAGGGGCCGGACGACCGGCCGCGAGACGAAGATGCCGCAGCTGGATCATGGTGCCGGCTTCGAATTTCTGGAGCGCAACGCGATCGCCCCCTGGCGCCCGAGCCCCGGCAGGTCTATCTCTGGCAGGCGGGGCTGCAGAGTTCGTCAGGAGAACTTTCCCCGGGGCCTTATCGACTCCCTCGGGAGCTGTCACTGGCCTCGTCCGTGGACTTGGCCAACACGGCGCCCACCTACTCTGTAGGTTTCCCGGGATCGACACTCCAACGGCTCAAGTGGCTCCGCACTCTTCCCCTGAACGCTCGCTCAAGGCGAGCCTCCGCGCCGAGGCGCTCAAGCGCCGCGATGCGCTCTCGCCCGAGGCCCGTGCCGCCGGCTCGCTCGCCGCCGCCGAGACGATCGCGGGCCTTCCCGAACTCGCGCAGGCGCCGCTGGTCGGCGCCTTCTGGCCGATCCGCTCCGAGATCGACCCGCGCCCGCTGATCGAGCGCCTGTTCGCCCGCGGCCAGCGGGTGGCCCTGCCGAAGGTCACCAAGCAGGGCCTCGTCTTCCGCGAATGGCGGGCGGGCGAGGAACTGGTTCAGGGTGGCTTCGGCCTCAGCGAGCCGCGCGACGATCTTCCGCCCCTCGACCCCACCGCCCTGATCGTGCCGCTCGCTGCCTTCGACCGCGCGGGCCAGCGCATCGGCTACGGCGCGGGCTACTATGATCAGGCGATCGAGCGGCTCTCGAAGAACGGTCCGGTGCTGACGGTGGGCATCGCCTTCTCCGTCCAGGAGATCGAGCGCGTCCCGGCCGAGCCGCACGACCGTCCCCTCGACCATCTCGTCACCGAGACCGGACCCGTCCCGCTCCGGCAAGGCTGAACCGTTTACGATGCGCATCCTCTTCCTCGGCGACATCGTCGGACGCCCCGGCCGCCACGCCGTCACCGAACGTCTTCCCGGTCTTCGCGAGCGCTGGCGGCTCGATTGCGTGGTCATCAACGGCGAGAACGCGGCCGGCGGTTTCGGCATCACCGAATCGATCTGCGACGAGATCCTCCAGGCCGGCGCCGACGCGGTGACGCTCGGCAACCATTCCTTCGACCAGCGCGAGGCGCTCGTCTTCATCGCCCGCCAGCCCCGGCTGATCCGGCCCGCGAACTACCCGCCCGGAACGCCGGGCCGGGGCGCGACGGTGATCGAGACGGCGCGCGGCGCCCGCGTCCTCGTCGTCAACGTCATGGGCCGGATCTATCTCGACCCCCTCGACGACCCCTTCACCGCGGCTGACCGGGAACTCGATGCGTGCCCGCTCGGGGCCGCGGCGGATGCGGTCATCGTCGACATGCACGCCGAGGCGACCAGCGAGAAGCAGGCCATGGCGCATTTCCTCGACGGCCGCGCCAGCCTTGTCGTCGGCACCCACACCCACGCGCCCACCGGCGACCACCGCATCCTGCCCGGCGGCACGGCCTATTTGTCCGACGCCGGCATGTGCGGCGACTACGACTCGATCCTCGGCATGCAGAAGGACGAGCCTGTGCGCCGCTTCCTGCAGAAGACGCCGGGCTCGCGGCTCGAAGCGGCCACCGGCGAGGGCACGCTGTGCGGGGTCGCGGTCGAGACCGACGACGCGACGGGACTGGCCAAGCAGGTCTGGGCGGTGCGGCTCGGGCCGCATCTGGAAGAGACTTGGCCGCGCGCCTGGGACTGAGTTCCCGCGTCAGGGCGCGTTGAACGAGCGCGCGCCGCGACTTGATCGCGGCCGGCCGAGCCGCCAGAGTGCCGCCGATTTCGTCACAGCGGTGCCGCCGGTCCCGGCGTCAGGCCCCAACTCGAGTATGGACCCGATGGCGGCCCGTTCCGCGTCCCCCGATACGCCCCCCGTGGCCAAGCCCGGCATGACGCTGGTGCGGATGCTGGTGTTCCTGGCGCTCGCGGGCTTCCTCGCCTTCGTCCTCTACAAGCAGATCACCCCGGCCTTCCTCGCCAATCCGGGCCTGAACGGCCTGATCCTCGGCGTTCTGCTGATCGCGGTGCTGCTCGCCTTCGGGCAGGTGACACGGCTGTTTCGCGAGGTGCGCTACGTCAACGCGGTCGCCGCCGGGCAGAACCCGAAGGAGAGGCCGACCCTGCTGGTGCCCCTGCTGCCGGCCATCGCGGCTCGGCGCGAGGGCGTGACGCTGACCTCCACCCGCGCCCATCTCGACACCACCGCTGTGCGGCTCGACGAGGGCCGCGAGATCCTGCGCTACATCGCCGGCATCCTGATCCTGCTCGGCCTGCTCGGCACCTTCTGGGGCCTGATCGAGACGCTCTCGGCGGTGGGTTCGGTGATCGGCGGCATGCGCGGCGGCGGAGACGCGGCCGTCATGTTCGACGAATTGAAGAGCGGGCTCGCGGTTCCGCTCTCCGGCATCGGCCTCGCCTTCTCCGCCTCGCTGTTCGGCCTCGCCTCCTCGCTGATCGTCGGCTTCCTCGATCTGCAGGCAGGCCAAGCCCATTCGCGCTTCCACAACGAACTGGAAGACTGGCTCTTCTCCGGCGAGGAGCAGGCGGTCGCCACGACCACCGTCGCCGCCCGGCCGGCGCCGGAACACAACCCGGCCATCGCCCGCGAGCTTCAGGCCGCGGTGGATCGGCTCAGCGGCGTCATCGCCGAGGGAGCGGGGGGCCGGGGCGCGACCCAGGCCATGACCAATCTCGCCGAGGGCATCCAGGGGCTGGTGCAGCATATGCGCGCCGAGCAGCAGATGATCCGCGATTGGGTCGAGGCCCAGGCCGCCCGCGAGCGCGAGCTGAAGCAGGTGCTCGACCGGCTGGCGCGCGAGAAGGTCAATTAAGAGCATGGTCGAGCGAAGTGGAGGCCGGTTCGCGTGAAGACCATGCGCCCTCAAATATCAGAGCCGCTCTCGCGGCAGCGGGAGGGGTGCTGAGATGGCTTCCGCCCGCGCGCGCTCGCAGCGCAGCCTGAATGTCTGGCCGGGCTACGTCGATGCGCTCGCCACCCTTCTGCTCGCGGTCGTGTTCCTGCTCACCGTCTTCGTGGTCGGGCAGTTCTTCCTGTCGCAGGAGCTGACCGGACGCGACGCGGTGCTCAACCGCCTCAACCGTCAGATCGCCGACCTCACCGACCTGCTGGCGCTGGAGCGCTCCAGCCGCCGCGCCCAGGAGGAGGCCGCCTCGGGCCTGCGCAACACGCTGACCGCCACGGAGGCCGAGCGCGACCGCCTCCGGGCGCTCGCCGATGCCAGCGAGGCGGCACAGGGCAAGAGCGCCGACGTCGACGCGCAACTCGCCGCCGAGCGCGGGGCGACGCAGCGGGCGCAGAACCAGGTCGAGTTGCTCAACGAGCAGATCCGGGCGCTTCGCCGCCAGCTCGCGGCGCTGGAGGACGCGCTGGCGGCGTCCGAGACCCGCGACCGTGAGAGCCAGGCCCGCATCGCCGAACTCGGCAGCCGCCTCAACGTCGCGCTCGCCCAGCGGGTGCAGGAACTCGCCCGCTACCGCTCCGACTTCTTCGGACGCCTGCGCCAAGTCATCGGGAGCCGCACGGATGTGCGCATCGTCGGCGATCGCTTCGTCCTGCAATCCGAGGTGCTGTTCGCGGCGGGCTCCGCGGCGCTGAAGCCGGAGGCCGGGCCGGAACTCGACCGGATCGCCGGGGCGATCCTCGACATCGCCAAAGAAATCCCCGCCGACATCCCCTGGGTGCTGCGCGTCGACGGCCACACCGACGCGCGACCAATCCAGTCGGCGCAGTTTCCCTCGAACTGGGCGCTCTCGGCGGCGCGCGCCATCGCGGTCGTACAGTATCTGCGGAGCAAGGGGCTTCCGCCGCAGCGACTGCTCGCGGGCGCTTTCGGCGAGTTCCAGCCGCTCGATTCGGGAACGAGCGAGGAGGCTTATTCGCGCAACCGCCGGATCGAGATGAAGCTGACCGAGCGGTGAGAGCAATCCCTCTCCCCTCTGCGGGAGTGGGTGACCCTTAAAGGAGGGTCGGGTGGGAGCCGGTTAAGGTTCCTCCGGAAGCGTCGTCCCCTCTCTCACCTCGCATCCACGAGGCACCCTACCCCGCAGAGGGTGAGGGTTGGGCCGCTAAAACTCGCTCCGATACGCAAACAATCCTGGCACCCCGCCGGTCATCACGAACAGCACCGCCGCGCCGCGCTCGTAGGCGCCCGTGCGTACATCGTGGAGCAAGCCGGCAAACGCCTTTCCGCTGTAGACCGGATCGAGCAGCAGCCCTTCGGTCCGCGCCATCAGCCGCACGGCCTCGCGCATGCCCTCGGTCGGGATGCCGTAGCCCGGCCCGCGATGGGCGCCGTCCACGCGGATGGCATCGTCGGAAAGAGTCAGGCCGCCGTCGATCAGCGCGAGGGTCTCGCGGGCTTTGGCCAGCGTCGCCGCCCGGGCCTCGGGCTCCGGTGCCAGCACCGTGTAGGACTGGGCCAGATGCGGGTCCCGGCCGGCGGCGGCGAGGCCTGCGGCGAGGCCGGCATGGGTGCCGGAGCTGCCGTTCGGCACGACGATGCGGGCGAAGCCGAGGCCGAGATTGGCCGATTGCTCCAGGATCTCGGCAGCGCAGGCGGCATAGCCGAGGCAGCCGAGCGGGCTCGACCCACCGGAGGGAAAGACGAAGACGCGCCGCCCCTCCCCTCTCAGCTCGTCCGCGCGTGCCTCGGCCTGCGACCATGAATCGGCCTCACCCGGCAGCAGGTGGACGCGGGCGCCGAACAGATCCTGCAGCAGCCGGTTGCCGTTGGCCGTGTAGTCGGCGTCATCCCGCGGGACGCTGCGGGTGAGGAACAGCTCGCAGGCGAGCCCCATCCGCGCGGCGGAGGCGGCGGCGAGCCGGGCGTGATTCGACTGCAGCGCACCGACGGTGATCACCGTGTCGGCCCGCTCCGCCAGGGCTTGGCCGAGCAGGAATTCGAGCTTGCGCAGCTTGTTGCCGCCCAGGCCCACCGGGCCGACATCATCGCGCTTCACGAACAGGCGCACGCCGTTCAGCTCAAGCCCGAGATGGGTCGAGAGCCGGTCGAGGGAGCGGATCGGCGTCGGCCCGTCGGTGAGCGCCACGCGGGGAAAGCGGGTGAGGTCCATCGATCTCCTTTGCGCCCGCTATTCCGCCGCGTGCTTCGGGCGCGGGTCGCGGGATCGGGCACTCTCGTCGAAGCTGTCGGCGAATTGCAGGCTCGCGAGCTGCGCGTAGAGGGCGCCGTGGGCGAGCAGGCTCTCATGCGTGCCCTCCTCGACGATCTTGCCCCCGTCGAAGACGAGGATGCGGTCGGCGGCGCGGATGGTCGCGAGCCGGTGGGCGATCACCAGGGTGGTGCGCCCCTGCATCAGCCGGTCGAGGGCGTTCTGCACCGCGCGCTCGCTCTCGGCGTCCAGCGCCGAGGTCGCCTCGTCGAGAAGCAGGATCGGCGCGTCCTTGAGGATCGCGCGGGCGATGGCGACGCGCTGGCGCTGCCCGCCCGAGAGCGTGGTGCCGCGCTCGCCGAGCAGCGTCATGTAGCTCTGCGGCAGGGCGCGGATGAAGCCGTCGGCATTGGCGAGCCGGGCGGCCTCCTCCACCTCCGCCTCGCTGGCGCCGGGACGGCCGTAGCGGATATTTTCGAGAACCGTGCCGGAGAACACCACCGGGTCCTGCGGCACCAGAGAGAGGCGCTGGCGCAGCGCGTCGAGATCGGCCTGCGGCAGGGGTACGCCGTCGATCGTCACGCGTCCCTCATCGGGATCGTAGAAGCGCAGCAGCAGTTGCAGCACCGTGGTCTTGCCGGCGCCGGAGGGACCGACCAGGGCGATGCGCTCGCCCGGTGCCGCCGTAAACGAGATGCCGTCGAGGGCCGCGTGCTCGGGCCGGGTCGGGTAGCGGAAGCGCACCGACTCGAACGCGACGGCGCCGCGCGCCGGGCTCGGCAGGGCGACCGGGTGCTCGGGCGAGCGGATCGCCGGCTCCGCGGCCAGGATCTCGCCGAGCCGCTCGGCGGCACCCGCCGCCTGGGCAAGTTCACCGTAGACCTCGGAGAGCTGGCCCAGCGCACTGGCGCCGAACACGGCGTAGAGCACGAACTGCGAGAGCTGGCCGGCGGTGGTGGTGCCGGCGAGCACCTCCTTGGCGCCGTACCACATGACGCCGACCACCGAGGCCGAGATCAGGAAGATCGCCACGCCGGTGAGCAAGGCGCGCGCGGTGATCGAGGCGCGCGCCGCCCGGTAGGCGTTCTCGGAGGCGCCCGCGAAGCGCTCGGCGGTGGCGCGGCCCATGCCGAAGGCCTGCATCGTGCGCACGGCCCCGACGGCTTCGGCCGCGTAGGCGGACGCGTCCGCGAGCCGGTCCTGCGCCGCGCGCGACCGGCGGCGCACACCGCGCCCCGACAGGATCAGCGGGAAGACGATCAGCGGGATTGCGGCAAGCACGAGGATCGACAAGCCGGGGCTGGTCCAGACCATCAGGGCGACGGCGCCGACGAACAGGAACAGGTTGCGCAGCAGGATCGAGATCGAGACCCCGAACACCGCCTTGACCTGCGTCGCGTCGGCCGTCAGCCGCGAGACGATCTCGCCGGACTGCGACTTGTCGAAAAAGGTCGGATCGAGGCTCGTCAGACGGGCGAAGACCGCCGAGCGCAGATCCGCCACGACGCGCTCACCCAGCGTTACCACCGAATAATAGCGCCCGGCGCTCGACACCGCGAGCACCGCCACGACGCCGAGCAGAGCCACGAAGTAGGAGTTGATGAGGGCCTGCCCCTCCGGCGAGAAGCCGTGGTCGATCACGCGGCGAATCGCGATCGGCACGACCAGCGTCGCGCCCGACGCCGCGATCAGCGAGATCAGCGCCGCGAGGATGCGGCCCCGATAGCGGCTCGCGAAGGGGATCAGAGGTTTGAGCGCCCCGAGCGGCGCCCGCCCCCGGAGCGCCGCCCCCGGATCGCCCCCCATATCGTTCCCTCTGTCGCTCCTCGCGCCGGACGACGCGTCACGCCTGCGGGCCATCATTCCTCGACATCGTTTCGTCCCGTTCCTTGCCGCTTCTGTCTTATCGTTCTCGGCTCAGGCCATCGCATAAGCAGCACGCGCCGCGATTTCCAGTTCGGGCCGGACCTCGCGAGACGGCATGACCGATGGCCGTGCCGCGATTTCGCCTGCGACCGCCGATCCGTCCTCTCTTGTCCGTCGCCCGAGGCTGAGGTATAGGCGCGCCTTCATCGGAATGCGCGCGATGTTTTGCCCCTGGCTCCTCCCCTGAGTGGCGGGGCCGGTCGGCGTGCTACCTCAGGAATTCGTCATGGCAAAGAACGAGGCCGCCAAGGCCAAGGGGACCGAGCACCCCGACTACCACTTCATCAAGGTCGTGATGACCGACGGCACCGAGTACAAGACCCGCTCGACCTACGGCAAGGAAGGCGACGTCCTCAACCTGGACATCGACCCGACCACGCACCCGGCCTGGACCGGCGGCGAGCAGAAGATGCTCGATCGCGGCGGGCGCGTCTCGCGCTTCAACTCGCGCTTCGGCGGCCTCGGCTTCGGCAAGAAGTGATTCTTTTCGGGACGGACTCCGGTCCGGTTCGTTGAAACGGCGCCGCTCGCGGCGCCGTTTTCGTTTGTGCGCGAGGGACAACGCGCCGTTCGCATGAGTCCGCCGAGGGGCGGTGCCGGAACAGACACTTTTTCCCGAATCGAACGGGCGCGGCCATCGGCTGATGGCACGCGCCCGATCCGGCCCCGGCCTCGATCACCGGGAACGGCGTTTCGCGTCCGAACGCCTCACTCCCCGCCGAACGCGGCCCGCAGGCGACCGAACTGCGCGGTCACCGGGCTCTCCCGCGGCACCGGCACGGGACGGTCCTCGCTGATCAGCGCATCGAGGTGAAGGATGCGCGCGTGCAGCCGGCGCGAGCGGCGCACGAGATCCTGGAGCCGGACCGGCAGGGCGGCGAAGGCCTCACCGGCCTCCGGCAGGGCGCGCTCCGATTCGGCGAGCTTGACGCGGGTCTTCTCCTCCTGCGCCTGGCTCAACGAGAGTTCGCCCTCGGAGACCGCCCGCTGCACCAGCAGCCAGGAGGCGATCTGCATCAGCCGCGTGGTGAGGCGCATGCTTTCGCTGGCATAGGCGAGCGTGGCATCGCGCGAGATCAGCCGCGATTCGGCCCTGCCCTCCCCGTCGAGATAGGCCGCGGTCTCCTCGACCAGCAACATACCCTCGCGGAACAGGGTCTTGAAGGCCTCCGACGAAACGTAGGACTCGCCGAAGCTCACCCACTCACGGTCGTCCCGGAACGTGACGTCGAACTCGGTCATCCTGCCTCCTGTGCCGCCGGCGAACCATCTGTCCCGCCTCGGGACGATCTCGGTGCGAATGCAGCCAGTGGGGCAAGTGTAGCGCCGAACGCGAGCCGGGAGAGGGTTCACCTCTTTTTAACGTTAACGGGGCCGGCGCAACGGCGGGCGCGATGCCCGGCAGGGGCGTCGGCGCCAAAAAAGAAGCCGCTCCAGGGGAGCGGCTGTGACGAGTCTTACAGGGAGGCATCAAACAGACTGGACGGGGATCCCAATCAGGATCCAGACAATCTGGATGTGCCTCTTTGTACAACGGAAAGGTTAACGCAGCGTTAAACGCTCGATATGCCCTCGAAAAAGCTGCATGCCGGCCGCTTCGAAGGCTGAAAACGCGGTCGAATGCGATGCTGCGCCACCAGTACGCATGAGGACGATGCGCTTGGGTCGCAGCACCCTCCCGAGCCCTGCATCCGCATCGCCATGGCGTCATTGACTTGCGGCGCCCCCTCCGCCATAAGCCGCGCCATTGCGAAGCGGCGCCCTGTTCGGGGCGCCCTTCGCGTTTGCAGATCCCATTTCGAGGTCCACGCACGGTCCGCGCGCTGAATACAAGCGCCGCCGGGTCGATACCTCGACCGCCGGAGACCGATCATGAAGAGAACCTACCAGCCCAGCAAGCTCGTCCGTAAGCGCCGTCACGGCTTCCGCGCCCGCATGGCGACCGCCGGCGGCCGCAAGGTCATCGCCGCCCGTCGCGCGCACGGCCGCAAGCGCCTCTCGGCCTGATACAATCCGTGGCGCCGCACGCCGGCGCCACGTTTCGCAACACGAGCCCGCGAATCGGGATCGGAGCGCCCGTGCCGACGATCGGACGTCTCCGGCGGCGCCCGGACTTCCTGGCAGCCGCCCAGGGCCGGCGCTTCCACACGGAACGCATGAGCGCCCAGGGGCGCCTGCGTACGCCCGACGAGACCCGCGACGGCGTGACCGCCGAGGGGCTCTTCCTCGGCTTCACCATCACCAAGCGCGTAGGGCATGCGACCGAACGCAACCGGATCCGGCGTCGCCTGCGTAGCGCCGTCGCTGCCGTGGCGGCGGACGCCCCCGCGATCGGAGCGGATGTCGTGGTGATCGCCCGACGCCCCGCCCTCGACGCACCCTTCGAGAGTCTCGTCGCGGATCTGCGCCGGGCCCTCCACACGGTGACGCGCCCGGCCTCGCCCCGTTCCGGCGACGCTTCCAGACCATCCCCCTCTCCATCGCGACGCGGCGGCTCACGCTCCGGCCGCGGTGCGAACGCGGGTGGCACTCCGCCCTTTTCCTCCACATCGCCCTCCACATCGAAGGCGCCTGACGGATCGACCGATGGGTAACGACAAGACGAACATGTTCGTCGCCATCGCCTTGTCGCTGGTGGTCCTGCTTGGCTGGCATTACTTCGTCACCGGGCCGGCCAGCGAGCGGCAGCGACAGGCGGCGCAGAGCCAGACCACGCAGCAATCCGGCGCGCCGCAAACGGCCGACGGCATCCCCGCCCCGAGCCCGCGGGAGGGCAGCCCCAACGCGCCCGTTCCCGGCACGGTGCCGGGCACCGCTGCGCAGGGCCCCGTCTCCCGCGAGGACGCGCTGGCCCGCTCGGCCCGCGTGCGCATCGACACACCCGCCCTCTACGGCTCGATCGCGCTCAAGGGTGCGCGCATCGACGACGTGAGCCTGAAGAACTACCACGAGACCGTCAGCGACGAGAGCCCGCGCATCGTGCTGCTCTCGCCCATCGGCAGCGCTAACCCCTATTATGCCGAGTTCGGCTGGGTCGGCGCCAATGCCGGGCCGCTGCCCACCAGCGAGACGGTGTGGAAGGCCGACGGCGAGTTGCTCGCCCCCGGCAAGCCGCTGACGCTGAGCTGGGACAACGGCCAGGGCCTCGTGTTCAAACGCATCGTCGCGGTCGACGACAAGTTCATGTTCACGGTCCGCGACGAGGTGGAGAACACCTCGGCCAATCCCGTGACGCTCTATCCCTACAGCCTCGTCTCGCGCTGGGGTAAGCCGCACACTCAGGGCTACTTCGTGCTGCACGAGGGCCTGATCGGCGTGCTCGGCAACGACGGCCTGCAGGAATACACCTACGACAAGGTCGCCAAGGAGCCGGCCTATGGCGGCCCCGGCACCCTGGGCAAGGCCTGGACGAACGTGACCGGCGGTTGGGTCGGCATCACCGACAAGTATTGGGCCGCCGCGGCCATTCCGGAGCAGGACAAGCCATTCACCGGCGCGTTCACCGAGCGCACCGACGGCGCGACCAAGGTCTACCAGACCTCCGTGCGCGGCGACGCCGTGACGGTGGCGCCGAACGCGTCCTCGACCACGACCCAGCGCCTGTTCGCGGGCGCCAAGGAGGTCAACCAGATCAACGCCTACGAGCGCGAGCTCAACATCAAGCAGTTCGACCTGATGATCGACTGGGGCTGGTTCTGGTTCCTGACCAAGCCGATGTTCCGGGCGCTCGACTTCTTCTTCCATCTCGCCGGGAATTTCGGCGTCTCGATCCTGCTCGTGACGCTGATCCTGAAGATCTTCTTCCTGCCGATTGCCAATCGCTCCTACGTCTCCATGGCCAAGATGAAGGCCGTGCAGCCGGAGATGACCTCCATCCGGGAGCGCTACAAAGACGACCGGACGAAGCAGCAACAGGCAATGATGGAGCTGTACAAGAAGGAGAAGATCAACCCGGTGGCCGGCTGCTGGCCGGTGCTGATCCAGATCCCGGTCTTCTTCGCGCTCTACAAGGTCCTGTTCATCACCATCGAGATGCGGCACGCGCCGTTCTTCGGCTGGATCCAGGACCTCGCCGCGCCCGATCCGACGAGCATCGTCAACCTGTTCGGCCTCCTGCCGTTCGCCGCGCCCGACTTCATCCATCTGGGCGTGTGGCCGATCATCATGGGCATCACGATGTTCGTGCAGATGAAGATGAACCCCGCGCCGCCGGACCCGGTCCAGGCGCAGGTCTTCGCCTTCATGCCGATCGTGTTCACCTTCATGCTCGGCTCATTCCCGGCCGGACTGGTGATCTACTGGGCCTGGAACAACACCCTCTCGGTGATCCAGCAATACATCATCATGCGCCGGAACGGCGTGAAGGTGGAATTGTGGGACAACATGAGGGGCATGTTCAAACGCGGCGACAAGAAAGCCGCGGCCACCAAGAGCTGAGCCCCACGGCTCTCTCTTCCCTGGATCCCGGGCCTGCCCGGGATCCGCTGCGTTCCGGCCCGGGCCGCGCCCGCCCGGCCTCATCGGGACGGCGTCGCTAGGCGAGGCGATATCCGCGATGCTTGAAGCCGAGACCGACTCCCCCTCCCCCGAGCTTTTGGAAGCCGGCCGCCTGCTGTTCGCGGGCGAGGCCGAGTTCACCGCCGCCGCTCCGGCGCTCGGCGCCCTGCCGCCGATGGAAGGCATCGAGATCGCGTTCGCCGGGCGTTCCAACGTCGGCAAGTCGAGCCTCGTCAACGCGCTGACCGGCCGCAACACGCTGGCGCGCACCTCGCACACGCCGGGCCGCACCCAGCAGCTCAACTTCTTCCGCATCGGCGGGCGCTTGATGCTCGTCGACATGCCGGGCTACGGCTACGCCGCCGTCGAGAAGGCCAAGGTCGAGGCCTGGACCCAGCTGATCCACGCCTACCTGAAGGGCCGCTCGAACCTCGCGCGGGTCTACGTCCTGATCGATTCCCGGCACGGCCTGAAGTCGATCGACACCGATCTGCTCGACGGGCTCGACAAGGCGGCGGTCTCCTATCAGATCGTGCTGACCAAGGGCGACGCCCTCAAGAAGGCCGAGATCGACCGGCGCATCGCCGGCATCCAGGCGGCGCTCGCCAAGCGCCCGGCGGCCTATCCGGAAGTTCTGCTGACTTCGAGCCGCGACGACAGCGGCGTGGCGGAGCTGCGCGCCAGCATCGCCCGGCTGCTGCAGGAGCGCGGCGCGTGACCGGCCTCGACCGCCTCCTCGCCGCCCTGGCAGCGTTCGCCGGCGGGCTCGGCGTGGCGGCGAGCGCGGCGGCCGCTCATACCAGCGGCGGCGAGACGCTGAAGACCGCCGCGCAGTTCCTGCTGTTCCACGCGCCGGCCATCCTCGCCCTGACCGGCTTCGCCGCCGCCGGCTTGACCCGCGGCGCCCTCACCCGCCTCGCCGCGGCGGCTTTGCTCATCGGGCTCGCACTGTTCTCGGGGGATCTCGCCCTGCGGGCGCTGACCAGCCAAGCACTGTTCCCGATGGCGGCGCCGATCGGAGGAACGGTGCTGATGGCGGGATGGGTGCTCGCGGCCGTCGCCGCGCTGGTGCCGGCGCGGCGCTGATACGGTCAATGCGGCCGAGCCTGCAGGAGGGACGCGTGCCGAGCCCCTGGCTTCTGCTCGCCGCCTGCCTCGCGGCTTGTCCCGCCCGCGCCGGTGCGATCGAGGAGAACGAGCCGCTGGTCATGCGGCTGATCTTCGAGGATTGCCTCGGCTATATCCGCCATGGCCGCACCCCGTTCGAGGGTCTCGCGACGCGCCCCGCTTCGAAGGAGGCGATCGATCAGATTCCCTCCCGCGCCCCGGATCGGGAGAAGGCGGTCGAGCTGCTGTCGCCGCGCTACGTCGCGTCCTGGGGACGGGATGCCGACGGCCGGCACTGCTTCCTCCAGACCGTGTGGTGGGCCGAGCGCGACGGCCTGCCGGCGCGGCTCGGTGTGCGGGCGAAGGATTTCCTCGGACGCGTCACCGAGCGGGCGCGCTCTGCGGGCTTCGAGGACGCCTTTCCGGCCGACACCTTCTCACCGCTGGCCACGAGCCTCTGGTCGGAGAAGAGCACCGGACACGATGCCGGCCCCCTGCGCCCCGTCAGCTTCACGACTCTCCCCACCGGCAGCGATGAGGCGACCGGCCTGATGGATGCCGGACTCATCGTAATGGGCGGCCCACCCCAGGGCCGCCCGTAGGCTGCCTCAGCTCGGCATCACCGGCGGGTGGTATTCCAGCGTGAAGGCGAGCGCCCAGAGCAGGAACAGCACCACCGGCAGGTGGACGATGAGCTGGAGGAAGCTGAAGCCGACGATGTCGCGCGCCTTCAGCCCCAGAATGCCGAGCAGCGGCAGCATGAAGAACGGGTTGATCAGGTTCGGAAGCGCTTCCGCCGCGTTGTAGACCTGCACCGCCCAGCCGAGATGCACCTTCAGCTCGTTGGCCGCCTGCATCACGTAGGGCGCCTCCAAGAGCCACTTGCCGCCCCCCGACGGAATGAAGAAGCCGAGCAGCGCCGAGTAGACGCCCATGGCCAGCGGGAACGACCCTTGCGTGTTCAGCGCCACGAAGGCGTGGGCGATGACGTCCGACAGGCTGTGGCCGGCGGCGTTCTTGGCGCCCGTCAGGATCGCGGCGATGGCGGCGTAGAACGGGAACTGGATTAGGATGCCGGCGGTAGCCGGCACCGCCTTGCTGAGCGCGGCGAGGAAGCGCTTGGGCCGCCAATGCAGGACGAGGCCCGCCATCAGGAACAGGAAATTATAGGTGTTGAGGCTGGAGATCGCGATCATCCAGTCCTGGCGCGCGAATTCCTGAATCAGCCAGCCCGCCGCGAGCAGGCCGATCAGCACCGTCAGGACGGGGGCATGCTCCAGCCACTCGCCCGGCTGCTTCGGCGGGGGCAGGCTGGTGTCCTCCTTCGACACGTCGACGCCAAGATCCTGGGCCGTCACCGCCGTCTCGCGGCCCGGTGCGGACGCGACCGCGATCACCGCCGAGAGCACGACGAGGATCGCCGTGATCAGCATCGACTGCCAGAGGAAGATCGTCTCGCTGAACGGGATCACGCCGGTGATCGGCAAGAGGCCCGGCGGCAGGCTTTTCGGGTTTGCCTGGAGCTGCGCCGCGGAGGAGGACAGGCCCATGGCCCAGGTGGCGCCGAGGCCGAGATAGGCCGCCGCGCCGGCCGCGCGATAATCCATCCGCAATTCGGGCCGCCGGGCCAGCGCGCGGGCCAGCAGGCCGCCGAAGATCAGGCTGAGGCCCCAGCTCAGGAGCGAGGAGAGCATGGTGGCGAGCGCGACGTATCCGATGGCGCCGCGACCGGTCTTCGGCACCAGCGCCATGCGGTCGATCAGCGCCTGGACCGGCGCGGAGGTCGCCACGACGTAGCCACCGATGGTGACGAAGACCATCTGCATGGTGAAGGGGATCAGGCTCCAGAAGCCGTCGCCGAAGCTCTTCGTCACGGCCTGGACCGGCGCGCCGTTGATGAGGGCAGCGCCGGCCACGATGACGACGGCGATGGCCACGAACACGAAGGCGTCCGGAAACCACTTCTCGGCCCAATCGGTGAAGCGCAGGGCCAGACGGGCCATAGCCCTCTCCTCGGTCCGGTCGCGGGGCTTGGCGGGCGCATCCATGGACGTCGTCTCCTGATCCGCGGCGCGGGCGGCCGCTTATCCTCCGTTAGAGGGGGAGCCGATGCCGGGTTCAAGCGGGTCCCGTTACGAAACCTCAGCGCTCACAGAAATTGAGGTTGGCCGGTCGTGCGGCCCCCGCCGCTCACCGGACCGTCACCCGCAGGAATTCCAGCGCCGGCCCCTGCGCCTGCGAAAAGACACCCGCCGTCAGCGCATTGCCATAGACCGCACCCGTATCGAGGTTAGTGCGGAAGCGGCGGCAATCCGGCCCGCCGCGGGTCTGCGGCGTGTGCCCGTGGACGACGTGGCGGCCGAAATCGTGATCCTCGGACAGGAACGGCTCGCGGATCCAGAGCCGGTTGTGCGGGTCGGGATCCGGCACCTTGGATTCGGGGCGAAAACCGGCATGAACGTACCAGCGCTGCGCGTCCTCGTGCAGGGTCGGCAGGGCCTCGATCCAGTCGAGCACCTCGCCGGACAGCTCTTCCGGTCCCGAGACGCCGAACGAGGCCAGCGTCTCGGCCCCGCCATTGTAGACCCAATGATCGAGGGCGCCGGGCTCGCGCAGGCTCTTGAGCAGCATCTCCTCGTGGTTGCCTATCAGGCAGACCACGTCGTCCGGCTCGCGCCATTGCAAGCGGCGCAGCGTCTCGATCACCCGCGCGCTGTCGGGCCCGCGATCGATGTAGTCGCCGAGGAAGACGAGCTGTTTTCTGCGCTCCCCCGCATGAGCTTCGATGCGCTCCAGCATACGGTCGAGCAGGTCGGCGCAGCCGTGGATGTCGCCGATAGCGTAGGTGAGCGTTTCCGCCGTCATCTGCTGGTTGTCGAGGGTATTCTTGTGCAGCGCAAGAGCCGGCGTCGCCGCAAAGTGAAACGCCCCGACACCTCGCGGCGCCGGGGCGTTTCACATGGCCGCTTCGCGGCGGATCAGTTCAGCAGCACCCCCGCCGGCCGGCGCTCGGCGGCGACGTCGCCGATCATCAGCCCGGCCGGACCGACGCGCACCGGCACCGTCTCGCCGTCGTGGATCACGCCCGAGAGGATCGCTTCCGCGAGCGGGTCCTGCACGTTCTTCTGGATCACCCGCTTCAGCGGCCGCGCCCCGTAGGCCGGGTCGTAGCCCTTGTCGGCGAGCCAGGTGCGGGCCTCGTCGTCCACGTCGAGGGAGATCTTGCGATCTTCCAAGAGCTTGGCAAGACGCCCGAGCTGGATGTCGACGATCGCCCCCATCTCGGACCGCGCGAGGCGGTGGAACAGGATGATCTCGTCGACCCGGTTCAGGAATTCGGGCCGGAAGTGGCTCCGCACCACGCCCATCACCTCGTCGCGCACCGCGTCGGTGTCCTGGCCGGCCGGCTGGTTGACCAGATACTCGGCGCCCAGGTTCGAGGTCATGATGAGCAGCGTGTTGCGGAAATCGACCGTACGGCCCTGCCCGTCCGTCAGACGCCCGTCGTCGAGCACCTGCAGCAGGACGTTGAACACGTCCGGATGCGCCTTCTCGACCTCGTCGAACAGCACGACCTGATAGGGCCGGCGCCGCACGGCCTCGGTGAGCGCGCCGCCCTCTTCGTAGCCGACATAGCCCGGAGGCGCGCCGATCAGGCGGGCGACCGCGTGCTTCTCCATGTACTCGGACATGTCGATGCGCACGAGCGCGGTGTCGTCGTCGAACAGGAAGCCGGCCAGCGCCTTGGTCAGCTCGGTTTTGCCGACGCCCGTCGGTCCGAGGAACATGAACGAGCCGATCGGCCGGTTCGGGTCCTGCAGGCCGGCCCGCGCCCGGCGGACCGCGGTCGAAACCGCCTCCACCGCCTCGCGCTGGCCCACGACGCGCTTTCCGAGCGCCTCCTCCATCGCGAGCAGCTTTTCGCGCTCACCCTCCAGCATCTTGTCCACTGGCACGCCGGTCCAGCGGGAGACGACGCCTGCGATATGGGCGGGCGTCACCGCCTCCTCGACCATGCCGTCGCGCGCGACCGCATTCTCGGCCGCCGCCTCGATCTCGGCGAGCTGCTTCTCCAGGCCGGGGATCACGCCGTAGGCGAGTTCGCCCGCGCGCTGATACTGACCCTGGCGCTGCGCCCCGGCCAACTCGTTGCGCGCCTCGTCGAGCTTCTTCTTGAGTTCGGCGGCCGCACCCAGCTTGTCCTTCTCGGCCTTCCAGCGCGCCGTGATGGTGGCGGACTGTTCCTCGAGATCGGCCAGCTCCTTCTCCAGGCGCTGCAGCCGATCGCGGGAGGCGGAATCCGTCTCCTTCTTCAGCGCCTCGCCCTCGATCTTCAGCCGCACGATCTCGCGATCGACGTTGTCGAGTTCCTCGGGCTTCGAATCGACCTGCATGCGCAGCCGCGAGCCCGCCTCGTCAACGAGGTCGATCGCCTTGTCGGGCAGGAAGCGGTCGGTGATGTAGCGGTTCGACAGGGTCGCCGCCGCAACCAGCGCCGAGTCCTGGATGCGCACGCCGTGGTGCTGCTCGTACTTTTCCTTGATGCCGCGCAGGATCGAGACCGTATCCTCGACGGTCGGCTCGGACACGAAGACGGGTTGGAAGCGGCGGGCGAGCGCGGCGTCCTTCTCGACATGCTTGCGGTACTCGTCGAGCGTGGTCGCGCCGACGCAATGCAGCTCACCGCGGGCGAGCGCGGGCTTCAGCAGGTTCGAGGCGTCCATGGCGCCATCCGCCTTTCCGGCGCCGACCAGCGTGTGCATCTCGTCGATGAACAGGATGATCTGGCCTTCCGCCGCGGTCACCTCGGAGAGCACGCCCTTCAGCCGCTCCTCGAACTCGCCGCGATACTTCGCACCGGCGATCAGAGCCCCCATGTCGAGCGCCAGCAGGCTCTTTTCCTTCAGGGATTCCGGCACGTCGCCGTTGACGATGCGCAGGGCCAGACCCTCGACGATGGCGGTCTTGCCGACGCCGGGCTCGCCGATCAGCACGGGATTGTTCTTCGTGCGCCGCGACAGAACCTGGATGGTGCGGCGGATCTCCTCATCGCGGCCGATCACCGGATCGAGCTTGCCCTCGCGGGCAGCCTCGGTGAGGTCGCGGGCATATTTCTTCAGCGCGTCGTAGGCGTTCTCGGCGCTCGCGTTGTCGGCAGTGCGGCCCTTGCGCAGGGCATTGATCGCCGCGTTGAGCGAGGCCGCGGTGACGCCCGCCGCGGTCAGGATGCGGCCGGCCTCCGAGTCCTTCTCGACGGCGAAGGCGATCAGCAGGCGCTCGACGGTGACGTAGGAATCGCCCGCCTTCTCGGCGGCTTGCTCGGCCGTGTCGAGCAGGCGCACGAGTTCGCGGGTCGCCTGCGGCTGCGCGGCGTTGCCCGAGACCTTCGGCTGCTTGGTGAGCCACTGTTCGACCTGGGCATGGGCGACCCGCGACTGGCCGCCGGCCCGGTCGATGAGACCGGCGCACAGGCCCTCGGGATCGTCGAGCAGGACCTTCAGGAGATGGCCGGGTGCGAGCTGCGGATTGCCCTCGCGGACGGCGAGATTCTGCGCGGCCTGGACGAAGCCACGGGCTCGCTCGGTGTACTTTTCGAAATTCATGCGTGTTGCCCTTCCCCGGATCGGATGGGTCATCCGCCCGCTTTCCGCGGCACGAAGCCCCCGATGCGTCGCCCCGCGGGGTCTTCCCCGCCAGGACACCGGCGCTGTTTTGCGAGCCGCCGGCAGGGATGATCTGGTGTTGCGTTTACGTAACACAAGGGGGTAAGGGAGCCGGAAATGCAGGCTCTGCGGGCATTCGGAGCCGCTGAGCCGGCTCGAACGCAAGCCGGTCAGCCAATGGCGTCTTCGGCTTGCGCAGCCACCGCCATCCGGTCACCGACCGCGACGGCACCGTCGGCGAGGACTTCGAGATAGATGCCGAGATCGACATGGCCGAAATGGCGCTTGAGCGCCTTCGGCAGGTGGGTGTCGCGCTCGGCCGTCTCCGGATTGACGTCCACAGCGGCGCAGCGCGGTGTACGGGCGAGCCCTCGCAGGCGCAGGCTCCCGATCGTCACCTCGCGATCGATCCAATCCATCTCCGACCAGGGCTCCAGCCCATCGACGTAGATGTTGGCGCGGAAGCGCAAGGGGTGGATCGTTTCTCCGGTCCGCTCCTCCAGAGCACGGACCGAGGCGAGGTTGATGAGCGAGACCGCGCGCATGAAGGCCGGCGAGATCACGCTACCGTCGGTGAACTTGTGATCCCTCGCCCGCACGAGGCGCGGACGTCCCTTGGCGGCCGGGCCGACATAGGCCTCGAAGAAGCGCTCGACCGCCTCACGGCCCTCGGGGTGGGTCAGATCCTCGGTGAGCAGGGGCTCACCCCCGCGCGTGATCGTGAGCTGCCCGGTTTCGGGATCGAACCGCGTCGAGAGCGCCGCCAGCACCTCGTTGCTGCGCAGCATCAGGAAATAGCCCTTATCGAGCGGCTCCGGATTCTGCGGATCGAAGGCCGTGGTGCCGAGGGCAAGCGCGTATTCGCGGTCGAAGGCGAGGCCGGAGGCACGCGCCAGCGTCAGGGCGGGAAGCGGCTCGGCCGACAGGCCCTTGACCGGATATCTGTAGAGCGCGGTGACTTCGGCCATCTGTCCTCATCCTCATGCCGGAGCCGGCACGCTGACCCAGACCGCAGCCGCCGACCATGCGGAATTCTTCGTAGATGAGGCGTGGGGGGCGTCGGCCCGGTTGCCAAAAGCGCAGGGCCGGCCTTAGCGCTGGGGCATGAGTCAGAGCCCCACGATCCGCATCGCCGCCCTCTACCGCTATCCGGTCAAGGGCCTCTCGCCCGAGGCGCTGGAGACGGCGGAACTCGAAACCAGCGGCTACTTCCCCGGTGACCGGCTCTACGCCATCGAGAACGGTCCTTCCGGCTTCAACGAGACGGTGCCGCGCCACCTGCCGAAGGTCGCCTATCTGATGCTGATGCGCAACGAAGCATTGGCGCGGCTGCGCACCCGGTTCGACGACACCACGCATCGCCTCACCGTCGAGGAGAACGGCGTGCAGGCGGTCGATGCAGATCTCGGCACGGCGGAGGGCCGCGCAGCGCTCGCCGACTTCATGAAGGGGTTCCTGCCGCAGGAGCTGCGCGGCGCGCCGCGGGTGCTGGCGGCGCCGTCCGGCTACCGCTTCACCGATTCGCGCACCGGCTACGTCTCGCTCATCAACCGGGCGAGCGTGGCGGCAACCGAGGATCTCGTCGGCGCCCCCGTCGATCCCCTGCGCTTTCGCGGCAACCTCTATCTCGACGGGCTGGAGCCTTGGGCCGAACTCGACATGGTCGGTCGCGTGCTGGAGGCGGAGGGCGGTGTCCGTCTGAAGATCACCAGCCGAACCGTGCGGTGCGCCGCCACCAACGTCGATCCGCAGACGGGTCTGCGCGACCTGTCGCTCCCGAAGGCCCTGATGGACGAGCTCGGCCACGCCGATTGCGGCGTCTATGCCGAGGTTTTGGCCGGGGGCGCGCTGCGGGCGGGCGACAGCTTGCGCGTGATCGGCTGAGGCGGATCAGCGCTTGCGAGTCTGGGCGCGGGCGGTCAGCCAGAGCGGCTCGGGCTCGGCGCAGGGCAAGAGAGCGGCCACGGCATCGAGATCGACCGCGTAGTTCTCGGTGAGCTGACGCCAGACATCGGCCGAAGAGCCCGCACCCTGCCCGAGACGCTCGACGACGCGCGCAAGCAGACCGGGATGGGTGAGACTGGGACGCGGCGTCACCAGATCGGCGTTCGGCATGATCGGCCCCTTCGTTCGAGGAGGGGATGATTGATGGCGATGGTTAATGGCCGATTAAGTTGTTCGACCGTCTCTGCACAGACGCGTGATGAACGGCCGAACCTCGACCGTGGGATCGCCGCGCCTGTCCATTGAAGCTGCACAGGCAGCGATCCGCGCTCGGACGGCCCCAGGTCCGCCACCGCATGATGACGATTGCGGGATCGCGAACCGGCAATGTCTTCGTGGTGTCTTCGCTCTGCACAAAGCCTGCGCTAGAACCCCGCCGAATCCGCCCGTGACTCGAGTGAGAGAGCCAGGACGACCCGATGACCGATCCACTGCCGAACGTGCATGTGCGCGCTGAGATCCTGACCCAGGCGCTGCCGCACATGCAGCGCTATGATCAGGAAATCGTGGTCATCAAGTATGGCGGCCACGCCATGGGCGACCCGGCGGCGGCGGAGGACTTCGCCGAGGACATCGTGCTCTTGGAGCAATCCGGGCTGAAGCCGATCGTCGTGCACGGCGGCGGACCGCAGATCGGTAAGATGCTGGCTCGGCTCGGCATCGAATCGGAGTTCCGCGGCGGGCTTCGCGTCACCGACGAGGCCACCGTCGAGGTGGTCGAGATGGTGCTGGCCGGCTCGATCAACAAACAGATCGTCGGCTGGATCGCCGCCGAGGGCGGTCGGGCGATCGGCCTGTGCGGCAAGGACGGCAACATGGTCCGCGCCAAGCGGGCGATGCGCACGATCAAGGACCCCGACAGCAACATCGAGCAGGCGATCGATCTCGGCCTCGTCGGCGAGCCCGAGCATGTCGAGCGCGGCGTGCTCGACGCGGTGCTGAAGGCCGAGCTGATCCCGGTGCTCGCGCCCGTGGCCTATGGCGAGGACGGCAAGACCTACAACGTCAACGCCGACACCTTCGCCGGGGCCATCGCCGGTGCGCTGCGGGCCAAGCGCCTGCTGCTGCTCACCGACGTGCCCGGCGTGCTCGACAAGGACAAGAACCTGATTCAGGAGCTCTCGGTGGAAGATTGCCGGCGCCTGATCGCCGACGGCACCATCACCGGCGGCATGATCCCGAAGGTCGAGACCTGCATCTACGCCCTCGAACAGGGTGTCGAGGCGGTGGTCATCCTCAACGGCAAGGTGGCGCACGCGGCGCTGCTGGAGCTGTTCACCGATTTCGGTGCGGGCACCCTGATCCGGCGCACCTGACGGCAGCGCTTCCCTGAGAGGCGCAAACGCCTACATTACGGGACGGGGCACCCTCGTCCCGTTTCTCCTGATCAAGCGTCACCTTCCCCTTGCTTCTTCCCGGCGAGAGCCACTTCACCACCCCCGACGCCCGCGGCTTCTCCGAAGTCGATACCTGGGTGTTCGACCTCGACAACACGCTCTACCCGAGCGACGCGCGGGTCTGGCCGCAGGTGGACGAGCGGATCACGCTCTACGTGATGCGGCTCTACGGACTCGACGCGATCTCGGCCCGCGCCCTGCAGAAGCATTTCTACCACCACTACGGCACCACCCTGAAGGCGCTGATGGTGGAGGAAGCGGTCGATCCGCACGACTTCCTCGACTTCGCCCACGACATCGACCACTCGACGATCAAGCTCGACGAATCCCTCGGCACTGCGATCGAGCATCTGCCGGGTCGCAAGCTGATCCTCACCAACGGCTCGCGCCGCCACGCCGAGCGCGTCGCGGACAAGCTCGGCATCCTCAGCCATTTCGAGGACGTGTTTGACATCGCGGCGGCCGACTTCGTGCCGAAGCCCGATCGCGGCACCTACGAGCGCTTCCTCCTGCGCCACGGCGTCGATCCCCGGCGCTCGGCCCTGTTCGAGGACATTGCCCGCAACCTCGTGGTACCGCACGACCTCGGCATGGCGACCGTGCTTGTGGTGCCGCAGACGCCCGACCCGTTCCGCGAGCGGTTCGAGCAGGAAGCGGTGAAGGAGCCGCATATCGACCACATCACCAGCGATCTGGCCGCCTTCCTGACGCGCTGCGTGCTGCCCGTCGTTCCGACGGAGCCCTCCGCGCCGTGAGCGAGGGTGATCCGGGCCGCTGGGCCGAGGCCAGGGCGCCGAGTCTGGCCGAGATCGAGGCCCTGGCCGACGCCGCCTTCGCCGCCCTGCCGGAGGAATTCCGAGCCCTGTGCGCGGGCGTGCGCATCCACGTCGATGACTTCCCCGACGACGAGACGTTGACCGAGATGGGCTGCGAATCGGAATTCGACCTGCTTGGTCTGTTCCGCGGCGTCGGGCTGGCGCAGTCCGGCGAGGTCGCCACGGGGCAGATGCCCAACGCCGTCTGGCTCTACCGCCGGCCGCTGCTTGACTACTGGGCCGAGCACGACGAGACGCTGGGCCACCTCGTCACCCACGTCCTCGTCCACGAGATCGGCCACCATTTCGGTCTCTCGGACGACGACATGGCCGGGATCGAGGCCGCGGCGGACGCAATCGAGGGCTGAGGCTGTCTCGGTCCGCGTGCCTCCGCTCCCACCGCCCTCGCGGGGCGAGGACGCCAGAAGTCTCGAACGGGCAGTGAGGACGCGGCCGGTCCTCAGCCCCGCGCGGGTAGGCGCGGGATCAGCCCGACCTTCGGCCGGCGGGAGCGGAACTGCCCGCGCTCAATCGCGACGAAGGTCAGGATCACCAGGGCGAGCGTCGTGAGCCACCAGATCGTGGTGAGGCCGACGCCGACGCAGCCGATGGCAAACGCCGTGGCGAAGGCCGCCATGGCGCAGGGCGCCAGCACCGTGGCATCGCGGCCGGCGCGGTGGATGGCGCTGTAGAGGGCGAACGCCGCGGCGAAGGCGCCGACGATGCCGAGTTCGTACCAGAACTCGAACAGCATCGTCGTCGGCGCATTGATCGGCAGGATGCCGAAGAGCTTTCCGCGCAGGGCCGTCTCGAGACCGTGGCCGGTCACAAGCCGCACCGGCTCCAGGGTGACGACCTTCTGCCACGCCTTGAGCGCCAGCACGCCCGGCGCCACCGGACCGAATAGGGCGATGCCGATGGGACGAGCGAGGAACGGCAGCAGCGGCGCCACCACGAGCAGGCCCGCGGCGGCCAGCGCTGTGACCCGCACGCCGAGCGACAGGCGCCAATGGGTCAGCGCGAAGGCGAGCGCCCCGACCGCCAGCGCGAACAGCGCGGTGAGGCCGGGCGCCAGCAGCAGCGCGCCCGCGACGAGCACGACCACGACGAGAGAGCCCAGGTCGCGGCGGCGCGAGCGCAGCCAAGCCACGGCGGGCCATGCGAGCAACGCCAGCAGCACCGCGCCGCGCTCCAGGGCGCTATCGCCGTCCGGGTTGTCCTTGAGCATCGCGTCGCCGACGAGATTGATCAGGATCGCGACGATGGCGGCGGCGCCGACGCCGAGCGGCAGCAGGTAGAGGTTGGCGGAGCGCATCCGGTCGGGCAGCGCGAGATAGGCGAGCAGCGTCATCACCACGGTGGCGACGAGGTTGGCCAGCCGCTCGCTCGCGGGTCCCGGAAACGGGGTCCAGACCAGCGACAGCCCCGACCAGAACACCACCAGCATGCCGGCGAGGAAGGAGGGTGCGGTCAGCAGCCGCTTCAGGGCCGGCCCGATGGCGCGCTGATGCTGGTCTATGGCGCTCGCGGTGATCAGCAGCACGACGGCGATCGGGGCGAGCACCACGGTGGCGCGGCGCGAGACTTGCGCGGCCACCGGCAGCACCACGAACAGGCCGAAGAAGCCGATGCGGCGCAGCAAGGCCGCCGCGTCGAGGGCGGGATCGACCGTCGTGTTCGGGGGACGCGGCATGATCGAGGGAGAACCGGATCCGGCGCCCCTGCGGAGTGCGGGCGCGTGCCTACACCTAGTGCAGGCAGGTGGGCCGGGCTGTAGAGGCGCTGCAACACCTCCGCCCGCGCATCAGTCGAAATTTTGCGTCAAACTGGCGTGGTTTCCGGCCGCGCGCGCCGACGACGGCGGGCGAGGTGGCGGCCGACATCGCTGGTGACGCGCCAGCCGCCCCAGGCGGCGAGGAAGCCGAGCAGGCCGGCGACGAGGCCGTCCGCTGTCGTCGGCACTGCCGGCTGGTAGTCGCGATAGGTGGCCCGCGCGATGTCCATGTCGGGGTCGCGCGCCATCACGGTGAGGCGTCCGAGCGGGCTCGCCGCCGTGTCGAGCGCGAGCTTCTGCGCCTCCAGCCGCTTCAGCCGCTCGACATCGGTGCGGGCCGACTCGCCACGGCGGGCGATGAAGGCGTCCGGGTTGGTGCGCAGCAGCGTCAGCGCCTCGTCGCGGCTTCGGCCGGTGGCCCTGGCGTCGGCATCGAGGGAGGCGATGGCGCGGCGCAGTTCGTCCAGGGCCCCGCCGAGACGCTGGGTGTATTGCTGGGCGAATTCCGGCGCCTGCGCGGCGATGACCGCGGCGAGCAATCCGAAGGCGAGGCCGAGCGTTCGCACGACACGGAACATCAAGGTCTTCCTTCGGCGGTGCCTGCCGGGTTGTAGGGCGACCCGCCCGCCCGGGGAGGGTCGCGATTCAATCTTGCCCGAGAGCCGCCGCCACATCCGCCTCGGTCAAGGCGTCGAGCGCCCCGGCGATCTTGATCGCCCGCGTCTTCTCGCCGGGCGGGAACAACAGGACGACCGTCTCGGTGCCGGGGCAGGACGGGTCGGTGCAGACGATTTCGCTCACGCTCATCGCCGTGTCCAGGCCGTAGCCGCCCGCCTTCCGCAGCCATGCCTCGACCCGCCGCCGGGCGGCGGCGTCGGGCTTCGGCCGGCGTCCGAACAGGGCCATGGCGGAGGTGTCAGGCCGGCAGGGTGAGCAGGCCGGCTCGGCCGTCGGCACAGCCGAAGGCGAGGCGGGCGCCAGTGGTGTCCCAGGCGAGCGCCGAGACCGCGCTGCCCCGCACCGCCGGGCGCACCAGCAGTTCCGAGGCGTCGGAGAAGCGCACCAGCAGCACGCAGCCATCCTCGTAGCCGATCGCCAGGACCGGCGCCTTGGGGTGGAACGCAACCTGCGAAACCCGCGCTGGCCGCACGCCGCATTCTCGCGGCGCCTTGCCGGTGGGGCCTTCCTTCGAATCGAACGGCCAGACGATGGCGGCCTCGGCGCCGCTGGTGGCGAGCCACTTTCCGTCCGCCGACCAAGAGAGCGAGCGCACCTTGGCGGGGTAGCCCGACATCCGCATGTGCCCGCGATCGGGCTGGAGGCGCCAGCCGTGCAGCGCGTTCTCCTGCATGGTCGAGACGACGAAGCGGCCATCGGGCGACCACGTCACGTCGAGATGCGAGCCCTTCCACTCGATGAATTCCGGCGGCGTCTCAAGGTTGGGGTACCAGAGGCTGACGCCGTTGTAGTGCGCCACCGCCAGCCGGTAGCCCTTCGGCGCGAAGGCGAGGCCGCGCGCGGTGGTGGGCGCCGTGAAGGTCTTCTCCCGGCCCTTGGCGTCGCGGGCGACGACCATGCGGCCCGAGGCGAAGGCGACCGAGCCGTCGCCGTGAAGTGCCAGCGCGTCGATCCAGCCGCCGTTCTTGGCCCGCGCCAGCTCGCTCGACCGGCCGTCCGCGTCGATGGCGACCACGCGGCCGTCATCCCCCCCGCTCACCAGACGGGTGCCGTCGCCCGCCGCGACGAGGATGCCGCTGTCCGGGTGGACAGGAACGGTCTCGGCAGCGCCGTCGCGGGCCAGCAGCACGCCGCCGTCGGCGAGCGCCAGGGCGAGCGTGCCCTTGAGCCAGCGGGCCGCGGTGACGTGCGCGCCGGCCGCGATGTCGGCGACATGGTCGGTGAGGGAGGGAGCGGAGACGCTCATGCCGGAGGGCCTTCCTTCAGATCTTGGTCAGCGTCACCGGCGCCTGCCGGGTGACCAGGGTGAACAGGCTCGCGGCGAGGCATAGGCCGGCCGTGATGATGGCGGGGATCGCCAGGGCCGCGATCCCGAGATGCATATGGGCGAAGGTCCCGACAATCGCCCCGACGAGGAGCGAGAGCCAGACCGAGCCGTCGCCGACCCAGCCCAGCCGCGGCCCCCGTCCGGCCAGCGCGAGCGCCGCCTTCTGCCCGAACGCGAACAGCGCGCCCGTAACGAAGGTGGTTCCGGCACGAAAGCCCTGGACATGGGCGAGCACCGCATTCTGTCCGCCCATGGCGAGCGCCAAGAACAGCGAGGCGACCCCGACATGGGCGTGCTCGGCCGCCAGCGCCACCGCGGCGCTCAGCGCTGCGGCCTCCAGGCCAAGCACCGTTGGCGTGATCCAGCGCGGCGGGCACAGGGCCGAAATCGCCCCGCCGGAGACCGCGCCGACGAGGAAGGCGGCGATCAGCAGCGCCGGCAGCACGGCGCCGAGCGGCTGGCCATGGCCGAGTGCGACGGCGAGCTGTGTCGTGTTCCCGCTCATGAGCGAGGTGTAGAGGCCGCCGAGCCGGATGAAGCCGAGCGCGTCCACAAAGCCGGCGAGTGCGGTGAGCACGATGCCGAAGCCGATCTGCCAGGGGCGGGTCACAGGGCGGACACGGTCGTTAAGGCGCTCTTCGCGGGGCAGGACGCGGCCTGCGACAAACTCGGCCTCGTCCGACAAGGCGTTAGGCCCATCGTCGCGCCCGATGCGGGCGAATGCAGTTCTTGCCACCTGCCGTCAAGGTTAACCGATCGGTTACCAAATGCGCGCAAATCGAAGCAATCACGGTGAACGCGGCCTCTCACGGCCCCGTTGGTCCGGCGATCCGCAAGCTCGACCGTTGTCCGAGCGCGGGTGAGTTGGAGTGCTGCCATGATCCCCTTCGCTTGCGCCCCTGCCTTCCTGCCCCCGTTCTCCCTGGCGCCGCATGCCGACACGATCCTCGTGGTCGAGGACGAGTCCTTCGTCTGCGAGCTGGCCGCCGAGGCCCTGCTCGACGAAGGCTACCGGGTGCTGACGGCGGCCGACGCGGACGAGGCGGAGGCGATCCTGTCGAGCGAGCACGTGGACCTGCTCTTCACCGATATCGATCTGGCCCGCAACACGAACGGTCTTGCGCTCGCCCACCGCGCCCGGCGCAGCCTGCCGCGTCTGCCCGTGGTCTACACTTCGGGCGGCCGCGAGGGACTCTCCGCCGCCGAGGCGGTGAACGAATCGGTGTTCATGCCCAAGCCCTACCGCGCCGCGCAGCTTGTGGCCGTGACCAACGACCTGCTGCGCCACCGCGGCTGATCCACAGCCCCTCTCCAACCGGAACGAGACGTGACCATGCGTCGCCTGATCGCCTGCGCCTTCCTGATGCTCGCCGCGATGCCGGCAGCCCGAGCCGAATGCGATGTCGAGGATACCGGGCTGGAACCGGCCATCGCGGCGAAGAAGGAGCTTCAGGAGGCCAAGAACGCGCAGATCGTGCGCGACCTGCGCACCCTGCGCGACGCGGCGATCGTGCTCGAATCCTACGGCTTCCCGGACGAGTGCAAGCGCCTCGTCGCCATCGTGAAAGGGCTGGCCGCCAAGCCGGACGACACGATCAAGCGCAGCAGCGACACCGACGAGGAGAAAGCCGAGGAGATCCAGGAATCCCGCGAGCCGAAGGCGCCGCGCGGCCGGTAATCACCGTTTCACCGGGTCCGTCCCGCCGCCCTGACGGCAGCGCGGATCGTAGCTCGACACCGCCGGATCGTCGGCATCGCCGACGGTCACGAGCGACAGCGTCGCCTCCGGGCGTTCGTAACCGTAGCTGCAGAAGCCGAAGCCGGTGCCAGAGCAGGCATCGACCTCGATGACGCCGCGCGCGATCAGTGCCGCCTCGCGGGAAGCCGGATGCTCCGGAGGCAGCCCCTTCACCGGCTTCCATCCGAGCTGCCGCAACGCCTCCCGCGCACGGGTCACCGGCTGGCCGTAGACGTTCGGGACAAGACTCCGGCCGTCGCAGAACGCTTCGATGGGTGCGAGCGGCACGATACTCAGCCCCCTCTCGCCCTCCACATGCAGATCGGCCAGGGGCTGCGGAAGCAGGTCGCCGTCCCACAGGCGGAGAGCCTCGGCGCCGAAAGGGACGACGCGGCCGATTGAGCGGGCCGCGTCCTTGCGGGTGTAGACGACCGCCCGCAACGCGTCGCCCTCGAACAGGCCGACATTGCCGGCGGCGATCTCGCAGGAGCCGCTGGTGCCCTGCGTGAAGCGGCCGGCGAAGCTGACCGCCTGAAACCGTCCGGCCCGCGCCTCGCCGGTCACCGCCCAGCCGGCCGCGGCCACCTGCCGGCCCGCATTCGAGCGCGGTGTCACGACGAACTGGGAGCAGAGATCACGCTCGCCGGCCTCGGGCGGCGCCTTCGGCAGGACCGAGAGCGGCGTGACCGAGACCGCCTTGACCGATGACGACACTGGGAGCCGCGCCGGGTCCCCCTGCGGATAGGCGGGGACCGCCGCGACACCGACGAGGAGGCCGGCGATCAGGAAAGGGGTGGTGGGACAGAGGTTCATGCACTCCCTCGGAAGCGGGACCGGCAGCAAAAGCACGGTGACCGGCGCGGGAGCGTCCGGCAAGGCGGAACCGGCGGTCCGTCAGTCGAGGCCGGTGAACCCGTCCGGAAAGGCGCCGCCCCGCGGCAGGCAACCGACCGGCACGCCGGCATGCCGCGCGATCTGCCCGGCCACCGTCTCCCGGGGGATCGGTGCGCCCTCGCTCTCGCTCACCACGATTCCAACCAGCGGGACGCCGTGCGCCCGCAGCGTCTCGACCGCGGTGAGCGCGTGGCTGATCGCCCCGAGATAGCTGCCGGAGACGAGCAGGGCCGGAATCTCCTGCCGTTTCACCCAATCGAGGCCGGTCGCGGCCTCGGTGATCGGGCTCATCAGCCCGCCGACCCCCTCGATCACCACCGTTTCGTCGTCCGCGGCCTCGGCCAAACGCGCGCCGCACCACTCGACCAGTTCGGACAGGGTGAGGCTGCGTCCCTCGCGGGCGGCGGCAAGGTCGGGCGCCAGCGGCGCGGCGAAGCGCCAGGGCGAGCAGGCCGCGACGGTCTCGGGCGTCACAGGAAGTCCCTGGGCGGCGAGCAGCCGGCCGGTGTCACTCGCAGCGAAATCGGGATGGTCGAGCGGAGGAACGCCGCTGGCGAGCGGCTTCAAGGCCCGCACCCGCCGGCTCTGCCCGCGCAACCGGCGGACGAGGGCGGCGGTGGTGTAGGTCTTGCCGATCTCGGTGCCGGCGCCGACGACGAACAGGGCGGGAAGAGGCGGCATATCGCTTGCGGTGGCTGTGAACCCGGCCTCGTCGCGGCTCCCTGGATTGCTTCGCTTCGCTCGCAATGACGCGGCGGAAGTCCATCACCGTCATTGCAAGGCGGAGCCGAAGCAATCCCGTGCGCGACGTTCACCGGACCGGGCAGGCCCATGGTCCGAGGCCGACGCCGGCCGTCTCCGCCAGCGAACCGACCGAGGGCGCGACGTCTGCCATTCAGCAACGAGGCGTCGAACGCCTCACTTCTCGACGAAGGCCTTCTCGATCACGTAGTGGGCCGCCTCGCCGTGGTTGCCCTCCTCGTAGCCCAGCCCGGTCAGCATCTCACGGGTGTCCTTGATCATCTCAGGGCTTCCGCAGAGCATGAAGCGGTCGTTCTCGATCGACATCGGCGGCAGGCCGATATCCTCGAACAGCTTGCCAGAGGTCATCAGGTCGGTGATCCGGCCGCGGTTGCGGAACGGCTCGCGCGTCACGGTCGGGTAGTAGATGAGCTGATTGGCGATCATCTCGCCCAGGAATTCGTGCTTCGGCAGGGTCTCGGTGATGGTCTCACCGTAGGCCAGCTCCTGCACCTGTCGGCAGCCATGGACCAGCACGACCTTCTCGAAGCGGTCGTAGGTCTCCGGATCCTTGATGATCGACAGGAACGGCGCGAGACCGGTGCCGGTGCCGAGCAGGTAGAGGTGCTTACCCGGCAGGAGGTTGTCGAGCACCAGCGTACCGGTCGGCTTCTTGCCGATCATGATCGGATCGCCGACCTTGAGGTGCTGCAGCTTCGAGGTGAGCGGGCCGTTGGGCACCTTGATGGAGAAGAATTCCAGCTCTTCCTCGTAATTGGCCGAGACGACCGAGTAGGCGCGCAGGAGCGGGCGGCCCTCGACCTCGATGCCGATCATCGTGAACTCGCCGTTGCGGAAGCGGAACGAGGGATCGCGCGTCGTGCGGAAGGAGAAGAGCGTGTCGGTCCAGTGATGGACGGAGAGGACGCGCTCCTCGTTGTACTTGCTCATCGGCCGCAGGTTTCCCGATTCTCGAAGCGTCGAAACCGGGCTCTTCTCGCAGTTGCAGCATCCGCGTCAAGACGCAGGGCCGCCACAGCGCACGGAATGTGGGTTTGTCTGGAACTGTTCTTGAAGCCGGCGCATGCCTGCCCCGGCCCAAGCGCAATGCAGGTCGGCCTACAGCGGCTTCAGCCCCGCCTCGATCTCCGCCCGGCGCGGTTCGAGGAAGGGCGGCAGGGCGAGCCCCTCGCCGAGCCGCTCCATCGGCTCGTCGGTGGCAAAGCCCGGCCCGTCGGTGGCGATCTCGAACAGGATGCCGTTCGGCTCGCGGAAATACAGGCTGCGAAAGTAGTAGCGATCGACGGGGCCGCTGGAGGGCACGCGCCGCTGCTTCAGGCGGTCGGCCCAAGCCTCGTAATCAGCATCCGGGATGCGGAAGGCGACGTGGTGGACCGCGCCGGCCCCCTGGCGGGCTTGCGGGCCCGAACCTTTGAGGAGCTGCACCTCCGCGGACGGACCGCCCGCGCCGGTCTCGAACACGCTCACCTCGCCCTCGGGCAGTTCGAAGGTTCTCGCGCGACGGAAGCCGAGGATCTGTGTCAGCACCGCTTCGGTGCGCTCCGGCTGGGAGACCGTGAGACGGATCGGCCCGAGCCCACGGATCTGGTGCTCGGGCGGCACGGGGCTGCCCGCCCAGGGATGAGCCTCGCCGGTGCCGCCGTCATCGACGAGGCTGAGGCGCTGGCCTTCGCCGTCCTCGAAATCGAGGGTGAGGCGGCCGTCCCGCTCGATCGCCGGATGGTGGCTCACGCCCTGGCGGCCGAAATGCTCGCGCCACCAGTCGAAGCTCGCCGCGCCGCCGACCCGCAACAGGGTGCGCGAGATGCTGTCGGTGCCGCGCTGCTCGGCCGGCGCCGGCCAATCGAAGAAAGTGATGTCGGTGCCGGGCGAGGCGCGGCCGTCGGCGTAGAACAGGTGATAGGCCGAGACGTCGTCCTGATTGACGGTCTTCTTGACGAGGCGAAGCCCCAGCACGCGGGTGTAGAAGGCGAGGTTGTCGGCCGCCTGCGCCGTGATGGCGGTGACGTGGTGGAGTCCAGTGAGCTGCATCGCTTGGGCCCTCGCGCGGGAAGCGGGTTCGAGCTCACCAGATAGGGATTTTGGGCCTGAGCCCAAGGCGCCGGTCTCGCGTCATCATTCGCCGGCACGGCAGGCCACCGATCAGGCATGAAAAAGGCCGGCAACGCGTCTCCGCGTCCCGGCCTTGTTCAACCCCGAATCGGGGAGAGACGCTTACAGCCCCGTCGGCCGCCCGGCCGCGACCACCAGCATCCGGCCATCGCCCAGTGTGCGCGCCCCGGCCCGGCGGATATCGTCCTGGGTCACGCTCGCCACAAGGTCGTTGCGGCGGGCAATGTAGTCCATGCCGAGCCCCTCGAAGGCGATCTGCACGAGCTGGTTCGCGATCTTGGTCGAGGTGTCGAAGCCCAGCGCGTAGGAACCGGTGAGGTAATCCTTGGCCTTCTGCAGCTCCTCGTCGGACGGGCCATCGGCGATGAGGCGGTGGATTTCCTCGCCGATCACGTCGAGGGCCTCGACCACGCGCTCGTTCTTGGTGGCGGTGTAGCCCCAGGTCATGGCCACGCCCCGGTGCGAGGTGAGCGAGGTGCCGACCGAGTAGGCCAGACCGCGCTTCTCACGCACTTCCTGGAACAGGCGCGAGGTGAAGGCGCCGCCGCCCAGAATGTGGTTGAGCACGTAGGCCGGGATGAAGTCGGGGTCGCGCCACGCCACGCCCGGCAGACCGAAGCGGATCACCGATTGCGGCACGTCGAGATCGACGACGATGCGCCGGCCGAGTTCGTTGATCGCGGTCGGCGGCACGGGCTTGAGCGGGCCGGCCTCGGGCAGGCTGCCGAAGGCGCGGGCGACCATGCCGGTGATCTCCGCCTCGTCGAAGGCGCCCACAGCCGCGACCTTCAGACTGCCGCGGCCGACCACGGCGCGGTGGAGCGCCACGAGGTCGTCGCGGGTGATCGCCGACAGGGTCTCGACGGTACCGGCGGAGGGGCGGCCGTAGGCGTGGCCGGGGAAGGCCTCGCGGAAGTAGCGGCGGGAGGCCAACACGCCGGGATCGTTCTGCTGGTAGCGCAGGCCGGCGATCATCTGCGCCCGCACCCGCTCGATCGCGGCGGGATCGAAGCGCGGCTCGGCGAGCGCGAGGGTGAGCAGGCGGATCGCCTCGTCCGCGTGCTTGACCAGCGTCTTGAGCGAGCCGCCGATGGAATCGGGGCCGGTATGGAAGCTCAGCTCGATCGCGCGGGCGGCGAGCGCCTCTTGGAAGGCGTCGGAATCGAGATCGCCCGCGCCCTCGTCGAGCAGGCGCGCCATCATCTGCGCGGTGCCCGCCTTGCCCTCCGCGTCCTGCGCCGCACCGCCCTCGAAGGTGAAGGAGAGCGCGATCATCGGCACCACCGGCGAGGCGACGTGCCACGCCTCGATGCCGGGGGCGGCCGCGAGCGGCAGCGCCTGGGTCGGCGTGGTCGCGGTGCGCGTGCCGGTCTCGGCGAGATTCATCGGAAGTTCCTTAAAGCGTCTTTTCACAAACGGCGCCGCCGGCCCTCCGGCGGCGCGAAGAATCGGGCGGCCTCAGGCGACCACGACGTCCGTCTCGCGGGCCTTGGTGAGGTAGCCGGTCACCGAGCGGGCGGGCACGAGGTAGCGGGCGGCCACCGCCACGAGCCGGTCGCGGCTCACCGCCTCGATCTCGGTCGGCCAAGCACGCACCTCCTCGACGGTCTCGCCGATGGCGAGCGCCGAGCCGTAGATGCGGGCGAGCGAGGACTGCGAGTCGGAGGAGTAGACCGTCTCGGCCACGAGCCGGGTCTTGGCCCGCTCGATCGCCTCCGGATCGAGCGCCTCGGGAACGCGGCGCAGCACGCGGTCGACGTGCTCCTCCAGAGCTTCCAGGCTCACACCCTCGGCCGGCACGGCGTAGACGGCAAACCGCGTGTCGTCGATGGCCGAGCCCATGTACCAGGCGCCGGCATTCACGGCGACGCCCATCTCCAAAACCAGTTTGCGGTAGAGGAACGAGGTCGCGCCGCCGCCGATCACCTCGGCGAGCAGTTCGAGGTCATGGCCCTCGCCGTCGCGGGCGGTCATGCAGGAGGGAGTGAGGTAGAGGCGCTGCAGGGTCGGCTGCTCGACCTTCGGATCGGCCACCGCGATGCGGCGCATCGCCCGCGGCTCCGGCTCGCGGGGCCGCGTCCGAAGCGGTCGCGCGCCCTGCGGCGTGACCCGGCCGTAGGTGTCCTCGGCCAGCCGCCGCACCTCGTCGGGCGTCACGTCGCCGGCCACCACCAGGATCGCGTTCTCGGGCGTGTAGAAGCGCTTGTAGTAGTCGATGGCGTGGGTGCGGTTCAGCTCCTCGATCTCGTGCATCCAGCCGATGATCGGGATGCCGTAGGGGTGATGCACGAAGAGCGAGGCCGACATCGCCTCGGAGAGCTGGGCCGAGGGATCGGTCTCGACCCGCATACGCCGCTCTTCCAGCACCACGTCGCGCTCGGGCGCCACCACGGCGTCGTCGAGAACGAGGCCGCTCATGCGGTCGGCCTCGAAGGACATCATCGTCGAGAGGTGGTCGCGGGCGACGCGCTGGAAATAGGCGGTGTAGTCGTAGCTGGTGAAGGCGTTCTCCTGGCCGCCGAGCGACGAGACCGCCCGCGAGAAGGCGCCGGCCGGATGCCGCTCGGTGCCCTTGAACATCAGGTGTTCGAGGAAGTGGGCGATGCCGGACTGGCCGATCGGATCGTCGGCCGAACCGTTGCGGTACCAGATCATGTGGGTCGCCACCGGCGCCCGATGGTCGGGCACCACGACGACGTCGAGCCCGTTGTCGAGCACGAAGGCGGAGACCTCCGGGCCGCCGGCCTCGGAGCGCCCGAACGGGGCAGCATCCACGCGGCCGGCGTGGTTCAGGCCTCGCTGCGGTCCCACGGGCGCGATGGCCTTCCGGTAGAGGTGCATCCTGCTGTCCTTTGCGGGGGCTCTTCCGCCCTCCGCGCTTCCCGTCTCAAGAATCCCGGTATTGTCCCGAGATCGTAGGCCGATGGCAAATCCCGTACCGCGCGGCGTGTCCGCGCGGTTACAATCCGTCCGAATGCTTGACGACTTCGTGGCTCCTTCCGCCGCGAACGAACCGCATCGGGAAGGGTACGCTCAGCGCCGGGACTGATCCCTGATATAGGCACGCGGATCGGCTTCGTCGCGGTCGTTGATCGGACCGCCGATGGGACCACCCTGCGGCTTGGCGACCTTCACCGGTGACTTGCGGTAGCCCGTGGGCGGATCGGTCAGCGTATCGCGGTCGGGCTCGACCAGCGAGGGTTCGGTCTTGTCGGGCGTCCCCTTGAGGAGTTCGAACGGGCTGAGCCAGGTCGAAGTGCGGGTATCGCCCTCGCCGGGAGAGTTCGCCGGCCCGGTCAGGGCGCCGGCACCGGCGCGTCGGCCGGCCTCCAGCTCGTAGACCGAGAGCGTCTCGTTGTTGTCGTTCATGCGCCCCTGGGCGCCGCGGACGATCGGCTTCTTCGCCTCGATGGCAGCCCGCTCGCGCTGGACCAGTTCAGGGTCCTTGGGCCAGGCCGGGTCGGCTTGGCGGGTGCGCGGCACGGGCAGGCCGGCGGTCAGATCTTCCTTTCCGCCGAGCTTCGGCGGCATGGCGAGCGGAGCGCGCTCGCGATAGGTGATGGCGGGGCGCTCCGGCTCGATCAGGCCGAGATTGCTCAGCGTGTCGCGCATGAACTCACCCTCGGCCCGGGCCGGGCCGGCGGCGAGGCCGGGCAACAGGGCCGCGCCCAAGGTCGCACTTAAGGCCCAGGGACGGATCGATCCGAAAGCCCGCGAGACGCTGCGCCGCCCGTTCATGTCATCTTCCCCAAGGTTTCAAGAACCGGCTCCGCCCGCTTTTCAACCGGGGCAGTCAGCCGGCGGGCAACTCGATGTGAGTCGCGGACCGAGACCTTCCGAACCGAGGTGAGCCGGGTTTCGGGCGAAGGTATGGCGCCTTGACGCAGCCGGGATGAAGTTCCCGTCAGGCCTGGGGATGCGTGCGGTCCTCCGCCACATCCGCAGGCGGGCTGCGTCCGGCCGGCCGCAGGCTGTCGAGGATCAGGCCGACGACGCCCGCGACGATGGCCGCATCCGCCACGTTGAACACGTACCAGGACCACGTCCCCGCATGCAGGTGGACGAAGTCGAACACGGCGCCGTAGGCCGCCCGGTCGATGGCGTTGCCGAGCGCACCGCCGACGATGAGACCGAGCGCCACGGCGAGCAGCCGCGAGCCGGCCCGGACCATCCATACCGACAGGCCGATCGCGGCGGCGAGCGAGATGCCGACGAGCAGCCAGCGCCCCAATCCGCCTTCCTGCTGGAACAGACCGTAGGACACGCCTCGGTTCCAGACGACGACAAAGTCCGCGAAGGGCGCCAGCCGCCAGGGCTGGGTCATCACGAGATCGGTGCCGAAATAGAGCCAGAGCTTGGAGGCCTGATCCAGGACCAAAGTCGCGATCAGGGCGGCGAGGCCGGAGCGGAAGGGGGTCACAAGGCCCCCGCACCCGGATGCGCCGCATCCCATTCCCGCAGGGCCTTCGCGTCGCGCGGCGTCACATCCGGGTAGTCGGGATCGCTGCCGATTTCGGGCGTGACCCGCCAGGAGCGGGCGCATTTCGTGCCCGCGGCACGCTCGGGCACCACCGCCACGCCCTTCACCTCGTCGAGGCGGAAGGCGTCCGTTGGGCCCTCGCCCGCGCGGACCGTGATCGCCGAGGTGATGCAGACATCGGCGAAATCGACGCCGTCGAGGGCGCCGAGCAGGTCGGGGTCCGACACGTAGACGGTCGGGGCCGCCTCCAGGCTTGCGCCGATGCGCTTGGCCGCGCGCTCGATCTCGAGCGCGCCGGTCACGACGCGGCGAACCTTGCGGATCTTCTGCCAGCGCGCGGCAAGCGCCTCGTCGCGCCACGCGGCGGGCGTTTCCGGCAGGGTCTGGAGATGGACCGAGCCGTCCTGCGACGGATAGCGGTCGAGCCACGCCTCCTCCGCCGTGAAGGCGAGGACGGGGGCGAGCCAGATCGTGACCCGGCGGAACGCCTCGTCGATGACCTGAAGCGCGGCGCGGCGGGTCACCGAGGAGATCGGATCGCAGTAGAGCGCATCCTTGCGTACGTCGAAGTAGAAGGCCGAGAGGTCGCCGGTCATGAAGCCGTTGAGCAGCGCGACGATCCGCTTGGTGTCGAAGGCCGCGTAGGCGTCGCGGATCTCGCCGTCGAGTTGCGCCAGACGATGCAGAATGAAGCGCTCCAGCTCCGGCATCTCGGCAAACGGCACGTCGTCGCCGGGCACCCGGTGGGCGAGCGAGCCGAGCATCCAGCGGAGCGAATTACGCAGCTTGCGGTAGGTCTCGGCGAAGGTTTTGACGATCTCCGGGCCGATGCGCAGATCGTCGGAATAGTCGGCCGCCGCAACCCAGAGACGGAGGATGTCGGCGCCCGATTCCTTGATGACGTTCTGCGGCGCGACGACGTTGCCGCGCGACTTCGACATCTTCTCGCCCTTGGCGTCGAGGACGAAGCCGTGGGTGAGCACCACGTCGTAGGGGGCGTGGCCACGCGTGCCGCAGGATTCGAGCAGCGAGGACTGGAACCAGCCGCGATGCTGGTCGGAGCCCTCCAGATACATCACCGTGTCAGGTCCGCCATCGACCGCGCGGCGGATGCCGGCGAGGCCGGGGAAGGCCTGTGGGTCGTCCAGCACGAAAGCGTGGGTCGAGCCGGAATCGAACCAGACGTCGAGGACGTCGGTGACCTTCTCGTAGTTCGCCGGATCGTAGTCGGGCGCCAGGAAGCGCTCCGCGGCGCCTTCCGTGAACCAGGCATCCGCGCCCTCGGCGGAAAAAGCCTCGGCGATGCGGGCATTCACCGCCTCATCGCGCAAGACCGCCCCGGTCTCCCGCTCGACGAAGACGGTGATCGGCACGCCCCAGGCGCGCTGGCGCGAGACCACCCAATCGGGCCGCCCCGCCACCATGCCGTTGATGCGGTTCTTTCCCTGTGGCGGAACCCACTGCGTCTGTTCGATGGCGTGAAGAGCGGTCTCGCGAAGAGTCCGGTTGCCCAAAGAGTCCACCGGCCGGTCCATGGCGATGAACCATTGCGGCGTGTTGCGGAACAGGACCGGCTTCTTCGAGCGCCAGGAATGCGGGTATTGATGGCGCAGAACCCCGCGGGCGACCAGGGCGCCGACTTCCGTCAGCGCGGCGATGAGCGCCTTGTTGGCATCGCCCTTCTCGCCCTTGGCGGTGAAGACGAAGCGGCCGGTGAAGCCCGGCGCCTCCGCGGTCAGCATGCCGTCGGCATCGACGGTGTAGGGGATGCGGGTGTCGATGCCGGCTTCCGTGAGGCGGCGGCCATTGGCCATCCAGACCTCGAAATCCTCGCGGCCGTGGCTCGGCGCGGTGTGGACGAAGCCGGTGCCGGCCTCGTCGGTGACGTGCTCGCCCTCCAGCATCGGCACCACGAAGCCGTAGCCGGGGTCGAAGGCATGAAGCGGATGCGACAGGGTCAGCCCGGCAAGACTCGCCGCCGGCACGTCGGCCACGCGCTCGAACGCCTCGACGCGGGCGGCCTTGAACACGCCCTCGGCGAGCGCATCGGCAAGCAGATAGGTGTCGCCGACCTTCGCCCAGTTGTCGTCCGCTGCCTGCGTGACGCGGTAGAGCCCGTAGGCGACGCGCTTGGAATAGGCGACCGCGCGGTTGGCCGGCAGGGTCCAGGGCGTGGTCGTCCAGATCACGACGCGGGCGTTGGCCAGCTCGGCCGAGGCGCCCTCCCGGATCGGGAACGCGACGAACACCGTGTCGCTGACATGCTCCTCGTACTCGACCTCGGCCTCGGCGAGCGCGGTCTTCTCCACCACCGACCACATTACCGGCTTCGAGCCGCGATAGAGCTGGCCGGAGGCGGCGAACTTCATCAGCTCCGCGGCGATGCGCGCCTCGGCCGGGTAGGCCATGGTCGAGTAGGGATGATCCCAATCGCCGGTGACGCCGAGGCGCTTGAACTCGTCTCTTTGTGTGTTCAGCCAGTCCGCCGCAAAAGCCCGGCATTGCTGGCGGAATTCCAGCACCGGCACCTCGTCCTTGTTCTTGCCCTTGGCGCGGTACTGCTCCTCGATCTTCCACTCGATCGGCAGGCCGTGGCAGTCCCAGCCCGGCACGTAATCGGCGTCGCGGCCGAGCGCGCCCTGCGAGCGGACGACAACGTCCTTCAGGATCTTGTTGAGCGCGTGGCCGATATGGATGTTGCCGTTGGCGTAGGGCGGCCCGTCATGCAGCACGAAGCGCGGGCGCCCCTTCGCGGCGGCGCGGATCCTCTCGTACAGGCCGATCTCCTTCCAGCGCTCCAGCAGAAGCGGCTCGCGGGTGGGCAGACCCGCGCGCATCGGGAAGTCGGTCTTCGGCAGGAACAGGGTCCGCGAATAGTCGCGGGCGGCCGCGGGGGCGGCATCGGTCTGGTCGCTCATGGGTTCGGCAGAATTCTCGTCGCAGGAGGACGGCGATCAGGGAAACAGGCGGAAGGCGTCACCCGGCATCCGGGGCGGCCGCCAGTGCGGCGCCTTAGTGTCTCTCACAAAACTCCCGCCGCGCTGTCCTCGCCAGAGCGAGAACGGTCGGTGACCGGGAGTTTCGTGAGTCACTCTTACGCGGAGGCCGGGCCCGTAATTCGCGTCGCGGAGGAGATGAGGCCGAACATGCAGTGCTTCTAAAGCGCTCCCCGGCCAAGGGGAAGAGCCGAGACGACGCCCCGTTTGCGGACCGGGACGATCGCGGAGCGGGAGGCCGCGCGGAGCCACACGTTTCCGGGTTCCCGCTAATCCGTCGCCAGGACTGCGACATCACAGCGCCTGCCCCTTGCATCGACCGTGCATCCTTGCCATCAGCCGCGCGCAACAGGGGCTCCGGCCGACAGCAAGGCGATGCCGGAGTGACCAAGGTGTCGTCAGTTACAAAGGCGGCTCTGACTACCGATGTGCGATTGAGCACTGAAATTAAAGAGACTAGCGTCCGCCCAAAGCCGCCCGGGCGAGGCCGCGCGACACGGTATCGGTGAGGAAACATGGCCCATTCCGCAACGCCTGATGCGGGCGCCCACGGCGCGCAGCCGGCCGCCCACGTGCCTTGGTACCGGGTGCTCTACATCCAGGTGCTGATCGCCATCGTGATCGGCGTCCTGCTCGGTTGGCTCAGCCCGGAATGGGGCAAGTCGATGAAGTGGCTCGGCGACGCCTTCATCGCGCTCATCAAGATGCTGATCGCGCCGATCATCTTCTGCACCATCGTCCACGGCATTGCCTCGATCGGCGACCTGAAGAAGGTCGGCCGCGTCGGCCTCAAAGCCCTGATCTATTTCGAGGTCGTCTCCTCCCTGGCACTTCTCATCGGCATCATCGTCGGCGAGGTGATCCAGCCGGGTGCCGGCTTCGGCGCCGACGTGTCGAAGCTCGATGCCAAGGCGGTCGAGGGCTACGCCAGCAAGGCGGCGGCCGATTCCACGATCGCTCACATCCTGGCGATCATCCCCAAGAGCTTCTTCGACGCCTTCGCCACCGGTGACCTGCTTCAGGTCCTGCTGATCTCGGTGCTCACGGGCGTCGTGCTCACCGGCATGGGCGAGAAGGGCGCCGGCATCACCCGCGGCATCGACGCGGCGGGTCAGGTGTTCTTCCGCATCATCGGCCTCGTGGTGAAGCTCGCCCCGATCGGCGCCTTCGGCGCCATGGCCTTCACGGTCGGCCAGTACGGCATCGGCAAGGTGATCGACCTCGCCTGGCTGGTCGGCACCTTCTACACTACCTCGCTGGTGTTCATCTTCGTCGTGCTCGGCGGCATCGCGGCGTTCGCCGGCTTCTCGATCATCAAGTTCCTGGCCTACATCAAGGACGAGTTGCTGATCGTGCTCGGCACCTCGTCCTCCGAGACCGTGCTGCCGCACATGATGACCAAGATGAAGCGCCTCGGCGCCTCGGATTCGGTCGTGGGCCTCGTGATCCCGACGGGCTACTCGTTCAACCTCGACGGCACCAACATCTACATGACGCTCACCACCCTGTTCCTGGCGCAGGCGGTGGGCGCCGACCTCTCGGTCGGGCAGTACGCGACGATCTTCCTCGTCGCCATGCTGACCTCGAAGGGCGCCTCGGGCGTGACCGGCGCCGGCTTCATCACGCTGGCCGCGACGCTGGCCGCCATCCCCGGCAACCCAGTGCCGGTGGCGGCCATGACCCTGGTGCTCGGCGTCGACAAGTTCATGTCGGAGTGCCGCGCGCTCACCAACCTCATCGGCAACGGCGTCGCCACCGTCGTCGTCTCCCGCTGGGAGGGCGAGCTCGACAAGACCAAGCTCGCCGAGGTGATGGCGCATCCCTTCTCGATCGGCACCGAGATCTCGGACGAGGCACCCGAAGGCCCCGGCGAGGAGCACACTCCCACGACCCCGAAGGCCGTCGCGGCGCAGTAGAGCCGCCTTGGTCTCCGATGCTTTACGGTTCGGGATCGATCTCGGCGGCACCAAGATCGCCGGGATCGTCCTCGACGCCGACGGGACGACGCGAGCAGAGTCTCGTGTTCCGACTCCGCGCGGCGACTATGAGGGGACGCTCGACGCCATCGCCGGCCTCGTTGCCGCTCTGGAGCGGCAGGCCGGAACCGCGGGGGCGAGCGTCGGCGTCGGCATGCCCGGCGCGATCTCCCGCGCTACGGGCTTGATCAAGAACGCCAACTCGGTCTGGCTGAACGGCCGGCCCTTCGCGGAGGATCTCTCCGCCCGCCTCGGCCGCCCGGTGCGGATCGAGAACGACGCCAACTGCCTCGCCGTCTCGGAAGCCGTGGACGGGGCCGGCGCGGGCGCAGCCATCGTCTGGGCGATCATCCTCGGCACCGGCGTCGGCTCGGGCATCGCCCTCCAGGGGCAGGCGCTGACCGGCCGCAACGCCATTGCCGGGGAATGGGGCCACAATCCCCTGCCCTGGCCACACGACGACGAGCGCCCCGGCCCCGCCTGCTATTGCGGCCGCCACGGCTGCCTTGAGACCTGGCTCTCCGGCCCCGGCCTTTCCGCCGATTTCTTCCGCCGCACGGGAGAAAGCCGGAGCGGCGAGGAAATCGTCGCGCGTGCCGAAGGCGGCGATGCGGCTGCCCTTGCGGCGCTGGTGCGCCACCGCGACCGGCTCGGACGCGGCATCGCCCATGTGGTCAACATCCTCGACCCGGATGTGATCGTGCTCGGCGGCGGCCTGTCGCGGGTCGAGGGCCTCGTCGCGGCGTTGCCCGACGCGATCGGGCCGCACGTCTTCACCGACGCCTTCGACACGCCGGTCCGAGCGAGTCGGCACGGCGACGCCTCGGGCGTGCGCGGCGCGGCTTGGCTCTGGGGGACGCCTTGATCGGCTGGCTCCGCCGCCTGCTCGGCTGGGATCACCCGCCGGCGTCGGCTCCGTCCACCGTGGTCTGGAGACCGCCGCAAGGGCGCGGCGAGGCGGCGATCGACACGCCGAGGCCGCCTGTGGCGGTCTGGGAGCCGAAGCCTCAGCCGCCGCAACCCCGCAGCGAGGCGGAGATCGACGCGGTCGAGGCGGCTCTCGAGAGCCTGATCGCCGCCGGCCTCCGGCTCGGTCCGCACTACGAGAAGATGGACCGGCGCGCAGTCGCGCGGTCGATGGCGGAACATCCCGAGTTCGCGGCGGGCGACGACAACGAGCCCCTGTCGCTGACGGAGCGCAGCCCGGAGACGCTCTCGATCGACATCCTGTGGAGTTACCGCGCCTTGGCGGACGGGATCGAGGACGAATTCGCCAACGCGGCGATCTTCGAAGATCACTGCTACGACGGCGCCGACGAGGACACCTATCGCGACCTGTTCGCCCGGCTGATCGCGGTCGCCGGGGTCTGGACCGGCCACGATGTCACCGTCTCCCGCGTGCCGGGGCTCGGTCCCTATGGACACGGCTTCCGCGTCGCGTTCGAGACCGAGCCGCCGATCCCGCCCCTCACCTTTCCGGCCGACAAGAACTTCGACTGGAGCCTGCTCGAACAGCTCGACGCGCACCGGCCAGCGGGTGAGACGCGGCGCTTCCGCGTCGCCGCCGATGGCGGGGCCGGGCTGGTGCTGTTCCTCGACGACGCCGAGGCTCGGGCGATCGCCCTGCGCCTCGGCTGGGGACCGGACGATCTGTGACGGCTGCCTTCAAACCAAGTGTGTGGAAGGCTCCCCGCTCCTCAGCATGAGGACCGTCGTGGATGCCGAACGGCTCCGTCAAACAGGCTCTGTGGGCTTCGGTTGTCTCTCGGCGTCGTGAGTCAGCATTGACTTACCGCGTCCGCCTTCCGAAAACCCGCCGTCCCCACCGCGGGGCACGCTTCGCAAAATCACGGTCCCATCATGCCCATCCTGACCTTCCCCGACGGCAACACCCGCGCGTACGACGCCGCGGTGACCGGCCGGACCGTGGTGGAGGGCATCGCCAAGTCGCTCGCCAAGCGCACGGTTGCCATGGCGCTCGACGGCACGGTGCGCGACCTCGACGACACGATCGAGGCGGATGCCGCGATCGAGTTCCTCTCGCGCGACGACCCGCGGGCGCTCGAACTGATCCGCCACGATTGCGCGCACGTGCTGGCGGAAGCCGTGCAGGCGCTGTGGCCCGGCACGCAGGTGACGATCGGCCCCGTCATCGAGAACGGCTTCTACTACGACTTCGCCAAGGATGAGCCCTTCACGCCCGAGGACTTCCCGAAGATCGAGGCGAAGATGCGCGAGATCATTTCGCGCGATGCGCCCTTCACCAAAGAGGTCTGGACCCGTGACGACGTGAAAAAACTCTTCGCCGACAAGGGCGAGAGCTACAAGGTCGAGCTGGTCGATGCGATTCCGCCGGGCGAGGATCTGAAGATCTACCGCCAGGGCGACTGGTTCGACCTCTGCCGCGGCCCGCACATGACTTCGACGGGCAAGGTCGGCGCGGCCTTCAAGCTGATGAAGGTCGCGGGCGCCTATTGGCGGGGTGATTCCAACAACCCGATGCTGACGCGCATCTACGGCACCGCCTGGGCCTCTCAAGGCGACCTCGACGCCTACCTGCACCGGCTGGAGGAGGCCGAGCGCCGCGACCACCGCAGGCTCGGCAAGGAAATGGACCTGTTCCACTTCCAGGAGGAAGGGCCGGGCGTCGTGTTCTGGCACGCCAAGGGCTGGACCATCTTCCAAGAGCTGATCGCCTACATGCGCCGCCGCCTGAAGGGCGACTACGCCGAGGTGAACGCCCCGCAGATCCTCGACAAATCGCTGTGGGAGACCTCCGGCCACTGGGGCTGGTACCGCGAGAACATGTTCGCGGCCCAATCCGCCGGCGAGGAGGCCGAGGACAAGCGCTGGTTTGCCCTCAAGCCGATGAACTGCCCCGGCCACGTGCAGATCTTCAAGCATGGCCTGAAATCCTACCGCGACCTGCCGCTGCGCATGGCCGAGTTCGGCGTGGTTCACCGCTACGAGCCGTCGGGCGCCATGCACGGCCTGATGCGCGTGCGCGGCTTCACCCAGGACGACGCACACATCTTCTGCACCGAGGACCAGCTCGCCGCCGAGTGCCTGAAGATCAACGACCTGATCCTCTCGACCTACGCCGATTTCGGCTTCGACCAGATCCTGGTGAAGCTCTCGACGCGCCCCGAGAAGCGCGTCGGCTCGGACGCGCTGTGGGACCACGCCGAAGCGGTGATGACGCGGGTGCTGGGAGAGATCGAGGAGCAGTCCGGCGGCCGGATCAAGACCGCGGTCAATCCCGGCGAGGGCGCGTTCTACGGGCCGAAATTCGAGTATGTGCTGCGCGACGCCATCGGCCGCGACTGGCAATGCGGCACGACGCAGGTCGACTTCAACCTGCCGGAGCGGTTCGACGCGAGCTACATCGACGCCGACAGCCAGAAGAAGCCGCCGGTGATGATCCACCGTGCCATTTGCGGCTCGATGGAGCGCTTCACCGGCATCCTGATCGAGCATTTTGCGGGGCACTTCCCGCTCTGGCTCGCGCCGGTGCAGGTGGTGGTGGCGACGATCACCAGCGATGCCGACGCCTACGCCCGCGAAGTGGTCCGCGTGCTGGAGCGCGCGGGCCTGCGTGTGGAAGCCGACCTAAGAAACGAGAAAATCAACTACAAGGTCCGTGAGCACTCGCTGGCCAAGGTGCCGGTACTGCTGGCGCTCGGCCGCCGCGAGGCGGAGGAGCGCACGGTCTCGGTGCGCCGGCTGGGCAGCCAGAAGACCACCACGCTGACCCTCGACGCGGCGCTTGCGGCCTTCATCGAGGAGGCGACCTCCCCGGATCGCCGCCGGGCCGAAGCCGCCGCCGACAGCCTGCCGAGCACGGATGCGGTGCTCGACGGCCAGCACGTCGAGGTTCCCGCACCGTAAGTGTCTCACAAAACTTCCGCTGCGCCGTCATTGCCAGAGTGACGACGGTCAGAGACCGGGAGTTTTGTGGGGCACTCTTAAGACGAACGAGGGGCGGGGCCTTCGCGCCTCACCCCTCCATCGCCCGCGCGAGCTCCGAAAACACCCGCGGGTCGGCGCATTGCGCCACGTTGAAGCGCATGGCGTCGGCAGCGCCCTGGCTCAGCGAGAACACGTTGCCCGGCGCCAGCACCACGCCGCGGGCGAGCGCCCGGCGGGAGACGTTGGTCGCGTCGAGGCCGTCCGGCAGGCGGCCCCAGAGGAACATCCCCGCGCTCGGCACGAACGGCACCGCGACGCCGACCTCGGCGAGCCGCCGCACCACCGTGCCGCGGGCCTCCGCCAGCCGGGTGCGCATGGCATCGACGTGGTGGCGGTAGCTGCCCTCGGCGAGGAAGCGGTGGACGGTGGCCGCGGTGAGATGGTTGTCGCTGAGCGAGACCGCGAGCTTGAGATCGACGAGGCGTTCGACCCAGTCGTCGCGGATCGCGATCGCGCCAACGCGGGCGCCGGTCGAGATCGTCTTCGAGAAGCCGCCGACATGGATCACCCGGTCGAGCCCGTCGAAGCCGGCCAGCCTGGGGCCCGGCTCGGCCTCGAAATCGGCGTAGGCGTCGTCCTCGACGATGAGCGTGCCGTGCATCTCGGCGAGCCGCAGGATGCGGTGGACGGCGACCGGGCTCAAGGTGGCGCCGGTCGGGTTCTGGAGGCCGGAATTGGTGATGTAGAAGCGGGGCTTGTGCTCGATCAGCGCCCGCTCGAACGCCGCGAGATCCGGCCCCTCGGGCCCGAACGGCACGCCGACCATCTGCAAGCGGTGGGCACGGGCGAGCGCCTGGAACGAGAAGTAGCAGGGATCGTCGAGCAGCACCGTGTCGCCGGGCTCAGCGAGGAAGCGGATGATGAGATCGAGGGCGTGGGTAACCGAATCGGTCAGCACGAGCTGGTCGGGATGGGCGCGGATGCCACGCTCGGTCAGACGGAGCGCCAGTTGCTGACGGAGCGGCGCATGGCCCTGCGGCGTGTCGTAGAACATCACCGCCGCGCTCTGCCGCGCGACTTGGCGCAGCGCCCGGCGCAGCTCCGCCTCAGGCAGCCAGTCCGGCGGGAGCCAGCCGCAGCCGGGCCTCAATGAGTCCGGCCGCGCCTCCAGCGACTGCCGGGTGATCCAGACCGGATCGACCGCCCGGTCGAGCCGCGGCCCGATGGCGGTAAGGCAGAGCGGCTCCGGCCGAGCGGAGACGAAGAAACCGGAGCCAGGGCGGGAGACGATGGCGCCGCGCGCCGCCAGCCGGTCATAGGCCTCGACGACGGTCGATTTGGAGACCTGCATGCTCTCGGCCAGCCCTCGCACCGAGGGCAGCCGGGCGCCGGGGCCAAGCGCCCGGCCCTCGATCCGCGCCTCGATGGCACGCATCACCGTCTCGACCCGTGAGAGGACCGGCTCCTCGACCGTGACCGTCATGACTGTTCCTCCGAACTGTACCGGCGCATGCCCCGGACAGTTCCTCGGAATCGTACTGCAACCGTCCCTGTCGGAGAAGCGGCGATCCCCTCATATCGGAGCCACCGAGAGACGGGAGACTGACCATGACGCTTTCAGAAGACACCCATTCGCGCCAGCCCGGCACCGGTGCCTGGCTCGGCCGGCGCCTGCGCGACCTCCTCGTTTTGACCCTCGGCGCTCTCCTGGCCCTGCCGCTGATCGTGCCGTTCGCCTGAGCCGACTCAACCGGCGGTGCAGTTCGCCTCGAACAGCGACCGCGCCCGCTCCATGGCCTGGAACGCCACCATGGAGCCGGGGCTGCGCAGTTCCGGCCCCTCGGGCAGGCGTCCGAGAAATTTCTCGGAGAGATCGGCGACGAACGGGCGGGGGCCGGTATAGGCGCCCATGCGGTTCCTCACATCGACCGTGCCGCAGAGCGCCCCGGCCCGGCCGATCCGCAGGTCGGCGACCCGAGCCTCAGGATCGCGCATCTGCTGCTCGATCAGGCTCAGCGCGGTGTGCGCCGCCTCCGCTCCGACGCCGGCCTCCGAGCCGTCCACGACGGTCTGCGCCTCCGCCCCGCGAAGGCCGGACAGGATCAGGAGGGCCGCCAGGGCGGTCGTGCGCAGACGCATCGGGCTTCAGCTTCCTTTGGCGACGACTTCGATGTCGCGGTCCATCCCGCTCTCGACCTTGAACTCGCGGGTGAAGACCTGCCCGTCATGCCGGGCGATCAGCACGTAGTCGCCCTCCGCCAGCGTCACAGAAGGGAAGGCCCCGATCGCCTCGCGGATCGTGTCGCCACCGGGCGTCAGCACGCTGAAGGCGGTGCCGGCGAACGCCTCGGAGCCGGGAGCGGCCACGAGCTTCAGGGTCACGGTGGCGGCGCGGTGGTTCATGGTCGCGTCGGTGACCTTGCCGTTCTCGACCCGGAGATCGGCACGCTGGATCGCGTTCGAATCGCCGTAGCTCGACACGACGTGATAGGTGCCCTCGGGCAGGCGGACGATCTCGCCGGCCTTGATGCCGCTGCGCACGAGGCGTCCTTCCGAATTCGTCCCGATCGGCACGTAGACCGAGAAGCCGAGCTGATTGCCCGGAATCTTCTGGTCGCCGACCGCGCCCGACAGCTTGAGCGCGCCCGCCGCGACGCGGAGCTGATCCGTGTTGGCGGTGCCCGCCATGGTGATCCGCTTCGAGGCGCTGGCATAGCCGTAGGTGACGGTGGCGACGTAGGCGCCGGCCGCGAGCTTGAAGGTCGGGGCGGGCTCGTTCGAGCGGGCGACGATGGCCGGGCGGGCGCCATCCCCGTTCTCGCCGTAGACGCGCCAGGTCAGGCCAGAGCGGATCGGCCCGTTCGCGCCGACGAAGACCGCCGAGAGCGTGAGGTCCGCCTCGCCCTCGGCCGCGGGCGGGGGCAGCATCGGCCCGGTCACGCCCGGCGAGGGCAGGCCCGGCCCGAACGGCGACGGCGCCTGCGCGGCGGCCGGCGCGGCCGTGAGGAGGGCAGCCAGGGAGACGGCCGAGGCGATGATCGTGCAGCCTGCGGACCCGCGTCTCATCGTCCCCGATCCTTCCGCTCGCCCCGCCGGAGGCCATCTCAAGCACCAGTTCGGCATCTTCGCGCTCTTGAAACCCGACCGTGGCGGCGGCATGGCGGTCGTGGTGCGAGCGTCATCCATCCTTCAGCCCCAGCACGCGGATTGTCCATGACCGAGATTCGAGACACCGCCGACGGCATCACCCTCGATCTGCTGCGAACCCGCCGCTCGGTGCCGCCGATGCTGCTCGACGGGCCCGGCCCCATGCCCGAGGAACTCGACGGCTGGCTCGCGATCGCGGCGCGGGTGCCCGACCACGGGAAGCTCAGCCCCTGGCGCTTCCTCGTGATCGAGGGCGAGGCGCGCGAGCGCATCGGCGCCATCATCGAGCAGGCCTTTCTCGCCGACTTCCCCCAAGCCGACGAGAAGCGGCGCGCCCAGGAGCGGCAGCGCCTCGCCCACGCGCCGGTCGTGGTGGGCGTCGTGTCCCAGGCGGCGCCGCACGTGAAAATCCCCGAATGGGAGCAGGTGCTCTCGGCCGGCGCCGTCTGCATGAACCTCATGGTCGCCGCCAACGCCGCGGGCTACGCCACTTCCTGGCTCACCGAGTGGTTCGCCTATGACCGCCGGGTGCTCGACGCGCTCGGCCTCGACCCGGCCGAGCGCATCGCCGGCTTCATCCATATCGGCCGGGCGCGGGAGGTGCCCTCCGACCGGCCGCGGCCGGATCTGAGCCAGATCGTCACCCGGCTCTGAGAGACGCTTCATGCATTACGAGGCCGACAATCCCAGCCTGCCGCACAATCCGCTCAAGGCCATCGTCGCCCCGCGCCCGATCGGCTGGATCAGCGCCATGGACCGGGCGGGCCGGGTGAACCTCGCGCCCTACTCGTTCTTCAACGCGGTCGGCGGCGAGCCCGACATGGTGATGTTCTCCTCCTCGGGCCGCAAGGACGCGATGACCTTCGCGGAAGAGGGCGGCGAGTTCGTGTGCAGCCTTGCCACCTTCGACCTGCGCGAGGCGGTCAACGCCACCTCGGCGCCGCTGGCACGGGGCGAGAGCGAGTTCGGCTTTGCCGGGTTGACCCCCGCGCCGTCGCGCCGCGTGCGGCCGCCCCGCGTCGCGGAATCGCCCGCGGCGATTGAGTGCAAGTGGCTTCAGACCGTGCCGCTGGTGCCGCTCGGCGGCGGTGAACCGGCGAATTTCATGGTGATCGGGCAGGTGGTCTCGATGTACGTGGACGACCGCTTCGTGAAGGACGGCCGGGTCGATACCGGTGCCATGCGCCCAATCCTGCGCGGCGGCTATTTCGACTACTTCACCACCGAGTCTGAGAACCGGTTCGAGCTGCGGCGACCGAAGGGTGGCGGCTAAGAACCTATTCCGGTAGGGTTTGTTGAGCGGCGATGATCCCGCAGGCGAAGTGGACGAGGGCTCGGTAGTTCCGGGGCTTTTTGGGCCAGCGGATGAGGATGCCACGGAAGCGGTTGAGCCAAGCGTGGGCGCGCTCGACGACCCATCTGCGCGCCTTGGCCCCGCGGTGGCGTTTGGCGTGGATCTCCTCGCCTCGGCGGCGCAGGTGGAGGGTGAAGCCGCGCTCCTCGACCAAGGTCCGGGAGGTGGCGTAGTCGTATCCCTTGTCGAGGCACAGGTGCAGGGGCGAGCGTCTGGTCGGTTTGGGCCGGGCGACGGGTACGGCGTCCAAGGTCTCACCCATGAGAAGATGGTCGTTGACGTTGGCGCCCGCGATGACGACGCTGATCGGGACGCCGCGTCCGTCAGTGAGCACCGAGCGCTTGACCCCGCGCTTGCCGCGGTCGGTCGGGTTGGGGCCGGTTTTTTCCCCCACCCAGGGGCGCCTTGCCCATGGCTGCATCCAGCGACAACCACGTCCAGTCGATCCCGACCAGATCGTCGTAGGCCAGCAGGCCCTCCCGCCAGAACGCCTCGAACACCCCGGCCTGCGTCCACTCCTGGAACCGGCGATGGGCCGAGGAAGAGGTGCAGATCCCGGTGGCGGTCAGGGCGTTCCACTGGCATCCGGTGCGCAGCACGAACAGGATCGCGTCCATCGCCTTGCGATCGGGCGTCCGCGGGTTGTGACAGCCCAGAGGATGAGGCGGACGTGGAGGCAGCAAGCGCTCCATCCGCGCCCACAGATCGTCGGGCAGGCGATAGCCGTCGTCCAGAACTGACGGCTTGCTCGGGCGGCGCTTGCGAGGCTCGGTCATCCCGACAAACTAGGGCGCCGAGCCTCAGCGCCTAGCGAGATAGGTTCTAAAGCGCTTTCCGACGAAGTGGATGCCGGTTCGTCGAGCGGACAGTTTCGACTTCACCCGAGATGGCCCTGCGCGGCTCCGCGGCGGCGCGGAACGCGAGCGGGCACAGCGCCGTTTCTCACGCCACGAGGTGGGAGGAACGGCATGCGAGTTCTTGCGACGGCATCGATGCTGACGGTGATGACGCTGCTCGGCGTCGGGACCGCGGAGGCCAAAGGCTGCATCAAGGGCGCGATCATCGGCGGCGTCGCCGGCCATTATCTGGCTGAGCGCGGCGTGGTCGGTGCCGTGGCCGGCTGTCTGGCCGGACGGGCCCTGGCCAACCGCCGTGCACGACGCGAAATCGACTACGGCTCCCGTGTCCAGCCCCGCGGGGCCGGCTATGGCGCAGGACAGGCCTATCCGCGCCGGGACTACCGATACTGACACGGGAACCGGGGCGCCGATCGGCGCCCCGTCTTGTACGGATCCGCCACTCGGTGGTCCGTGCCGAGCGCGGGACGTTCCACGGGTCGCTCGAAGTCATCGGCCGTGAGGCGGGTCCGCTGGGCGTTGCGGACAGGCAGGGCTGGCGAGCCGATGCAGTGGCGCCTCTAACCGGTGATGCCGAGTTCGGCTTCGACGCGGCTGATCCAGTCCCGCAAGGCCGGATAGGGCGCGAGGTTGAAGCCGCCCTCGTGCGCGAGGCGGGTATAGGCCACGAGCGCCACGTCGGCGAGGCTGAGATCGTTGCCGACGAGGAACGGCCCGTCCACCAATGCGCCCTCCATCAGGGCGAGTGCGGCGTGACCCCGCTCGAACAGCTTCGGATCGAGTTCTGCCTCCGTGCGGCCGAGATAGAGGAGTTGGAACCGGCGCACGGCGATGTAGGGCTCGTGGCTATACTGCTCCCAGAACAGCCATTGCCACATCTTCGCCTGTGCGAAGGCATCCGCCGGGATCAGCCCGGAATCGCGGGCGAGGTAGCCGATGATCGCGTTCGACTCGGCGAGGCTGCGCCCGTCCTCCAGCACCAGGGTCGGCACGCGCCCGTCCGGGTTGAGGGCGAGGAAGTCGGGCGTGCGGGTCGCGCCCTTCAGGATGTCGATTTCGCGCCAATCGAGATCGATCCCGAGATGGGCGGCGACCCAGGCCACCTTCAGGCAATTGCCCGACTTGCGGTCGCCGTAGACGGTGAGCATGCCAACCTCTCCTGTCCCGCTCGCGGGCGAGGCCGCCTCACCCGGTGCCGTCGGGCGCTGGGGGCCGCGACACGACCCACCTGAAGCCATACGGCGTGGCTGTCGCAAGCCCCTCGGGTAAGCGTTCCTCGCCGAGTGTCAGCGCTTCGAAGACGGCCACGCCCGCCGCTGCCGCCGCGAGTTGGATGAGGCCGTGCGCCTGGGCAAGCGCGCCCGCCGCCCGCAGGCTCGCGGCGAGCGCCGTCTTGTCGAGGGAAAGGCCGGCGAGCCGGGGGCTTGCCCCGGCGAAGCTGCGGGCCTCGAGCACGCCGAGGGGATGGCCGATGGCAGCGAGAATCGCCGTCGCACCATCGCGGACGCCAACCAGTGCCTCGCAGACGGCGAGCCGGGCGCCGAGGGCGGCCACGTCGCGGCCGGCGCGGGCATCGCGCAGCAGCATACCGTCCGGCCGCTGCGCCATCAGGTCTTCAAGGCTCGGGTCGTCGGGCGTGTCGAGGGCGGCGTAGATCGTCAGGCCGGGCCGATGTGTTCGCAGATCCGCGATCACGCCCGGCGGCGGTGGCGTCTCGAACACTAGGGCATCTGCCCCAGCCGCCAGCGCCGCTTCGACAGCGGCCGGGTCGATGACGGCGCCGCGCGCGGTGTCAGGCTCGGAATGATCCGGGACGGGTCTCATGCGGGTTTCAATGGATCGCAGCGGGCTCGACGGGCTGCGCCCTCCGCAAGCGGGCGAAAAGCTTAAGCTTTTCGCGCATGCGGCGGGCCGGAGGCAGGATCGTTCAAGCTTCTTTTACCATATGCGCAGGAATGTCGGGCTTCGCGGGGCCGAATGACGGTCCCGGCGGGACACGTCATGTTCCTGTTCACCAATGCTCCCATCGGCAACCGCGAGACCGCCGCTCCGGCGCGGACCGCCGCGGCGAACGGCGAGGTCGTCGAGGCGATCCGCGAGGGCGCGCAGACGAGCGGCGTCGGCTTCGACTACCTGCTCGCCACGGCGCAGCGCGAATCGAGCCTCAACCCCTCGGCCAAGGCGAGCACTTCGACGGCGACGGGCCTGTTCCAGTTCATCGAGCAGACTTGGCTCGGCGTGATGAAGAATGCCGGGGCCAAGCTCGGTCTCTCGTCCTACGCCGACGCGATCACCGCGGGCGCGGATGGCCGCTACACCGTGGCGGACCCGGCGGCACGGCAGGCGATCCTCGACCTGCGCCGCGATCCGAAGGTCTCGGCGGCGATGGCCGGCGCGCTGACGCAGCGTAACGGCGAGGCGCTGAGCGCGGCTCTCGGGCGCGAGCCGACGGCCGGCGACCTCTACGCGGCCCACGTCCTCGGCGCGAAGGGGGCGAGCGCGCTGATCGCCTCGGCGCAGGCGAACCCGTCGCGCCCCGCCGCCCTCGACCTGCCGGAGGCGGCCGCCGCCAACCGCAGCCTGTTCTACGACCGGGCCGGTCGGCCGCGCAGCGCGTCCGAACTCTACGGCCTCCTGAGCCAGACGACCTCGGGCGTGGCGACCCCGGTCGCGACCGCCGCGGCCGAGACCAGCGTGCCGACGGCCTATGCCTCGCTGGAGGGCGGCCTGCGCTCGCTGTTCCAGACCGACCGGCGCCAGGGCGCGATCTCGGAAGGCGTGGCCAAGCTCTGGCAGAACCGCGCCGCGAGCACCGCCGCCCGTACGGCCCCGACCTATTTCCCGCGCTCCGACGGAGCGGGCGAGGCGGACGGCACGGCCACGCCGCCCGCCGCGACGGCGCCCGCGAGCGTGGCGGACGCCACCTCCGTCTCGGAACCGATCCTCGTGCCGCTACCGCCGCGCCGGCCGGCCGGACTGGCCGCGCCGACCGCAACGGCCTCGGAGCCGGCCGCCACCCTGATGGCTGGGCCGATGCCGGACCGGCCGAGCGCCACGGCTTCGAAAAATTCCCTGTTCGACCCCTCCGCCTTGCGGCTCAGGAGCGGCTCATGATCCTCCGCCAATTCCTCGCCCTCACCCAGAACGCCACGCCCGAGCGCCGCGCCGAGGCCGCAGGCACCCTGACGCGCAGCTATCTCCAGGGCACCCTGGGGCCGGAGGCGGCCTGGGAGGCCAAGACGGCGCTGCTCGCGCTGCTCGACGATCCGGCCGCGGCGGTACGCCGGGCGCTGGCGCAGGCCTGCGCCGAATCCGAACAGGCGCCGCGCCCGCTGATCGTGGCGCTGGCCTCCGACCAGCCGGACATCGCCTGCCTCGTCCTGGCGCGCTCCCCCGTGCTGATGGATGCCGATCTCGTCGATTGCGTCGCCATGGGCTGCGAGGAGACCCGTGCGGCGGTGGCCGGGCGGTCCGATCTGTCGAAGCCGGTCGCCGCGGCGCTGGCGGAGGTGGGCGGCGCCCCCTCGCTGATCGCGCTCGCGCGCAACCCGCTCGCGGCGATCGGCACCGCTGCCCTGATGCGGATGGTCGAGCGGCACGGCGACGACGCGGAGCTGCGCCAGGCCCTGCTGACCCGCACCGACCTCGCCATCGAGGTGCGCCACGCCATCGTCGCCCTGATGGCCGAGCAGCTCTCGCGTTTCGGCCAGGATGCCGGCTGGATCAGTTCCGAGCGCGGCGACCGCGCCGCGCGCGAGGCCCGCGACGCCGCCGCCCTCGCGCTCAGCGACGAGGCCGACGAAGCGCAGCTCGTGCGGCTCGTGGCGCATCTGCGGGTGCAGGAGCAGCTCACCGCCGGACTGATCCTGCGGGCGATCCTTTCCCTGCGCCTGCCCTTTGCCGAGATCACGCTAGCCGAGCTGAGCGGTCTCAGCCGCGCCCGCGTCGCCGGGCTGATGCTGGAGCCGCACGGCGCGGGCTTCGCTGCCCTTCACCGCCGCGCCGGCCTGCCCGCCCTTCTGCTGCCGTCGATCCGGGCGGGGCTGACCGTCTGGCGCGACGCCAATGGCGGCCGCAACGGCGTGGACGGACCGCGGCTCGCCCGCTCGATGATCGAGGCGGCGCTGACCGCCTGCGAGACCCTGCCCTTCGCCGAGGCCCGCGGCCTGATGGCGCTGCTCGCCCGCTTCGAGGCCGAGGCGGCTCGCGACGAGGCCCGCATCCTGGCGCACGAGCAGGCCGAGGCCCAGGCGCGGGAAGCGGCCGAGGCGCCCATTCTCCTGACGGCGCCGGAGGCCGTGGACGGGTTCGTCTCGGAAGCGCCGTCGGACATCCTCATCCTCTCCGCAGGCCCCGCCGCCTCGGAACCGGTTCTGCCCGACGCCGCCGCCGCGTGGCCGCTGGCGCCCCGGCCGGAGGAGCGCATCGGCGCGGCGGTGATGGAATCGGCGGACGAGATCGGGCCGGACACGGCCGAGACCGTGCTGGCCGGCCTCGCCGACGAGATCATGGCGCATTTCCTGGCAGACCGGGCCGCGGCGGCGGGGCAGCTCTCAGGCCCCGCGCCGGAGTCCCAGGCCGCGATCATTCCCGAGATCGTCGTCGAACCGAAGCGAACCCCACGGCCGCGCGCGATCGCCGTGGCGGTGGCCGCCGGGATGATCCCCGAGGATCTGATCCTCAGCTACCGCGCGGATCGCGAGCGCCAGCGCCTCGCGGCGTGAGGCCGGGGCTCAGATGAGGCCTCTCCGTCCAAGCCCCCTCACCTTCGGCTACCGCCTCGCTTCATACCCCGACAAGGGGGCATGAAGCCCTCTCCCCGCACGGCGGAGAGAGGGAAACTAGCGGCTTCCGGGGTTGTCATCCGGAAACCGAGCTACGCCGTCCAGGCTCGCATCGCCTGCGGCCCGACGATGTCGATGGGCGGCTCGAAATCGCTCGCCCGGCCGCGCATCGCCTCCGGCGGTTCGGGGAAGCCGCTGCGGTTGCCATAGTCGCGGCGCACGCGCTGCGAGGGCCGGAGTGGCGCCTGCGACAGGTTGCGGGCGCAGACCACATCGAGAGCGGTGGCGCCGGCCAGCGCCATCAGCGCGATCATCGCGTTGCCCCGGCGCGGGTTGGACGCCTCCAGGGCCGGCAGCACGGTGGCGATGTCGACGGCATCGCCCCCGACCCGCCCCCAGATCCAGGGCGTCGCATCCTTCGAGCCGAGAATGCCGACGCCGGTGACGATCTCCCGCACGCCGTAGGCGCGGATGACCGGCGTCAATTCCGGCTTGCCGAGCCAGCGGGCGATGGCCGCCCCGCCGACGATCTCAGCGGCGCCGAGGCCGAGGGAGAACCATCCGAGCCCCTGGGCGAGCCCTTCGGTCGCCGGATCGGGCCGTCGGCGGGAATCCGGCGCGATCCGGGCGAGCGTCCCGTTCGATCCGTGGCTGTCGCGGGCCATGTCACCTCCACCTTTCGAGACGGGACTCACGGGGCCGGTCAGGGCCGCAGCACGACCTTGATGCAGTTGTCCTTCTTGTCCCGGAACGTCCGGTACATCTCCGGGCCCTGTTCCAACCCGGCCCGGTGGGTGATGACGAAGGAGGGATCGATCTGGCCCTCCTCGATCCGCCGCAGCAGGTCGTCGGTCCAGCGGTTCACGTGGGTTTGGGCGGCGCGAATGGTCAGGCCCTTGTTCATCACCGCGCCCATCGGCATCTTGTCGACGAGACCGCCATAGACGCCGGGGATCGAGAGGATGCCGGCGGGGCGGCAGACATAGATCATCTCCCGCAGCACCGAGGCACGGTCGCTCTCCAGCATCATCGCCTGCTTGACCCGGTCGTAGACCTGCTCGACGGCCCGCGGCGAGTGCGCCTCCATGCCGACCGCGTCGATGCACTTTTCCGGGCCCTTGCCGTGGGTCAGTTCGTTGAGGCGCTCGACCGGGCTCTCGCGCGTGTTGTCGATGACGATGGCACCGCCGGCCCGCGCCATGTCGAGGCGCTCGGGCACGCTGTCGATGCAGACCACCTGCTTGGCGCCGAGCAGGATCGCCGAGCGGATCGCCATCTGCCCCACCGGGCCGGCGCCCCAGATTGCCACCGTGTCGTGGGGCTGGATGTCGGCCTGCACCGCCGCCTGCCAGCCGGTGGGGAAGATGTCGCCGAGGAACAGCACCTGCTCGTCGGTGAGCGAATCCGGCACCTTGATATGCGTGCGGTCGGCGAACGGCACACGGACATATTCGGCCTGCCCGCCGCTATAGCCGCCGGTGAGGTGCGAGTAGCCGAACAGGCCGGCAGTGCCATGGCCGAACGCCTTGTCGGCCAGACTCCGGTTGCGGTTCGTGCGCTCGCAGACGGAGAAGAACCCGCGCTTGCACTGGTCGCACTCGCCGCAGGTGATGATGAACGGGATCACCACCCGCTCGCCCTTCTTCAGCGTTCCGTTCAGGCCCCGACCGGTCTCGACCACCTCGCCCATGAATTCGTGGCCGAGGATGTCCCCCTTCTTCATCGCCGGAATGACGTGATCGTAGAGGTGAAGATCCGAGCCGCAGATCGCGCAGGCTGTGACCTTGATGATCGCGTCGCGATCATCCTCGATCTCGGGATCGGGAACGGTGTCGCAGCGAATGTCCTGGGTGCCGTGCCAGACGAGGGCCCTCATCGGATCTCTCTCCCAAGGATTCTTTTTCAGGCCGCGCCGGATTCTTGAACGCGCTGCCCGGATATCCATGGGATGAGGGTTTTTGTTTCAACCTCGATCGATGATCTTTGAGCCTGCCGACATTTGATCGTTCCGCAACACGCGGTACGTCCGGCAGACGCCCTTTTGGATCGTCTCACGCGGCCATGGCATTTGCCCGGCGCAGATCCTCGACGAAGGTTTGATAGGCCACCGCCTTCGCCGCCTCGTCGGGCAGGCGCAGCAGGTAGGAGGGGTGGACCGTGATGAAACCCTCGAACGGCCGGCCGAACTCGGCAGGACCGCGAGCGCGGGTAATCGGGATTGATTTGCCCGTGAGCGCCAGCACCGCGGTGGCCCCGAGTGCCACGACCAGTTTGGGGGCGACGAAGTCGAGTTCCTTGTCGAGCCACCAGCGGTAATGGCTCACCTCGCCGGCGGTCGGCTTCTCGTGGATGCGGCGCTTGCCGCGCAACGTGAACTTGAAGTGCTTGACCGCATTGGTGAGGTAGGCCTCGCGCCGGTCGATCCCTGCCTCTTCGAGCGCGCGGGAGAGGAGCTGCCCCGCCGGGCCGACGAACGGGCGGCCCTGGTGGTCCTCCTGATCGCCCGGCTGCTCGCCGACGAAGGCGATCCGGGCGCCGACCGGCCCCTCGCCGAGCACGGCCTGCGTCGCCCCCGGAACCAGCGGTTCGGAGCGGGCGATGATCGCGTTGAGGGCTTCCAGCGAATCCGGCTCGTCCTGGGCCATCTTCGCCACGGCGCGGACGGGGTCGCGCTTGGCCGGCATGGTCGGCTCCTTCTCGATCATCGCCTGGGCGCGGGCGCTCGCAGCCCGGACGAGAGCGGGAATCGCCGCCGTCTCCGGCATGTTCCGCCAGTACTTGCGGGGCATCTCGGCGCGCATGGCGTCGAGGTTGAGCCGGGCCGGGTTGAAGGTGCTCTCGTAATAGTCGCGCCAACCGGCCTCGAAGCCATCACCGTCGGGCACATCCTCGCGGCGGCCGGGCGGGCCGAAGCTGAGCGCGCCGTTCCAGTGCGCCGACCCCTCGGGCGTCAGGATCGACCATTCGAGGGCGCGGAAGCGGTCGACGAAGAAGGGCGCGGCGGCTTCCAGGATGTGATGGTCGGGCTCGAACCACGCCGCGAACCGCTCCCGCCCCTCCCCCGGCACCCGGCGGAAGCGCAGGAAGGCGTGCATCTTGTGCAGGTCGCGGCCAATCGCCTTCCGCATACGATGCAAGCGGTGGACGAGCGGGTCGCTCAGGACTTCCATCAGCGCCCGCTCACCGTGCAGGACTCGCCAGACCAGGGCGTAGAGCAGGCCGTAGCGCTCAGGGTCGCGGTGGGGCACCACCATCGGGATCAGTTCGGTCACCGCGCGGGGAAGGCGCAGCGGCGGGCCCTCCGCGGGGACGGTGTCGGCGCCGAACAGGCTCGGGGCCTCCGTCTGCCAGACGATGGTCTCGGGCGGGATCTCGGCCGCGATCAAGCGGCGCGCGGCGGCGCGGAAGCCGGGGAGATCCGCGCCGGGGGCGAGGCCGACGACATGGATGCCGCTCGGCGCCCCTCCCATCGCTGCGGCCGCTCCCATCAGAACAGGCTCAACTGCTCGGCCGGCTCAGCGAGCTTCATTCGCAGGTCGAGCCGATCGGTCAGCGTCGTCGGCCGGAAGTCTTCCGCAATCAGGAACGGTCGCGCCCGCTTCAGCCCCGAGGTGAGCCGCGCCACGTCGTCGAGGCGCAGGCGACCGTGGCGGCGGGCCTTGATGATGGCATCGACCGCCCGCGCCCCGAGCCCCGGGACCCGCAGCAGCATCTCCCGGTCGGCGCGGTTCACGTCCACGGGGAAGCGGTGGCGGTTCTTCAGCGCCCAGGCGAGCTTCGGGTCGATGTCGAGCGCGAGCATGCCATCGTCGGCGGCACCCGCCACGTCGTCGGGGGAGAACTCGTAGTACCGGATCAGCCAGTCGGCCTGATACAGCCGGTGCTCGCGCCGCAGCGGCGGGGCCTGCGGCGGCAGAGCCGAGGAGGCGTCGGGGATCGGACTGAAGGCCGAGTAGTAGACGCGCTTGAGCCCGTAGGTGCCGTAGAGCAGCGCCGACTTGCGAATCATCGCCTCGTCGGTAGTGGCGTCCGCCCCAACGATGACCTGCGTCGATTGCCCGGCCGGCGAGAAGCGGCGGCGCTCTTCTTTCGCCTGGACGATGCGCTCGCCGATCTGCCCCATCGCGCCTTCGATTGCCGCGCCGTCCTTCTCCGGGGCGAGGCGGTTCAGGCTCGCTTCCGTGGGCAGTTCGAGGTTGATCGAGAGACGGTCGGCGTAGAGCCCCGCCTCCTCGATCAGCCAGGGGCTCGCCTCGGGGATCGATTTGAGGTGGATGTAGCCGCGGAATCCGTGATCGCGCCGGAGCTTCTTGGCGACGCGGGTCAGCATCTCCATGGTGTAGTCGGGCGAGCGGATGATGCCGGACGAGAGGAACAGCCCCTCGATGTAGTTGCGCTTGTAGAACTCGACCGTGAGCGTCACGACCTCTTCAACGGAGAAGCGCGCGCGGGCAACGTTCGAGGAGCGTCGATTCACGCAATAGGCGCAGTCGAATAGGCAGTAATTGGTCAGCAGGATCTTGAGCAGGGAGACGCAGCGCCCGTCCGGTGTGTAGGCGTGGCAGATACCGGCGCCCGTGGTCGAGCCGAGCCCGTCCGCACCGGCCTTGCGCTTGGGTGCGCCGGAGGACGCGCAGGAGGCGTCGTATTTGGCGGCATCCGCGAGGATGCGCAGCTTGCGCGCGAGTTTGTCGTCCATCGAACGGAAGATGAACGCAGCCGCGCCCGGATCAATGCGGCGCGTTGGCCCGCGCACCGGAAAAAGCCTCCCGCCGCGCAACGCAGCGCGACGGGAGGAGACGCGTCAGCCCTGGACGAGCGTCTTGTCGAGGGTGATCTCGGCGTTGAGCACCTTGGAGATCGGGCAGCCCTTCTCGGCATTGCCGGCCAGTTCATCGAACTTGGCCTGGTCGATGCCCGGAATCACCGCCTTGAGGGTGAGGGCCGATTTCGTGACCTTGAAGCCGTCGCCGTCCTTCTCCAGCGTGACGACCGCCTTGGTGTCGAGGGAGGTGGCCTTGAGCCCGGCCGACTGGAGCTGGAAGGCCAGCGCCATGGTGAAGCAGCCGGCATGCGCGGCGGCGATCAGCTCTTCCGGGTTGGTGCCCGGCTCGTTCTCGAAGCGGGTGTTGAAGCCGTAGGGGTTGTCCGAGAGCACGCCGGACTGCGTCGTGATCTTGCCCTTGCCGGTCTTGCCGTCGCCCTCCCAGTGGGCGCTCGCGTGGCGGTCGGTCATGTAGGTCGTCCTCGTCGTCGGAGCGGATGCGATCCGCGTGGCCTCCGACGTGGAGCGGCAGGCGAGCCTGTCGAGGGGGCGCCCCTCATTCTTCACCGAGGGTTGTCTCATCCTCCTCGGCCTCGCCGGCGACCACGGCCTTGGCCAGCGCGTAGGAAAAGCCCGCCCGTGCCATGGCGGCGAGGTCGCGCTCGCGGTTGGCCTCACGGGTGCCCGGCCGGCGATAGGGGCCGAGACGGCGGCGGCGGGCATAGGCGCGGGCGGCCTGCGCCTCGGTGTCGGCCTCGCTGCCCTCTGCCCCTTCGGCCTCCTCCCGCTCCTCGGCGAGCGTGGCCGCAATCGTCTCTGCATCGATCCCCTTGGCGGCCAAGCGCGCCTGGACCTGACGGGTCGAGGTGCCGCGTCGCCGCAAGCCTCGCAGGCGGGCGGCGGCGAAGCGCGCGTCATCGACCAGCCCGGCGCGCTGGGCGCGGGCGACCGTCTCCTCGATCAGCCCGGCATGCGCCCCCGGATCCTCGTCGCGGGAGCGGCAGCGGCGCGCGATGCGACGGGCAAGCACCCGCCGCAACATCTCGGAGGAGGCGCCGTAGCGGTCGAGATAATGCGTCGTCACCCGCTCCAGCCAGGCAGACGTGACCGGCGGTTCGGGCCTCGGTTCGGGTCGGCCGGCGCCCTGCCCATCGCCTGGACCATCACGTCGGCTTGAAACGGTTCGCGCAATCATTCGTTCTTCACGATCCGGACAGGTTTTCGATTCATGAATCTCGGATGGATCGCACGCGATTTCGAGGGCTACGGCGCCGCATGGCGGCCCGGCTCATGAGGCGCGAATGGCTCTACGTGCTGCTGGCCCTCGGGTTCGCGGCCGTGGCCGGCCTCGTTATCACCTTCTCCCGCCCCACGCTGCTCACCGTGGCGGTGGGCCCGCGCGACGGTGTCGAGGCGGGGCTGATCGAGATCTACGCGCGGGCGCTCACCCGCAATCACGAGGATGTGCGGCTCCAGGTCGTGCCGTTCGATGACGTGCGCGACAGCGCCGCTGCCCTGGAGCAGGGCCGCGCCGATCTCGCAGTGGTGCGGCCCGACGTGAAACTGCCGGATAACGGCCTGACGCTGGCGATCCTCCACGACGAGGCGCTGATCGTCGCGGCACCCGAGGCCAACGAGATCGAGAGCTTTTCCGATCTCTCGACCCGGCGCCTCGGCGTCGTCGCGCGCCACGAGGCCGACCTGCCGGTGCTGACGAACCTTCTCGACTTCTACGATTTCAAGGCGGCCTCGGAAGCCGAGGCGCTGGGCGGCGAGGCCCTCGCGGCCGGCCGCATCGGCCTCGTCCCGCTGAAGGCCAGCGAGATCACCGGGGCGCTGGAGGCGAAGCGGGTCGATGCGGTGGCAATCATCGTCTCCCCCACCGCCAAGCCGGCGCAGGCGATGCTGCGGGCGGTCGAGGCGGCCTCGCCGGAGCGCAAGGTGGCCCTCGTCAGCGTGCCGGACGGCAAAGCGATCGTGCAGCGGATGCCGGCGCTCCAGCCGGTCACGCTCTCGGCGGGCACCTTCGGCGGCCGGCCCAAGCGCCCGGTGGAGGATGTCGAGACGGTGGGCGTGTCCTACCGGTTGATGGCCCGCGGCGCGGTGAGCCGCGTCGCCGTGGCATCCGTGGTGCAGCACCTGTTTGAGTGGCGTTCGCGGCTCGCGGCCTCCGCCCCGATCGCCCAGCAGATGAAGCCGCCGGACTACGACACCACCGTCACGGCCACGAGCGCGCAGCTTCCCAACCATCCCGGCGCAGTGGACTATTTCGAGCGCGAGCAACAGACCTTCCTCGACCGCTACGAGGACTGGATCTACCTGTTCGCCTTTTTCGGCGGCACGGTGGGCTCCGGCATCGCATGGATCGGCCAGCGGCTGGCCCGCAAACGGCGCGAGCGGATCGACATCATCCTCGACCGGTTGCTCGACATCCTGGCCGAGGCCCGCGAGGCGCAGTCGGCGGCCGCCCTCGACGCGCTGACCCGCGAGACCGACGCGCTGATCGCCGACGTGGTGCGTCAGGCCCGCGAGCGCAGCATCGATTCGCGGATGATCTCCGCGCTGATCCTCGCCATCGACGCGGTGAACGGCGCCCTCGACGACAGCCGCCGCGCCTTCGAGCCCGGCGCCGACCCGAGCAACGGCAGCCGGTCGCGCACCGCGCGGCTGCTGTCGCTGAGCCTGCCAGCGGCGGAGTAGGCTACCCCACCCCCACCGGATGCTTCACCACGAACGGGGTGCGCATCGTGACCAGCTCCTCGCCGAGCGTCGGGTGCACGGCGATGGTGCGGTCAAAATCGGACTTGGTCGCGCCCATGGTGACGGCGATGCCGACCGCCTGAATGATCTCGCCGGCATCGGGCCCGAGCACGTGGACGCCGACCACCCGGTCGCTGGCGCGATCCACCAGAACCTTCATGATCACCCGCTCGTCGCGGCCGGACAGTGTCGCCTTCATCGGGCGGAAGCTCGCCTTGTAGACGTCGATGGCCTCGTAGCAGCGCCGCGCCACATCCTCGTTGTGGCCGACCACGCCGATCTCCGGCGTCGAGAACACGGCGGTCGCGATCAGGCGGTGATCGACGCACCAGGGCTTGTTGCCGAACACCGTGTCGGCGAAGGCGTGGCCCTCGCGGATCGCCACGGGGGTGAGCGCGGCGCGGCCGTTGACGTCGCCGACGGCGTAGATCGAGGGCACCTTGGTGCGCGAATCCGCCTCGACGGGGATCGCGCCCCGCGCATCGAGGTCGATCCCGACCCGATCCAGTCCGAGCCCGGCGACGTTCGGGCGCCGGCCGGTCGCCACCAGCACGCAATCAACGGTGAGGCTCTCGCCGCCGCTCAAGGTGGCACGGATGGCCGAGCCGTCGCGCTCCAGACGCTCGACGGTCTGCTCCAGGCGCAGATCCATGCGCTTGGCGTAAGCCTCGCCGAGCGCGTCGGCGATCTCGGGATCGAAGCCGCGCAGCAGGCTCTTTCCACGATGCAGAAGCGTCGTCTTCGAGCCGAGGCTGGCGAAGACGCCGGCGAATTCCACGGCGATGTAGCCGCCGCCGACCACGAGGATGCGCTCGGGCTGGGTTTCAAGCTCGAACACGCCGTTCGAATCGATCGCGAGCTCTGTGCCCGGAATCAACGGTTCGCGCACCGGCGTCGCGCCGGTCGCGATCAGGATGAACTTCGCGCGCACCCGCCGGTCGGACTTAACGAGGCGGACCGTGTGCGGATCCTCGATCACCGCCCGGTCGGCGACGACCTCGACGCCGGCGCCCGCGAGGTTACGGCCGTAGATGCCCTCGAGCCGCGCCACCTCCGCATCGCGCGAGCGCTTCAGCGCGGCCCAGTCGAAGCGCGGCGTCTCAAGGTGCCAGCCGAAGCCGGCGGCATCCTCGAATTCGTCGGTGAAGCGGCCGGCATAGACCATCAGTTTCTTCGGCACGCAGCCGCGGATCACACAGGTGCCGCCGACGCGGTACTCTTCCGCCAGCATCACTCGTGCACCGTGGCCGGCGGCGATGCGGGCCGCCCGCACCCCGCCGGAGCCGCCGCCGATCACGAACAGGTCGACGTCGCAAGACTCGTCCATCTTGGTCTCGCTCATCTCGGTCTCGCTCATGCGCTCTCGTGTGCGCTCTCATATGGGGGCCGCGCGCAGGCCGCGGCCCGCAGCCATGTGATGGCCGCCCCGAGGCCCGCCGTCCACCATCCCTGCCACGCGCCGTGCTCGACGAACATCACCGCCACCGCCGCGCCGAGCAGCCCGAGCGCTGTGGCGAACAAGAGCCGCGGCAGGGCCGAAGCCGCCCGCAGGGCGAGAAAGGCGACCAGCGCCCCCAGCAGAGCGCCGACGAAGCCGAGTTCGGACCAGATCTGCAGGAAGGTGTTGTGCGGGTGGCCGACGGCCAGCATCGCCCGCATCTCCGGTTCGAGCGCCTGCGCCGCCGGGACTTCCGCGAAACGCAGGGCCGTGCCGTAGCCGGAGCCGATCCACGGCGCCTGCGCCACGGCGGCACCGAAGCTCTGGGCGATGGCGACCCGCGCCCGCGACGAGGACTGCGTCAGCCGCTCATGCGCCGCCTCCGGCATCAGCCGGTGGAGGATGTCGCCCTCGACCGGCGCCAGGGCGAAGGCGAGCCCGAGCACCAGCGCCGCGAGCCAAAGGGCCACGGAGCGCGGGAGGAGACGCCCGACCGCGAACATCACGCCGCCGGCGAACAGGCCGAGGGCGGCCGCGCCGCTGATCGAGCGCAGGATCGCCAGGGCCGCCACGGCGAGGAGGGCCCCAGACGCGAGGCGATGGCCGCGCAGGGCGAGGAAGGCGGCGATCGGCCCGGCGATCAGCAGCACCGTCAGCAGCGGGCGGTTGAACATGAAGAGGGCGACGCGCTGCCCGAGCCAGACCTGCGGTGCGAGATCGAGCGCAAGGCTTGCCACGATGGTGAGGCAGGCAACGGCCAGCAGGCCCGCGCCAAGTAGCAGCGCCCAGGCTGACAGCCGGGTCGGCGCGAGCCGGGCGAGGATCGAAGCGGCGATCAGCGTCGGCAGGAATTCGGACAGGACCCGCCCCCAGAGGGCGGGAAACGGGCTCCAGACCCGCGAGACGAGGCACCAGCCGAGGAAGGCGAGCGCGGCGAGGCCGAGGGGCGAGCGCAGCGGACCGGTCAGCAGAGACAGCGCCCGCCCGCGATGCTCGGCCACGGCGCCGGCGAGGAACAGCAGGGCGGCAATGCCGATGACGAGCGGGCTCGACCGGTTGGCCAGCGCCATCACCGGCGCCACCAGCGCCAGCGCGACGGCGCCGGAGGCGTAGAGGCGCGCCGCCGCGGCGGGGCCGGCGATCACTGGAGCTGGTGGCCGCGCTTGCCCATCTCGGCACGGGTGCGGACCATGATGTATTCCGACACCTCCTGGGTCCAATCCTGCATGGCGCCGACCATGTCGTCGAGCACCTGCGGCTGGGTCTCGACGTAGCGCTTGCCCGCGGGCGAGCGGAAGAAGGTGACGATGTCCTTCAGCTCGGCCTCGGTCAGGCGCTTGGCGTAGATGCGCGCGGCGATGTTGATCAGCCGCTGCTTCTGCAGCTCCATCTCCGGATCGAGGCTTTTCAGCACATCGTCCAGGTCCTTGGCGAGATCGGGCCGCGTCACCGCGTTCTTGCGGATCTGATCGGCCATCGTCGGGATGATCGAGTCGAACGAGCGGGCGATGCCGGAACTCAGCATCACCTCGCGGGCGAGCGCGAGATGGGAGGCGCTGACCTCCGGCTCCGGCGCGGGGGCCGGCGGTGGGGCCGTACCGGGCTTCGCGGTCGGCTTCGAGGCGGCGGCCGGGGGCTTGGCGGCCGGCTGCTGCGCCAGCGCCGCCGGCACGAGGACGGCCTGCGACAGCAGAGCCGCGAGGACGGGGCCGCCCAGGGCGGCGAGACGGAGGACCATGCGGGAGAAGCTCCGGGGAAGGAAAGGGATGCGGCCGGGCGTCAGAGGCGGCCGAGAACGCTGACGACCGCCGCCTCGCCGTCGGCGGCGGCGAGGATGGCCGCGTCGGCGATGCCGAGGAACAGGCCGTGCTCGACCACGCCCGGCACCGCCCAGAGCCGGGCGGACAGGGCCTCCGGATCGGGGATCTGGCCGAGCCGCAGATCGAGGATGGCATGGCCGCCATCGGTCAGGACGGGCACACCGGAGGCGTCGTGGCGACGCACGATCTCGCCCGCGCAACCGGCGCCCGCCACTGCTGCCTCGACGGCGCGGGTGGTGGCGCCGATGCCGAACAGGTTCACCTCGACGGGCAGCGGAAAGGCGCCCAGCGTCTCGACCCGCTTCGACGCGTCAGCGATCACCACCATGCGGCGGCTCGCCACCGCGACGATCTTCTCACGCAGCAGGGCGGCGCCGCCGCCCTTGATGAGGCGCAGATTGCTGTCGACCTCGTCGGCCCCGTCGATGGTCAGATCGAGTTCGGGCAGCTCTTCGAGCGTGGCGAGCGGGATGCCCTCGCGCTCACAGGCGATGCGGGTCGCCTCCGAAGTCGGGACACCGGTCACGGTCAGGCCGGCGCGCACGCGCTCGCCGAGAAGCGCGATGAAGGCGGCCGCGGTGCTGCCGGTGCCGATGCCGAGGCGCATCCCGTCCTCGACCAGGGGGATTGCGCGCTCCGCCGCCGCGCGCTTGAGGTCGGGCGCACTCACGACACGATCTCGGACATCGAATTCATCGGGAGCACTCGGACCGTCGGAGCTGGAGCGGCGAATCTGGGGCGATTGAGGAGGCAGGCCCTAGCACGCCTCTCCGCGACCGCAAAAGACGGACGCAAGGAAGCATGAAGGCCGAGTCGCGGCTCAAGACACAGGGCTTTGCGCCGCCTCCGGGTCTCAGGGCCGCGTTCCCTGCGGCGGCGTGGCGCTCGGGCCGGCGCGGCCGGGGGCCGGACCGGTCGCGGCGGCCCCTGCCCCACTCGCGGTACCGGCGGGCGGCGGGCCGGCCTGCTCGGTGCAGACCACGAGTTCCTGGCGGATCTGCACGTAGCAGGCGCTGGTTTCACCTGTGCGATAGTTGACGCGGTAGATCCCCGATTCGCGGGCGTGGCGGGAGGCGATCAGCCCGTACTCGCCCGGCGTCTGCGGACCGGCGCCCTCCCCGGCGGCGAAGCACAGGGTAACGCCGACGCTGTCGTCGCGCAGGCCGTACTGGCAGGAGGTGACTTCGCCGTTGGCGCGGTCGATCCGGTAGATCCGGTTCAGATCGACCGCGGGGGCGGCCACGAACTCGTAGGGCCCGGCGGCTTCGGCCGCGACCGGCAGGAGGGCCAGGGTGGCGGCGAGCAGGCAGAAGGTCGGGCGCGGATGGGAACGCATGGGGCGGGACATCGTATCCGTTGCGGGGGCCGAGCGGCGAATCGAGGCGGAGCGCGATCAAGCACCCGTTCCGTGGCGGAGCTTGGGCAGAGAGGCAACACTGAGGGGCCGCGCTAACCGCGCGTCAACCGCCAGGGTTGATCGTAAGGGACACGACCGCTAGCCAGCTTGACAGTGGAACGAACCGGGACGCCGATGACCGTGAACAGCTCCCCGATCGTCGTGTTCGATCTCGACGGCACTCTCGCCGAGACCGCGGGCGACCTGATCGGCACCCTTAACGTCATCCTCGCCCGTGAGGGCCACGCGCCGCTTCCCCTCGAACAGGCCCGCGACCTGCTCGGTGCGGGCGCGCGCGCGCTGATCCAGCGCGGCTTCACGGTCGCGGGCGCGAGCCTGACGCCGGAGCGGCTGGAGGCCCTGTTCCAGGACTTCCTTGACCATTACGGCGACCATCTCACCGACAACTCCTTCCTCTTCCCCGGTGTGATCGGGGCGCTCGACCGGCTGGAGGCGGCGGGCTTCCGCCTCGCGATCTGCACCAACAAGGTCGAGTCGCACGCGGTGGCGCTGCTCGATGCCCTGGGCATCGGACACCGCTTCCGCACCATCGTCGGCAAGGACACCTTCGCCTACTCGAAGCCCGACCCGCGTCACATCACCCTGACCGTCGAGCGCGCCGGGGGCGATCCGCTCCGCGCGGTGATGGTGGGTGATTCCAGGGCCGACGTCGCCGCAGCGAAGGACGCCGGCATCCCCGTCGTCGGCGTGACCTTCGGCTACACCCCGGTGCCGATGCGCGACTTGGCGCCCGATTGGATCATCGACCATTTCGACGCCCTGCCCGAGGCGGTCGACGCCCTCCTCGCCCGCGAGAGCGTGAAGCCCGCGGCCTGAGCCCAGGGCAATCGCTTGAAGCGATTTCCCTGGTTTCTTGGCGTGCCTCAGTCGCCGGCGCCCGCCTCCGCGGGCTTAGGCTTTCGCTCTGCTCGATGCTTTTCAGGACGGAAGTCCTGAAAAGCCCGCTTCGCGCGGCGCTCTTCGCGCCGCGAAGCCGCCAAAACGGCTTCGAGCGATTGCCTTGGGCCTGAACCTCCACACCGCTTGCACCCGCGCGGGCGCTGGGCCACTGAGCGTTGCGACGGGGCCTGGAGCCGCCCCGCAGGGCGCGAGAGGCAGACCGGCGACATGAGCGAGACGGATACCTTCGACCTGACGCTGGAGCGCATCGCGCTGATCCGGCGGATGGTCGTGGCCTGGAACGGGGCGGAGGCCGGCGCGCCGATGATCCATCCGGACGCGCCCTACGGCAGCACCGACCGCGACGGCGACATCTTCAACGTCACCGGCGATGACGAGGGCGCGGACGAGGAGCACCGGGCGATGGGCGACGCGCTCGCCGTGTTCCTGCAGAACGCCGTGCTGAAGCCCGGCCGCTACCAGTATCACAACCCGCTCGCCAAGCTGGCGCCGGCGGATGTCTTCGACGTGTTCCGCGACGAGGCCACGGGCGAGACGCCCGAGCACATCACCTTCGAGGTGACCGACGAGCACCTGCGGCTGCTGCCGCAGCTCAGCCTCGAATGGGACGACGCGTACGACGTGCCGAGCGTCGATCCGAAGCGGCCCTACGGCGCCATGACGTGGTACACGGTGGAGATGGCGGTCCATCTCGGCGAGCCGCCGGAAAAGGATGCCGATGGCCGCGCCATCCTGACCGACGAGCAGGAGAGCCGCCTGGAGCGCCTGCACCGCGAGATGCAGCCGGCGATGCAGATCTTTCTGCGCTACGGCGATCTCGGGCCTGGTCCGTTCCGCCAGCCCGAGGGCACGATCGGCTGGGAACCGGCCTGACGACAGGCGATCCTTCTTTGCGAATCGCTGCTCCCTCCGCCTAACAGCGGAAGGGCAGTGCAGCGATTTCGAAGGAAGAAGCCGGATGAAGCGAGGATCGATCGCGGGACGGGTGCCGGGCGCCCTCATCCTGGCGCTGGCAGCGCTGGCCTCGCCCGTCCAGGCCAACGACAGCGCGGCGACCCTCGATGCGGGCGGCCTCGTGCTGGTGCGCGATGACGCGATCGAACTGGCGAGCGAGGATCTTCGCATCGCCATCGACCGCATCGACGTCGATTACGTCTTCCGCAACCGCTCGAAGGCGCCGCGCACCCTGCGTCTCGCTTTCCCGCTGCCGCCGATCGACGGGGCCGAACTCTCGTTCAGTGCGCTCTCGCTGCCGGTCCAGGGCAGCGCCAACTTCGTCGGCTTCACGGTCAAGGCCGACGGCAAGGCCGTCGAGCCGGCCCTGGAGGAGCGCGCCTTCCAGGGTACGCAGGAGGTGACCGAGCGCCTCAAGCGGCACGGGCTTCCGCTCAATCCACTGCGACGCGAGGAGTTGGCGACGGCGCTCAAGCGCCTCGCGCCCGCCGACCTCAAGGCCCTGCACGGGGCCGATCTGCTGTCCGAAGCAACGCCTGACGCCGGCGCCCAGTGGCGCAGCGAAGCCAAGTTCCACTGGGAGCAGACCTTCCCGGCGGAGGCGGAGCTGCGCATCGCCCACAGCTACGCGCCGATCGCGGGCAACTGGTTCCTCTCGCCCAAGGAGGCTGCGGCGCGCGACTTCCGTGCCCGCTACTGCCTCGACGATGCCGGCCTTGCCGGGATCCGGCGCCTCGCCGCAGCGAAGCCCGAGGGCTACACCCGCGCCTTCGAGGTGCCCTACATCGTCACCACGGCCCGGAACTGGGCCGGCCGGATCGGCCGCTTCACCCTGACGGTGGACAAGGCGCGCGCCGACGCCCTGGTCAGCTTCTGCCGGCAGGGCGTGCGCAAGACGGGTCCGACCACCTTCGTCTGGGAAGCCCGCGACTACGTGCCGGATTCCGACCTGCGCGTGCTCATTGTCTCGAACGATCCCGCCTTGTTGGGCGATCGCTGAGGCGCGGGGCTCAGCCCTCGCGCTTCTTGCGCTGCGCCAGCGTCCGCAGGCGCAGGGCGTTGAGCTTGATGAAGCCGGCCGCGTCGCGGTGGTCGTAGGCGACGGCGCCTTCCTCGAAAGTGACGAGGTCCTGGTCGTAGAGCGAGTGCGGGCTCGTCCGGCCGATGACGTGGACGCCGCCCTTGTAGAGCTTGAGCCGCACCTCGCCGGTGACCTTCTCCTGGCTCTTGTCGATCAGCGCCTGGAGCATCTCGCGCTCCGGCGAGAACCAGAAGCCGTTGTAGATCAGCTCCGCGTATTGCGGCATGAGCTGGTCCTTGAGATGCGCGGCGCCGCGGTCGAGGGTAATCGACTCGATCGCCCGGTGGGCCGGCAGCAGGATGGTGCCGCCGGGCGTCTCGTACATGCCGCGGCTCTTCATGCCGACGAAGCGATTCTCGACGAGATCGAGCCGGCCGATGCCATTGGCGTGGCCCAGTTCGTTCAGCTTGGCCAGCAGGGTGGCGGGCGAGAGCCGCTCGCCGTCGATCGAGACGGCGTCGCCGCGCTCGAAGCCGATGGTGATGACGGTCGGCTGGTCCGGCGCCTCCTCCGGCGAGAGCGTGCGGGAATAGACGTAGTCGGGCACCTCGACGGCCGGGTCCTCCAGCACCTTGCCCTCGGAAGAGGCGTGCAGAAGGTTGGCATCGACCGAGAACGGGCTCTCGCCGCGCTTGTCCTTGGCGATCGGGATCTGGTGCTGCTCGGCGAACGCGATGAGCTGCTCGCGCGAGCGCAGATCCCATTCACGCCAGGGCGCGATCACCGTCACGTCGGGCTTGAGCGCGTAGTAGCCGAGTTCGAACCGGACCTGATCGTTGCCCTTGCCGGTAGCGCCGTGGCAGACGGCGTCGGCGCCGACCGCTTCCGCGATCTCGATCTGCTTCTTGGCGATCAGTGGCCGGGCGATCGAGGTGCCGAGCAGATAGACGCCCTCGTAGACGGCGTTGGCCCGGAACATCGGGAAGACGTAGTCGCGGACGAATTCCTCGCGCAGGTCTTCGATAAAGATGTTTTCCGGTTTGATGCCGAGAAGCTCGGCCTTGCGGCGGGCCGGCTCCAGCTCCTCGCCCTGGCCGAGATCGGCGGTGAAGGTCACGACCTCGCAGCCGTAGGTGGTCTGGAGCCACTTCAGGATGATCGAGGTGTCGAGTCCGCCCGAATAGGCGAGAACGACCTTCTTGACGGATTTGTTCGGGCGGGCGTCGGACATGGTGTTGGGCTCGGGCAACAGGGTGCTGGCGGATTAACAGCGGAGGTGCGCGGCGCGCAACCGGCGGGGCGGCATGCCCGTTGCCCCGTTTCCGATCCGGCCTGTCCCGGAGCGCCGCCACAGACGTGGTAGGGTCGCCGGCAGGACGGACGGGCCGATCCGGAGAATCGACGAATGCCGCGGCGACCGACCCTGGAATTCTGGTACGAGTTCGCTTCGACCTATTCCTACCTCTCGGCCATGCGCATCGAGGCGCTGGCCGAGGCGGCCGATGTCGAGCTGCGCTGGCGTCCGTTCCTGCTCGGGCCGATCTTCGCGGCGCAGGGCTGGACCAACTCGCCGTTCAACCTCTACCCGGCCAAGGGCCGCAACATGTGGCGCGACCTCGATCGCGAGGCCGCCCGGTTCGGGCTGCCGCCTGTGACGCGCCCGAACCCGTTTCCGCAGAACTCCCTGAGCGCGGTGCGCGTGGCGACTTACGGCGCCGACCAGGACTGGCTGGTGCCGTTCTCCAAGGCGGTGTTCGAGACGAGCTTCGCCAAGGGCTCCTCCATCGCCGAGCCGGCGGCGGTCGGCCGGATCCTCGATTCGCTCGGGCTCGACGGCACCCAGATCCTCAAGGCGGCGGCCTCCGAGGCCAACAAGAGCCGCCTGAAGGTCGCGGGGGAGGAGGCCCGCTCCCGCGGCATCTACGGCGCGCCGAGCTTCCTCACCGGGGACGGCGAGCTGTTCTGGGGCAACGACCGCCTGGAACAGGCTCTGGCCTGGGCCGCCGGGGACCGGCCCGACGGGTTGCGGTGAGAGCCTGGGGGCCGATGCGTCGCGCCCAGCCCGTACTCAGAGTTTCTCAGACGACGACAGGTTCGGCCGGCGGCGTCATCGTCCGGAGGCCGTCGAGCAGGTCCGCCATGGGCTGCGGCATGCCGATCAGGTAGCCCTGCACGTAGCGGCAGCCGTGGCCGCGCACGGCGTTCAACTGCTCCGTGGTCTCGATCCCCTCGGCGATGCCGTCCAGCCCGAGGTTCTGGCACAGGTCGAGGATGGTGCTCACGACGCTGCGGCCGAGATCGGTCTCGACATCGGCCATGAAGCCGCGGTCGATCTTGATCCGGTCCAGCGGCAGGCGATGGACGTAGTTGAGGCTCGAATAGCCCGTTCCGAAATCATCGAGCGCGATCTTGATGCCCAGCGCACGCAGCAGGGTGATCGCCTTCTGCGCGCCGTCGAAGTCGCGCATCAGCGCCGTTTCCGTCAGTTCCAGGGTGATCCGGCGGGGATCGAGCCCGCTCCGGCGTACGGCGGCGAGAATGGCGATCACCGTCTCGGATGAGGCGAGGTCGTGCGAGGAGAGGTTGAAGGACAAGCCGATCTCGGGCGGAAGACGGGCCGCGTCGGCGAGCGCCTTGCGCAAGAGAAGCAGCGTCACCGAATGGATCATGCCGCAGCGCTCCGCCACGGCGATGAAGCGGTCGGGCGGCACGCGTCCGAGCTTCGGACTGGTCCAGCGTGCCAGCGCCTCGACCGCGGTGATCCGGTCCGTCACGGTGTCGAGGATCGGCTGGTAGTGCATCTCCATCTCGGCGGCGAGATCCGCGCTCTGCAGCGCCGTCTCCACCGCGCGCGCGTCGCGGATTGCGTCCTCGTGCTCCTGCGAGAACAGCGTCGTGGAACCCCGCTTGCGCTCCTTGGAATGGTAGAGCGCGTAATCGGCCCGGTCGAACAGCGCGTCCGCGGCGCGTCCGGCCTGGGGGTAAAGCGCGAGCCCCCCCGAGCAGCCCGGCACGACCTGCGTCTCACCCAGCGCGATCGGCGCGTGCAGCCCCGCGCAGATCCGATTGCAGAGGTCCACCACCTCGTCCGGACGCGCGGCCGCATGGATCAGCACGCCGAACTCGTCACCGCCGAGGCGTGCGATCGTCACGCCGCCGCCGGCGAAGGTTTGGAGCCGGCGCCCGGTCTCCTCCAGCACCCGGTCTCCGGCGGTGTGGCCGAACGTGTCGTTGATCGGCTTGAAGCGGTCCAGGTCGAAGATCGCGAGGGCGAAGGTGGCATCGGGTCCGGCCGAGGCGGCGATCAGGGCATCGAGGCGCTGGAAGAAGTATCGCCGGTTGGGCAATCCGGTCAGGCTATCGGTATGGGCCAAGCGCTGGTTTTCCTCGCTCAACCGCTGCGCCTCCGCCTTCGACGCGACCAGTTGCAGGAAGGCCAGGAAGTTGTTGGTGAGGATGCGCACCATCACCACGGTGACGAAGGCCGTGTTCAGTGCGATCGCGATGAAGACGCTGTTCCCGCTCGTGAAGCAGTGGATCAGGAACACGCCGATGACGATGAACGTCACCAGCAGGGCCGCGATCGGGAGATGCGTCAGGCAGAAGATGCAGGCAATGACGGTGATCGCGACGAAGATCGCGACGTGACCCTGTTCGAACGGGCCGCCATATCCGTTGAGCATCATCGCCCAACCGACGAAGAGGGCCGAGAACAGGATGGTGAGGAGGCTCGTGCCGCGCAGCCGCTTCAGGGCCCTGGCTCCAGCGATGTCCTGCGGACGCAGGCGCCACCAGTGGAGGGCGCGCACCATGCACAGGGCGATCATCAGACCGGGCAGTCCGATCGTCAGCCAAGCCGGCGCGAAGGGGTAATGAGTGAAGGCGAGCGCGCAGGCGTTGATGGAGAGCAGCGCGTAGAGCGACGGAATCTGTTTCCGCAACTCTACAAGCTGATGGATGCAGGCCTCGGGGTCTGTATAGCCCGATACGATCCCACTCAGCAATTCTTTGCGGCCGCGGATGAATTTCATCGAATCCTACCGACAACCGGACGCCGAGTCGCCAACACGTTACGCGTGCATCCGTACCAATAGGATTTACTTGGTCCGATACCTCCTAAGATTTTATTGCACCGAAGCAATCCAACTCATGAATAGGCTTCCGAGCGTCGATCAGCCGAAGCCGACATCCATTCCGGCCCACTGGCACAACCACACGCCTGCGGAGACCGTCGTGCCTGAGTGCCGTTTGGGACATGCGCCCCGCACCGGACTATGCGCCGGAACCGGCAGCCCGATCGACGACCGGAACGACGGAGGTCGGGACGGTTCATCCGCGTGTCGCCGTATCGACATGGATGTCGCGGCCCCGCGTCTCCGGTAGCAACAGGGCGGCGGCGGTGCCGACGAGGCTGAAGGCGGCGAGGTAGTAGGCCGGCGCCATCCGGTCGCCGGTGGCGGCGATCAGCCAGTTCACGACGTAGTTGGTGCTGCCGCCGAAGATCGAAACGGACAGGGCGTAGACGACGGACAGCCCGGCGCTGCGCACCGCCCGCGGCAAGGCCTCGGGAATGGCGACGATGATCGCGGCCGCGTTGATCGAGGACAGGGCCGAGAGCAGGAAGGTGACGGCGTAGACGCTGAACGCGGTGGGCTCCCGCAGCATCCACAGGAAGGCCGGCACGGCGAGCACGAGGATCAGCGCCCGCGGCCAGACCATGACCGGCTTGCGCCCGAACCGGTCGGCGAGCCAGCCGCCCAGCAGCGGGAAGATCACCGAGGCGAGCCCCAGCGCGATCGGCACGGCGTTCGCGGCCATCTCCGAGAGGCCGAGTGTCGCCCCGGCATAGACCGGCATGTTGGTGCCCACCGCGTTCGACACGGTGGAGGCGGCAATGACGAGGAAGGTGAGGGCGAGCATCCGCCCGTGCCGGCGCAGCAGCCGGCCGAGCACCGCGCTCGTCGAGGCGGCGGCGGCGGGGTCGTGGCCCTCGCCCGCGGTCTCGGGCAGATGACTGCGGATCACGAGGCCAACCGGCACGACGAGGAGGCCGAGGCCGAACATCAGCCGCCAGCCCCAATCGGCCATGGCCGCCTCGCCGAGGATCAGCGTCAGCACCGTTGCGAACAGGCCGGCGAACAGCGCGGCGCAGCCCTGGCTGGCGATCTGCCAGCTCGTGACGAAGCCGCGGTGACGGGCCGGAGCGGCCTCGATCAGGAAGGCGGTGGAGGGGCCGACCTCGCCGCCGAGCGCCAGCCCCTGAATCAGCCGCCCGACGATCACGATCACTTGCGCCCAGCCACCGATGGTCGCCGTACCGGGGCAAGCCGCCAGCATCAGCATGCCGACCGCCATCAGCGCGATGGTGATCAGCATGGCGGGCTTACGTCCGGCCCGATCGGCGAACGCGCCGATCAGCACCCCGCCCACGGGCCGCATCACGTAGCCGATCCCAAACAGGGCGAGCGAGGCGAGCAGGCTGTCGGTCGGGCTATCCGAGGGGAAGAAGGTCGCGCCGATCGATTTGGCGAAGAAGGCGTAGATGGTGAAGTCGTAGAATTCGAGAGCGTTGCCGAGCACGACAGCGCCCACGGCCTTGCGGTCGAGGCGCGTCGGCGCGGCGCGGGCGGGCGAGTGCATCGTGATCCTGTCGTGAGGTTCGGGAAGGTCGAGGCGCGGCGGAAGGCCGGTTCCGGGCAGAGCGCGTCGGTTGAGGGCGGCAGTTAGGTCGCCGCCACGACACCGCCACCCCCGCCGGGCCGCGCATCCGCCGGACCGCCGCCTGTTGCCGACCACGTTTTCTTGAGCCGGCCGGCTTCCTCCCCGGTCCGATCGTGCTATCGGGCGCACGCATCGCGTCTCTTGAAACTGTCCACGCCTCTTGCGCCTGCTCGTCGTCGCCATCGGACGCCTGAAGAACGGGCCGGAGCGGGATCTCGCCGCCCGCTACCGCGAGCGCGCCGTCGCGCTCGGCAGGAGCCTCGGCGTCGCGGCCTGCGAGCTTGCCGAGATTCCCGAATCGCGCGCGCGCCGGACCGCCGACCGCGTCGCCGAGGAAGCGGCCGCGATCCTCGCCCTCGTGCCGGCCGACGCGGCGGTGATCGCCTGCGACGAGCGCGGCCGCTCCGACTGGCCGAGCGAGCGGATCGCGGACAAAATCGGGGCGTGGCGCGACGCGGGGCGGAGCAGCCTCGTTCTCGTCATCGGCGGGGCCGACGGCCTTCACGAGAGCGTGCGGGCACGCGCCGACCATATTCTCGCCTTCGGAGCGGCGACACTGCCGCACGGTCTGGTGCGCGTGCTCGCCCTCGAGCAGGTCTACCGGGCCCTGACCATCCTGGCCGGACACCCCTACCACCGGGGCGATCCCGAGGCATGAGATCACCGGTGACCGCCGACCCGAGGCCGACGACCCGAACGGCCAAGCCCACTGCCCTGCTGATGGCGCTCGCCTGCCTCGCTGGCAGCCTCGCCCTGCCCGTGCGCGCGCAGACGACACCCGATCCGGAGGCGATGCGGCGCACGCAGGAGGAGCGGGACCGGCGCGCCCAGAACCTCAAGCAGATCGAGGACGCGCTGGCGGCCAGCAGCGGCAACCGGGCGGCGCTCGAGTCCGAAATCGCCGCGATCGGCTCCGACCGGACCAAGCTCAGCGCTGCCCTGCTCGATGCCGGACGCCAGGCACAGGCGACCGAGGACCGGATGAACCGGCTGGAGGAGCGCCTGCGGGCGCTCACCGACAGCGACGCGGCGATCCGCAAGTCGCTGGAGGCGCGCCGGGCAGTGATCGCTGAGATTCTGGCCGCGCTCCAGCGCATGGGCCGCCGCCCGCCGCCCGCCGTTCTGGTGCGCCCCGAGGATGTGCTGGCGGCGATCCGCACCTCGATGATGCTCGGTGCCGTGGTGCCGGAGCTGCGTGGCGAGGCGGATACGCTGGCCGGCGACCTCACCGAGCTGGTGCGGGTGCGCGGCCTCATCGCCGCCGACCGCGAGGCGCTGAAGAAGGATCTCGCGGGCTGGGCCGCCGAGCGCCAGCGCCTCGACGCGCTGATCGCCGCCCGCCGCAGCCGTCAGGCGGAGGTCGAGACGAGCCTCACCGCCGAGCGCCAGAAGAGCGCCGAACTCGGCGCCCAAGCCAAGTCCCTCAAGGATCTCGTGGAGCGGATGGAGAGCGAGCTGTCGAGCGCGCGCCGCGCCGCCGACGCGGTGCGCGCCGCCGCCGAGCGGGAGCAGCGGGCGATCCAGGAAAAGTTCGCCGCGGCCAGTGCCCGCGATCCGGCGCGGTTGACGCCGAAAGTGAAGTTCACGGAAGCCCGCGGCGATCTGCCCAGGCCGGTGAGCGGCACGCTCGTGCGCGGCTTCAACCAGCCCGACGGCCAGGGCGGCACCACCCGCGGGATCTCGCTGCGGACGCGGGCCAAGGCGGTCGTGTCCTCCCCGGCGGACGGCTGGGTGTCGTTCGCCGGCCCCTTCCGCTCCTACGGCCGACTCTTGATCATCAATGCGGGCGACGGCTACTATCTGTTGCTCGCGGGGATGGATCAGATCAACGTCGAGGTCGGCCAGTTCGTACTGGCGGGCGAACCGGTGGCCGTGATGGGCGAGGGCAGCGGCCCCCCGGCAAGCACGCCAGCGAACGTGACGCAGGCTGCGTCACAGAAGGACGATGATCGGATTGATCCCGTCCTGTACGTCGAGTTCAGAAAAGACGGCGGCTCCATCGATCCGGAGCCGTGGTGGGCGAGAAGTTCCAGCGAGAAGGTTCGCGGATAATGCGCAAAGTGTCCCTCGTGTTGCTCGGCGCGGCCCTCGGCATCGGCGCCTCGGCCCTGTCGACCCAGACCCAACTCCTCTCCGGCACGAGCGCCATCGCGGCCTCGGCGGAAACCTACCGGCAGTTGAGCCTGTTCGGCGACGTGTTCGAGAAGGTGCGCACCGACTACGTCGAGAAGCCCGAGGAAGCGAAGCTGATCGAGTCGGCCGTCAACGGCATGCTGACCTCGCTCGACCCGCATTCCAGCTACATGGACGCGAAGGCCTTCCGCGACATGCAGACGACGACCAAGGGCGAGTTCGGTGGCCTCGGCATCGAGGTCACGATGGAGGACGGCCTGATCAAGGTCGTCTCGCCGATCGACGACACCCCCGCCTCCAAGGCCGGCCTGCTCGCCAACGACATCATCACCCAGATCGACGAGGATCAGGTCCAGGGCCTCACCCTGAACCAGGCCGTCGACAAGATGCGCGGCCCCGTGAACTCCACGGTGAAGCTGAAGATCTCCCGCAAGGAGGCCAAGGATCCGATCGACGTCTCGCTGACGCGCGACGTGATCAAGATCCGCCCCGTGCGCTCGAAGGTCGAGAGCGGCGATGTCGGCTACGTCCGCCTGACCCAGTTCAACGAGCAGACCTATGACGGCCTGAAGACCGCCATCGACAAGCTCCAGAGCGAGATCGGCGGCGACAAGCTCAAGGGCTACGTCCTCGACCTGCGCAACAATCCCGGCGGCCTCCTCGATCAGGCGGTGATGGTCTCCGACGCCTTCCTCGACCGCGGCGAGATCGTCTCGACCCGCGGCCGCAACCCGGACGAGACGCAGCGCTTCTCCGCCAAGGCCGGTGACCTGGCCAAGGGCAAGCCGATCGTCGTGCTGGTGAACGGCGGCGCGGCCTCGGCCTCCGAGATCGTGGCCGGCGCCCTGCAGGATCACAAGCGCGCGACCATCATGGGCACGCGCTCCTTCGGCAAGGGCTCGGTTCAGTCGATCATCCCGCTCGGCGGCCAGGGCGCCCTGCGCCTCACCACCGCGCGCTACTACACGCCGTCCGGCCGCTCGATCCAGGCCAAGGGCATCGAGCCAGATCAGGAGGTGCTGCAGGAAGTGCCCGACGATCTGAAGGGCAAGGACGAGACCAAGGGCGAGGCTGGCCTGAAGGGCCACCTGAAGCAGAAGGACACCGAGGAGCGCGGCGGTTCCTCGGCCTACATCCCGCCGGATCCGGCCAAGGACAAGCAGCTCATCGCCGCCGTCGACTTCCTGCACGGCATCCAGAAGGGTGCGGCCAACGTGACGAAGCCGGCCACGCAGAACTGATTGTGCCGGCCCGCGGCGGGCATCCGCTGCGGAGTTAGCGAAAGATTAACCATGACGGCCCGCAATACCGGTCAGACCGGGATTGCGGGCCGTTTCTCGTTGAAGGCCGGGTCCGGTCGTCCAATCCTACGCCAAAGAGGCGGGACGGCGGGTGAGCGACGCGGCCGACGACATCCTGACGAAGCCCCTCGGTGTCGCGGACAAGGCGGCCCGGCCGCGCTTCGCCCTGCCTCCGTCCGCAGGCATGACCGCCGGTGCCGGAGTCCTGGCGCTCGTCCTGATGGCGGGCGGCATCGCGCTCACCGGCGATCCCCGTGGCGGCGAGCCTCGGGCGCAGGCGCAGATCGAGATCCGCGAAGCCCCGGCCTCCCGCGTGACCGACGTGGCACCGCCCGCGCCGAAGAGTCCCGCCCAATCCGCGAGCGAGGTCGAGCAGGCCTCCGGCGTCACCGTCTTCCGCCCCGACGGCTCGACGGCACCCGACGCGCCGGTGATCATCCGCGTTCCGAATACCTCTCAGGTGAAGCTCGCGCCCGCGCCCGATCCGCGCCTGACCGAACGCGGGCGCCACGGCCCCCTGCCTCGCCTCGGCGAGGGTCGGCTCCGCCCCCTCGACATCTACGCTCGCCCGGACGAGCCTGGCACCGGGCCGCGCATCGCCGTCCTCGTCTCCGGTCTTGGGATCGGCGAGAACGCTACTCTCGGCGCCATCGCCCGGTTGCCCGCCGCGGTAAGCCTCGCGCTGTCGCCCTACGGCGGCGACCTGGAGAAGACCGCCACCCGCGCCCGCGAGGCCGGCCACGAGATCCTGCTCCAACTGCCGATGGAGCCGTTCGACTATCCCGACAGCGATCCCGGACCGCAGACGCTTCTGGCCTCGGCCCGACCGGGCGAGAACCTCGATCGGACAGCCTGGGCGATGAGCCGGTTTCCCGGTTTCATCGGCGCCGTGAACTTCATGGGCGCCAAGCTGATGAGCGAGCCCGGCGCCCTGGAGCCGGTCTTGAAGGATCTGTCCGCCCGCGGGCTCGGCTTCGTCGATGACGGGGCGGCCGCCGGCTCGCAGGCCGCGGGCGTCGCGGCCAAGATCAAGCTTCCGGCGGCCCGCGCCGAGGTGGTGATCGACGCCGTCGCCCGACCCGACGCCATCGACGCAGAACTCGCCCGCGTGGAGGCGCTCGCCCGGCAGAAGGGTCTCGTGCTGGCCTCCGCCGGCGCCTCGCCGCTGACGATCGACCGCCTGTCACGCTGGTCCCGCGATCTTGAGGCGCGGGGCATCCGGCTCGTGCCGGTCAGCGCGATCCTGCGCCGCCCTGGCAGCGTCGCCAAATTATCGAGCGCGGTCCCGTAGCCGACCGTCCTGAAAGACGGTCACCGGCGATCGAAGAGGACGATGCGAGGCGAGGCTGCGCCGCATCGGACCGGATCGGGTATCCCGCACGACGCTTCGAACGGAACCGCGGCTGAGTGCGGGCGAGGCGCTTCGCATCGCCTCCGGCCCTGTCCTCCCGGCCGTCGATCAAAATTTCTCGACAGACCGATACCCGATCGCGACTTTCTAGAAACGTTTACACGCAGTGATGGTATTTCAGTCCTAGCATTTGATAGTTTATCATCATCACGGGGATCGGATCTGTTTTTAATCCGAACGGTAGCAGGAAGTTCGATGAGCAATTTGTGATCCGGTAAGTGTTTGCCGGCAGGATCGTGCCGCTCGACCGACCAATTCGGGCCCAGTCGTCCTGTCGGAGCTCATCCGTGTCTCTCCAAACGCTTCCCATCCGCAGCAAGCTGATCGGCTCCTTCGCGCTGCTGACGATACTCCTCGTCGGCCTGGGCCTCCTCGGTCTCTTCGGCACGCAGACGATGCGCGATCAGGCGCTCGACATCGAGCGCAACTGGCTTCCGAGCGTGCGCCTGCTCGGCGAGATCGACACCGCGGCCGCCCGGATGAATGGCGTGATGCTGCGCCACACGCAGGCCGTCGATCCGCAGATGATCCAGACCATGGACAAGGATTTCGAGCGCTTCGGCAAGCTGATCGCTGACAAGCGCGCAGCCTACGAGCCCCTCATCACGACCGCGGAGGAGCGGACGCTCTACGACACCTATGTGCGCGAGGCCGCCGCCTTCGAGACCGAGCGGCGGATCGTGATGGATCTCTCTCGTCAGGGGCGCAAGGCGGAGGCCTTCACCTATTACGAGGCGAAGGGACTGGCGCCGCGCCGGGCGATGTCGAACGCCCTCGAGAAGCTGATCGCCTTCAACAACGAGGGTGCCGCCCGGGCGATGGAAACGGGCGAGGTCGTGTACCAGCGGGTCCGGACGATCGGCCTCGCCGTCCTCCTCTTCGGCGTCGCCCTTGCCGTCCTGCTCGCCGTGCTGATCATCCGCGGCGTCACCCGCGGCATCGCCTCCGTTGTCGGGCCGATGCAGGCCTTGGCCGCGGGCGACGTCTCGGTCTCGATCCCGCACCAGGGTCAGCGGACCGAGATCGGATCGATCGCGGACGCGGTCCAGATCTTCAAGGACGGCCTGATTCGCATGCGCAGCCTCGAAGAGGAAAGTGCCGCGGCCCGCGCCGGCGCCGAGGTGCAGCGCAAGGCGGCGATGCGCGAGATGGCCGAGCGGCTCGAGGGTGCCGTCGGCGGTGTCGTCAGCCTCGTCTCGTCCGCCGCCTCGCAGTTGCAGGCCTCGGCCCACGGCATGACCGGCGCCGCCACCCGGACCGCCAGCCAGTCGGTGAGCGTGGCGGCGGCGGCCGAGGAGGCGGCCACCAACGTCAACACCGTCGCCGCGGCGGCCGAGGAACTGGGCGCTTCGGTGCAGGAGATCGGCCGGCAGGTCAGCGGATCGACGAGCCTCGCCCAGGCCGCGGTCGGAGAGGCGGCACAGACGGCCGCCCATGTCCGGGCGCTGAACGCGGCGGTGGCCAAGATCGGCGACGTCGTCACCATGATCACCACAATCGCCGGCCAGACCAACCTGCTCGCGCTCAACGCCACCATCGAGGCGGCCCGCGCCGGCGAGGCAGGACGGGGCTTCGCCGTCGTCGCGGCGGAGGTCAAGGAACTCGCCAACCAGACCGCGCGGGCGACCGAGGAGATCTCCGGCCAGATCGGCCGGATCCAGGAGACCACCGGGCACGCGGTCTCGGCCATCGGCAGCATCACCGGTCGGATCGAGGAAATCAGCGCGGTGGCGGCCTCGATCGCCGCAGCGGTGGAGCAGCAGGGCGCGGCGACGCAGGAGATCGTGCGCAACGTCGCCCAGGCGGCGATGGGCGCGGGCGAGGTGACGAGCAACATCGCCGGCGTCGCCCAGGCCGCCGAGGAGGCCGGAGCGACCGCCGCCGAAGTGCTTGCCGCCTCCTCAGAACTGTCGCGCCAATCCGAGCATCTCTCGACGGAGGTCGGCCGCTTCCTGGCGAACGTGCGCGCCGCCTGACCGATTGCGGGAACAGCGGGGACGAAGGCGGGCGCGACCGAGGCCGCGCCCGCCTTCTTTGTGCGGCCTGCGATGGGCGGCAGGTCGGCGTTGCCCGCACCGGTTCGGCCACCTATGGTCGCGCCGCCAGCACGAGCCCGCGATGACCCGCCCCAACGACGACCTCCTGCGCCTGCCGGAAGGCAGCGCGCTGCCCTATCGCCCCTGCGTGGGCGTCGCTCTGTTCAATCGCGACGGCCTCGTCTTCATCGGACGGCGCAAGCGCGAGGCGGGTCCCGAGCACGTCGACGGCGAGCGCGCGTGGCAGATGCCGCAGGGTGGCATCGATGACGGGGAAGAGCCCCTCGCCGCGGCGCTCCGCGAACTCCACGAGGAGACCAACGTGCCGGCCGACGCCGTCACGCTGCTCGGCGAGACCCGCGACTGGCTCGCCTATGACCTGCCGCCGGCGGTCATGAAGCAGGCCTGGAAGGGCCGCTATCGCGGCCAGCGCCAGAAATGGTTCGCCTTCGGCCTGACCGGCAGCGAGGCGGTGATCGACGTGGAAGCCCCCGGCGGCGGTCACCACAAGCCCGAGTTCGAGGCGTGGCGCTGGGAGCGGCTGGAGGCGCTGCCGGATCTCATCATCCCGTTCAAGCGTCCGGTCTACGAGGGCGTCGTCGCCGCTTTCTCCGGGCTGACCGGCTGGCAAGGCACCGAGCGAAACGCCAGGGATAATCCGGCATGATGCCTCCGCGCATCCGCGGCTGATCCGATGCGGTGGTGGCTCATTCCCCTTCTCGCGGTGGCGGCTTGGTTCGCCTACACGTTGACGCCGTTCTGGTCGCTCTACGGCTTCGCCGCGGCGGTACAGGCGGGCGACGCCGCCGCGATCGAGCAGCGAGTCAACTTTCGCACGCTGCGCCTGTCGCTGGCCCGGCAGATCAGCGCCGCGGTGAAGGCCGACAGCAACGCCCTCGATCCGCGCGAGCGGCAGCGCATCGCCGACGCGGCGGCGGCTCTGGCTCTGCCGGTCATGGAATCGGCGCTGACCCCGCAGGCCGTAATCGACCTCCTCGACGACGGCTGGCCGCAGGGCGCCGACCTCGCCGCGCCGGCCAACCGGCACCAGCGGCGCGATGGCCTGCGCATCCCCGATCTCCGCCGGCTCTTGCGCTACTACGTCTCCTCCGACATGCGCGGCTTCCGCTCCGTGGTGATCCCCGTGCCGCCCGATCATCCGCGCCACGAGCAGTTCCGAATCCGCCTGCGCCTGCGCGACTGGGGGTGGCGCCTCGTCGATATCGAGCTGTCCGACGACCTGCGCCGCCGCATCGCCGAGAAAGCAGCCGCCGCAGCCACCCGCCTGCGCGACGGGCGCCCGAGTTCGGACAAGGCGCCCGCGGAAGCGCCCGCTCCGCGCGAGCCCTGACATCGCCCGACAGTCCTCAAGGCGGTGGTCTGGACGCCGGACACGCTCCCCATAGCTGAGCCGTCACGATCGGCCCCGCTTCCGGAGCGCTGCCTTGAGCCAGGACGCTGCACACAGTTCGGGCGCCGAGGATTCCGGCCCCGGCCGCCGCCTCGGCGCAGGGCTCCTGATCGCCACCCTCGGCGTCGTCTACGGCGATATCGGCACGAGCCCGCTCTACGCTCTCAAGGAGGCGGTGCGCGCCGCGAGCCCCGGCGGCCACCCGAGCCCGGTCGCTGTGACCGGCGCGGTCTCGCTGATCCTGTGGGCGCTGATCCTCGTCGTCGCGCTGAAATACGCGGTGCTGATCCTGCGCGCCGACAATCGCGGCGAGGGCGGCATCGTGGCGATGCTGGCCCTGCTCGGCGCCCGCCATGCGCAACCCGGCTCGCGGCAGGCGCTGCTGCTGGTCGTCGGCCTCGTCGGCGCCGCGCTGCTCTACGGCGACGGCGCGATTACCCCGGCGATCTCGGTTCTCTCGGCGGTCGAGGGCCTGCGGGTCGATGCCCCCGGCCTCGACCGCTTCATCGTGCCGATCGCGCTCGCGATCCTCGTCGGCCTGTTCCTCGTGCAGCGCCGGGGCGCCGCCTTCATCGGCCGGATCTTCGGGCCGGTGATGTTGGTCTGGTTTCTCGTGCTGGCCGCCCTCGGCGTCGGCGGCATCGTGCAGGCGCCGCAGATCCTCACAGCGATCAATCCGCTGCGCGCGGTCGAGTTCACGGCCCATGCCGGCCTGCATGTCGGCTTCGCGATGCTGGGCGCCGCCTTTCTCGCGGTCACCGGCGGCGAGGCGATGTATGCCGATCTCGGCCATTTCGGCGCGCGCGCGATCCGCGCCGCGTGGTTCGTGCTCGTGCTGCCGGCCCTGGTGATCCATTATTTCGGGCAGGGCGCGATCCTGCTGGTCGATCCGTCCGCGGCCGAGAACCCGTTCTACCGCCTCGCGCCGGGCCCCCTGCACTACCCGCTGATCGGACTGGCGACGCTCGCCGCCGTCATTGCCTCGCAGGCAGTGATCTCGGGCGTGTTCTCGCTGACCCGGCAATCGATCCAGCTCGGTTTCCTGCCGCCGCTGCGCATCATCCACACCGCCCCGGACGAGAGCGGCCAGATCTACGTGCCTCTGGTGAACTGGCTGCTCGCCGCCGCGACGCTCTCGGCCGTGCTGATCTTCCGCTCCTCCGATGCGCTGGCGGGCGCCTACGGCATCGCCGTGTCGCTTCTCATGGCGATCACCACCCTGCTCGCCGGCCTCGTCGCCCGCAAATGGGGCTACGCCCTGCCCGTCGTGCTCGCGGTCAACGGCTTCTTCCTCGTGATCGATCTGATCTTCCTCTCGGCCAACAGCGTGAAGCTGTTCGAGGGCGGTTGGTTTCCGCTGCTGCTGGCCGGCCTCATCGCCTTCCTGATGCTGACCTGGCGCAAGGGCAATGCCTGCCTGGAACAGGCGCGCATGGCCTTGCGCCCGCCGGAGGCGCGGTTCCTCGACGATCTGCGCCGCGACCCGCCGACGACCCTGCCGGGATCGGCCGTCTTCCTATCCTCGGCCACCGAGGGCATCCCGCTGCCGATGATGCGCTTCGTCGAGCGGCTCGGCGCCCTGCACGCCCGCGTGCTGATCGTGACCGCCCTGTTCGAGGAGACGCCGACGGTGCCGCGCGAGGAGCGCGCCCGCGTCACCGAGATCACCCCCGAGATCAGACGCATGGTGCTGCGTTACGGCTTCATGCAATCGGCCTCGGTTCCCGAAGGACTCGACTGCGCCGTGGCCGCCGGCCTCCTTCCGAAGGAGTTTACCGAGAATGTCACCGTCTTCGTCGGCCACGAGACGATTATCCCCGTCTCCGACCGGCGTGGGATGTCGGATTGGCGCGAGGCGGTGTTCGCGGTGATGCAGAACAACGCCGAACGCACCGGAGCCCATTTCTGCGTGCCAGCGCATCAGGTGATCGAGATCGGCACCGAGATCGAGATTTGAGGACGGCTACTCGTCCGCCCCCTTCCCGGCCATCCGAAGCTGCGAGGCGACGCATTCGCGGACCGCGTCCTCGATCTTGGCCTTCTGCGCATTCGAATAGCCCGCAACGTCGTCGATGCATCGGACGAAGTAGCCCGCGGTGAAGCTCTCGTTGACCGAAACGAACGACTTGCCGAAGCGGGTCGCGAGCTGAAGGCGGTCCATGGCCGGACTCTGCCGCCAGGCCTCCAGCGTGTCCGTCATCGACAGGGCGTGGGCGGCGCCGGGCAGAAGGGCAACGGCGAGGAACAGGGCGGAGAAGCGGCGCATCGTGCTAAAACCTCCCGGATGGTTTTTCTGAATTATCCGCACATCTTTTCCGAACAAACCCTCCTCTCGATACAATCGACGGGATCAGATCGGACCATTAGGCTAGATAAACCGTTCCGTGATGTCGAACATCCTGAAGATGGGAGCCTTCTTCTTATTTTGTTCTGAGATTTTCGCAGCCTCCCGTTTCATCCGAGCCGGATGCGCCCTTCATCCACGCCAATCGGAAAAGCCGACGACGCGGTGGCTCAGGCGTCGATGGCGGGCCGTCTCGCCGAACGGCGCCAGCTCCCAGGTCCATTCCCGCTCTGGATTGCCGAGCCGCACGCCGTAGAGGAGATCGTGCCGGGCGTGGACGCGGCCCTGCCGGTCCTCCTCGGTCTCGTCGATGTCCGTGACGAGGCAGACCCGCGCTCTCAGGCCCGCCAGGGCCTCAAGATGGCCCTCGACGATCCGTCGGCCGAAGGCGTCGCCGTCCTCCGGCATCCAGGCTCCGAGGGGGTGACGCGAGGCCTCCAGCCGCTCGACCGGGCGGATCGGCAGTTGCGAGAGGAGGTTGGCCGAGATGACGAGGCCGGTGCCCGGCTCGGCGCAGACCGGCGGCAGGCGCGGTTCGAGGTCGCGCGCGGCGCCCGTCATCAGCGCCATCGCGCCGCTGAGATCCGCCGTCAGCGTCTCGACGTTGGCGAATCCCCGGATCGCCCGGCGTGCCGGCCGCAGATGCACGGCATCGACCAGCACGACCCGCCGGAAGTGCGCGGCGAGTTCCGCCAGCGGCACGTCGAGCAGAAGGCCGGAGCCTAGCACCACGGCGGTGTCGCCCCGCTCGGTCGCGGCGATGGCCGCGCGCATCACCGCCCGGCTCGCCTCCAGATGCGGCGCCCAGGCCCGGCGACAGCGGCGCGCCCGCGACATCAGCCAGACGCTGTCGCGCAGGTAGCCGAGCCGGCGCTGGGCCGCCGGGGCCGGCGTGGTTAGGAGATGCAGGAGATCGAGCAGCACGGTGGCGTGGCGTCCGGCACGTGACCGAGCCTGTCAAGCCGCGTCACGTCTTGGTCGCGAAGCAGAGCCAGAACGCTCTTCCCGCCCCGGCTCCGACGCGACCGACCATGGATTCCCGAAACGCCCGCCTCGCCGCCGCCCTGATCGCGCTCTGCGCCGCTCTCGGCGTCGCCGCCGGCTTCACGAACGTGTTCGGCCGGACCGGCTCGGTGCCGCTCACCGCCTGGATCATGGTCGCCTATTTTACCAACCTGACCGGGCTTCTCGTCCTGGTCGTGTTCGGTGGGATCGCCCTGCGGGTAACGGCCCTAGCTCAACCCCGGCTCGTGGCGACGACGGTGCTCGCGACCCTGCTCGTCGGGCTCGTGCAGCGGCTTCTGCTCTACGGCCTCAAGACCCTGCGCGGTGGCGCCCTGGTCGGCGACATCCTGCTCCACCAGGCACTGCCGGTTCTGGTACCGCTGTTCTGGCTCGCCTTCGTGCCGAAGGGACGCCTCGCGGGGCGCGACCTCGTGCTGTTTGCGAGCTATCCGCTGATCTATCTCGGCTACACCCTGCTGCGCGGCGCCTACGACGCACGCTATCCGTACCCGTTCCTCGATGTGGGCAAGATCGGCTGGGGCCCGGTGGCGGCCTATGCCGGCGCGATCGCCGCGGCCTTCCTCGGCGTCGGCTGGGCGCTGGTGATGCTCGACCGGCGCCTCGCCCGGCGCAAGATCGCCGAAGGGTGAACCCTCGTCCCGAAAGCTGGCCAGCGGCTCTCGGAAAATGGCGCTGCTCTCGCCTCCTACCCCTCAAACAAGGTGGCGATCTCGCCGGGCCCCAGGATCCGGAACTCTCCCGCCGGCAGCTCGGAGGGAAGCGCGAGGCCGCCGACGCGGTCGCGATGGAGCGCGTCGACATGGTTGCCGAGGGCGGCGAACATACGCCGGACCTGATGGTAGCGCCCCTCATGCAGGGTCACCGTGCAGTGGGTCGGGTCGTCCGTCTCCATCTCTACGGGCAGGAGCGGCTTGTCCTCGCCCTCCAGCATCAGTTCACCCGAGGCGAGGATCGCGGCCTCGTCGCCCTGGAGCGGACGGGCCAGCGTCACGCGATAGCGCTTCGAGACCTTGGCCTTCGGCGAGATGATCCGGTGCAGCAGCGCCCCGTCGTCGGTCATCAGCAGGAGGCCCGAGGTCTCCTTGTCGAGGCGTCCGACCGTGGAGAGCGCCGGATCGCGCCGCCGCCAACGCTCGGGCAGAAGGCCGTAGACCAGCGGCCCCGCCTCCTTGTGCGAGCAGGTGACGCCGAGCGGCTTGTGCAGCATCAGGCAGACACCCGGCAGTGGATCGAGCGCCTCACCCTGCACCGTCATCCGGGCGGAGAGGTCGGGTTCGAGCGGGATGCGCTGCGAGGCGTCCCGCAGGGCCAGGCCGTCGAGGCGGACGAGGCCGGCGCGGGCCAACCCCTCGACTTCACGGCGCGAGCCGTAGCCGAGATTGGCCAGCAGCCGGTCGAGGCGGACGGCCTTCATGGGCGGGCCTCGCTCATTTGCGCGCCTCGAACAGCTTGTAGCCCCCCTCCGTCACCACCGGCGTGACGGTGCGGAAGGCGGCGCGCAACGGCGCCTCGTAGGGGAGATGGGCGTTGGCCACGAGATGCAGCGTCCCGCCCGGCCGAAGGGCCGCCGCCGCGCGGGCGATGAAGGCCTGTCCAAGTGCCTGGTCCTCGGCGCCGCCGTCGTGGAAGGGCGGGTTGGAGACGACGAAGTCGAGGCCCGACAGAGCCGGCTCCGGCCCGCGCAGATCGGCCCAGTGCAGGCTGGCCCGCGCATCGCCGACATTGCGCCGGGCCATCTCGGTCGCGCGGCGGTCGATGTCGATCAGCGCGAGCGCAACGACCTTGTCGGATTTCAGAACCTCGCGCGCCAGGATACCGAGGCCGCAGCCGAAATCGGCGCCGCGCCCCGCGAGCGCCGGCAGGCGGCGCAGCAGCAGGGCGGAGCCGGGGTCGAGCCGATCCCAGGAGAAGATGCCGGGCTGCGTGCAGAGCGAGAGGTTGTCGATGTGGCGCGGGGCGCCGGCCTCGATGGTCGCCGTGATGCCGGCGGGCGTCTCGGGCCGCGTCGCGGTGCAGATGCGGTGGTGGCGACGCGGCTCGTCGGTCACCGCGCAGCCGAAGCCGCGCAGCTCCTTGGCGAGCCGCGTGCCGCCCTTGTCCTTGGGCGCCAGCGCCACGAGCCGCCCGCCGGGCCGCAGGGCCCGGATGGCCAGCGCCAGGACGTATCGCCGCTCCACCGTGCCGGGCGGAGCCAGCAGCAGGGCGGCCTCCAGGCTCGCCTCGGCGATGTCCTCCAGCCGCGCCGAGCCGGGGATCAGCGGCGAGACCTGTGCGGCGTCCTCCGGCACGGCCGCGAGGTCGGCGGGCGGGAGGCCGTAGAGGATGGCCCGGATGTCAGGGTCGGTCTGGGGCATGGGGCTGGTGTTCGGGCCGTGGCGCTCGGCGACGATCGGGTCATCCGATCCTGCCCCTCATCCTGAGGTGCCCGCGCCAGCGGGCTTTGACGGATCTTCCAGCGGATCGCGCGAGATCTGGAGGCTCCTTCGAGGACGCCGCTTCGCGGCGCCACCTCAGGATGAGGGTGAAGATTCTCGAGAGGGAATAGAGGTCAGCCGGTCGGGAATTCGAGCCCCATCTCGCGATAGCGCGCGGGGTCGTCGGCCCAGTTCTCGCGGACCTTCACGTGCAGGAACAGGTGGACCTTGGCCTCGGCCACCTCGGCGATCTCGATGCGGGCGGCCTGCCCGATCGCCTTGATGGTCTGGCCGCCCTTGCCGAGCACGATCGAGCGCTGGCTCTCGCGCTCGACGAAGATGGTCTGCTCGATCCGCACCGAGCCGTCGGGCCGCACCTGCCACTGGTCGGTCTCGACGGTGGAGCGGTAGGGCAGTTCCTCGTGGAGCCGGTCGTAGATCTTTTCCCGCGTGATCTCGGCGGCTAGCATGCGAAGGGGCGCGTCGGAGATCTGGTCTTCCGGGTAGAGCCAGGGGCCGGGCGGCATCCGGGCGGCCAGCGCCTTGCGCAGATCGGCAACGCCGTCGCCCTTGAGCGCCGAGATCAGGAAGGTGTCCTCGAACGGCACCATCGCGTTGAGCTTGGCCACCAGTTCGAGCAGGCGCTCGCGGGCGATCAGGTCGATCTTGTTGAGGATCAGGATTTTCGGCCGCTTTACCTCGGGCAGGCGACGCAGGATGGTCTCGACCTCCTCGTCCGCCCCCTTGCGGGCATCGACCAGCAGGCAGACCGCGTCGGCATCGGCCGCGCCGCTCCAGGCCGAATGCACCATCGCCCGGTCGAGGCGGCGCTTGGGCGCGAAGATGCCGGGGGTGTCCACCAGCACGATCTGCGCGTCGCCCTCCATGACGATGCCGCGCACCAGCGCCCGCGTCGTCTGGACCTTTCGGGACACGATCGAGACCTTGGCGCCGACCAGCGCGTTCAGGAGGGTCGACTTGCCGGCATTCGGCACGCCGATCAGCGCGACGAAGCCCGCCCGCGTCTCCTGCGGCGGGACACCTTCGTCCGTGTCGTGTTCCGGTTCGTTCTCAGACATCCGATCCGACCATTCGCGACCTAACCACCTGATCCATCCTGTCCTTGCGTCCCGCCGATTTTCTCGCGGGCGAGGACGGCGCGGGCCGCTTCCTGCTCCGCCACGCGCTTCGAGGCGCCTTCGCCGTATCCCGGTTCAATGCCCTCGACCCGCACCGCGATCCGGAAGACCGGCGCATGGTCGGGGCCGGAACGCTCCACCACCTCGTAGACGGGGATCGCGAGGCTGCGCGCCATCGCCCATTCCTGCAAGGCCGATTTTGCGTCGCGCCCGCGCGGTGCTGCGGTCTCCTCACCGGGGCGGAAGGCGCGCTGCACGATCGCGCGCGTCGCCTCGTAGCCGGCATCGAGAAACACCGCGCCGAGGATCGCCTCGCAGACATCGGCCAGGATGGTCTGGTTGCGCCGGCCGCCGGTCTGGATCTCGCCGGGGCCGAGGTTCAGATGCGGCCCGACCTCCCAGGCCTCGGCCACCGCGGCACAGGTCTCGCGCCGCACGAGGCCGGCGAGGCGGCGCGACAGCTCGCCCTCTTCTGCATCGGGCAGCGCCCGGTACAGCGTCTCGGCGACCGCGAGCCCGAGCACGCGGTCGCCCAGGAATTCGAGGCGCTGGTAGCTGCCGACCCGGCCCGACTGGCCGGCCTTGCTCACATGGGTGAGCGCGAGCGGCAGCAGGGTGGGGTCGGCGAAGACGTGGCCGATGCGCTCTTCGAGCACAGCGAGGCTCGGCCGAGGACGGTGCGCGCGCCGGGCGCGGCTGGATAAGGGAGTCGGAGTGTCGGCGTCGCCCGTTGGGGTCTGCTTGTTCGTCACATCAGTGGATCGTCGAGAAGATGCGGCCCCAGCGCACATCCGAAGGCCAGCGCCAGAGCTGCCAAGCGGGCGTGCGCTCGTCGATGGAGAAGAAGATCATCTCGGCCCGGCCGACGAAGTTCTCGAACGGCACGTAGCCGACGCTGGCGAGGTCGCGCGAATCGGTCGAGTTGTCGCGGTTGTCGCCCATCATGAAGAAGTGGCCGGCCGGGACCGTGTAGACCACGGTGTTGTCCCAGAATCCGCGGTCGCCGTCGCGCTCGATCACCCGGTGCGTCACGCCGCCCGGCAGCGTCTCCATGTATTGCGGCACCTTCACCACCTGGTCGAAGGCGTCGAGCGTCTCGTAATCGGCGATGCGCTCGCGCTTGACCGGCTTGCCGTTGATGTTGAGCACGCCGTCGACCACCTGGATCTTGTCGCCCGGCAGGCCGATCACCCGCTTGATGTAGTCGGTCGCGTTGTCCTTCGGCAGCTTGAACACGGCGATGTCGCCGCGCTTCGGCTCGGCCGCCCAGACCCGGCCATGCGCCTGGAACGGCAGGTACTCGGACAGCGGCAGCGAGTATTTCGAGTAGCCGTAGGTGTATTTCGAGACGAACAGGTAATCGCCGATCAAGAGCGTCGGGATCAGTGAGCCCGAGGGGATGTTGAACGGCTGGAACAGCAGCGTCCGCACCACGAGCGCGATCAGCAGCGCCTGAACGCCGACCTTCACGGTTTCCCGGATGCTGGCCCAGGTTCCGGGCTCGGCCGTCCGGATCTCCGTCTTGCCCTCGCGGTCCACGCGCGCTTGTCCTGTATCCATGAGTGGTGTGCCTCCGGCCCCGCCGTGTCGTTCGGCAGCCGCTGCCCATGGGCCGGTGGACTGTCGTGCTGGGCGGCGGGTCTAGACTAAGCCGCGCCGCCCCGCAACGCGGAGGATGGAGGCGTAGGAAACCGCAAAAGCCGATGCCGGGGCCGATACCGCGATCTATGACGATGTTGCGAGAGGCACGGCCTCAATAATCACGAAGGCTTGCGCCAGGGGCGGCTCGTCGGTGAGGGTGAGATGGAGGCGCGCCTCGTACCCCTGCGGCACCATGCGGGCGAGGTGTTCCCGCGCACCTCCGGTTAGGTTCAGGGTCGGCTGGCCGCTGGGCAGGTTGACCACTTCCATGTCGCGCCAGAACACGCCCTGGCTCATGCCGGTGCCGAGCGCCTTGGCGCAGGCTTCCTTGGCGGCGAAACGCCGGGCGTAGGAGGGCGCGCGGGCGGCGCGCCGGTCGCATTTCGCCCGCTCGCCATCGGTGAAGACGCGGTGGGTGAAGCGATCGCCGAAGCGTTCGAGCGAGGACGCGATCCGGCGGATGTCGCAGAGGTCGGTGCCGATACCGAGGATCACGGCTCGGCCTGCCGCCGCGCCCGGTCCATCGCCGCGCGCATGTCATGGACCGCTTGCCGCAGGCCGACGAAGATCGCCTCGGCGATCAGCGCATGGCCGATATTCAGCTCGCGGATCTGCGGCAGCGCCGCCACCGGGCCGACGCTCTCGACGGTGAGACCGTGGCCAGCATGGATCTCCAGGCCGAGCGCGGCGCCGTGGGCGCTGGCGCGCACGATCCGGTCGAGTTCACGGGCGATTCGGGGCTGGTCGCCCTCGATCACCGCCTCGCAATAGGAGCCGGTATGCAGCTCGACCACGGGGGCGCGCAGCGCGTGGGCGGCGTCCATCACCGCCTCGTCGGGCTCGACGAACAGCGAGACGCGAATGCCGGCCTCCGCCAGGGTCGCGATGCGCGGGGCCAGGTGCGCGCGGCCGGCGATGATGTCGAGGCCGCCCTCGGTGGTGCGCTCCTCGCGCTTCTCCGGCACGAGGCAGGCGGCGTGCGGCCGCGTGGCGAGCGCGATGCCGACCATCTCGTCGGTCGCCGCCATTTCGAGGTTGAGCGGCACCGGCAGCTTTCTCAGCGCCGCGATGTCGGGGTCGCGGATATGCCGGCGGTCCTCGCGCAGATGGGCGGTGATCCCGTCGGCGCCCGCCGCCACGGCCTCATGGGCGGCGCGCACCGGATCGGGCGCGAACCCGCCGCGGGCGTTGCGGACGGTGGCGACGTGATCGATGTTCACGCCCAGGCGCAGGGACGACACGGCTGGCTTCCGATGCATGGCGGACCGATGGGGTGACGGTGTAGCGGCTGCCGCCGGACCTTGGAAGGGTCCTGGGACGCTCGGACACGTCGAAGGATTGGGGATAGGCACGGGACGGACCAGGGTTTCGCGTCGCCCGAGCCCGCTGTCGGCGTATAGCTCTGAGTCGATGCACAAGCTGCTGATTCAGCTCGGCCTTCGCTTCGACAACCCGGACGAGGAACGGTCGTTCGTCCGCAGCTTCACGCTGCATGACCTCGGCCGCACGCAGGCCGCGATGGTGCTCGGCGCCTTCGTCTACTGCTCGTTCTCGGCCATGGACTGGATCCTCAGCCCGGACGCCTGGGCGGTCGCCACCGCGCTCCGGCTCGCCGTGGCCGTTCTGGTCCTGCTGCCCGCGACCCTGCTGCTGACCCGGCCGGGCGCCCGGCCCTTCGCGGAACAGATCTACCTCGTCTACTGCGTGGTGCCGGGCTGCGTGCTCAGCGTGATCTACGTCTTCCTGCGACCGAGCTTCGACCACGGCGCGGCGGGCCTGATCGTGGTGATCCTGTTCGTCTCGACGCTGCTGCCGCTGCGGGTGCCCTCGTTTTCGGTCTTCGCCGTCCTGACCTGGGCCTGCTTTGCCCTGTTCGAGACGATCGCGGCGCACGACAATCCCGGTCTGGCGCTGGTGAACAATGCCGAGCTCGGCGCCGCCTACTCGCTCTCGTTCTACGGGGTCGCGGCGCGCGAGTTCCGCGCCCGGCGCCAGTTCCGGACGACGCAGGAATTGCAGGTCGAGACGGAACGCTCGGAGGCGCGGCTCTCCGAATTGCGGGCCGCCCAGGCCCATCTGGTCCAGGCCGAGAAACTCGCCGCGCTGAGTCAGCTCGTGGCGGGTGTGGCGCACGAGATCAACACACCGATCGGCCTCGCGCTGACGACTTCGACCGCCTTCGACCACGACCTCGCCCGGCTGCGCCGGACCATCGCCTCCGGCCAGATCCGCCGCTCGGACCTGACGCAGAGCGTCGAGCGGCTCGGCGAAGGCGCGGCCCTGGTCTTCGCCAACCTGACGCGGGCCGCCGATCTGGTGCACAATTTCAAGCAGGTCGCGGTCGATCAGGCGACGGAGGACCGGCGCCGCTTCGAGGTCCGGTCCTGGCTCGCGGAGCTGATGAGCACGCTCGATCCGGTCCTGCGGCGCAAGGGCCACGCGGTCCGGCTCGCCTGTCCCGACGGCATCGTGCTCGATTCCTATCCTGGTGCGCTGGCGCAGATCGTCAGCAACCTCGCGCTCAACGCCAGCGTCCACGCCTTCGACGCGGACCGCCCCGGCACGCTCACGATCGACGTGACCCGGCTGGGCGAGACACAGATCAGGATGGTGGTGCGGGATGACGGGCGCGGGATCCCGAGGGAGAACCTGCAGCGCATCTTCGATCCGTTCTTCACGACCGGTCGCGACAAGGGCAGCACCGGGCTCGGCCTGCACATCGTCTACAATCTCGTGGTCTCGACCCTGCGCGGGCAGATCAGGATCGCGAGTGAGGAAGGCGGCGGCACCCAGGTGACGATCGATCTTCCCGTGAGCGTGCCGTGACCCTGCCCCGTGCCGTCCCGCCCACGTCATCCCACCCACGTCATCCCGATGCGGCGGTGCGGGCAGTTGCGCCGGCCGCGCCAATGACCAGATTGGCCCGGCCGGCCCGACCGGCGACGAAATGCTCGAGTCCCGATGCACGGCACGCTGACCCAGCCGGATTTACCGAAGCCGGCCCCGCCCTCCCGGCTGCCGCTGACCCTGCGGCTGGCGCTGCGCGAGCTGCGCGGGGGGCTTGCCGGCTTCCGCGTGTTCATCGCCTGCATCGCGCTGGGTGTGGCCGCGATCAGCGGCGTGACCTCGATCGCCGCCTCGCTGTCCGGCGGGCTCGGGCGCGAGGGGCGTCGGATTCTGGGCGGCGACATCACCTACAGCCTGATCAACCGGGAGGCGACGCCGGCCGAGCGCGCCGTCCTCGACGGTCAGGCGCCCGTCTCGGAGGTGGCGAGCCTGCGGGCCATGGCGGTGGCCGGTGACGGCAGCGCGGCCCTGGTCGAGCTGAAGGCGGTCGATCCGAGCTATCCGGCGGTCGGCGCGGTCGAGACCGATCCACCGGCGCCGGTGCAGGCGCTCATGACCGAGCGGGACGGCCTCTACGGCGCGGTGGCAGACCCGGCGCTGCTGACGCGCCTCGGGCTCAAGGTCGGCGAGCGGGTGACGCTCGGCGGCTTTCCGATCCAGATCCGCGCCGCCCTCGTCTCAGAGCCCGACCGGATCGGCTCCGGCATCGGCTTCGGGCCGCGCCTGCTCGTCTCGCTCGCGGCGCTCCGCGCCACCGGTCTGGTCCAGCCCGGCAGCCTCAACCGCTTCACCTACCGCCTGCAACTGCCGAAGGCCGACGATGCGCGGCTGACCGCCGTCAACGCGGCGGTGCAGAAGGCCCTGCCGGAGGCGGGCTTCGAGATGCGCGCGCGCGACAACGCCGACCCGCGCTTCGCCAAGGGCATCGAGCGCTTCACGCAGTTCCTGACCCTCGTCGGTCTCACCGCCCTCATCGTCGGCGGGGTCGGGGTCGCCAATGCCGTGCGTGCCTTCGTCGATGGCAAGCAGGCCTCCATCGCCACCCTCAAGAGTGTTGGCGCGCCGGGCTCGCAGGTGGTCGGACTCTACCTGATCCAGGTGATGCTGATCGCCGCCGTCAGCACCCTGCTGGGTCTCGCCATCGGCGCGGCCCTGCCGTTCGCACTCGATCTGGCCCTGCGTGACCAGCTTCCGCTGCCGCTCAACCCCGAGATCGCCCCGGCCCGCCTCGCGCTCGCGGGCGCCTACGGCCTCCTGACCGCGCTGGCCTTCGCGATCCTCCCGCTCGGCCGCGCTCATGACATCTCCGTCGCCGGGCTGTTTCGCGACGCCGTCGATCCGTCCGCGCGCCGGCCGCGCTGGCGCTATCTCGCGGTGCTCGGCGCCGCCCTGCTCGCGCTTGCGGGTCTGGCCCTGTTCACGGCCTTCGACCGCAAGGTCGCGCTGATCTTCATGGCGGCGGCGGCACTCGCCTTCGGGGCTTTGCGTCTCGTCGCCACGGGGCTGATGGCGCTGGCCGCCCGCCTGCCCCGGCCGAAGGGCATGGTGCCGCGCATGGCGCTGGCCAACCTCCACCGCCCCGGCGCCCTGACCCCGGCGGTGGTGCTCTCGCTCGGCCTCGGCACGACGCTCCTGGTGACGCTCAGCGCCATCGACAGCAACATCACCCGCGCGCTCGAAAGCTCGCTGCCGGGCCGCGCCCCGAGCCTGTTCTTCCTCGACGTGCCCTCGCGCGACGCGGAGGCCTTCTCGGCTTTTCTCGGGGCGCATGCGCCGAATGCCAAGATCGAGCGGGTGCCGATGATGCGCGGCCGCATCACCGCGCTGAACGGCGTGCCGGCCGGCCAGATCAAGCCGCCGGAGGACGCCGCCTGGGTGCTCGATGGCGACCGGGGCATCACCTACGCCGAGACGCCGCCCGACGGCTCGTCGATCATCGAAGGCACGTGGTGGAACGAGGAAGAGGGTCGCAAGCCGCTCGTCTCCTTCGATGTCGAGCTGGCGCGCTCACTGGGGCTCAAGGTCGGCAGCACGATCACGGTGAACGTGCTCGGCCGTTCGATCACCGCTCGGATCGCCAACCTGCGCAAGATCGAGTGGCGCTCGCTCGGCATCAACTTCGTGATGGTGTTCTCGCCCGGCACCTTCCGGGGTGCGCCGCACGCCGATCTCGCCACCCTGACCCTGCCCGACGGGCCCGACCCGAAGCTGGAGGCGGAGGTGGTGCGCGACGCGGCAAAAGCCTTCCCCTCGGTGACGAGCGTGCGGGTGAAGGACGCGCTGGAGGCGGTCAACGACCTCGTCCACAAGCTGGTGCTCGCGATCCGCGGCGCCAGCGTCGTCGCCGTGCTGGCGAGCCTTCTGGTGCTCGCCGGCGCGCTCGCCGCCGGCCACCGCGCTCGTCTCTACGACGCGGTGGTGCTGAAGGTTCTCGGCGCCACGCGGATGCGCCTGCTCTCGGCCTACGCCCTCGAATACGGCGCATTGGGGCTCGCCACCGCCTTCTTCGGCATCCTGGCCGGTTCGGCCGCGGGCTGGGTCATCGTCTCCCGCGTCATGCGCCTCGATTTCGCACCCGATCCCGCCGGGGCGCTGGCGGTGGCCGCGTTCGCCGTTATCTTCGCGATCGGGGCCGGGCTCGCGGGGACATGGCGCATCCTCGGGCAGAAGCCGGCACCTTACCTGCGGCAGTTTTGAAGATGCTTAATCACGTTCGAAGAGCAGGTTTAATCCACAAAGAATCATAAAAATCTCACGCCGCTGTAAGGCTTGAAAACGCGGCCATTCGGCTGAGCCCCACTTGTTTGTGACTGTTCCAGCGAACATATTCGGCCACGAGGCGCGCTCGACGCGCCAGGGGTTGCGTGTGGACCTCGACAAACTCCACGCCGAGAGCTTCCAAGGGAAACTTTCATGGCATTCGACAACAGCCCGTTCCGCTACGGCGCCCAGCCGCAGGGGTACGCCGGCTCTCAGGTCGAAGTCGACCAGGGCCTGCGCAGCTTCATGCTGGGCGTCTACAACAACATGGTCGTCGGCCTCGGGATTTCGGGTCTCGTGGCGCTGGCCCTCAACATGGCCGTCCAGACCGGGACGATCGTCGCCAACTACAAGGGCATCCCGCTCAACCAGTTGGGCGTGTTCATCTACGGCTCTTGGTTCAAGTACGTCCTGATGCTGGCGCCGCTCGCCTTCATCTTCGTGTTCACCTTCCGGATGGACCGGATGTCGGCGGCTTCGGCACGGACGGCGTTCTGGGCCTTCGCTGCGGTGATGGGCGCCTCGCTGTCCACCCTGCTGCTCGCGTTCACGGGCGCCAGTGTGGTGCGGGTGTTCTTCATCACGGCGGCGACCTTCGGTGGCCTGAGCCTCTACGGCTACACGACGAAGCGTAGCCTGTCGGGCATGGGCTCGTTCCTGATCATGGGCCTGATCGGCATCATCATCGCCTCGCTGGTGAACATCTTCCTGGCCTCTTCCGCGCTTCAGTTCGCGATCTCGGTGCTCGGCGTGCTCATCTTCGCCGGCCTGACCGCCTACGACACGCAGAAGCTCAAGGAGATGTACCTCTACAGTGGCTTCGACGCCGAGGGCGCGGCCAAGATGTCTGTCAACGGCGCGCTGACGCTGTACCTGGACTTCATCAACATGTTCCAGTTCCTGATGCAGCTGCTGGGCGACCGCCGCTAAGCGACGGTGCAAGACTCTGAAACGAGAGAGCCCCGGCCGAAAAGCCGGGGCTTTTTCATGCGCGCAGGTCCCTGCCCTCCCCCGCAGAGGGGGAGGGGCTGGCTACTTCCCCTCCTCCACCGCCTCGCAGACCAGCGGCGGCGGCGCCTCGACGCCGCGCCAGCGGCCGTAGGACCAGGGCCGGTGCCAGGTGGCGCCTGCCGGCAGACGCTCGGGCACGAGGTCGATGCCATGGGTGCCGAACGGGCCGCAACGGCAGATGCGGGCGACACCGATCCAGCCGCCGGCCCAGAGGCCGTGCCGCTGGATCGCCTCGTCGGCGTAGCTCGAGCACGACGGCCAGTGCCGGCACTGGCGCCCGATCAGCCCGGAGAGGGTGAGCTGATAGCCACGAATGGCCCAATGTGCCGCCCGGCGAACCATGGCGGCTTGAGCATCGTCCTGGATATCGGATCCAGGACGATGCTCGAGATTCTTGTTTTGCATCATCTTTTTCCGAAAGCCGGCGACCACCTTTCGGGGTGATGCTCTAGGCCGCCTCGGTTGCGCCGGAGCCGTTCTCACCGGACTTCTTCCGCGCGGCGGCCTGATCGAGGGCGTCCACCACGGCGTCGAAGGTCAGGAGCGTCGAGGCATGGCGGGCGCGGAAATCGCGCACCGGCTCCAGCACGGCGAGGTCGGCCCACTTTCCGTCCGGCGCCGGACCGTTCTCCTTCAGCATGTCCCGCATCCGGGCGCGGACGGCGCGCAGCTCGTCGGCGGTGGCGCCGACGACGTGGCGGGCCATCAGCGAGGAAGAGGCCTGGCCTAGCGCACAGGCTTTCACGTCATGGGCGAAGTCGGAGACCGTGACGCCGTCCGCGTCGAGCGTCAGATCGACGGTGACGGTCGAGCCGCACAGCTTGGAATGGGCGGTGGCGGTGGCGTCCGGCGCCTCAAGCCGGCCGAGACGGGGAATGTCGGCGGCCAGTTCCAGGATGCGGCGGTTGTAGATGTCGTCGATCATCGCTGACACGCCTTTCGCGGGCGTCCGTTGGATAAGGTTCAAGGAATCGTTGAGCCAGATACGCATGCCACGCATTGCGCGACGGCGCGATTGCGACGATATAGGCGCGATACCGCCATTCCGCGAGAATGGCACCGTCGACCCCGGTCACGCCCTGGCCCAGGATTCGGATCGTTCGAGGGCGTCGGCACTTAAATGGTTTAAGACGCCGGGACGGATCGACGATGTACGCCAAGCCCGACAGCACGACCATGAAGGCGCGTGTGGCGAAGGCCGGAGATGCCATGGATGCCGCTCTCAAATCCCTGTCCTACGGCATGAGCGACGACGAGCGACGCATGAGCGCGGTCGGCCTGCAAGGGATGCGCGGCGCCAACGATCCCGGTCGCCCCGAGAGCGCGCCCGATATCGCCCCCTTGCCCGAATCGGCCCAGCGGGTGCCGAACGAAGTGGCACTCGGCCGCCCGAGCCGCCAGGAGGCGGAAGCCGCCGTGCGCACGCTATTGCGCTGGGCCGGCGACGACCCGACCCGCGAGGGGCTGATCGACACGCCCGCCCGCGTGGTGAAGGCCTACGAGCAGATCTTCGGCGGCTACCGCATGGATGCCGACGCCCTGCTGGAGCGGGTGTTCGAGGAGGTCGAGGGCTACTCGGACGCCGTGCTGGTGCGCGACATCCCGTTCTACTCTCATTGCGAGCACCACATGGTGCCGTTCATGGGGCTGGCCCACATCGCCTACTACCCCACCAAGGGCGTGGTCGGCCTCTCGAAGCTCGCCCGCGTGGTCGATGCCTTTGCCCGCCGCCTGCAGACGCAGGAGACGATGACGGCCCAGATCGCCGACACCATCGAAAGCATCCTCCAGCCCCGCGGCTGCGCCGTGATGGTCGAGGCCGAGCATCTCTGCATGGCGATGCGCGGCGTGCAGAAGGCCGGCGTCTCCACCATCACCACGCAGTTCCGCGGCGTCTACAAGGGCGATCCGTCCGAGCAGGTCCGCTTCCTGACCTTCGTGCGGAATCAAAAGGGCTGAGGCGGCCGGGCCTCCCGATCATGACCGAGCAATTCGCTTCTCCCAGCTCCCGCGCCGAGGTCGAGGAAGGGGCGCGACTGACGCCCCGGTTCGGCCCCGACGGGCTCATGGCCTGCATCGCCGTCGATGCGGGGAACGGGCACGTGCTGATGCTCGCCCACATGAACGCCGAGGCGCTCGCCCGCACGCTGGAGACCGGCGAGGCGTGGTACTGGTCGCGCTCGCGCGGCGAACTCTGGCACAAGGGCGCCACCTCCGGGCAGATTCAGCGGATCGTCGAGATGCGGGTCGATTGCGATCAGGACGCGATCCTGATCCGGGTCGACGTCGGCGGCGATGGCGGCTGCTGCCATACCGGCCGCCGCTCCTGCTTCTACCGCGCGATCGAGCGCGACCCCGCGACCGGCGCCGTGACCCTCGTTCCCGCTGATCCGGAGCGATGATGTTCGAGGCGTCCCGGCCCCTCCCCTCCCGCTTTCCGGATGGGGCAGTGGAACCGGTGGTGCCCCGCTTCCGCTCTCCCCGCATCGGCCTCGCCCTCGGCGGCGGATCGGCCCGCGGCTGGTCGCATATCGGCGTGATCGAGGGGCTGGAGGAGGCCGGCATCTTCCCTGAGGTCGTGGCCGGCTGTTCGATCGGCGCCGTGGTGGGCGGGGCGTACGCCGCCGGCCGCATCGACAGGCTCAAGGATTTCGCGCTCTTGCTCACCCGGCGCCGGGTGGTCGGCATGCTCGATCCGCGCATCACCGGTTCCGGCCTGATCGCCGGCGAGCGCCTGCGCCGTCGCCTCTCGCGCGAACTCGAAGGCTTCCGCATCGAGGATCTGCCCCTCGCCTTCGCGAGCGTCGCGACCGAACTCGGCACCGGACACGAGGTCTGGCTATCGCGCGGCCCCCTCGTCGAGGCGGTGCGGGCCTCCTACGCCATTCCCGGCATCTTCCCACCGGTCGCCCTCGAGGGGCGTCTCCTGATGGACGGGACACTGGTCAACCCCGTACCGGTGCGCCTCGCCCGCGAACTCGGCGCCGACCTCGTGATCTGCGTGAACCTCGCCTGCGAAACACGGGCTCCGGCGATGGTGATCCGGCCCGAGCGGGACGACCCGGTGATCACCGAGGCCGAGGAGCCGGTGGAGCGGGCGATCGAGCAGACGCTGGAGGCCACCGTGCGTCGCCGCGGCCGATGGGGGCTGCTGAGCGGGGCGAGCCAGCGCCTGATGAACCATCGTCTGATGCGCCGCCGCGGCGCCGCGGCGGCGCCGTCCGTCGGCCGCTCGAGCCCCGGCGTCGCTCGCGTCATGCTCGACGCCTTCAACATCACCCAGGATCGGATCTCGCGGGCGCGGCTCGCCAGCGATCCGCCGGATGTCGCGATCAGGCCGCTTCTGGCGGAGTTCGGGCAGTTCGAGTTCCATCGGGCGGCCGACGGCATCGCTCTCGGCCGTCAGGCGGTGCGAGCGGCGCTGCCGGAGATCCGGCGCATGATCGAGGGTGCGGCGGCGCGGAGTTGAGCCGCCGCAACGCGTTCGGGTCGCCTCGGTTCGCGCTCAGGCCATCGTGATATAGTCGCGCATCGCCTGATGCTCGGCCTCGACGGCGGCGATGCGGCGCGCGACCACGTCACCGATCGACACGACGCCGACGAGATGCCCCTCCTCCACCACCGGAAGGTGACGGAAGCGGCCATTGGTCATCGTCTCCATCACGTCCTCGATCGTCGTCCGTCGGGTGCAGGTGACGACCTTCTCGGTCATGTAGTGCGAGACCGGCCGGTCGAGCGCCGCCGCGCCCTCGGTCGCCAGCGCCCGCATCACGTCGCGCTCGGACAGGATGCCGATCACGCGGCCCTGGGCATCGCCCACGACGAGGGCGCCGATCCGCTTCTCGGCGAGAAGGTGGATGGCCTCGTCGATCGTGCGGTGCGGGGCCACCGTGACCACCGAGCCGCCTTTCTCTGCAAGGATACGCGCAACGGTCATGTTATAATTCCCCTCCCTGGGAGCTGCACCGTCAGCCCGCGGCGCCGATAAGCGTCTCGGCCGGGTTGGCCCCGGCTCTCTCGGACGATTGTGTGGCGTCTTGGCCGTGCTGGCAAGCAGGCGAGGCCGGACCACCAACAGCCGGCCTGCACGAAAATGCAGACGGCCCACCGGAGGAGAGGCCGGCGGGCCGCAGGAAGTTCCCTGGAATGGAGCCGGATCGGCCCGATCAGCGGCCCTCGGCCTGACGGCGGGTGATCAGCGTGCGGTTCGGCTGGGCCTCGCCCTTGTCCTGCAGGAACGGGACGACGATGCGCAGCCAGCCGCGGGTTTCCTTGCCGCCGTAATTGCGCTCGGCCACATCGCGGGTGATGTAGCCCTGCACGTTCATGAAGCCGAAATTGTAGCCGACGAGGCCGCCCACCGCGATTTGGCCCTGCTGCCGGTAGCCGACGACGTTGGTCTTGAGATCGACCGAGCCGAAGGCCACCGGGCCGACCTGCCACTTGCCGAACTTCTTCGTCAGGGTGACGTCGAGGTTGAGGTAGTCGGGATAGAGCACGCCGTTGGGCGAGCGCGTCTCCAGCATGTGGCCGTAGAGCAGGTTGGCGGTGACCGCCCAGTCGTTGGCGGCGTAGGTGATCGCGAAGCGATGGCTCAGCGAGGCCGACTGCGTCAGGAAGCGGGTTTCCCAGGGCAGGTAGCCGCCGAGAAGGTAGCTGACGCCGACGCCGTCACCGAGATCCCAGGCGAGCTGTCCCGCGAGAAGCGGCTGGCCCCAGCCGCTGTTGTAGGGCGCGCCGCGCACGCTGGAGGCGGCGATCGGCGCCACGAAGACGAACTGAACCTGCCCGCCGAGAACGGAGAAGGGCGTCGCCCAGAGCAGGGTCGGCAGGTTGACGTTGCTCTCGGAATCGCGCGGGGCGGTCTCGCGCACGCCGAAGCTCGACAGGTTCACGGCGTAGAAGCCCTTGGGAAACGGCGCACCGAACGGCACGCCGATGGTCTGTCCGGGCTGGGCAGCGGAGGCAGCATGAGCGGCTGTGCCGCCGAGGCCCCACACGCCGGTTAGGGCAAGCCCGAGACGGGCGATGACGGCTGCTCGATGTTTCACCGGGATCCACTCTCCATCAGGAACGGAGCAGTTGTTTGCTAGTTCGTTTTTAATCCGCTCTCGTTCACATCATCGACGGACGGGTGGCTGCTTTTATTTCCGGCTCCATTGCAAAAGAACACAACGTGGCAGCAAGGACACAGCCTGGCCTGACTGACCCTGTACTAGGCTTGAGATGCGGCCTGTTGATCGCCCGGACTCGATCGCGGCGGGCGCCCGCGTGACGAGGCTCTAACCCGGCCCTCCGGCGCGGCCTCTCTCCATCAGCGGCAGAAGGAAGAAGCCCGCGGCGAAGCCGCCGAGATGGGCATCCCAGGCGATCGGCCCTTCGCTGCCGCCGAGCGGCAGAGCCAGGACCCCGAACAGCAGGTTGGTGACCAACCAGACCGCGAGGAACAGAACCGCAGAGCGGTTGCGCAGCAATTCGGGAATGGTCTGAAGCCGCGGCCGTGGCGGCAATTGCCAGGGCGCGCCGGCCACGAAGGGCGGTGGAGGCTGGAAGACGAAACGGGCTGCCGCCGCCATCAGGGCCGAGATGCCGGCCGAGGCGCCGACCAGCGGCATCAGGCTGTAGGGATCGACCAGAAGGTGGACGACGGCGCCCGCCACGATCCCCGCGAGCGCCAGCAGCCCGTAGCGGAGCACGCCGTAGCGGCGCGCCACCGGCGTGCCGAACACGGCGAGCCACACCGCGTTGAAGATCAGGTGCATCCAGGAGCCGTGCAGCAGGGCATAGGTCGCCCCGGTCCAGGGCATCGCCGAGGGATCGGCCACGAGGTAGCGGGCGAATTCCTGCCGGGCCGAGGCCATCTCGGGTCCGCCCGCCCCCTCCCCCGCCGCCCGGATGATGTCCGCCGCGGAGTTGGGATCGAAGGCGGCGGTCCAGCGCGCCGGGATGAAGGCGAGGTTGAGCAGCACCGAGAGGTCGGTCTCGTTCGGCAGAACGCTGCGGACGACGTGGATCCCGGCCAGCACCGCAATCGAGACGGTGACGATTCCCGGCAGGTTGAAGACGGGCACACGGCCCTGGCGCGGCAGGTCGGGGGAGGCATCCATGCTGCACCATGTCGGGGGGAAGCGCGGCGCTGCAAGATCCAATCGGCACGGGATCGGGCGAGGTCGCTCAATTGCAGGCAAATCCGTCCATTCGCGGTTAAGGTTAAGGATGGGTTGCGCGAGCGCGGCCGGATGGGACGGCATAGGGTGTGCGGACGATCACCACGAACGGCGCGCGGGGACGCTTTTCGTGCCGGACCGATCATAACAGAGCCCATCCGGACCTGGGCCGTACCGATGCGGAACACCATGAAGCATCCGACAAGTCGTCAGCTTCACGCCTACTGGGACCGGCTGCGCGGGGAGCGGGCTGCGCCGGAGCGCGGCGAGATCGAGCCCGGCGAGATCCGCAACCTGCTCGCCGACAGCTTCATCCTGGAAACCGATCCGGCGCGGCGGACGAGTGCGGTGCGCCTTGCCGGCACCCGCCTGTGCGCCCTGTTCGGGCGTGAATTGCGGGGCAGCGCCTTCGTCGATCTCTGGGCCGAGCGGTCCCCGCCCTTCACCGATCCCTGGCATCTCATCGAGACGGTCGCCTGCGACACGGTCGGCGTGGTGGCCGGACTGACCGGCGTCACGGTGCGGAACGAGACCCTCGACCTCGAATTGCTGCTCCTGCCGCTGCGCCACCGCGGCAAGACGCAAGCGCGCATTCTCGGCTCCCTGAGCCCGCATTACATCCCGCCATGGCTCGGCAGCCGGCCGATCCTGCACCTCCAGACCGTATCCCTGAGGGTACTCGAGGGGTTCGCGCCGGAGCCGGCGGCGATGCGCAGCTTCGTCGAGACCCTACCCGCACCCGCCAACGATGCCCGTCCGGTCCGGTTCGGCCACCTGCTGGTCCACGAGGGTGGGCGCGGCATCCGGCAGCATATCGATCGATAGCGACGTTTTGCGCAGGTTTAGGCAGGATCGGCTCAAGAAGACGGCGGCTCCGATGCTCGCTCAGCCGACATGCGTGGGGCGCTGCCGCGCCCTGAAGGGGCACGGCCGTACAGACTGAGTGTCGGACCGCCTGCGGCTGAGATCGTGCCGGCGCCGGCCGTCTTGCCGGCACGGACGGTCGTCAGCGCTCCGGAATGACGGTGGGTGCCGATCCGAGGCGATCAACCAGAAATGGTATCATCCCCCATTCTTGGCGATCGGCGGCTGCCCTCTGGCCGGCATGCAAGCCTTTTGTAACCGTGGCGCAGCTACTGATTCGGTCGGAACATCGAGACCGCCGAGCTGACATGACCGAGCTTTCCCGATCCGGGACAGCCCCCGCTCTGCCGGATTACGCCGCCGAACAGCGTCGGCACCAGCGGGTGCGCGCGACTCTGCTCGGCCGCTACATGCTGGCCGACCGGCGGGAATATCCCTGCCAGACCGTGGACATGTCGCCGGGCGGCGTCCGCCTGACCTGCGCCGTGATCGGCGCGCTCGGCGAGCGCGTGATCCTGTATCTCGAACAGATCGGCCGTCTGGAAGGCGTGATCGTGCGCCACCCGCCGCGGGGCTTCGCGATGCGGATCAACGCGACGCCGCGCAAGCGCGACAAGATCGCCTCACAGCTCATGTGGCTCGCCAACCGGGAGAGCCTGGGCCTGCCGGAAGGCCGGACCAACGAGCGCCTCGTGCCCCACCAGCCCGGCGTGACCCTGCGCCTGGAGAGCGGTCGCTTCATCGCCGCCCGCATCATCGACATCTCAATGTCGGGCGTCGCGCTCGCGACCTCCTCTTCGCCGCCGATCGGCACGCACATCATGGTCGGATCCACGCCGGGGCGGGTGGTGCGCTACTTCGAGGGCGGCATCGGCGCCCAGTTCATGCTGCCGATCTCCCCCGACCGGTTCCATGAGGGCATCACGCTCTGACCGCCGGGCGGGGCCGCCCCGCTTCGCAGCACTTGGCGGTGGACCCGCCGCATCGGCTTGAGTACAGGCCGGTGCCGGACCCACGAGCCGCGGGCTCACGCGCCGACAGACGCTGTTCAGCCGCGCACCGCCGTCATTCCCGGACCATGCAGCGGGGACGGGGAAACGCCCGAGATGCGACGCCCAAATCGACGTCGGCTGGTCTGAACCGGCGACACCCTCCCGAACACCCGAACCGTTCATCCGCGCCGCGACCCCGGCTCTGCCGGGTGAAGCACGGCTTCCGTTCGATCGCCTCGGCCAACCTCATCGCCAGCATTCCGAGGCACGGGTGAACGAACCGGCTGCAGAGGCGCAGCGCAGGCGTGTAACCGACGACGAACTTGGATGCCGGGCCTGCCCATCGTGTCACGGGTGGATGCTTGGTTCCGCTGAGCGGCCCCAGGAACGACGGGTGGGAGGGTCCCGAATACCGCCTGTAGCGGCCGGCAGCCCTCCTCAGGGTTTCCCGACCCCTAACGCGATCACCCGCTTTTGCCGCAGATCCGTGAGCCGCAATTCGCCCTCGCGCACGGGCGGATCGTTGCCGGGGCGAATCGATAAAATTGCGCGGATCGGCTTCAGCGCGGCGGAGGGGGTGCGGCGACATCCTGGCCTCGTTCGAAGGAAACGCCGCGATGCGCACCACCGGGACGGATCATTTCAAGACGGGGCTCCAGATGGGGCTTCTGATACTGATCGTCTGTGTCGGCCTCCTCGGCGCCGACGCGAAAGCCCAGAGCTCTCAGATCATGGCCGCCCTGCCCGCGACGAGCGCCGGCCTCACCGCCGGAGCCGAGGCCCGGCCGATCCTGGCCTGGACGGAGTTCTGCCAGTCCTATCCGGCGGAATGCGTCTTCGACCGGGCCGAGCCGGCCCGGATCACGCTGACCCCCGCCATCTGGTCGAGCATCGTCTCGATCAACCGCCGGGTGAACCGGACGATCGACCCCGTCACCGATCAGGAGCATTGGGGCCGGCCCGACCGCTGGGACCTTGCCGAGGACGGCCGCGGCGATTGCGAGGACTTCCAGCTGCTCAAGCGCAAGATGCTGGCCGCGGCCGGCCTGCCGCGCCGGGCGATGCGGATGACCGTGGTGATCGACGAGAAGGGCGAGGGCCATGCCGTCCTCACGCTGGTGACCGACCGCGGCGACTACATCCTCGACAACAAGACCAACGCGGTGCTGCCCTGGGCCCAGACCGGCTACGTCTTCATCAAGCGCGAGGGACAGGACGCGCTGGCATGGGTTTCGCTCGGCGGGGCCAGCTCGCCCGTCACCACGGCGAACCGCTGAGAGCATCGCCCCGAAAGGAGGCGGCGTGCTTCCCGGATCGATGCCCTGCGGCCGGCGCGAAGATCCGTGAAAACGGCGGTCGGTGTGGCCGGATTGCCAGCCCGAGCGAGGTTGTCTCAGGCGGGCACGGGGAAGCGGCAATCCGCCTTCACCCTTCCTTCACTTTCGTATTGAGCCGGGCGCCGGCCCGTGCAAGCTTCGCCGGGAAACAAGGGGCTGCGGGACGGTCGGCCATGCGGTACGCGGTGCTTCGGGGCGTCGGCAACGGATCGGCGTTCCTCCGCGGGGATGTGAGGCGGCGCCTCGGCCGGGTCGCACATCTGTCTCTCGTTGGCGTCACCCTGCTGCTCGGCGGCGCCGCAGCACCGGTCCAGCCGAGCCAAGCGCGCACCGCCGGTCTGCCCGAGGCGAGCACCGCCGCCGATCCTGGCGCCCCCGCCCGGCCCGTCGCCGCCTGGAACGATTTCTGCGCCCGCTACCCGTCGGAATGCACGGTCGATCCCGGCGAGCCGGCCGTCGTCAGCTTGACCCCGGCGACGTGGCACATGCTCACGACCGTCAACCGCCGGGTCAACGCCCGCATCAAGCCGATCACCGACATGGCGCATTGGGGCGTCGTCGATCGCTGGGATTTCCCCGATGACGGTTTCGGCGATTGCGAGGACATTCAGCTCCTCAAGCGCCGGATGCTGGTGGAGCGGCGCCTGCCGCGTCGGGCGCTGCGCATGACGGTGGTGATCGACGAGATCGGCGAGGGCCACGCGGTGCTGATGGTGCGCACCGACCGGGGCGACCTGATCCTCGACAACAAGACCAATGCGGTGCTGCCCTGGCGGCGCACCGGCTACAGCTTCGTCAAGCGCGAGGGGCAGGACGGCCGGGCTTGGGTGAGTCTCAACAGCGACACCTCGCCCGCGACCACCGCCAACCGCTGATCCGGATCGGGGTTCGGGCGTTGAAGGGCATGCTTTCGCCGCGCTCCGACACCGTTCCGGCTTACCTGCCCCCCGCCTCGGCCGGCTCCTCCGTCCCTGGTCGCAGTCTGCCATGACGCCCGCCGACACAGCTCTCTCGCTCACGCCGGACGCATCGACGCAGCCCGACCGGCTTGCGATACTCCCGCTGCCGTCGCTGCTTCTGGAGCAGGGAGAGGCCGGACCGATGATCGGGTCCGTCAATCCGGCCCTGCTGGCGCTGACCGGCCTCGGCGAGGCGGAGCTTGTCGGGCAGCCGATCGAGCTGCTCGCCTGCCGCCACGGGGATCATGCCGGCTGGGCCCCCTTGCGCGAGGCCCTGGCCCGCGGCGAGGCGGGCTGCTTCGAGCTGCTGTTCGCCCGCGGCGGCGGCGACTCGTTCTGGGGCGAGATCCACCTCGTCCCGCTGCCCGCCGCCGGCGACGCTCCCCGCTTCCTCGGCCAGATCATCGACGTGACGCGGCGGCGGGATGCGGAGGATGCCCTCGCCCTGTCACGGCAGCGGGAGGCACTCGGGCTCCTGACGAACAGCGTCGCACACGAGTTCAACAACTTCCTGCAGATCCTGATCGGCTACATCGACGGGCTGAAGCGGCGCCTGGGCGACCGGCCCGAGCCCTTCATCCAGCGGGCGATCACCCGCTCCACCGAGGCCTCCGAGCGGGCAGCCGTCCTGACCCGGCAGCTCCTCGCCCATTCCCGGCGGATCGCCCCCGACCTGCGACCGGTCGATCTCGGCGCGGCAGTCCGGGCGGGCCTCGACCGGCTGCGCCCGAGCCTGCCGCCTGGGATCGACCTCGACCTGTCGATCCCGGAAGGTCTGCCGCCGGCCCTGTGCAACCCGATCCAGCTCGAACTGGCACTCGGCCACATCCTCGCCAATGCCTGCGAGGCGATGGCGGGGCAGGGACGTGTCCGGGTGGCCCTGTTCGCGATCGAGCCCGGCGACCGTTCGTTGCAGCGCCCCGAGGCCGGGGCCGTCGGCCTCACCGTCTCGGATTCCGGGCACGGTCTGTCGCCCGAGATGCTGTCGCGGGCGCTCGCCCCCTTCGCCACGACGCGCGAATCCGGCCGGGGCGCCGGCCTCGCCATCGTCCACGGCTTGATGAAACGCCAGAACGGTACGATCTCGATCGAGAGCCGGCCCGGCGAGGGCGCGACCGTGCGGCTGGTCTTCCCTGCCGCGCGCTGACTTTTTGACGGCGCGCGTCACGGATCGCGCCCGGCGGATAAAAAATCCGCCACACCGCCAAAAAAGTCGAGCTTAGACGGGACTAAAAACCAGCCTCGGACGTCTCCACATAAAGACGGGGTAATTCGCCCCTTCTGGTGACCGAGGTTCTTTCGATGGCTTCCTCCCCCGCGCGCCGTCGGCGCGTCGTGACCCTCCTCGCGCTCGCGGCTTCGCTCGCCCTGGCGGCGCCCGCCGTCGATGCTCGGCCGGGCGGCGGCGGCGGTATGGGCTCGCGCGGCTCGAAGACCTACAGCGCGCCGCCTTCCACCGCGACCTCGCCGGGCGCGACCGGCCCGATCCAGCGTTCGCAGACGAGCCCGAGCCCCGGCTTCAACAATCCCGGCATGGCGGCACAGAACCAGGGGCGCCGCTTCGGCGGCGGCTTCCTTGGCGGCATGCTCGGCGCCGGCCTGATCGGCGCGCTGCTCGGCGCCGGGCTGTCGGGCGGCCTCGGCGGCATCGGCTCCTTTATCGGCCTGATCTTCCAGATCGGCCTGATCGCGCTGCTCGTCATGTTCGTCGTGCGGTTCTTCCGCCGCCGCCAGGAAGGCAACCAGCCTGCCATGGCCAGCAACACGCCCCACGCCCGCTCCGGCCTGCCGCCGCAGAACGGCATGAATCCCGGTGCGAACCCGATCGGCGGCCTCGGCGGCGGTCTTGGCGGTGGACTCGGTGGCAACGTCCGCACCCAGCCGGTGCAGGTCCAGCCGGAGGACTTCCAGGCCTTCGAGCGCTCGCTCAACGAGATCCAGGGCGCTTTCGGCCGCGAGGATGTCGCCACCCTTCGCCGTCTCGCGACGCCGGAGATGGTTGGCTACTTCGAGGAAGAGCTGCGCGCCAACGCCGCCCGCGGCGTGGTCAACCGGATCTCCGACGTGAAGCTCCTCCAGGGCGACCTGTCCGAGGCGTGGCGCGAGGGTTCGGTGGAGTTCGCCACCGTCGCCATGCGCTTCTCGCTGCGCGACGAGGTGTTCGAGCGGTCCACCAACCGCCACGTCGAGAACGGCCCGCAGGAGGCCAAGGAGTTCTGGACTTTCGTGCGCGAGCCCAACGGCCCGTGGCTGCTCTCGGCGATCCAGCAGGGCCGGTAAGCTCTCTGCATCTCAACAAAAAGGGCGTCCGGCGAGAGCCGGGCGCCCTTTTTCGTGATCGCTCCGCTCGCAATGGCGGAGCCTCTGACAAGAAATCATTCCGTCAGGGAGCGCGCTTCCTCCGGCAGCATGATCGGGATGCCGTCGCGGATCGGGTAGGCCAGCTTGGCGGAGCGGCTGATCAGTTCCTCACGGGCAGCATCGTATTCCAGCGGCTCTTTCGTCAGCGGGCAGACGAGGAGTTCGAGCAGGCGGGGGTCGACGCGGGTCGCTTCGACGGGCGGGGCAGAGGTATCGGCCATGTGTTCGTCACTTCTCTCGACGAGCCCCCACCGGCGAAGCGGCGGAAAGCCTCTGAAAAAACATCACTGCAGCGTCGGCTCCGCGCCGCTGGCGCGCACCAGCTCCATCTCGGTCACGGCGACCAGCACCTCGGCCCGCGTCTTGAGATCGGGCGCTTCCAGCATCGCCTGCTTCTCGCGTACGCCGAACGGGCTCATCATGCAGAGCGCGTTGACCAGCGCCTCGTTCGGCGCCTCCTCGATGCCGGCCCAATCGACTTGGAGCTCGTTGGCCTCGATGAAGTTGCGCAGCGCCCGCAGCACGCCCTCGCGATCGACCGCCTCCTCGCCGGCCCGCGCCTCGAAATCCTGGGCGAAGCCGTCGTAGGACACTTGGCAGCGGCGGTAGGGGGTGGTGACGGCCAGTTCGCTCTCGACCCGGAAGCGGCTGATGCCGGTGAGCGAGATCAGGTAGCGCCCGTCGCCGGTCTCAGCGAACTGGCTGATCCGCCCGGCACAGCCGACACGGTAGAGCCGGGGGCTGAGCGGCGCGCCGCCGCCCTCCGCGTCGGGCTGGATCATGCCGATGATCCGCTCGGAGCGCAGCGCGTCGTCCACCATGGCGAGGTAGCGCGGCTCGAAGATGTTGAGCGGCATCTGCCCCCGCGGCAGCAGAAGTGCCCCCGGCAGCGGGAAGACCGGAATGATGGCGGGGCACTCCGCCGGCGACTTGCAGCTCGGCTGAGGGCTCATGCGCGGCTTTCCTGCTGGGGCAAGGGGTGCGGGCCGTCCCGTCCGGAGGTTTCGGTCGCCGTGACGCTCTGAGGGCGATTCTGCCTCACGAGAACAGCAGCGTCGAGAGCTGGCGGCGCCCGCGGATGGCGGCCGGGTCCATCAGGCCCCAGGCCTCGAAGAACTGGAGCATTTGCTTGCGCGCGGCGTCCTCGTTCCAGTTCCGGTCAGCCCGGGCGATGGCGACGAGCTGATCGACCGCCTCATCGCGCTTGCCGGCGGCGTTGAGGCCCAGCGCGAGGTCGAAACGGGCCTGATAATCGCTGGGATCGGCCTCGATCCGCCGCTGCAGGCCGGCGAGGTCGCCCAGGCTCCCGGCCTGATCGGCGAGTTCGAGCGCGGCGCGCACGCCCGCGAGCAGCGGGTCGTCAGTCTTGTCCGGCGGCACCATCGCCAGCACCTGCCGAGCGTTCTCGGTCTCGCCGAGTTCGAGCTGGGTCTTGGCGAGGCCGGCGATGGCCTTGAGGTTTTCCGGCTCCTCGCGCAGCACGGCGGCGTAGAGTTCGGAGGCCGAGGCGAGATCGCCGGCCGAGGCGACCGCGGCAGCCTCTTCGAGCACCTGATCGATCTCGGAGGGGCCGGCGAGCCGGTCGACGAAGGCGCGCACCTCGGATTCCGGCACGGCGCCCATGAAGGCGTCGACCGGACGGCCGCGGTCGATCGCGATCACGGCGGGAATCGATTGCAGGCCGAGCTGCTGCCCGATCTGCTGCCAGACGCCGGGATGCTCGTCGATATTGAGCTTGGCGAGCTTCACCCGTCCGCCCGACGCCCGCACCACCTTCTCAAGGACGGGCGTGAGCTGCTTGCACGGGCCGCACCAGGGCGCCCAGAAATCGACGATCACCGGCTGGTTCATCGATTCGGCGATGACGTCCTGCCGGAAGCCCGCCGTGGTGGTGTCCTTGATGAGGCCGTCGGCGGGGGCGCCGGCGGCGGCGTTGGCGTCGAGCATGGAGCCCTCGGAAATCATGGAACGCGTCCGGCGCGTGCACCGCGCCGGGCTCGTTACATGGGGCTTCGGGACGCACCTGACCAGACGTTTTCGAACCCCTTCCGGGAACGAAATCCAATCAGGGCTTGGGCTGGCCGGCCGCTCCCGCCTTCGGCGCTTCCCCGCCCGGACCGGCGCCGGCCTTGCTCTCCGTCACGAACACGCCCGCATAGGTCTTGCCCTGCGAGGTCGCCTCGCAGGCGATTCGGGTCTTACCGGGCTCGGGCTTCGAGAACTTGCAGGCACCGACTGCGGGGGCGGGGCTGCGGGCGATGCCGTCCTTGTTCTTCATGCCCGGCACCACGAGGCTGATCGGCTGGAGCTGCTCGGTCTCCTCGGTCTGCTCGTGCTGCGCCCCGGAGCCGCTGAAGCTCAGGGTCTGCCCGTCCCAGGCCGCGAAGTCGAAGGTCGTGCGCCCGCGCGAGACCGTGTTGACGAGCTGCTCCTTGCAGTTCTGCGTGATGTCGAGGCCGCCGATCACCAGTTGCTCGCACTGGCCGGTCATCGTCACCTCCGCCCCCTGCTGAGCCGTGGCCGGCGCTGCGGCGAGCAGGCCCAAGAACGCGGCACCGAAGTGCGCGAGAAGCAGGGCGCGCGAGCGGATCGTCATGGCGTGGTGTTCCTCCTGATCGGCATCCGGTGCCGTTTGTCGTGATGGATATTTCCTGCAAGGCGGCCCGGTTCAACCGCCGAAGCGCAGGGCGCGATCGTTGGGCGCATCAAAATGGAGTTCGGGACCGAGCGGCACGATCCCCGTCGGGTTGATGCCGGCGTGGCTGCCGTAATAGTGGCGCTTGATCTGGTCGAGGTTTACCGTCTCCGCCACGCCCGGCAGGGCGTAGAGGTCGCGCAGATAGTTCGACAGGTTGGGATAGTCGCCGATCCGGCGCCGGTTGCACTTGAAGTGCCCGACATAGACCGCATCGAACCGCACAAGGGTGGTGAACAGGCGGATGTCGGCCTCGGTCAGCGACGATCCGCAGAGGTAGCGCTGCCGGTCGAGCCGGTCTTCGAGGGCGTCGAGCTCGTCGAAAAGGGCCGTGAAGGCGTCCGCGTAAGCCTCCTGCGTGGTGGCGAAGCCCGCCTTGTAGACGCCGTTGTTGACCCGATCGTAGACGCACGCGTTGACCTGATCGATTTCGGTTCGCAAAGCCTCCGGATAGAGGTCCGGCCCCGATGCACCGAAGGCGCCGTTCAGCATCCGGATGATCTCGGCCGATTCGTTCGAGACGATGGTTTCGCGCCGCTTGTCCCACAGCACCGGCACGGTGACGCGGCCGGAATAGTCGGGCTTCGCCCGGACATAGATCTCGTAGAGCCGCTTGGCGCCGAAGAGCGGATCGGCGGTCGAGCCCTTTACGCCGCCCTCCTCCTCGGCCTCAAATACCCAGCCCTCCTCGCGCATGTAGGGCGAGACCACGGAGACGGTGATCGCTGCCTCCAGCCCCTTGAGCCGGCGCACGATCAGCGTGCGGTGCGCCCAGGGGCAGGCGAGCGCGACGATGAGGTGGTAGCGCGCGGCCTCGCCCTCGAACCCGCCCTCCCCCGTGGGGCCGGGGGCGCCGTCGGGCGTCACCCAGTTGCGGAAGGCGGCGGCTGAGCGCTCGAAGCGCCCACCGGATTTGGCCGTATCGTAGCCCTTGTCGTGCCACGCGCCCTCGACCAGCAAACCCATCCCGACGGTCCTTCTCGTCTTGCACCGGAGAGGAGATGGAGGAGGCAGTCGCCGGGGGAAGTCCGCGCGACGGATCTCAGACGTCCCATGCGCGGTTCCGGGCTGGTGGCCGGGACCTGCATATCCCAGATAGGCCGCCGATTGCCGCCACCGCTCCCGGAGCCTGCCGATGTCCGCCCGCCTGTTCGAGCCCCTGCGCCTGGACGACCTGGAGCTTGAGAACCGCATCATCATCGCGCCCATGTGCCAGTACTCGGCGCTGGCCGGCGCGGCGACCGATTGGCACCTGATGCATCTCGGCCAGCTCGCGCAGTCGGGCGCCGGGCTTCTTACCCTGGAGGCGACGGCGATTTCGCCCGAGGCGCGGATCTCGCCCGGCGATCTCGGCCTCTACGACGACGCCACCGAGCGGGCGCTGGCCCGCGTGCTCGACGCGGTGCGCGGCTACGCGCCGATTCCGGTTGCAATCCAGATCAACCATGCCGGCCGCAAGGCATCGAGCCGGGCCCCCTGGGAAGGCGGCGCGCAGATCGCTCCGGAGGCCGTCGACGGCTGGCTCACCGAGGCGCCCTCGGCAATTCCCCACGGCGCGGGTGAAGTGCCGCCGCAGGCCCTGGACGCGGCAGGGTTGAAGCGGGTGCGCGACGGCTTCGTCGCCACGGCGCGGCGGGCCATGCGGCTCGGCATCGACGGCATCGAGCTTCACGGCGCCCACGGCTACCTGCTGCACCAGTTCCTGTCGCCGCTCTCCAACCGCCGCGCGGATCAGTATGGCGGCAGCCTGGAGAACCGGATGCGGTTCCCGCTCGAATGCTTCGAGGCGGTGCGCGAGGCCGTGCCCGCGGGCAAGCCGGTCTGGATGCGCGTCTCGGCGACGGATTGGGTCGAGGACGGTTGGGATCTCGATCAGACGATCGAACTCGCCCGCGCCCTCGCACGCCGCGGCGCGGCCGCCATCCACGTTTCGACCGGCGGCCTCTCGACGGCGCAGAAGATCCCGATCGGACCCGGTTATCAGGTGCCGTTCGCCGAGCGGATCAAGGCCGCGACCGGCCTCACCACCATCGCGGTCGGCCTCATCACCGAGCCGCATCAGGCGGAAGCCATCCTGGCGGAGGGCAAGGCCGACGCGGTCTCGCTCGCCCGCGCGATGCTCTACGATCCCCGCTGGCCCTGGCACGCGGCGGCGGAACTCGGCGCGCAGGTGCGGGCGCCCAAGCAGTACTGGCGCAGCCAGCCGCATCAGTACAAGGATCTGTTCAAGAGCGCGGCCTTCGGCCAGCGATAGCGCTCTCTCTTGTCCCGTCCTTGAGCCTCATCCTGAGGTGCGCAGCGAAGCGGAGCCTCGAAGGATCCTCCAGGGATCGCGCGGCATCTGGAGGCTCCTTCGAGGCCGCTTCGCGGCACCTCAGGATGAGGGCGTGATTTGGAAGGCGTCGGACCCTACTTCCCCATCGCGCCGACCAGCGGCCCGAGCGGGCGGCTGAGATCGGACCGGCCGAGGCCCGGCGCGTAGAGGCTCGACACGCTGCCGTCGAGGAACAGCGCGTTGCGGCTGCCGAGGCTGTCCTTGAACAGGCGGGCGAAGGCGCCGAAGGTCACGGGCCGCTCCGAGATCGCGAACACGGCCACGCGACCGCCGTCGCGCACCCCGACGCCATTGCGGATCTTCTGGCTCGGACCGTCCGCCGAGATCTTCGGGTGGATCTTGCCCTCGATCACCAGCATCGGGCCCGATTGCGTGGCGAAATCCGGGGCCGGCTTGGCCCGCAGGTAGCGGGCGGTGTCGAGCACGCCGGCCCGGTCGCCCTTCACGTAGAACACCCCGTTGGGCTTGAGGTGGAAGTTGCCCGGTCCGTTGGCGGTGGAGACGCCCTTCATCTCGCGCCCGTCCTCGACGTAGAGCCCGACCGGAGCCTGCCCTTTGTCGTACATGCCGGCATTCATGGCGAAGCTGAGCCTTTGGCCCTGTCGCTCGGCCAGGCTCGACAGCGAGCCGTAGGGCAGCCCGTCCGCCCCGAGCCAGAACAGTCGCAGGCGCTCGCGCCGCAGGTCGACGGTGCAGACCGTGTAGGGCTGCCCCTCGAACTCGACCGACTGGCACGGCCCCTTGGCCGCGGTAGCAGCCGGTTGCGCCTGAGCCGGCGCGGGAGCGAGCGGGCCGAGAACGAGCGCGGTGAAGAGGGCAGAGAAGAGGGCGGGAATCTGAACGGCGGGGCGGCGCGTCACGGGCAGGCGGTTCCTGTCTGGCGGCCACCTGTCCGGAACAGGCTCGGCCGGATGCGCCCTCCTCGCGCGAAAGCATGGCAGCATTCAAGCGGCCGGCTCGCGCTTCGAAACCGTTCGGTCGCATCACGAGATGTTTGGGACCTGAGGTCGCAGGGACCGTTTGTTCCCGTCGAGCGTTCAGATCCAACGGGGGGATGGCAAAGTTCTCTCTCGGGTGGAGACGATCTGATGAAAAGGGTTGTTCTGGCATCGGCCGCCATGGCGGGCGCGCTGATGATGATCCCGGCAACCGCCGACGCCCGTCCGGGCTTCGGCGGCTTCCACGGCGGTGGCTTCGGTGGCGGTTTCCGGGGCGGCGGTTTCGGGGGTGGCTTCCGCGGCGGTGGGTTCGGCGGTCCGCGCTTCGGCGGGGGCTTTGGCGGATTCCGGGGTGGCGGCTTCGGCGGTCCGCGCTTCGGCGGCGGGTTCGCCGGTCGGGGCGGGTTCTATCGCGGAGCCGGCTTCGGCGGCTGGCGCGGCGGTTACGGCGGCTGGCGCGGTGGCGGCTGGGGTTACCGGCGCGGCATCGGCTGGGGCGGTGTCGGGCTCGGTCTGGGACTCGGCCTCGCGGCGGGCAGCCTCTACGGCGCCTACGGCTATCCCTACGGCTACGGCGGATGGGGTGGTCCCTACGGTTACACGACGGTCGGTTACGACCCCTATTACAGCGCCGGCTGCTACACCGTTCCGCGCCTGACCTGGACACCCTACGGCTACCGCCGCGTCCTGGTCGAGCGCTGCTACTGATCGCGAGATCATCGGAGACGACGAAAGGGGCCGCTTGCGGCCCCTCTTCCGTTCGGGATCAGCGCCGCTTCGCCTCGTCCTGCCGCATCGGCATGGCGTCGATGGTCGAGAACAGGCGTTGCGGCGGGATCGGCTCCTCCGCGGTGAGCTTGGCACCGCCGTCCTTGCCGACGAGAACCGCCCGGAAGGCATCCCCCTGCAGCCCGAGATGGCGCCGCAGGGCCACCGCGTCCGCCCCCTGCCCCACCGCCTCGACCGTGACGAGATCACGCTCGGACGCCCCCACCCGCGCCGAGGCGAGCGCCTGCCGCTGTGCCGCGAGGCGGGGGTCGCCGGCATTTCCCGCGGCCAACACCAGCACTCGCGATTTCCAGCGGTAGCCCGCCAGAGGATCGCTCCCCGCCGCTCCGGCGGGGTCGCCCGTCACCATGGCCCCGACCATCAGGGTCGCGCTCAGAGCCGCCATCTTCCGGGCCATCGCCCACCTCCGCACATCGCTGCCGCGCATTGCCGGAACCAGCGCGCGACCCATCTGCCCGGTTCCGTCTCGAACAATGCCGGAGCGCTCCATGGCCCTCGTCAACCGTCGGATCGTGCTGGCCGCGCGCCCGCACGGCGAGCCGAAACCCGAACATTTCCGCCTCGAAGAGGGGCGCACCCCGGCCCCGAAGCCGGGCGAGGTTCTGCTGCGGACCCGCTGGCTCTCCCTCGATCCCTACATGCGCGGGCGGATGAGCGCGGCGAAATCCTATGCCAAGCCGGTCGAGATCGGCGAGACCATGGTCGGCCAGACGGTCAGCGAGGTGGTGGCCTCGGAGAACCCGGCCTTCGCCGTGGGGGATCTCGTGCTGGCCTATGCCGGCTGGCAGGATTTCGCGATCTCGGATGGGCGGGACCTCCGCCGCCTCGACCCTGCGGACGGACCGCCGAGCCAGTTCCTCGGCATCCTCGGCATGCCGGGCATGACCGCCTATTCCGGCCTCCTGGAAATCGGCCGGCCTCAAGCGGGCGAGACCGTCGTCGTGGCTGCGGCCGCCGGGCCGGTCGGCTCCCTCGTCGGCCAGATCGCCCGCATCAAGGGCGCGCGGGCCGTCGGCATCGCCGGGGGTGCAGAGAAATGCGCCTACCTGACCGAGACGCTCGGCTTCGACGCCGCGGTCGATCACCGTGCCGACGACTTCCCCGAGGCGCTGGCCCGCGCCTGCCCCGACGGGATCGACGTCTACTTCGAGAATGTTGGCGGCGCGGTGTTCGAGGCGGTGCTGCCGCTCCTCAACGACTTCGCGCGGGTCCCGGTCTGCGGGCTCGTCGCCGGCTACAATCTCAGCGAGCTGCCCCCTGGCCCCGACCGCTCGCCGGTGTTGATGCGCGCCATCCTCACCAAGCGGCTCACCCTGCGCGGCTTCATCGTCTGGGATTTCGCCTCGATGCAGGACGATTTCCTGCGCGACGTCGGCGGCTGGCTGCGGGCCGGCCGAGTCAAGGCGCGCGAGGACGTGGTCGAGGGTCTGGAGAACGCGCCCGTTGCCTTCGCCGGCATGCTGAGGGGTGCCAATTTCGGCAAGCTCGTGGTGAAGGTATCCTGACGCCGACCCTTCTCCGGCAGGCGAGACAGCGCTTGCTGGCTGCCTAGAACAGATATAGAACATTCACGACAAGCACGGCGCTCGGTGGTTAGCGGGCACAACGGCCGACGGCCGCTTGCCCGGCCGGGCGTCATGCTCAAGAGTCGCGCCCTTCGCGGGCGTATCGAACACATGCCCTGTGAGATCCGATCGGACGGAGAGATGAGATGGCGGGCAGCGTCAACAAGGTGATTCTCGTCGGCAATCTCGGGCGCGATCCCGAGACCCGACGCCTGGCCTCGGGCGACCCCGTGGTAAACCTGCGCATCGCGACGTCGGAGTCCTGGAAGGACAAGATGTCGGGCGAGCGCAAGGAAAAGACCGAGTGGCACTCGGTCGTGATCTACAACGAGAACCTCGCCCGCGTGGCCGAGCAGTACCTGCGCAAGGGCTCGAAGGTCTACATCGAGGGCCAGCTCCAGACCCGCAAATGGGCCGACCAGTCGGGCGTCGAGAAGTACACCACCGAGGTGGTGCTCCAGCGCTTCCGCGGCGAGATGACGATTCTCGACGGCCGCGGCGGCGGGGGCGGTGACTTCGCGGGCGAGGACGAGGGCGGCGGCCAGATCAGCCGCGGCGGCGACCGGGGTGGCGACAGAGGCGGTGATCGCAGCGGACGCGACGATTACGGTTCCGGCCGCTCCGGCGGCGACCGCCGGCCCTCCTCGGGCGGTGGAGGCGGCGGCGGCAAGCCGAACTACGACCTCGATGACGACATTCCCTTCTAGGATTTTTTGGGATCGAGGACGGCTCGTTGAAGGGACCGGCGCGGACAGCGCCGGTCCCTTTTTTCGTTTCGGGAAGCGGCCGATACCGGGATGAACGCAAGCCGAGACAGTAACTTGAGGGTCGCTGTCGCCGCATCGAGCCGGCTGACACCCAGCTTGCGGCCGAAAATGACTTGTTGTTCCCAACGGCCGGACCCGGTGGCGGCCTGGCATTCCTGCACCATAATGATTTGCGCGCCGCAACGGCGGAAGGAGCAGCCAGGGATCCATGCTGAGCACAGCGTCGAACGCGCCCGTCGTCGAGGAGCGCCCCCTGGAAAAGGCCCTGGGCCATCAGGTCCGCGTGCTGCGGCGCGAGCGCGACCTGTCGGTGGCCGATCTCGGCAGCGCCGCGGGCATCTCTCCGGGCATGATCTCGAAGATCGAGAACGGCGCGATCTCGCCCTCGCTGGCCTCGATCAACGCCATCGCCTCGGCGCTCAACGTGCCGATCACCGCCCTGTTCGCCGCCTTCGAGGAGACCCGCGACTGCAGCCACGTGAAGCGCGGCCAGGGCGTGCCGATCGAGCGGCGCGGCACCAAGGTCGGGCATCTCTACGAACTCTTGGGCGCCGGCATCCGCGGCGACGTCGTGGTGGAGCCCTACCTCATCACCCTGCAGGACGAGGCCGAGGCCTATACGAGCTTCCGCCACATCGGCACGGAGTTCATCTACATGCTGACCGGCGAGGTGATCTATCACCATTCGGGCCAGGACTATCACCTGGAGCCGGGCGACGCGCTGATGTTCGACTCGAACGGCCTGCACGGCCCGGCCAAACTTCTCAAGACGCCGATGACCTACCTCTCCGTCATCGTCTATCCGCGGTCTTGAAGGGGGGGGCCCACAGGCGTGGTAACGATCCGTTCACCATGACCTGCGAGGCATCGTGCGACGGGGCGGGAGAATGAAGCGATGACGGCGGGTCGGCAGCGGGTGCTCGGCAGCCTCCTCGCCCTTGCCAATCTCCTCGGGGCGCCCGCCCTCGCCGCCGACCTCCCGGTGTTCGAGCCCGGCCCTCCCGCCGTGCCATCGGCCCCGCGCTTCTTCCCCCGTGGCGACGGGGACGCCCTCATCGACGGGCCGCCTCGCCCCCTCCCCCGGCGTCTCGTCGGCTGCGCGCCGCGCGTCGCGCCGGTGCCGACCAACGCGCCGAGCGATCCGAGCTATGTCGGCTCGGAATACGGCCTGGGCAAACCGAGCTATTACGGCTTCCGCCCCGGCCTGGGCTACGACGATCCCTTCGACCGTCCCTTGCGCTACTGCCCCTGATCGGGCCGGAACGCTGGCGTCCCGCGGGCGCCGCGCTTACCTCTGCGGCGCGATCTTCCAATTCCGAGCCGCGCCATGTCCGACACGACCCTCCGCTTCGACTGCCTCGAACCCTTGCGGGAGCGGGTCGATGCCTGGCGCGCGGGTGGCGACAGGATCGTGCTGGTGCCGACCATGGGGGCCCTGCATACGGGCCATCTCGCTCTCGTGGCGCATGCCAAGGCGATCGGCCGGCGGGCCATCGTCAGCATCTTCGTGAACCCGACCCAGTTCGGTCCGAACGAGGATTTTTCGCGATATCCGCGCGACACCGAGACCGATGTGGCGCTGCTCGCGCAGGCCGGCGCCGACGCGGCGTGGCTCCCCTCCGTCGAGACCATGTACCCGACGGGTTTTTCCACTCGCATCGAGCCCGGCCCGGCAGCGGAGGGCCTGTGCGGCACGGTCCGGCCCGGCCACTTCTCCGGCGTGGCCACCGTCGTGACCAAGCTCATCAACCAAGTGCGGCCCGACATCGCCCTGTTCGGCGAGAAGGACTTCCAGCAATTGCAGGTGATCCGCTCGGTCGTCCGCGACCTCGACATGGCGGTGACCATCGAGGGGGTGCCAACCCTGCGCGAGGCGGACGGCCTCGCCCTCTCCTCCCGCAACCGCTATCTCGATCCGCGCGAGCGCGCGATCGCGCCGCGCCTGCACGCGGTGCTCGCCGAGATGGCCGAGCGCCTCGCCCGCGGCGCCGAGGCGGCTCCGCTGATCACCGAGGGTATCGTCGCTCTGGAGGCGGCGGGTTTCGGCCCCGTGCAGTATTTGGAAGTCCGCGACGCGCAGACGCTCGCCCCGGTCGCGCGGGCCGAACGCGCGGCGCGGGTGCTGGTGGCGGCCTATCTCGGCGCCACCCGGCTCATCGACAACGTGGCGGTGGTGCCGGCCTGAAGCGGAGGCCGTCCGATCGGAGCGGATTCGGCCTCGCCCGCCCCACACAGTGCTTGAGCGGCGCTAAAACGCCGCTTCCTCGAAGGCGATCGCGCAGGAATCGACCGAAGCTTGCAGGACCGGCACCGGCCGCTGTCCCGAGCCGCGGCTTCTCCGATGGCCGTACGGGCGGCGCACCGATGGGGAAACTCGTCAAATACGGTGAAAGTGGAACTCATCTGCTATCATGGCTATGAGAATAAATGCATCACCGAATCATAGGTCATGAACTGATTTTCCTTATTGCTGAGTTGTATTAATTCTAGAACTTAGTATTTGATTTTTGTTAATCGCGCGAAAATAACAGCCCTCGACCAACATAACGAGGGCCGGCCCAATGCGTCAAAACCGATTTATTGTGCAACACCGTCGCTCGGCCGCATCCTTACTTGTCCTTCTATCGACGACGAGCTTGATTGCGTTCCACGGCGCCGCGCGGGCCCAGGCCTGGAAGCCGGACGAATATACCCTCGAGGAACTCAGCGTGACGGGCGACGGCAGCGCTGCGGTCGGCTACCAGCCGCGGCGCAGCAGCTTCGGCACCGGCACCGACAGGCCCTTGCTCGACACGCCGGCCAACATCGCCGTCGTGCCCCAAGCCGTGCTGCGCGACCAGCGGGTGCTCAGCCTGGACGAGGCCCTTCGCAACGTCAGCGGCATCGCCCAGACCAACAGCCTCGGCGGCACGCAGGAAGGTGTGGTCCGGCGCGGCTTCGGCACGACGCGCGACAGCTCGATCCTGCGGGACGGGCGTCGCACGGTCCTCCAGCAGAATTTCAGCCACACCATCGAGCGCGTCGAAGTGCTCAAGGGCCCGGCCTCGCTCCTCTACGGCATCTCGGAGCCGGGCGGCCTGATCAATCTCGTCTCGAAGCGGCCACTCTTCACGCGGCAGAACAGCCTCGATGTCACCGTGACGAGCTTCGGCGGCGCGATCATCCAGCCGGATCTGACCGGCCCGATCGAGGGAACCAACCTCGCCTACCGGATTGTCGGCGACGTGCAGGACTACAATTACTGGCGTAACTTCGGCACGATCCAGCGCCAGGTCGTGGCCCCATCGCTGACATGGCGCGGCGACGACACCACCGTCACGGTCGGCTACGAGTTCGCGCACTACAATATCCCGTTCGACCGGGGTACGACCTTCGATCCCCGCACCGGCCGTCCCCTGCGCGTCCCGCGGGAACGGCGCTTCGACGAGGCCCTGAGCCGGGTCGAGGCGATGAGCCATCTCGGCAGCCTCGATATCGAGCACCGCTTCAACGACGACTGGACAATGCTGGCTGGCTTCACCGCCAGCAATCTCACCTACGACGACAACCAGATCCGTCCAGTCTCCTACAATGCGGCCACCGGCCTTCTCACCCGCCGGGCCGACGCGACCCGCGGCGCCGACTTCAATTCTCAGGTGGCCCGGATCGATCTCGTCGGCCGGTTCGAGGCGCTGAGCCTGCGCCACGACCTGCTGGTCGGGGCGATGCACGAGCGCGTCGATTACTACCGCCGGGAGAGCTACCGCGGCGCCAATCAGGGCGGCTTCAACGTCTTCGATCCGGTCTACGGTCGGATCGGGGCCTCGAACCGCCTGTCGCTTCCGGCGAGCAACAACCGCGACCGCCTCATCAACACGAGCCTCTACCTTCAGGACTCGATCCACCTGACCGAGCAACTCATCTTCGTGGCAGGCGCCAGCGCTCAGTTCTACGATCAACTGGCCTATGCCGGCGTTCCGGCCGTCACCTCGACGGATATCGACGGAATCAAACCGTTGCCGCGCGCGGGTCTCGTCTACAAGATCGCACCCCACCTCTCCGTCTATGGCAGCTACACCCAGTCGTTCCGCCCGAACGTGACCGATCTCGATCGCACCGGCACGCTGCTGCCCGAGGAGGGGGACGCCTACGAGGTCGGCGTCAAAGCGGAATTGGGGGCCGGCCTGCTCGTGACCGGCGCGGTGTTCGACACCGAGAAGACCAACGTGCTCGTCACGCAGGTCGTGAACGGCATCCGCACGGCGGCGACCGCCGGAAAGGCGCGCTCGCGCGGCTTCGAGCTCGACGTGGCGGGGCAGATCCTGCCGGATTGGTCGGTGATCGGGAGCTACGGCTTCACCGACGCCATCGTCACCGAGGATCCGACGCTCGCCGGAAACCGGTTGCTCAACACACCGCGGACGACCGCGTCTCTCTTCCTGACGCATCAGGCCGGACTCGTGGCTCCGGCCACGAACGTGGGATCGTTGAGCCTGGGCGACGGCTTCCTCGAACTGGGGTTCGGCTCACGCTATGTCGGCGAGCGGCCGGGGGATGCGGGCAACACCTTCACCCTGCCCGACTACGTCGTCTGCGACGCCTTCCTGAGCTACCGAACCAGCGTGAACGGCCTGCCCGCCGCGCTTCAGCTCAACCTCAAGAACGTGTTCGACGAGACCTATTACCCGTCCTCGGGGGCCAGCAACGTGCTGGTCGCGGTCGGCGAGCCGTTCCAGGCGCTGATGACGGCCCGGGTTTCCTGGTAAGATCCGGCTTCGGGGACGGCGCGGGAGGATCCGCGCCGTCCCCGCTGGGCGACCGAGCCGGGCGGGTCAGGCCGCCCGCAGCGGCCCCGTTTGCTCGTGGAAATCCGGGCCGTTGCTCGTCTTGGCCACGAAGCCCGCGCGGATCACGAAATCCCCGAAATGCTCGCCGGGCTGCCGGTCCTTGGCATAGGCGGCAAACAGCGGCTCCAGCGTGTCCTTGATCTCGCTCGCGAGCACGTCTTCGCGGTAGAGCTTGCTCAGACGGGAGCCGTCGAAGGCGGCGCCGAGATAGAGGTGGTAGCGCTCGGGGCCGCGGCCGACGAGGCCGATCTCCGAGATGAACGGCCGGGCGCAGCCGTTGGGGCAGCCGGTCGAGCGGATGGTGATCGGTTCGTCCTGCAGACCGTGGCGGGCGAGGCTCTCCTCCAACTCGGTCAGCAGGTCGGGCAGGTAGCGCTCGCTCTCGGCCAGCGCCAGCCCGCAGGTCGGCAGCGCGACGCAGGCCAGCGAGTTGCGGCGCAGCGCCGAGGCGCCCCGGGTCAGGCCGTACTCGTCGACCAGCGCGTCGATCTCGGCCTTCTTGCCCGCCGGCACGTTGGCGATGATGACGTTCTGGTTGCCGGTGAGGCGGAAATCGCCTTCGTGCACCTCAGCGATGCGGCGCAGGCCCGAGAGGAATTGCGGTCCGCCCTCGATGTCCTTGATCCGGCCCGACGGCACGTAGAGCGTTAGGTGGTGACGCCCGTCCTCGCCCTCGACCCAGCCGTAGCGGTCGCCGTTGTTGTCGAAGGTGAAGGGCTTGGGCTCCGCCAGCGGCTTGCCGAGGCGCTTGCTCACCTCGTTTCGGAACGCGTCGAGGCCGAAACGCTCGATCGTGTATTTGAGCCGGGCGTTCTTGCGGTTCTTGCGGTTGCCCCAGTCGCGCTGGACCGTCATCACGGCTTCCGCCGCCTTCAGGGCGTCCTCGGGCTTCACGAAACCGAGCACATCCGCCGTGCGTGGAAACGTGTCGGTCTCGCCGTGGGTCATGCCCATGCCGCCGCCGACGGTGACGTTCCAGCCCGTCACCCGGTTCTTCTTGTCGAGGATGGCGATGAAGCCGAGATCGTGGGCGAAGATATCGACCTCGTTCGAGGGCGGTACCGCGACCACGGTCTTGAACTTCCGCGGCAGGTAGGTCTTGCCGTAGATCGGCTCGACCTCTGCCGCGTCCTCGCCGCCGACCACGCGCTCGCCGTCGAGCCAGATCTCGCGCCACGCGCCGGTCTTCGGCAGCAGGGTGTCGGAGATGTCCTTGGCGAGTTGCAACGCGGCCTTGTGGGCTCCGGCCTGGGCGGGGTTGGTCGCCGCCATGACGTTGCGGTTGACGTCGCCGCAGGCGGCGATGGTGTCGAGCAGGGCCGCGTCGATCGCTGCCATGGTGCGCTTGAGGTTCGACTTGATCACGCCGTGATACTGGAACGTCTGGCGCGTGGTCGCGCGCAGCGCGCCGCCGGCATAGGTCGTGGCGATGTCGTCGAGGATCAGCCACTGCTTCGGCGTCACGACCCCGCCCGCGATGCGCAGGCGGATCATGAAGCTGTAGGCCTTCTCGAGCTTCTTCTTGGTGCGCTCCGCCCGGATGTCCCGGTCGTCCTGCATGTACATGCCGTGGAACTTGACGAGCTGGCCGTCATCCTCGGAAATCGCGCCGGTGGCGTGCTTCAGGAGCCCGTCGGCGAGGCCGCCGCGAAGATAGCCGCTGGCGATCTTGAGATGCTCGTTGTGGGCGAGGCCGGCGGCCTTCGCGGCTTCCGCGTCCGTGATCGGGCGTTCGGTCGGCGGCGCCTCGTAGCGACGCGCGCCGATGCCGGGTGTCTCGACGGCGGGGCCATCCGGGGTGTCGATCGGGGTGTGGTCGTCCATGGCGGTGATCCGTTTCGCACTCAGCCCTCCCCCCTCTGCGGGGGAGGGTGGCCCTCGCGTCAGCGAGGGTCGGGAGAGGGGAGCGCCCTGTACGGAAAAGTCTCGACAGCATGGGCCGCGCCATCTTCGGCGCCGTCGCGCTGCCCCTCTCCCGCCTCGTTGCGCTCGGCACCCTTCCCCCATTCAAATCGGGCTTGCCCGATTTGGGCAACCCTATTGCAGACCTTGGGCAAGCCCGAGATCTGTTGGGGGGAGGGTTAATGATCCTTCAGTAAACGTCTTGCTGGTAGCGCTTGGCCCGCTCCAGCGAGGCGACATGCGCTTCCGCATCCGAATGGCTCAGGCCCTTCACGCTCTCGAAGGCGCGCACCACGGCGGAGCGCACGTCCCGCGCCATGTTCTTGGCGTCGCCGCAGACGTAGAAGTGGGCGCCGCCATCGAGCCACGCCACCACCTCGGCGGCGTGCTGGTCGATCCGGTCCTGCACGTAGATCTTCTCCGGCTGGTCGCGGGAGAAGGCCACGTCGATCTTCGTCAGCGAGCCGTCCTCCAGCGCGTCCTGCCATTCGAGCTGGTACAGGAAGTCGTGGGTGAAGTGGCGGTCGCCGAAGAACAGCCACGAGCGGCCGGGCGCTTCCGTCGCGCGGCGCTCCTGCACGAAGGCGCGGAACGGCGCGACGCCGGTGCCGGGGCCGACCATGATGATGTCGGTGGCGCCGTCGGAGGGCAGGCGGAAATGCTTGTTGGGCTTCACCCGCACCCGCAACTTGGCGCCGTTCTTGATCCGGTCGGCCACGTGCACCGAGGCGACGCCGGAGCGGGCGCGGCCGTGGGTCTCGTAGCGCACGGCGGCGATAGTGAGATGCACCTCGTCGCCGACTTCCTTGCGTGAGGACGCGATGGAATAGGCCCGCGGCGGCAGCGGCCGGGTCACGGTGTTGAGGTGCTCGGCGGTCAGCGCGGCGGGAAAGCGCTCGATCAGGTCGATCAGGTGGCGCCCCTCGATCCAGGCCTTGACCTCGCCGCTCTCCACGAACTTTTGCGCGTCGGCGTGGCCCGTCGCCTTGGCGAAGCGCTCGACCGTGGTGGCCGAGAGCGTGGTGATGTCACGCTCCGCGAGCAGCGCCTTGCGAAGCCCCTCGTCGCCGGAGAGCCCCGTGGCGCGCAAGATCTCGTCCACGAGCTGCGGGTCGTTCTCCGGGAAGATCTCCAGCGAATCGCCGGGCTCGTAGGCCGGGGCGCCGTCCTCGAATTCGAGAGCGAGGTGGATCGTTTCCTTGTCCGAGCGCGAGGAGTTGAGGTTCACGTGATCGATCACCTCGACCACCGCCGGCTCGCGGCTGACCTCGCCGTCCTCGTCCTCGGCACCGGCGCGGAAATCGACGGCCACGACGTTGTCGGCCGCGCTCTCGGCCGGCGCCAGCGCCTTCAGCGCGCCCTTAATCCACTCGGCCGCCGGCTTGTCGAAATCGAGGTCGAGGTCGGCGCGGTCGTAGGCGCGCTTGGCGCCGAGCGCCTCGAAGCGCGCATCGAGCGCCTTTCCGATGGCGCAGAACTCCGCGTAGCTGGTGTCGCCGAGAGCCAGCACGCCGAATTGAACGCCCTCCAGCCGCGGCGCGGCCTCGCCCATCAAGTCGCCATAGGCCCGCACGGCGCGGGCCGGCGGCTCGCCCTCACCCCAGGTCGCGGCGATGGCGATGAGCTTGCCGGCCTTCGGCAGGGTGGCGAGATCGAGGTCGGCGAAATCAACGACCTTCGGCTTGAAGCCCTGCTTGCGCGCGAGCTTGCTCACGTCGCTCGCGAGCTTTTCCGAATTGCCCGACTCGGAGGCGAACAGGATCGTCAACGGCTCGGCCGCCTTCGGTGGCGAGGCCGGGGCGGCGACGGCCGCGGCCGGTTGGCCGGCGGCGGCGTCGAGCCCGGCGAGGAAGCCGGTCAGCCACGCGCGCTGGATCGGCGTCGCCGCGCCGAGCGCCGCGTCGAGATGAGCCCGTTCCTGGTCGCCGAAGGGGGCGGTGCGGGGGAGGAGTGCTTGCCTGGACATCGTGGGTGCCATGTCGTCCGCCGGAGCGCCGCTGTCAACGTCGAAACGTCCGTTTTAAAGAACGCCCTGCGGAGAGAAGAGATTGTTCGTTGCTGCGACGCAAAAAGGAAGATTATTCTCCGACCACCGCGAGTCGCGGCTCGGCGCGGCCTCGTGGAGGCGGCGCCGGCAGCGGCAGGGCCGTGGTCGACTTCACCTTCTCCATCGCGAAGCGTGAGGTCACGTTCTTGAGGGGGAGCGTCGCGATCAGGTTTTTATAGAACGTGTCGTAGGCGGCCATGTCGGCCACGACGACGCGCAGCATGTAATCGACGTCCCCGGCCATGCGGTAGAATTCGAGCACCTCCGGCATCGCCGAGATGCGGCCGGCGAACTGCTCCAGCCAGTCCTTAGAATGATCTGCCGTCTCGATGGAGACGAAGACGGTGAGCCCGAGACCGAGCTTCACGGGGTCAAGCACGGCGACGCGCCGGTCGATCACGCCGTCGGCCTCGAGGCGCTGGATCCGCTTCCAGCAGGGGGTCTGCGACAGCCCGACCTGCTCGCCGATGGCGGCGATGGAGAGCGTGGCGTCCTTCTGCAGGAGCGCGAGGATCTTCAGGTCGATGGAGTCCAAGGGGCCTCTCCGAAGCTCGTGGCGAGGGTCGTCTCTCAGAAACGCCCTGCCGGGTGCAGGGCCGATCGAGGCGCGCTGAGAAGATTATTTTCTATCAGGGGCAACGATCCGTCCTGAGGACCGTTGCCGGTTCATTCGCGCCGCAGCACAGGATTGCGTGTGCAGCGGCTGCGGCGCCTTGACAGCGTTCGTTATAGCGAACATTTCAGAGCTCCGACAAGCAGGCAATTCGATTTTACGCACATGACCGCTTCCCTCGTTCGGGCGGCCGGAGATCTCGCCAAGGAAATGGCGAGGCTGGACCTCCGGGGGCGCATCCGCCTCGTGGAGGACCGCATCCCGGGCCGTCTCGTCTTCACCACCAGCCTCGGCATCGAGGATCAGGCGCTCACGCACGCGCTCGCCCTGAACAAGGGCCGCACGGAGATCGTGACGCTCGATACCGGCCGGCTCTTCCCCGAGACTTACGACGTCTGGACCGAGACGGAGGCCGCCTACCGCATCCGCATCCGGGCCTACGCGCCGGAGCGAATCGCCGAGGAAGACTTCGTCGCGCGTGAGGGCATCAACGGCTTTCGCCACTCGGTCGCCGCGCGGCAGGCCTGCTGCGGCTTCCGCAAGGTCGAGCCGCTGGGCCGGGCGCTGGACGGCGCGGCGGCATGGTTCACCGGCCTGCGCGCCGGCCAATCCGCCAACCGGGCCGACACACCGCTGGCGGAAGCGGACGAGGGCCGCGGGCTGATCAAGGTCAACCCGCTCGCCGATTGGACGCGCGCCGACGTCGATGCCTTCGTTCGGGACAACTTCATCCCCTACAACACCCTGCATGACCGCGGCTTCCCGTCGATCGGCTGCGCCCCCTGCACCCGTGCCGTGAAGATCGGCGAGGACGAGCGGGCCGGCCGCTGGTGGTGGGAGCAGGAATCCAAGAAGGAATGCGGCCTGCATCTGCACAGGCCCGAAGGCGACGTGGCACCCGGTCAGGAAGCCGCCGCCTTCGAGGAGCCGGCCGGTGCCGCGACCGCACGCGAACACAGAAGGGAATTGGTCTGATGAGCGCCGCCGTCGCCGCGCCCGTGCGCACCCGCCTGACGCATCTTCAGCGTCTCGAGGCCGAGAGCATCCATATCTTCCGGGAGGCGGTCGCCGAGGCCGAGAACCCGGTGATGCTCTACTCGATCGGCAAGGACTCGTCCGTCCTGCTGCATCTGGCGCTGAAGGCCTTCGCGCCGGGGCGCCTGCCGTTCCCCTTGATGCACATCGACACCACCTGGAAGTTCCGCGAGATGATCGCCTTTCGCGATCGGCGCGCCAAGGAACTCGGCCTCGAACTGATCGTGCACACGAATCAGGACGGGCTCGCCAAGGGCATCGGCCCGGTCAGCCACGGCTCCGAGGTGCATACCGATGTGATGAAGACGCAGGCCCTGCGGCAGGCGCTCGACAAGTACAAGTACGACGTGGCCTTCGGCGGCGCTCGCCGCGACGAGGAGGCGAGCCGAGCCAAGGAGCGCATCGTCAGCTTGCGCAACGCGCAGCACCGCTGGGACCCGAAGCGCCAGCGCGCCGAGCCGTGGCACCTCTACAATTTCAAGAAGCGGCGCGGCGAGTCCTTCCGCGTGTTCCCGCTCTCGAATTGGACCGAGCTCGATATCTGGCTCTACATCGAGCAGGAAAACATTCCGATCGTGCCGCTCTACTTCGCCGCCGAGCGGCCAGTGGTTGAGCGCGACGGCCAACTCATCATGGTCGACGACGACCGCTTCCCGCTGGAGCCGGGCGAGACCCCGCAACAGCGGCAGGTCCGGTTCCGTACACTGGGCTGCTACCCGCTGACCGGCGCGGTCGAGAGCCCGGCCGCGACCCTGCCTGAGATCATCGGCGAGACGCTGGCCGCCCGCACCTCGGAGCGCCAGGGCCGGGTCATCGACAAGGACGGCGCCGGCGCCATGGAGCGCAAGAAGCAGGAGGGCTACTTCTGATGACGATCCATCAGTCTCCGGAAGCGTTCGGCTACGACGCCTTCCTGCACAAGCACCAGTCGAAGGAGGTGCTGCGCTTCATCACCTGCGGCTCGGTGGATGACGGTAAGTCGACCTTGATCGGACGGCTCCTACACGACACCAAGCAGATCTTCGACGATCAGGTGACGGCGCTGCAGCGCGATTCGCGCAAGCACGGCACGCAAGGCGGCGAGGTCGATCTCGCCCTGCTGGTCGACGGCCTCCAGGCCGAGCGCGAGCAGGGCATCACCATCGACGTCGCCTATCGCTTCTTCTCGACCGACCGACGCTCGTTCATCGTCGCCGACACGCCCGGCCACGAGCAGTACACCCGCAACATGGCCACCGGCGCCTCGACAGCGGATGTCGCCGTGATCTTGGTCGATGCCCGCCACGGGCTCACCCGCCAGACCCGGCGCCACGCGCTGCTGGTCTCGCTGCTCGGCATCCACCGGGTCGCGCTCGCCATCAACAAGATGGATCTCGTCGGCTGGTCGCAGGACAAGTTCGAGGCGATCCTCTCCGGCTTCCAGGCGTTCGCCGCGCCGCTGAACTTTTCCGAGGTGCGGGCGATCCCGCTCTCGGCCAAGAACGGCGACAACGTCGTCCTGCCGGGCACCGCAGCCACGTGGTACGATGGCGTTCCGCTGCTGCGCTACCTCGAAGAGGTGCCGGTGAAGTCGGAAGAAGGCGCCGCTGCGTTCCGCATGCCGGTGCAGTGGGTAAACCGCCCGAACTCGGATTTCCGCGGGTTTTCCGGCCTGATCGCCTCGGGCTCGGTGGCGCCGGGCGATGCCGTCACCGTCGCGCCGTCGGGAAAGACCTCGACGATCGCCCGCATCTTCACCGCCGACGGCGATCTGGAGCGAGCCAGCGAGGGCCAGTCGGTCACGCTGGTGCTGGCCGACGAGGTTGACGCCTCGCGCGGCGCAGTGATCGCGACCTCGGACGCGCTCCTGACGCTCACCGACAACCTCGACGTGCGCCTGTTCTGGGCCGCCGAGACCGATCTCGTTCCCGGCGCCAACCTGTGGGCGAAGGTCGGCACGCAGACGGTCAACGCGGTGGTGAAGGCGGTGCATCGCCGGATCGACCCAGAGACCGGACAGGCCGGCCCGGCGGACAAGCTCGCGGTCAACGATATCGGCGACGTGACCCTGACCCTCGATCGTCAGATCGCCGTCGATCCCTACGTCGAGAACCGCGACACCGGCAGCCTGATCCTGATCGACCGCGAGACCACGGATACGGCCGCCCTCGGCCTCGTCCAGACGGTCGTGGCCCCGGCGAAGGCGTCCGCACCGATCGCATCCCCGACGGCATCGCAGGAACCCGCACGCAGCGGCGGCCTCCTCGCCGGTATCAAGCGGCTGTTCGGCGGCTGAATGGAACACCCTGCCCTCCCCCCTCTGCGGGGAGGGTTTTTCTGGCGGCCTATCCGGCTACCCGCTAGAACCGTCCGATGACGCCCGCCCCCGATCCGGTCGCCGACGTGTACGAGGGCCGGGACGGCTGGCTGTTCCTGATCCGCGGCAACAACCGGGTGCTGCAGCAATATGGCCGGCCGGGCGTCTCGCGGGGAACGCTGTGGCGCTGGCGGCGGATCATCGAGACCCGCGTGCGGCGCTGCGCCGGGCTCGGCGCGAGCTACCTCCACGCGCTCGCTCCGGAAAAGCTCACCGTCTATCCCGAGTGGGCCGAGGGGCTCGCCTTCGACCCCGCCCGCGCCCCGGCGCTCCGTCTCGCCCGCTGGCTCACCGCCTCGCCGGGCGCCCGCGCCTGGGTCGATCTCACGGGAGCCTTCCGGGCGGCGCGGGACGGTCCGCCGCTCTATCTGCGCACCGACACCCACTGGACACATCAAGGCTGCGTGCTCGCCTACCGGACGATCCTGTCGCGGATGGGCGTGGCCGCGCGCGATGATTTCGAGGCGCGGCTTGAGCGCACCGCCCTCCCCTTCTCGGGCGATCTCGGCCGCAAGTTCGCGCCCCACCGCACGGAGCTTGCGGAGGGTAGCGCGTTCACAAGCGCGGCCCGGCGCGTCCACGCCAACGATCTCCTGCGGGAGATGGAGGCGCTCGGGCGCGGCGGTGACGCCCATCTCGGCACCCACGCCGTGTTCCGCAACGACGACCCGGCGGCCGATCCGCGCCGCCTCGTGATCTTCGGCGACTCTTATGCGCAGCACACCGCTCACAGCCCGATCGCGACGCTGACCGCACTCTTCGCCGATACGTTCCGCGAGGTGCATTTCCTGTGGTCGACCGGGATCGACTGGACTTACCTCGAAACGGTCCGACCCGATTTCGTCCTCGGCGAGATGGCCGAGCGCTTCGTGATCGACGTCCCGCCAGCGAACATCCGCATCGAGCGGCTCGCGGAACTCGCCCGCGAGCGCAAGCTGATGGGCGAGGTCACGGGAGCGGATTGGCCGTCACCCGCGCCGCCTCCGCCTGACGCGCCCGCATCCGCGCCTGAAGCCGCTGGCGCCGCGCCGCGATGACGGTGCCGTTGATCTCGCCGCCGAACAGGAACATCGCCGCGAGCCAGTAGAGGAACACGAGGAAGATCATCGCCGTGGCCAGACCCCCATAGGTGGAGGCGTAGGCGTTCGAGAACCGGTCGAGATAGTAGCCGAAGCCGAGGCCGGCGAGGAACCACAGGCCGAGCGTCACGGCGATGCCCGGAAGCACCGACAGAACCGGCCGGCGTCCGGCGGCCACGAATTTGTGGGCGATCACCAGCACCAGCGCGATCAGGAAAGCGGTGACGCCGATGCGGCCGATGGCAACCGTGAGTCCGAGCGGCTCGAGCCCCGGCGCCACGAAGACGAGTTGGCGCCAGATCAGCGGCCCGAGCACCACGAGGAGCGCGAAGGCCAGCATGGCGAAGGCGCCGCAGACGACGTAGCCGATCGATTCGAGCCGGGTGAGCCACCACGGCCGCATCTCGCGGATGCCATAGGCGCGGTTGAGCCCGACCCTGAGCGACTCGACGCCCGACGACGAGAAGTACAGCGCCAGCAGCGCGCCGAGCGTCAGCACCCCGCCGCGCTGCTCGGTGAGCAGACGGTGGACCTCGCCGACGATGGGCTTGGCCACCTCGCGCGGCACCGCGTCGAAGATCAGCGTGCCGGCCTCGTCCGCCAGCGACTTGGTGCCGATCAGGCCGGCGAGCGCCGCGAGCAGGATCAGGAACGGGAACAGCGAGGTCAGCATCGACAGCGCGATGTGACTGGCGATCGCCCAGCCGTCATGGGCGACGAAGCGCTGCGCGGCCAGCCCCGTCACGTCGAGGATCTTTTTGAGGCGGCTCAAGGGGCTGGACCGGCGTCTTTTGGCTGAGTCGAGTCGGGCCGCTCCATACGGGCCATCGGACGCGGCGCGTCAATGTCGGCCGATCTTGCTCGGCGATCCCACTCGGGCGGCCTCGGGTGCGGGCCGAGCATGGCCGCCCTCAGGTTTCCCCGATTGCGTTCAGATCCCCCACGTGCTGCCTGCCGGGCGCCATGTCGAGCGTTCTCTCCAGCCTGATCCCGGCCGCCTTCGTGCTGATCTGGGCGAGCGGCTTCGTCGCCGCGCGCTACGTGGCGCCTTATGCCGAGCCGCTGGCCTTCGTCGCCGTGCGGCTGGCCCTGGTCGCGCTCGTTCTGGCGGGAATCGCGCTGGCCTTGCGCGCGCGCTGGCCGAAAACGGCGGCCGGTTGGCGCGACGGCATGGTCGCGGGCGTGCTGATGCAGGGCATCTACGTGGCCGGCGTGTTCTGGTCGGTGCATCGTGGCCTGCCCGCCGGCATCGCGGCGCTGGTGGGCAGCCTCCAACCGCTCCTGACGGCGGCCGTGTCACAGCCGCTGCTGGGCGAACGCGTCGAGCCGCGGCGCTGGGCCGGCATCGGGCTCGGGTTTCTCGGGGCGGGGCTGGTGCTCGGGCCGAAGCTCGGTGCGGTCGATGCCGCCGGCATCCCCCCCCTCGCCCTCACCGTTTCGGTCGCCGCCATGCTGGCGATCACCGCCGGCACGCTGTGGCAGAAGCGCCAGGGCGCCGGTGCCGACCTCGTCTCCAATGCCTGCCTGCAATTCATCGGCGGCACCGCCTTCGCGGTCCCGCTCGCCCTCGTCGCCGGTGAGACCCATCTGAGCCCGAGCCTCCCGCTCGGCCTCGGCATGGCGTGGTCGGTCCTCGTCAATTCGGTCGGCGGCATCCTGCTTCTGCTGGCGCTGATCCGGCGCGGCGCGGTGGCCGGCGTCGCCTCGCTGCTCTTCCTCGTGCCGCCGGTCTCGGCGGTGATCGCCTACCTCTTGTTCGGCGAGACGCTGACCCCGGTGCAGATCGCCGGCATGACGGTGGCGGCCGCCGGAGTCGGCTTGGCGAGCAGACCTTAGACGCGCGCAACACGGTGAACCGTATGATGAATTCAGCCTAAAGACGGGGGATGCGGCGATGAGAAACCGCTATTGTGCCGGCGATCCGATCTATAAAGGAACCATCGATCCGCTTTCATAGAAGAGAGTCCCACATGGCCGCATCCCCCGCTGTCCAGCCCGCCAACGACCCGACCGATTTCGTCGCCCTGGCCAAGGACGCCGCCGCGGGCGCCAAGGCCCTCGTCGCCGAGGCGACCGCCCGCGTGAAGGCACGGGTCACGGGCCCCGAGGGCAAGCTCGATGCGGGCGCGCTGGAGCGTGAGCAGCACGCCGCCCACGGCCTGTCCTGGCTCGCCACCTACGGCGAAGCGGTGCGCGAACTCGCCGGCTATGCCGAGCGGCTGCAGGGCGAAGGGGCCTTCGGCGAGACCGAGGCGCTGCTCGTGAAGATCGGCGTCGGCGAGTATCTCGACCAGATGTTCGGCGGCATCCCTATGAGCCAGGGCGAGATCGTGCGCCCGACGGCGCTCGGCTTCACCAGCGCCGAACTGGCCTCCCTGCGCACGCCGGCTATCGACGCGGCGATCGCCGAGGGCAACACCCCGGCCAACCGCGCGGCGCTGGTGGCCAGGATCCGCGAGGCCACGACCTCGGGGGCGGCCACCATCGGCGTGTCGGGCCTCGACGAGGACATGGAGGCGATCCGCAGCGAGATGCGCCGCTTCGGCAAGGCCGAGGTGGTCGAGCAAGCCCAGGAATGGCACCGCGAGAACGCCTACATCCCGATGTCGATCATCGAGAAGATGGCGGAACTCGGCGTGTTCGGTCTCACCATTCCCGAGGAATACGGCGGCATGGGCATGCCCAAGGCCGCGATGTGCGTGGTCTCGGAGGAGCTGTCGCGCGCCTATATCGGCGTCGGCTCGCTGGGCACCCGCTCGGAGATCGCCGCCGAGCTGATCCTGTGCGGCGGCACAGAGGAGCAGAAGCAGCGCTTCCTGCCGGGCATCGCCTCGGGCGAGATCCTGCCGACGGCCGTCTTCACCGAGCCGAACACCGGCTCCGACCTCGCGAGCTTGCGCACCAAGGCGGTGAAGGAGGGCGACGTCTGGAAGATCACGGGCAACAAGACCTGGATCACCCACCCCGTGCGCGCCGACATCATGACCGTGCTGGTGCGGACCAAGCCCGAGGAGAAGGGCCATCGCGGCCTCTCGATGCTGATCGCGGAGAAGCCGCGCGGTGACGACGCGAACCCCTTCCCCGTCGACGGCCTCTCCGGCGGCGAGATCGAGGTGCTCGGCTACCGCGGCATGAAGGAGTACGAACTCTCCTTCGAGGGCTTCTCGGTGCCCGCCGGGAACCTGCTCGGCGAGGTCGAGGGCAAGGGCTTCGCCCAGCTCATGCAGACCTTCGAATCGGCCCGCATCCAGACCGCGGCCCGCGCCATCGGCGTGGCCCAGTCGGCCCTCGATATCGGCCTGCGCTACGCCGAGGAGCGGGTTCAGTTCGGCAAGGCGCTGGTCGAGTTCCCGCGCGTGGCCGACAAGCTCGCGATGATGGCGGTGGAGATCAACATCGCCCGCCAGCTTACCTACTTCTCCGCCCGCGAGAAGGACGAAGGCAAGCGCTGTGATCTCGAGGCCGGCATGGCCAAGCTGCTGGGCGCCCGCGTCGCCTGGGCGGCGGCCGACAACGCCCTGCAGATCCACGGCGGCAACGGCTTCGCGCTGGAATACCCGATCAGCCGCGTGCTGTGCGACGCGCGCATCCTCTCGATCTTCGAGGGTGCCGCCGAAATCCAGGCCCAGGTCATCGCCCGCCGACTGCTGGAGCAGTAAACCTTCTCAAGACATCACGACAGAAAGCCCGCCCGGTGTTGAACCGGGCGGGCTTTTTCGTTCGAGCCTGCCGGCCTGACGGACTACTTCGTGATCTTCACCGAGACCGGGTCGCTCGACGGGAAGGTCTCCTCCAGCGCCTCGTCAAGGCGCTCGTCCTTCTGGTCCTTCCGATTCTCCGCGAGTGACTTGTCGCCCTTGCCGTCCTGCTGGAAGCCCTTGGGCTTGGTCTCGTCGGTCGATTGCATCTTATCGGACACGGGTGGCCTCGCTGTCTGTCGTCCTGCGCCGCGATGCGGCTTCCAATCCGGACCAACGCGAGCGGGCCTTCCTGGTTCGTGACACGTCACGGTCCTGCGGGCGCCGCCCCGCGCAAGGATGTCCGCTCCGTCGCGCGCGGAGCGGGGCGCGCCTCGCGCATCACGACGCCGTAGACCTGCTCCAGCCGGTCGAGATGCGCGTCGACGCTGAGCGGGGCCGACCAGTAGCGCTCGTAGGCGCGCTCGGCCATGCGGGCCGCCAGCGCGTCGTCCGACATCCGGATCAGGTGGGCGGCGAGCGCGCCGGGATCGCCCGAGCGAAACCAGAACCCGTTCTCGCCATCCTCGACCGCCTCGCGCCCGGCGCAGGCGTCGGAGACGATGACCGGGCAGCCGCAGGCGAGCGCCTCGTAGACGGTGAGCGGCTGGCCCTCGTACCAGATGCTCGGGAAGACCAGCGCGCGCGCCCGCCGCATCAGGGCCTGCACCTCGGGCGCGTTCTTCCAGCCGAGCATCACCGCCTCGGGATAGCGCGCGCTTAAATCCGCGGCGCTCGGCCCGTCGCCGACGAAGACCGGGCGGAGGCCGGCCTGCCGCGCCGCCTCGGCGAAGATCGGCGCGCCCTTCTCGGTCGAGATGCGGCCGACGAACAGGAAATCGCCGCGCTCCTCGCGCTGCGGCGGCTGCCGCTCGACCGAGATCGGATTGTCGATCCGGTGGAACACCGTGCGGGGCGGCAGCAGCGGCGCGATCACCCGCTCCTGCAGCGCGCTGATCGTGACCACGTGGCGGAACAGGCCGGGCAGCCCGGCGACGTGCTCCAGGCCGAGATGGCGAACCACCCGCAGCAGCTTGCGCGGATAGGAACGCGCATCGCAATTCGTGGTGAGGCAGGCTGCCGACATCGGCGTGCGGTGGCAGATCCGGTCGGCCGGATATTCGTAGAAGCCGCCGTTCGGGCAGACGAGGAAGAACTCGTGCATCGTGTAGAGGCACGGGAGACCCGAACGTCGGATCGCCGTGCCGATCGAGGGCGAGAGCGCCTTGGCGAAGGCGTGGACGTGGACCAGCGTGTCGCGGGGATCGCACAGCCTCAGCTCCGCGGCGAGGCGGGCGGACGCGCGGGGGTTCCAGATCGCCTGGGCAGCGAAGGCGAGCTTGTTCTGGGTGGAGGTGATGTCGTCCTGCCCGAGGCAGATCACCCTTGCCCCGCTCTCGGCCAGCCGGGGATCGACCGGGCCGACCGCGGCGAAGACCGTGACCCGATATCCGCGCCGGCACAGGCCCACAGCCGAATCGAGGGCGACCTTGGCCTGGCCGCCGTTGATGTGAGCATGGTCGAGAACGAGGACGACGTGCACGGCGGCTCCCGACCCTTTCCCACGCGTCGTCGCAAGAGCCGGCAACCCGCTCTCGCGACAATCCGCGAACGATCCGCCCTCCGTTTACCAGCCGGCAGTTGATCGCCCGTAAACCCTTGCCGGTGGACGTTCGCCGCGCCGTCGCGGCCTCACTTGCGGAGCGCCGTCCTTGTCCGAGAACCGGATCCTCCCGCGCGAAGACGCACCCGCCTCGGGGCGGGACTCCGCGATGCACGTGGTGATCCTGGCCGAATTTGCCGCCGCCAGCGGCGGTGCCGAGAAGGTCGCCGTGGAATCGGCCCGCGCCCTGGCGGAGGCCGGCGCGGAGGTGACCTACATCCAGGCGATCCGCGGCCCCGTCGATCCGTTGCTCGACCATCCGCGCCTGCGGCGGCTCGAGCTCGGCCTGACCGACGTGTGGTCGCTGCCGGCCTGGCGCGGGGCCGCCTCCGGGATCTGGAACGGCGCGGCGGCCGCGCGCCTGGCCTCCGCGCTCGACGGCCTGCCGCGCGCGCCCGATTGCCTGCACCTGCACCAATGGACCCGCGCGTTCTCGCCCGCCGTGCTGCCGGTGCTGCTCGGCCGCGGCGTTCCGGTCGTGCTGACGCTTCATGACTATGCCCTCGCCTGCCCGAACGGCGTCGATTACCGCTTCGACCGGGCCGAGCCCTGCGCCCTCACCCCGCTCTCCGGCGCCTGCCTCGCGGCGCCCTGCGATCCGAGGAGCCGGCTGCACAAGCTGGTGCGCGTCGGCCGCTCCGCCGCTCTGCGGGTGGCGCTGGGGCGGGCGGAACTCGATGTGGTCCATGTCTGCGACGGCAGCCGGGCACGGATGGAGGAACGGCTCGGCGCCCTGCGCGTGCGGCACCACCGCATCGACAACCCCGTGCGGGTGGAGCGGCAGGCGCCGGCAGAGCCGGCCGCCGGCGATGCCGTCGTCTATGTCGGGCGCCTTACTCCGGAAAAGGGCGCGGACCTCATTGCCGAGGCCGCGCGCCGGGCCGGCCTGCCCGCGCTCTTTATCGGTGCCGGGCCGCTGGAGGCACGGCTGCGGGCGGAGGGCGCGGAGGTGCTCGGCTGGTGCAGCCCGGAGGCGGTCGCATCGATCCTGCGCCGCCGGGCGCGCGCGGTCTGCGCCCCCTCGCGCTGGCTCGAGACCGGGCCGCTCACCGTCTACGAGGCGCTGGCCCAGGGCATTCCCGTCGTCGCCTCGCGGCGCTCCGGCGCCGCGGAGAAGGTCGTGGACGGCCGGACCGGATTCGTCGTCGAGCCGGAGGTGGTGGCGCTCGCCGACGCATTCACCAGCCTCAAGGACGATGCCTCGACCGCCCGCCTCGGCCAGGAGGCCTACGACCGGTACTGGCGGGCACCGATGACACTCGCCGTCCACGCCCAATCCCTGCTGCGCCTCTACCGGCGACTGGGCGAAGAATACAGTATGCGGCAGTGCGGCATGGCAGGGCCCGCCGCCCTGCCCGCCTCCGCTCATGAAAGTGGCAGAACCCTTGGCAAGGGGAGCCTTTCGTCACTATAATGCCAACCATCGGATCGCATCGGAACAGGTTCCGGCGTTGAAATCTGAATTTGTAACAAAAGCATAAACGCCGGCGCGATGTTGGCCGGACATTGCTCATCGTCTGTCAGAAACTGTCCTTGACTTTTATGTTGCACCGCAACATACGAGGTGCGGGCCGGTTAGCCGCGGGGAGGCCTTCGAGGCTCCCCGAAACCGAAATCTCCCGGTCCGTCTGACAGGAGAGACAGATGAGCACCCAGAGCTTCGAGATCCCCGCCGAGTTCCGTGACTTTGCCGACAAGAGCGTCGACCAGGCTCGCAATGCCTTCGGCACGTTCCTGAACGGTGCGGTGAAGACCTCCGAGCAGCTCCGGAACTCGGCCTCGACCGTTCAGTCGACGCTGCATGCCGCGGTGCTCAAGAGCCTCGACCACGCCAAGGCGAACGCCGAGACCACCTTCGACTACGCGCAGCGCGTCGTGCGCGCGAAGGACCCGCGCGAGGCCTTCGAGATCCAGTCCGAGTTCCTGAAGACCCAGTTCGCCGCGTTCCAGGCCCAGGCCAAGGAATACGGTGCCCTCGCTCAGAGCGCCGCCCGCTAATCCGGTCTGGCTTCGGGCCACGGCGTCCACGGCGCCACGGCCTGTCGCGGGAGCACGAGGCGTCGAACCCGCACCGGCGGGCTCGGCACACCCCGTGCTCCGACGCTATGCTCCGCCCCAGCGCGCCATCGGGCTTCTGCAGCCGCCGTTGGAAGCGCGCTGAGGCAGAGGATTTCGAACGAGGAGAAGGCCCATGTCGTCGAGCCGCCGCAGAGGACGCCCGCCGGGAGCGCCCGCCAATCCCCAGCCGCCGACACTGACCGCGCCTCAATCCGAGGTCGCCGACGCGCTGCTGGCCGAGACCTCGGCCGATAAGGGCCAGGAAGAGGAGTCCCGGCAAGCCGAACAACAGCCTGAGACAGAGGTGACGGAAGTCCCGGCCGTCGAGGCCGCTGCCGAGCCGACGGCCGGGGATGATGCCGCGGAAAACACGGCATCATCCGAGGAGCCGGTCGCTGAGTCCGCCCCCGTCGAGGCGCAGGCCGCCGAGGACGACCGGCCGGTCGAGCCGCCGGCTCAGGATGCCGTAGAGGCCGCCGCCGTGCCGGACGAGGCACCCGTGGCACCACCCTCCCCCGAGCCGATCGTGTCCGAGGCGGCCGAGGCCGTGGCGGAGTCGGTGGAGACGGCGGTCGAGGCGACGAACGAGACACTCGCCCAAACACTGGCCGAAACCGCGCTGCTGCCAAGCCTTGCCGAGACCAAGCCGTCCGAGGGCGCCGCGCCGCGGTCGCACAACGTCCATATCGGTGCGAGCTTCGCCTTCGTGCCCAGCTTCGCGCCCATTACCGAGATCAATGCGAAGCTGTTCGCCTTCGCCCGCGGCGAGGGCGAGGCCGCCCTCGCGCACATCCAGGCGCTCGCCCGCGCCAAGTCCCCGGCGGAAGCGCTTCGGCTCCAGGTGACGGAGATGCAGCGCGCCGCCGACGCCTCTCTGACCTGCTTCAGCGAGATCGTCCGCAGCGCCAACCGCCTGAGCGACAGCGCCCACCCGCACTGAGGCCGGCGTTCGCGCATCACCGGGAACGATCGGGGCAGTCGTCCAAGGGGCGGCTGCCCTTTTCTTCGTCTGGCGCCCCCCGCCGCGCGGCCGGGTGAAGCGGGTGAGAGGGGTGCACGCCGGCCCCTCGCCCCCCGCCGCCGCGGGGTCTACATAGCCCGCACTGCTCCAGCGACCTCCGGGAGACCCCGCATGCCGTCCTCGCCGCTTCTGCCGGCCTGCCTCGTATCCGCGCTGCTCCTCGCCGCCGCGCCCGTCGGCGCGCAGATGGCGAACACGCCCGCAAAGCCCGCGCCCGAGAAGGCGGCGTCGGAAAAATCCTTGGACAAGGCGGTGCCCCTGTCGAAGGGCGAGATCCAGCTTTCCTTCGCCCCCGTGGTGAAGCGGGCGGCGCCCTCCGTCGTCAACGTCTACGCCTCGCATGTCGAGAAGCGCTCCGCGCGCTCCAACGCCATGGAGGAGTTCATGCGCCGCTTCTTCGGCGAGGATCGTCCGGGCCGCGGCCCCGGCGGCCCCGGTGGCATGCCCGGCGAGCGGGCGCAGCGCTCGCTCGGCTCCGGCGTGATCGTCGATGCCTCGGGCCTCGTCATCACCAACAACCACGTCATCGAGAACATGAACGAGGTGAAGGTGGCGCTCGCCGACAAGCGCGAGTTCGAGGCGCAGTTCGTGTTGCGCGATCCCCGCACCGACCTCGCCGTGCTCAAGATCAAGAGCCCAGCCGACATCGCGCCGATGCCGATCGGCGATTCCGACCATCTCGAGGTCGGCGACTTCGTGATGGCGATCGGCAACCCCTTCGGCGTCGGGCAAACCGTGACGCAGGGCATCGTCTCGGCGCTCGCCCGCACGCAAGTCGGCTCCTCGGACTACCAGTTCTTCATCCAGACCGACGCGGCGATCAATCCGGGCAATTCCGGGGGCGCGCTGGTGGACCTCAAGGGCCATCTCGTCGGCATCAATACGGCGATCTACTCGCAGTCGGGCGGCAGCCACGGCATCGGCTTCGCCATCCCCGCCAGCATGGTCCGCGCGGTGGTCGAGACCGCCAAGAGCGGCGGCAGCCTCGTGCGTCGGCCCTGGCTCGGCGCGCGAGTGCAGACGGTGACCCCCGACATCGCCGAGAGCGTCGGGCTCGACCGGCCGACCGGCGTGCTGGTGGCGAGCATGCAGGCCAAGAGCCCGGCGGAGGAGGCCGGCCTCAAGCGCGGCGACGTGATCCTCTCGGTCGACGGCCAGAGCGTCGATGATCCGGAAGCCTTCGGCTACCGCTTCGCCCTCAAGGGCATCTCCGGCACGGCCGATCTCGGCATCCTGCGCGGCACGAAGCGGCAGACGATTGCGGTCAAGCTCGGCCCGGCACCGGAGACGCGCCCCCGCGACAGCCTCAAGGTCCGAACCCGCACGCCGTTTGCGGGTGCGACCTTCGTCAACACCTCGCCCGCGGTGAGCGAGGAGCTTCAGGCGGATCTGCCCGAGGAGGGCGTGGCGGTGACCGCCGTCGAGGACGGCTCGCTCGCGGGCCGGGCGGGCTTCCGCAAGGGCGACGTGATCGTGGCCGTCAACGGCATGCCGATCGCCTCGACCAAGGATCTGGACAGGCTGACGCAGCGCAATCTCGGCCTGTGGGAGGTCGCGATCAAGCGCGGCGGCGAGGTGCTCACCTCGGTCTTCGGCGGATAGAGAATCGCCTCGGAAGGGATGGCCCGCTGTTCAAATCGGCGGCGCCACAACAGGACGCGAGCGTCCCCGCCGAAGCGATGCGCGGGATCTAACCGACGCGCAGGAAGCTGCGGGGCGGGGCCGTGCCCAGGACGGCACGGTTCCGGCCGCCTTGCTTAGCCGCGTAGAGCGCCCAATCCGCCGTTTTCAGAAGCGCCGCCTTCTCATCGGCCCGTTCGACGCTCATCCCGCCCCCGCTCACGGCGATGCCGACGCTGACCGTCACGATCCGGGCTCCGTCGCCGCGACCGGGATGGCGCAGGCCGAGCGCCGCGACAGAGCGGACGAGGTCGTCGGCGAGAGCGACCGCCTCCACCGGCCCGACATTTCTCAAGACCACGGCGAATTCCTCGCCGCCGTAGCGGGCGCAGAGGCTGTCGACGCGGCCAAAGGCCGAAGCGGCAAGGGTTTCGGCCACACGGCGCAGGCAGGCATCCCCCGCCAAGTGGCCACTGGTGTCGTTGAAGCGCTTGAAGTGGTCGATGTCGATCATCAGCACCGCCAGCGGACCGTTCTCCGCCAGCCAGGTGTCGAGGCAGAGATCGAGGGCGCGCCGGTTCGGAAGGCCGGTGAGGGCGTCGGTCTGCGACAGGTCCTGGAAGCGCTTGCGGGCGCGCTCGGCGATGTCGCGCAGCATCCGTGCGCGCAGCCCCAGGAGGTAATCGCGGCAGCGCCGCGTCTCCATCTGGTAGTTGGCGTAGAGACTGCACCCGCAGGTCGTCGCGAGTTGGAGGAACAGTGCACCCCTCAGCCCGTCCACGAGTTCGGTCTTCTTGGCGAGGACGAGAAGCCCGATGGCGAAGCTGACGGCTGTCATGATGACGGCCTGCGGAAAGCGCAGGGTGAGAACGATGTTCCCGAACAGGATGGCAAGGAGGATCTCGGCGAAGGAATAGGCCCCGAGCGGTGCCTGCGTGAGCCAGAACAGCATCACGGGCGGTAGAATCCCGCCGACCATCCCGACCAGCATCAGGCGCTCGCGCCGGGCTGCGCCGACCCGGCCGACCAACCAGACGAGCAGCAGCGCTAAGGGCGTGAATATCAGCAGGCGCGCGGCCAGGGCCCAGAGCGCGAGGTCCGGCATCAGGAACCAGCCGGTCACGTTGTAGACGTTGTAGAGCAAGATCCCGACGAGGGCGTTGCGGCGCAGGTCTGCCTCGCGCGCGCGGCCGTGCTCGCTCTCGTATTGCTCCGCCACCGACGGGCTGAAGCGCAGAATGCGATCCAGGTCGGTGGTAGCGTCAGCCGTCTCCCGGCTCGCAGGGGCAGGGTCCATGGGGTTTCGGGGCCTCTAATCGCTCAACCAGGGGTATCGCACCCGAGCGATAAGGAAGCGTGTCGAAGAACTCCCATTCGCTCTCGCTATCGGACGTTCTTGCCGGACGGGACGCTCTTCCCTGATCCGCGGGCACGGACTGTCGCATCGTCGGACACCCGAGGCTGCCTGCTGACATCCTCCGGCTGCCCTCTGCGGCCGAACCGTCGGTTCGAACGCGGCCCCCGTCTCGCGCACGGTAAACGCTGCGGAGGGACGAGGGACACGGTCATCACGTGCGCTCGCGCTCATACCCGATCCCGGCGCGACGCTAGGGTCGGAGCGAACTGGCGGAAGGAACGGTCCGTTTCCGATGTTTCGTCGATCCCGTGCGACGCAATCCGGTAACCGTACCAAGCAATCCGCCGGCAATCCGGCGTCCGTAGAACGGCTCCACACGAGAGCCGGAAGGGCTCCGAACGAGGGGCGGACATCATGCGGGACCTGTTCAAGATCGCGGCGGCCGGAACGGTGATGGCGGCCTATGCCCTGCTCGCCCCCTCGCTCGTCGAGGCGGTGCCGGGCCCGGCCGGGTCGGCCAAGGCCTTCACCCAGCGCCTGCCGCAGGCGGGCGGCGCGGTTCCGGTGAGTGCCCGGATCGACGGTGGAGCGCCGATTCCGGGACAGGTCGTGGTCACCCGCCGGCCGCTTCTGGTCGGCATCTCGGCGGGCGAAGCCTCCCGATGACCGCCGCCGACACACGTCTGCTCGCGGCGGCGTTCCTGCTCGGCCTCGGAGCGGCCGTTCTCCTCAACGCCCTTCTCGTTTGATTCGGTCTTCGCTCGATCAGAGCGGAGATCGGATCAACAAGCCGGCGCGGCGCTTGAGCGAAGCCAAATCCGCCATCCCGAAGGGATCAACCGGATTGGGTTGACGTCCCTCGATCGGGCCGGGTGTTGCGGACGCTTGTCAGGCCGCGACGGTGGCCAGGGCGTGGCGGTTGCCGTGCAGGCCGGCGCAGAGATCGTCGATTTCAGTCAAGTCGAGAGCCTCGCCGCTGCTGGCGGCGATGGTGTCGATCAGGTCGTCCTTCCGGGGATCGAACGGGTGACCCTGCATCCGGTAGAACTGGTAGTAGCGCAACGCCGCCAGAAGCGTGTCGCGCTCGCGGGCGGTGACGGTGAGGTTCTGCGTGGTCATGGGCTTCCCCTTGGCTTGCAACGAACGCTCAGGCGGAACCGCGCGCGACCCGCCGAGCTTGACCGTTGTAGCCGCCCCGCGGCAGCCCCGTCTATGACATGTGGAGGCATCGGGCGGTTCAGCGCCCTCGGCTCACCCCGACGCCGTTCCGACCCTTGGCCCCTTGGCAGACGCGGTCGCAGGGACCGGCGGAAGGCCTTCGGCTAACCCGTAATAGTCCTCCAGAAGCCGCGGATAGGTGGTCGGCCGGAACGGTGTGCGGGCGGCCCAGAGCGCGTCGATCGGCAGCGCCAGCAGGGCTGCGTTCAGCCGTTGAGGATCGTCGGCGAGTGCCGGATCGAGACGGTGGCCCTCTCCGCTCATCCGCAGCCGCTCGGCCTGGGCGCCGAGATCGAACACCACCGGCGGCACCCCGGCCGCGAGCGCGAGCGAGAGCGTGTAGCAGTAGGTTTCCGGCGAGATCGAAGGGAACAGCACGATATCGGGATCGAGGCGGGCGATGTGCGCCAGCGCCGCGGCATCACCACGGTAAGGGCCGGTCTCGCGCACGCCCGCGATCTCGATGGCCCGCGGATCGGTGGATCGGCCGATGATCGTGATTTCGATCGGGAGGTGCCTGAGTCGGGCATCGAGGGCGAGATTGTGGATCACGTCGAAGCCCTTCTGCACGCCGATCGACCCGAGCACCGCGACTCGCAGCGGCCCTTCCCGGCGCCGACGCGCCTTGAGTTCGACGCCGGTCAGCGTCTCCTCGTGCGGGCGCAGCACGATGGTGTCGAGGTGGAGCACGGTGCCGATGCGGCCGGCGAGGTCGGCCGACGGCGCAAACACCGTGCGGGCTCGGTCGAGGAAACCGGCCCAGATCCGCCGCCGCTTGGCGGGATCGGGCAGGAGGATCCCGTCGGCGTCGTGGTCGAGGCGGATGCAATCGCGGCAGGCGTCGGGCTCGGCCAATCCGCAATAGACGCCCTCGGGCCGCACGAGGTTATTGCGGTGACAGACCGAAGCGTAGTCGTGCAGCGTCACGTCGTAGCCCACACCCGCCTCCTCGATCAGCCGCATCGCCACGCGGGTCGACGGCGCGTCGAGCCCCGCCAGCGAGTGCACATGCACCATCGCCGGGCCGAGCCAGCCGATGAGTTCGGCGAGCAGATCCGCGTCGCGGTCGAGGGAGAGCGGGTCGAGGATGGAGACGGGAAAGTCGATTGCGCTTCCTTCGGGCAGACCGAGCTTGAACCCGCCGGGCTCGTCGGTGCGCAGGTAGACGGCAGTGAGCCCCGCCTCGGCCAGCCGAGAACTCAGCCGCTCGATATGGGTCTCGACGCCGCCACCGAAATCGTGGGTGACGATGAGGGCGAGGCCGCGCCCGGCACTGGCCTTTGCGCGCTTGGCGAAGCGGTAGAGATCGAGGCGGTGCCGGGCGAAGCGGGCGGGATCGACCTCGATATGGTTGTGGACCCGGCGCTGGTAATCCGGGTGCTTGGTGAGGAGCGCGCGAAGGATGTCATCGCCCTTGGTCGCGAGCAGCGTGCCGAAGGAAACGCTGCCGGAATGGAACACGAAGATGTCGTGGGCCAGGAGATTGATGAAGCCCGCCTTGAGGGCGCGCATGCAGAAATCGTTCTCCTCGCCGTAGCCGCGCCCGAAGGTCTCGGCGTCGAGGAGGCCCACCGCCGCGATCGCCTCCCGGCGCATCGCCATGCAGAAGCCGACGCCCGTCGGCACCGGCGAGCTGGTGCGGGCATTGCAGGCGCGGGTAAAGGCGTCGATCTCGGCCGGCGTGATCTCGAGCTGGGTCTGATTGTCGACGTTCGGCCGCGGATAGCTGCAGATCGTGGCATTGTTGGAGAACGGCGTCACCGTGGCGACGCGGGGGTCGGCGTCGAGGTGCCAGAGTAAGCGGTCGAGCCAGTCGCCGTAGACGACGATGTCGGCGTTGAGGAGCACGACGTCCTTGCCCGCCGCCCGCTCCAGTCCGCGGTTGCAGGTGCGCACGAAGCCGAGATTCTCATCGTTGACGAGGTGGGCGAACAGGCCGCGACCGGCCAGCTCGGCGAGCGCCGCACTCAGCCGCGGGTCGGGGCTGCAATCGTCGATGACGAGGAGGGCGAATGAGGCGGCCTGCGGGGCGCTCAACACCGCGTGGATCGCCCGCAGGGTGTCGTCGTAGCCTTTGTAGACGGGCATGATCAGCACGGCCCGCGCCGAGGCGATGTCGGCGGCGGGCCGCGCCCGCTCCCACTCAGCCGGCGTCGGCGCGACCTGGGCCGGCCAGGTTCCGAGACCGAACGGCGTCGGCCGGAAGCCGCGCGCCCGGCCCGCCGCCAGATAGTGGAAGAACGGGTTGACTCCCGCACCGACCTCCCGCCGGTAATGCTTGCGGTAGAACCGCACCGAGAAGTCGGGGCTCGGGTCGCGATCCTCGCGGGCGCCGAAATCGAGGAAGTGACGGACCGGATCGACGCCGGAGCGGCGGATGTCGGGATTGGTGTCGAGATAGTGTTCGCCGTCGAAGGCGGCCGCGACCGTCTCGTAGATCTGCGCATCGGAGGCCTCGGCCGGGTCGGCGGGCAACGACGCCGCCTGCGGCTTGGCGCGCCGCTTGGGCGGAACGGCGGCCTCCGAGGCCTGGAGCCGCCGCGTCGCGGCGAAATGGTAGAGCGGGCTGACGCCGAGGCGCCGCATATGGGCGTGGCGCTGCAGGTAGGCATCGCCCGAGAAGGCGTCGCTCGGATCGAGCCCGCGCCGCCAGCCCTTGGACAGGTAGTGGGCGAGCGGGTCCTCTCCCGCCTCCAGACCGGCGAGACGGGCGTAGTACGGCGCATCGAAATAGGGTTCGACGACGCTGGCCTGGAGTGCCGGGAAATCCGGGCCGGGCTGCGTCGCGACCCGCAGCCGCTCGGCTGCCGACAGGCCGGCATAGTGCAGGAGCGGGTTGACCGGCGCAGCCTCGGCGAGGTGGCGGTCGAGGTAGAACAGGGTCGAGAACACCGCGGACGGGTCGCGGCCCTCGAGCCAGCCGTGATCGAGGTAGTGTCGGAGCGGATCACCCCCGCCCGCGGCCACGTCGGGATAGGCGGAGCGGTAGAAGGCGGGATCGAAGAAGGGGGCAGCGGTCGCGGCGTCGCGGCGCTTGGGCCGAAACAGCTTCGGCAGCTTGATCACGACCAGATCCCTCGAAAACGCAGTTGGGCCGGGCCCCGCCGCCGGCCTCGGCCCTGCGCTCGGTCCCTTGGCACACATGGGAACGAAGTGTGGCGTGGCCGGGGCGAGCCTGTCCCCATACAGCATCGCCCGAACGATGGGCTGGCTCTCATGAAACGGACATGCGCACAGGGATCCGATGGCGCAGACGGGGTGGCCCACGCGAGAATGCGCCCGAACCCCTTCCCCCGTGACGGGGTTCGGCTCTAAGAGTGCCTGACAAAACTCCCGATCACCGTACGGTTGCTTTCCGTGCGCGTCGGCGCAGCGGGCGTTTTGCGAGAGGCACTCAGCATCGGTGCCGCCTCAGGTGCGATCAGCAGTGCGGCATGGCCCCGGGAGGGCACGATTTCGGACGGTCTCTGGTCATCGGTGCTCGGCCTCGTCGCGGTCATTGCACTCGTCTTCGCCAACGGCTTCTTCGTCGCGGCGGAGTTCTCCCTCGTCGCGGTGCGGCGCAGCCGGGTCGCCGAACTGGTCAACGAGGGGCGGGCCAACGCCCGGGCGCTCCAACGCGCCACCGATCGGCTCGACGCGCATCTCGCCGCGACGCAGCTCGGCATCACCCTCTCCTCGCTGGCGCTGGGTTGGGTCGGCGAGCCGGCGCTCGCCCACCTGATCGAGCCGCTGTTCCAGTGGCTGCCGGATGGGGCCGTCGGCATCACCACGCACACGCTGGCGGTAGCCTTGGCCTTCGCCGTCATCACCACGCTGCACATCGTGCTGGGTGAACTGGCACCCAAGAGCCTCGCCCTCCAGCGCAGCGAGCGCACCGCGCTCGTGATCGTGCGGCCGCTCACCCTGTTCCTGTTCATCTTCGGCCCGGCGATCCACCTCCTCAACGGCCTCGGCAACGGCGTGCTGCGCATGCTCGGCCTGCGGCCCGGCGAGGGCGAGGGGCATCTGCCTTCGCCGAAGGAACTCAGCCTGCTCGTCACCGCGAGCCACGAGGCGGGCCTGCTGCACGAGGCGCAGGAGGATGCGGTGGCGCGTATCCTCGCCATCGGCGAGCGGCGCATCCGCGAGATCATGACCCCGCGCAACGAGGTCGACTGGGTCGATCTCGACGACAGCCAAGAGGAGATCATCGAGGCGGTGCGCGCCTGCCGCCACGAGCAGCTCGTGGTGAGCCGCGGCCAGATCGACGACGTCGTCGGCGTGCTGCGCAAGCAGGATCTGCTCGACCAATTCCTCGACGGCAAGCCCCTCGACGTGAAGGGGGCGACCCGCGAGCCCATCGTCGTCCACGAAGGGCTCGCGATCCTCAAGGTGCTGGAGATGTTCCAGACCAAGCCCGTGCGCATGGCGATCGTCGTGGACGAATATGGCAGCCTCGAAGGCATCGTCACCCAGACCGACCTTCTGGAGGCGATGGCCGGCGAGATCCCCGAGCCCGGCGAGGAGCGGATGGTGGTCGAGCGCGAGGACGGCTCGCTGCTCATCGACGGCATGATGTCGGCGACCGACGCGTTCGATCGCCTCGGCCTGCCGGAGCGTCCGCGCTCGGACGACTTCTCGACGCTCGCCGGCTTCGTCATCGTCCAGCTCGGGCGTATCCCGACGGAGGGCGACAAGATCGAGACGCAGGGCTGGCGGATCGAGGTTGTCGACATGGACGGGCGGCGCATCGACAAGGTGCTCGCCACGCGCCTGCCGGAGGCCTGAGCTCATCCATCACAGCGATGCCATGACCCGTAACGTCTTCGTCCTCACCGGTGCCGGGATCTCCGCCGAGAGCGGGCTCGGCACCTTCCGCGACACGGACGGCGCGTGGGCGCGTTTCGACCCGATGCGGCTCGCGACGCCCGAGGGCTTTGCCGCCGATCCGGTGCTCGTCCACGACTTCTACAATCACCGCCGCCGCGATGCGCGCGCCGCCGCGCCCAACCCGGCGCATCAGGCGCTCGCCCGGCTGGAGGCGGGATTGGCCGAGAGTGGCGGCCGGCTGTTCCTCTGCACGCAGAACATCGACGACCTGCACGAGCGGGCGGGCTCGCGCCACGTCGTCCACATGCACGGCGAACTCCTGAGAGCCCGCTGCACGGCCTGCGGCGCGGAGCCGGTCTGGCACGAGGACCTGACCGTCGAGACGGCTTGCCCGCATTGCACGCGCGAAGGCGGGATGCGGCCCGACGTGGTGTGGTTCGGCGAGATGCCCAAGCACCTCGACGCCATCGACGAGGCGCTGGCCGAGGCCGACCTGTTCGTGGCGATCGGCACCTCCGGCGCGGTCTACCCGGCCGCGGGCTACGTCGCCCAAGCTCGCGCCTTCGGCATCCCGACGCTCGCGCTCACCCTGGACGAAGCCGACAATGCCGGGATGTTCGAGGCATCCCGGCTCGGGCGAGCGAGCGAGACGGTGCCGGCCCTCGTGGACGAGATCTTGGGCAAGGCAGCCTGAGCGTCACCTCCGTCATCGCGCGGCGAAGCCGAGGCAATGACGGCAGCGTCTACCGCTGCGGCCCGTAGGGCGGGCGCGGGATCGCCCGGTGCGCCGCCCTGAGCGCCGCCGACCAGCGCTCGCGCAGATCGTGGAAGTAGCTCTCGCCGGCCTCGATGCGGTGGCTCACTTCGAGGTCGAGATGGCCGCGGCGCTGCACGGCGATGTCGATCGGCAGACCGACGCCGAGATTCGAGCGCATGGTCGAGTCCATCGAGACGAGGCCGACCTTCAGCGCGTCGTAGAGATCGGTCTCGTAGGTCACCGCCCGGTCGAGGATCGGCTTGCCGTATTTGTGCTCGCCGATCTGGAGGAAGGGCGCCTCGCGGCTGCACTCGATGAAATTGCCCGCCGAGTAGATCATGAACAGCCGCATCGGCTCGTCGCCGATCTGTCCGCCGAACAGGAACGAGACCTCCAGGCGCAGGTTCGCCGCCTCGAACCCCGCCTGCTCGATCTCGCGGACCCGGCGGATCGCCCGGCCGACGAGTTGGGCCGCCTTGAACATGGTGGCCGCGTCCTCGAGTTTGGGCGGCGTCTCGCCCTCGACGTCGTCCACGCCCTCCCGCAGCATGCTCAGCACCGACTGCGTCATCGAGAGGTTGCCGGCCGAGGCCAGCATCATCACCCGCTCCCCCGGCACGTTGAACATGTGCAGCTTGCGGTAGGTCGAGATGTTGTCGAGCCCCGCATTGGTGCGGGTGTCGGCGATCATCACCAGCCCGTCCTCGACGAGCACTCCGACGCAGTAGGTCATGGCGGTACCCGCCTCAGGCGAAAAAGGCCCGGGAAACCGGGCGGAACGAGGCGGCTCGCTTCGCACGTGCCGCGCGCAAGCCGCAAGACAACTTTTTCGAAGCCGATCCGCTGGGGCCGATGACCCGGCTCAGCCCTGGGTTTGGCTCTGGCTCTGCTGGCCGCGCGCTTGGTGCGGCGCCTGCACCTGCTCGACCCGCAGGGCCACGTCGAGGGTTTCGATGCCGCCGCCCATGCGGCTGCCGCGGATCGGCGCGGCGCCGAGATAGTCGAGGCCGACGGCGACACGCACATGCGCCTCGGTCGCCGAGAGGCCGTTGGCGGGGTCGAAGCCAATCCAGCCGAGTTCCGGCACCAGCGATTCCGCCCAGGCATGCCCTGCCTTCTGGTCGTCGCCGCCGTCGTCGCGGCGGAAATAGCCGGAGACGTAGCGGGACGGGATCTCCAGGTGCCGGGCGGCGGCGAGGAAGATGTGGGTGAGGTCCTGGCACACCCCCTTGCCCGCCTCGAAGGATTGAGCGGCGCTGGTGCTCGCGCTGGTCGGGCCCGGCTCGAAGGTCACGGCGTCGTGCACGGCGGCGAGAAGCCGGTGCAGGGTCGAGAGCGGACCGCGCTCCCCCTCCCGCGCGACCTTCTCCGCGAAGGCCTTGAGTTCCGGGCTCGCCTCGGTGAGGGGCGTGTCGCGCAGGTAGAACAGGTCGGGCAGGCGCTCGACCGCGCCGCGGATGATGCCGCTCGTCTCGAAGGTCTCAATCTCGCCGGTCACCCGCACGGTGAGCGCGTCGGTGGGGTCATCGGCGGTGAACCAGTGCACGAGGTTGCCGAAGCCGTCCTCGCGGGCGGTGAGCCGCCCGTTGACCGAAGGCTCGATCCGCCACTCGCGCACGTGCTGCCCGTCATGGTCGCGCGGTGTCAGCCTCAGGATCTGAATGAGGCCGCGGGCCGGCTGCTCGTAGGTGTAGACCGTATCGTGGACGATCCGGATGCGCATGCCTTGATCCTGCCGGGCTGACTCGCGGCAAGCTAGGGCAAGGGCGACGATTTGGAAATCGGGCGGCTTGCTCAAAGCGTTGGCAGGACGGGTGTTCTCGTCCGGGCGGCTGTGGCGCATCGGTGCGGAGCGATGCCGCGACGCCACCGTTCAGAGGCGGCTCGGAGAGGGACTGTGCCCGGCGCACCGTAGCCGAACAGGTCCGCATGCCTGTCTCGACCAAGCCCTGCCCTCGGCAGGGCCGGCACCGCCCCGGAACGGTATCGCCTGGCGCATCGTTTCAAGCGCCCGAGCCCACAGCTCAGCGAATTGAGAGACGGCCCGACCAGAAAACTCTATCGCGCCACCTGAACTTCTCGCATCGCATTCACCTCAGGGCCACGGCCCGACGGTGAATTCTTGTCTTAACAGCATAATTTACGCGTTAATCTGCCGTTCAGCGGAGGATTTTGTTCGATACTCGTGCAATTTTCTTGGAACGGTCCTCCCGAACTCTCCGTTTCTGGTCCCGCAACAACCGAAACACTCGGAGGAAATGATGCTCAAACACATTCGTGTCGCGGCGCTTGCCAGCACCTTCGTCATTGGCGGCGCGGCTCTCGCGCTCGCTCAATCGTCCTCGACGACCGGAACCGGCGGCTCCTCGGCGGGTGGCGGCACCAGCTCCTCGACGGTCGGAACCGGTGGCTCCTCGGCCGGCTCGGGCGGCGGCTCGGGCTCGTCCTCGACGCTCGGCACGGGCGGCTCCTCGGCGGGCGGCGGCACCAGTTCCTCGACGGTCGGAACCGGCGGCTCCTCGGCCGGATCGGGCAGCGGTTCGGGCTCCTCCATGGGCACCGGCGGGTCGTCGGCCGACAAGAGCGGCAGCGGCTCGTCCATGGGCTCGGGCGGCTCCTCATCCGGCAGCATGGGCAAGTCGGGCGGCGCTCCGGGCCATGACAAGAGCGGCCCCGGCAATTCCGAGAACGCACCGGGCCACAACAAGCGTTGAGCCTCGTCGGGGGTGACGGCGCGGGCGCGGCTCTCAAGGGCCGCGTCCGCTTCAGCATCTGAGGAGAGTCGCACCATGGCACGCGTGATCCTGCCGCTTCTCGGCGGCGCAATCGCCCTCGCCGGCATCGCCGCGAGTCAGGCTCAGACCACCACCGTCCAGAGCGGCCCGAACGGCGTCTCGGGCAGCACGACCGTCACCACCGGCCCCAACGGCAAGCCGTGCCGGGTCGTCCACTCGGACGAGGCGAACAGGACCGGGACGCTGTCGAGTTCGGTCACGGCCGGCCCCGACGGGGTGAAGAGTTCCACCACCGGCGGCCCCTCGGTGACGACGCGCTCGGGCGACGGCACGAGCAGCAGTTCGGCCGCGAGTTCGAGCGGCGGCGGAAGCACGATGACGACGACCGGGGACGGCGACTGCGTGGTCACCGTGCCGAGCAACAGGAAGTGAGGGTCCGATGAGCATCACCAAGACGATCATCAAGCCGGCGACAGCGCTCGTCGCCCTCGGTCTCGCGCTCGCCCCGGCGCTGGTCCAGGCGCAGGGCGGCAGCGCGACGGCGGGCAGTGCCGGCTCGGCGGCCTCCGGCGGCACCTCCGCCTCGACCGTCGGCACCGGTGGCACCTCGACGGGCGCGAACGGCGGCACCGGCTCCTCGCTGGCGACCGGCGGCGCGGCCGCCGGCGGCAAGACCATGAACCGCTCCCACGTGAACGAGACCGGCCAAGGCGGCCTCAACGGTCAGTCCAAGTCCATGGCCCATGACGGTGGCACGTTCTCGAAGTCGCAGACGAAGACCAAGGTCCGCGACGGCGAGAGCGTCGAGTCGCGCACCAAGACCATGTCGCACGAGCCCGGCTCGAAGCCGGTGAAATCCACGACCACCACCGGTTCAACGACCGGCCAGTAAGACCGGACCGACCGCGCCGTCCCGGTTCCGCTCCACCCGCTCGCAGGAGGCCCGATGCTTCGTAAACCGACCCTGACCCTTCTTTCGGTTCTGGCATGCGCCGCCGGCATCGTCGGAACCACCACGGCCGCCATGGCCGACCCGCCCTGGGCGCGCGGCGGACGCGGCCTCCACCACGGCGGCCCTCCACCCTGGGCGCCGGCCCACGGATGGAGGCGCAAACACGAGTACGGCGGCCATTACGGCCGATCGTATCGCGGCTCCCGGTACGGCGAGCGGCGCTACGGCGGCTATGGCGGGTATCGGTACTGACCCAGATCAGGCTCGCGCCGCAGCCGACGCCTTGGCTCCCGCGCCGATCCGCTGCGATCGGCGCGGGCCATGATGAAAGACGAGAGCCGCTTCCGTCACCGGCTCTCGGGTCGACACCGTCCGAGGTCCCTGCGCGATTCCGGACGCGATCGACAATCAAACGATCTGGCGCGGCGCGATGGGGACCGGCACGGACAGTCCCGATCCGCCGGCCGCACCTGAGCCATAGCCCTGGACGAGGTCGTGCGCCTCCTGCTCGCTCGCAGCCGCGGGCGGAGACCCCCACATGCTCGTCCCGTTGGGCTCACGGATGAGGAGGATCGAGACGGCGCCGATCGCGCCCGCGATCATCAGGTAATAGGCCGGCCAATCGAGGTTGCCCGTATAGGCCACGAGCGATCCGACGACGACGGAGGTCGTCCCGGCAAACAGCGACACCGACACGTTGAAGGAGATGGACAGGCCGCTCGCACGAACGTTCGTGGGGAAGAGCGCCGGTAGCGTCGAGGGCATCGTGGCGCTGAAGCAGATCAGCAGCAGCCCCATGATCAGCAGGCCGAGGAAGACCGCGGTCTCGCTCTGGCTGCGGATCAGCATGATCATCGGCAGGGCGAGCACGACGAGGCCGAGCGATCCGATCAGGACGAAGGGCTTGCGACCGAAGCGGTCGGACAAGCGGCCGATGAAGGGGATCGACAGGAGCGCGAGGACCATCACCACGATCTGCAGGACCTGTGACTCCCTCGGCGAGATGCCGCCGGATTGCTGCATCATCGGCAGGGTCTGCGTCACGTAGGTCGGCATGTAGGACGTCAGCATGTAGTTCGGCACGTTCCAGGCGAGCGCGAGGCCCATGCAGACGAGGACATAGGGCCACAGGGCGAGGATGTCCTTCGCGGTCTGCCCCGCGCGCAGACGCTTCTCGCGATCCTCCGCCTCCTGTTCGAGGGCGGCGAAGGCCGGCGTCTCGGCCAGTTGCGAACGCATGTAGACGCCGACGAGGCCGAGCGGCAGGGCCAGGAAGAACGGTAGGCGCCAGCCCCAGTCGAGCAGTTGCTCTTCGGTCAGGGCGACGCCCGCCACGGTCACGACGATCGCGCCGAGCAGGTATCCCGTGAAGGTACCGAATTCCAACCAGCTGCCGAGATAGCCGCGCCGCCGGTCGGGGGCGTATTCGGCGATGAAGGTCATGGCGCTGCCGTACTCGCCGCCGGTGGAGAAACCCTGGACCAGGCGAGCGACGAGAAGCAGGAGCGGCGCGGCGATTCCGATGCTCTCCTGGCTCGGGATGCAGCCGATCGCGAAGGTGCCGACGGCCATCAGGATCATCGTGGCCGCGAGAACCTTGTTGCGGCCGATCCGGTCGGCCAAGGGGCCGAAGAACATGCCGCCGAGCGGCCGGATCAGAAACGCGACCGCGAAGAGCCCGAAGGTCGCGATCTCACCCATCTGGTGGGAGAGATTGGAGAAGAACACTTTCTGAATGGTCGGCTCGAAGAAGGCGTAGACGCCGAAATCGTACCATTCGGCGACGTTCCCGATCGAAGCGGCCGAGATGGCGCGGCGGATCGTGGCCGGCTCGGTCACGGTGCAATCCGAGGCCTTCCAATCCTTGTCGTCGTCAACATGCATTGACAGCATAGCTTGTCGATCTCCGCAGGGCTCCTGAGAAGAAAAAGAGGTTGCTGAAATGGCAGATGCGCGCATGCGCCGATCGCCGCGCTTCGACGACCTCGAATAAAATTCGGTCGAAGACCGGTGCTGATCTTCCTCCCGGACAGCGTGTCCGAATATTCTTATCATTCAAGTCACAGCCGGCGCCCGCACGGGCTGCAACCAGGGGCTAGTTTGATCGAGCCTTCTGCCACGACTTGTCGCGGAGCGACGTTTTGTTGCGGTTTGCCGCGCGGCAAGGCCATTTCCCGCCAGCAATGGGCGGACGCCGCCTGCGCAGCCGAGGCGATGCGGGCCATCGGCCGGGGCAAAGGCGCCGCGAGATCGAGGCGCTGACAATAGTTGTGAGCCTTACCCCTCTTGACGCCCGGATCAAGGCGGCATCCTGCCCTCGCCCCGAGCTCCGTCGGATCGCGGCCTCGCTTGCGGATCGTGTCATCGCGGGCCGTGCGGATCCTTGGCAGGACGCGCCGGCGGTCACGGCGCTCCGGTCGGCGCCGTATTGGGGGCCACAAGCCTGCTCCGCGCGGTATTCAGGGCCGCGAAGCGAATCGGCCGCGTCGCCGATCCGGCGCTGGGTGCCTCTCACAAGACGCCCGCTGCCCTGACCTCCCAGAGCGAGAGCGGTCAGTGACCGGGCGTTTCGTGCGGCGCGCCTACACCAGATACTGCTCGCTGATCGCCGCTCCGAGCCCGTTGTTCTCGATAATGAAACCCTGGATGAACTCGTGCAGCCCGGAGGCGAAGATGCGCTCGATATCGGCGCCGCGGAGCTTCGCCCTCAGGTTGCTCGCCAAGCGCTGGCTCTCGCCGCGGCGGCCGTAGGCGTCGGCGATCAGGTCGAGATGCTCCACCAACATCCGGTAGCAGCTCGCGAGCGAGCGCGGCATCTCGGGATTGAGGATCAGCAGGTCGGCGACCAGCACCGGCTTGATGCTCTCGCGGTAGACCCAGTGATAGGCGTTGAAGGCCGAGACCTCGCGCAGGATCGTGGTCCACTGGAAGTAATCGAGCGAGCCGCCGACCCGCTCGGAGGCCGGCAGCAAGATCTGGTACTTCACGTCGAGGATGCGGGCGGTGTTGTCGGCCCGCTCGATCGCCGTGCCGGCGCGGGTGAACCAGTAGGCATCGTTCCTCAGCATCGTCCGGTAGGCCGAGCCGTCGAAGGTCAGCGAGACCCGCTTCACCCAGTCCAGGAACTGCGTGAATTCTTCCCGGCTGAGGTCGCGCCCCTCGTAGGAGCGCAGCTCCAGCCACGCGCCGTTGATCGTGTCCCACATCTCGGTGGTGAGCGCCGTGCGGATCGAGCGGGCATTCTCCCGCGCCGTGGCGATGCAGGAGCGGATCGAGGACGGGTTATGGGGCGAGAAGGCGAGGAAGTTGCAGACCGTGTGCTCGTTGACCGCGTCGTAGAGGGTCTTGAACAACGCGGGATCGCCCGCCGAGGATAGGGCCGAGGCCCACTCGTTCGAAGTGCGGCCGCCGTAATTCGACGGCAGGGCGGTGAGCCGCAGGGCCGCGTCGAGAATACGGGCGAGGAAATCCGCCCGCTCAGCGTAGCGCGAGAGCCAGTAGAGATTGTCGGCAGTCCGGGACAGCATGGGTCAGCTCGCGGGCGCGGTGGCGACCGGGACGGCAGATGCGCGGTGTTTCATCACCGACGCCGCCCGGCTCGCCGAAGACATGCAAAACGATCGGGCGAAGTGGTCAGGCATCGAGCACCCAGGTGTCCTTGGTGCCCCCGCCCTGGCTCGAATTGACCACGAGCGAGCCCTCCTTCAGCGCGACGCGGGTCAGGCCGCCCGGCACGATGCGGATCTCGTCGGCGCCGGCCAGCACGAAGGGACGCAGATCGACGTGCCGCGGTGCGACGCCGGAGGCGACGAAGGTCGGGCAGGTCGAGAGCGAGAGGGTCGGCTGGGCGATGAAGTTGTCGGGTGCGTGCCGCAGCTTCTTCGCGAACTCGTCGATCTCGCGGCGCGTGGCGTGCGGGCCCACCAGCATGCCGTAGCCGCCCGAGCCGTTGACCTCCTTCACCACGAGGTCCTTCAGATTGTCCATCACGTAGGAGAACGCCTCCCGCTCGCGGCAGCGATAGGTCGGCACGTTGTGCAGGATCGGCTCCTCGCCGGTGAAGAACTTCACGATCTCCGGCATGTAGCTGTAGACGGCCTTGTCGTCCGAGATGCCGGTGCCGACCGCGTTCGAGAGCGTGACGTTGCCGCGCTCGTAGGCGTTCATCAGGCCCGGCACGCCGAGCACCGAATCCGGGCGGAAGACGAGCGGATCGAGGAAGTCGTCGTCGAGGCGGCGGTAGATCACATCGACGCGGCGCGGCCCCTCGGTCGTGCGCATGTAGACGACCTCGTCCTTGGTGAAGAGATCGCCCGCCTCCACCAATTCGACGCCGAGTTTGTCGGCCAGGAATGAGTGCTCGTAGAAGGCCGAGTTGTAGCGGCCCGGCGTCAGCAGCACCACAGTCGGGTCCCGCGTCGCGGAGGCAGGGGCAAGGCTGCGCAGGGTTGCGAGCAGGGCGTCGGGATAGTTCTCGACTGGCGCGACGCGGTGGCGGGAGAACAGCTCGGGGAAGAGCCGCATCATCACCTCGCGGTTCTCCAGCATGTAGGAGACGCCGGACGGAGTGCGGGCGTTGTCCTCCAGCACGAAGAAGTCGTTGGCGCCGGTGCGCACGATGTCGATGCCGGCGATGTGGACGTAGAGGTCGTGCGGCACGTCGAAGGCGCGCATCTCCATGCGGTAATGCGGATTGCGGTAGACGAGGTCGGGCGGGATGATCCCGGCCTTGATGCATTCCTCGGCGCCGTAGACGTCGTTGATGAAGGCGTTGAGCGCGGTGACGCGCTGCTTGAGGCCGCGCTCCAAGAAATCCCATTCGGGCTTCGTCAGCACCCGCGGAATGATGTCGAAGGGGATCAGCCGCTCGGTCGATTCATTGGCGCCGTAGACGGCAAACGTGATGCCGATGCGCCGGAACAGCATCTCGGCCTGGCTGCGGCGGGTGTTGAAATGCTCCGGCGGCGTCTTGTCGAGCCAAGCCTTGAGGATGTCGTAGGCCTCACGGACGGCGGCCTGTTCCGGCTGCCCCGATCCGCCTCCGTTCATCTCGTCGAACGCCGTGAGCGCCATCCGCGCGATTCCCCCTGATGTCTCGTTCTACCGGAGCAAGAGGCAGGCCAGCCGGACGGCCGCCGGCACGCTCGCTCCCGTGCACCCTCAACTTGCCGTGGCACCCTACCGCCCGCAGCGGCGCCGGCGCCCCATGCTGTGATCGGTTTGCCGGACAACCTGTCGGAGATGTAGCGGAGGCGCGGCGCGTGCCCATCCCTGGCGGACAGGCTGGCAGCGCCGGACGATGCCTGTCGAGGAGGCATCGAAGACGGGTCAGATCAGCTTGAGCCCTTTCAGGCTGGCATGCCCGTCGCGGCCGAGGATGACGTGGTCATGCACCACGATCCCCAGCGGATCGAGCACCGTGACGATCTCCCGCGTCATGCGAATGTCGGCGCCGGACGGCGTCGGGTCGCCGGAGGGATGGTTGTGGGCCAGGATGATCGCGGTGGCCGAGAGCTCGAGCGCCCGCCGCGCCACCTCGCGGGGATAGACCGGCGTGTGATCCACGGTGCCGCGGCCCTGCACCTCGTCGGCGATCAGGTGGTTGCGCCGGTCGAGGAACAGCACCCGGAACTCCTCGCGGCCCGAGAAGGCCATGGTGGCGCGCAGATATTCGAGCAGCGCGCTCCACGAGGAGAGCAGCGGGCGCGCCGCGATGGCACCCCGCGCCAGCCGTCGTCCCGCGGCCTCGATCAGCTTGAGGTCGGCGGCGACGCCCGCGCTGACGCCTTCGACCTCGGCGAGCCGGGCGGGCTCGGCGCTGACGACTTCGGCGAACGAGCCGAACCGGCGGATCAGCGCCTTGGCGAGCGGCTTCACGTCCCGCCGCGGGATCGAGCGGAACAGGGCGAGTTCGAGCAACTCGTAATCGGCGAGCGCCTCGGCGCCGGCTTCCGCGAAGCGGGCGCGCAGGCGCTCGCGGTGACCGTGATAGTGCGGCGCCTCCGCGGCGGCGGAGGCCGCCGCCTCGGCGAGCCCCGGCAGGGCGGGCGGTTCGGCCGTGCGGCGGGCCATTGCCGGCAGGCCGTCAGTCGGCCTGCGTGCCGTGGGGCTCGATCCCGTGGGGTTTGGGCTGGTCGAGCCCCTTGGGCGAGAGCGTGAAGATCTCGAAGCCGTCTTCCGTGACCGCCACCGTGTGCTCGAACTGCGCCGAGAGCGAGCGGTCGCGGGTCACCGCGGTCCAGCCGTCGGAGAGCACCTTCACCGCCGGGCGCCCCAGATTGATCATCGGCTCGATGGTGAAGAACTGGCCGGCCTTCAGCGGCACGTCGTAGCTCGCCTCGACGTAGTGCAGGATGGTCGGCGCGTCGTGGTAGACGCGGCCGAGCCCGTGACCGCAGAAATCGCGCACCACCGAGCAGCGCTCGGCTTCGGCGTAGGTCTGGATCGCCCGGCCGATATCGTTGGTGGAGCCGCCCGGCCGCACCGCGCGGATGCCGCGCATCAGCGCCTCGTAGGTGATCTCGCACAGGCGCTGCGCCTTGCGCGGCACCTCGCCGATATAGGCCATGCGGCTCGAATCCCCGTGCCAGCCGTCGAGGATCAGGCAGCAATCCAGGTTGACGATGTCGCCCTCGCGCAGGGGCTTGTCGTTCGGGATGCCGTGGCAGACAACGTGGTTGATCGAGGTGCAGATCGACTTGCGGTAGCCGCGGTAGAACAGCGACGCCGGATAGGCACCGTGATCCATCCCGAACTCGAAGGCGAGCTTATCGAGATGCTCCGTGGTCACGCCGGGCTGGGCGGCTTCGACCAGGAGGTCGAGCGCCTCCGCCGTGAGGCGGCCGGCACGGCGCATCCCCTCGAACCCCTCCGGGCCGTGGATCGGCGGCTCCGGGGCGCGGCGACCGCCTTCGGCGACGGCTTGCTCTTCACGGCTCATGGGGATCGGGCGCTTCGGCAGATGAGATGCGGCGGTCGGCTTCGTCTTACGCCGCACGAGGGCCGGCGCCAACCCGAGCGTCCGCCGCCAATACCGTTTCCTCGAGATCGCCCGCAGCGGCATGGCCGGAGGAAAGCACGGATAGGCCGTTGCCAGGGGCCGGCTGAGGCAACCACACCCTGCGCTGAGATGGCTCTCGCCCCGAACGAACGCCGATCGAGGCCTGGATCGACCTCGGCGCCTCCCGAGTTGTAACGAGCAACCGCGGTTCGGTACGGGCAAAGCCGACGGCTCATGCGCTTCGGTCGTGCCGACGCCCCGACCGGCATCGACAAGAGTTTCGCTCATGCTGTCCGGCCTCGCGTACTTCCTTGCGAGCACCCTCATCCTCCAACCTGTCCAGGCCGAGGTCGCCGATCGCCTTCGCCAGGCCAAGGTGGCGCCGGAGGTTGTTGCCCAGGCGCAGGCCTGTGTCTCCTCCGCCCTGCCGACCCTGGTTCAGCGCGTCGGTGACGACTATTGGTGGGCCGCGACGACCGCGGCGGGGGTCTGGCTCGGCCTGACGCCGCTCGAGCGGGTCGTCGCCGACGTGGCTCCGTCCTGCCGCGGAACCCTCGATACAATCCGTGCGAGCTGAACGGCGTCCGTCAACGGGATGCGGCCGGCATCGCCTGCTCAAGCGCGCCGAACACCCGCCAGCCACCCTGGGCAGATCTTCAACCGTCGGCGCGATCGGTCCGAGACCCTAGGCTTGCGCCCATGAACGCGCTAGACCAGAGCCTCCGTTTTCAGGGACGTGCGATGGCTGACAAGGCGGTTCCCCACTTCCACAATCAGGCCGGCGTGACCGTGATCGCGGTGGGCTCGAAGGAGTTCATGTGCATCGGGGCGCTGCCGCCCTTCGATCACCCGCACGTCTTCCTCGACATGGGCAGCGACAGCGAGATCATCTGCCAGTACTGCTCGACGCTGTTCCGCTACGATCCGCGGCTGAAGGCCGGGACGGCGGAGCCGACCGATTGCGTGTGGCACGACGAGGCGCCCCAGGAGGCTCCCAGGGCGGCCTGACGGCGGGGTTGTCCGTGACGGCGCTCTCTATCGCCATCGTCGGCGCCGGGATCGGTGGGCTCACCGCCGCGCTGGCGCTGTCCGATGCCGGTTATTCCGTCACGCTGATCGAGCGCCGCACCGGCTTCTCCGAAGTCGGGGCCGGCCTTCAGCTCTCGCCGAACGCCAGCGCAGTGCTGATCGGGCTGGGCCTCGGCGCGGCCCTGCGCCGGGCGGGCGACGAGCCGCCGGGCGTCACCGTGCGCGCCTTGGCCTCCGGCCGCGTCATCGGCGGCATCCGCCTGGGGCCGGGCCTGCGCGAGCGCCACGGCGCGCCCTATTACGTGCTGCACCGTGCCGACCTCCAGACCCTCCTGCTCGACGCCGTGCGCGGGCGTCCCGGCATCCGCCTCTGCGTCGGGCGCGAGGTCTCGGATGTCACGGAGACGGCGGACGGCATCAGCCTGACGATGAAGAGCATCGACGGCGACCGCAGCGAGCGCCTGAGCGCCGACCTCCTCGTCGGCGCCGATGGGGTGCGCTCGACCCTGCGCCAGCGCTTCGACGCGCGCCCGCTCCGGCTCCACCGGCAGGCGGCGTGGCGGGCGGTGATTCCCCGCGAGGCGGCGCCGGAGGCGCTGCAGGGCAACGAGACCGGGCTGTGGCTCGGGCCCAGGCGCCACGTCGTCCACTACCCCATCAACGGCGGCAGGCGGCTCAACGTCGTCGCGATCGTGCCCGAGCGCGAGGGCGACGAGGATTGGGGCCGGCTCGGCGATCCAGCGGTGCTGCGCGACCATTTTCCCGACGCGGCCGGTCCGCTGAACGAGTTGCTGAGTCTGCCCGATACCTGGGTGGTGTGGTCGCTGGTGGACCGCCCGGCCGTGCGGCCGATGGCGCGGAACCGGATCGCGCTCCTGGGCGACGCCGCCCATCCGGTGCTGCCGTTCCTGGCCCAGGGGGCGGCGCTCGCCATCGAGGACGCGGCGGTGCTGGCCGCAAGCCTGTCGGGGCCGGCGGGCGTGCCTGAGGCGCTGGCGACCTACGCCGCGGCGCGCCAGTCCCGCGTGCGGGCGGTGCAGCGAGCCGCCCGCCGCAACGGCCGCTTCTATCACGCCGGCCGCCTCATCGGCTTTGCCCGGGATATGGCGATGCGCCGCCTAGGCCCGGAAGGCATGAGCAACCGTTACGCCTGGGTCTACGGCTGGCACCCGCCGGCTTGATCTGGCCCCGCCGGACGGCTACCGCTGCCCGCATGCGGACGTGGCGAAACCGGTAGACGCACGAGACTTAAAATCTTGCGGCCACAAGGCTGTGCGGGTTCGAGTCCCGCCGTCCGCACCAATCCGTCGAGAATCCTGGATTGTCGGCAACGTACCGACAAAACATCGTTCGGCCCCTGTCACGATGAAGGGCCTCGCAGGCCCTCGGGGGCGCCGGGCGAGAAGACTCACGGCTCGCTCGAAGGCCACCGATGAGGGCCCTGGAGGTCCCCGGGCGGCCTCCTGGAAGAGCCGGAAGCGACAACGCCCTCCGGCTCTCATAGTCTCGACTACCGCGCCGGACGTTCGCGAACGACCCGCTCCTCGCGGCGCTCAATGCGCTCTTCACGGCGGGGGTCAGGATCGACCCCGAGCACACCGCCCACGGTGCCGGTCGCCGCACCGACAGCTCCTCCGACAACGCCGCCCACGGGGCCGGCTGCGCGGTTGCCGTCTTCGGCACCACGCTCGGCGCCACGGATCGTCCCTTGAGCCTGGGCGGTCGCGGCGAGCGCGAAGGGCGAGAGGACGAGGACAGAGGCGAGCAATAGCCGCGTCATGGTGATGGGCTCCTGATGTTGCGCACCGGCCGTACGATGCGCTTCACAGGACCAACGGCCGAGATGGGCGATGGTGCCGAAGTCAGCCCGCTTCTCGCCCTTGCGACGAAGGGTGAGCGGCCGCTACAGCTTCTTCTTGATGACGTTTTTGGCCCCCGATGCCGTGACCTCGGGATTCGGAGCGCCCTCGCTGCGCGTCCATTCCACGACATGATCCGCACCCTGGACCTCCAATCGCGTCGGACCGGCGAGAACGAGGGAGACGCGGTTGTTGGCGCCGGAGGTGCTCAGCTTGCCGGGTGCGCCGCCGCCTCCCAGCGTCGCCGTGACGGTGTTCTGCGTGACGCTGACGGTCACGTTCTGGGCCCGGCCGCCTTTCACCTTGTTGTCCATACCGGAGACGGCGAGCCCGGTCCCCTCCTCGAAGCTGACCTTGTGGTTCGAGCCGTGCACGGTGATGAGGCCGCACTTGCCCGTCAGCGCGATTTCATTCTCCGCGCCGTAGACACCCACGTCCTTGCCCTCGCAGTCCACGTCGCGGCTGATCCCGACACCTTCGATGGTGAGCTCATCGGCTTGCGCGATGCCCAGGGAAGCGATCGTGGCCGCAAAGACGAGGGGAAGGAGACGAGGCATCGACGGATCCTGGGTCGTTGTAGGGCTGCGGAAGAGAGCAAACCGGCCGAGGCCCGTCAAACGGTCGAGCCGGAGCCCGACTTGGCAGAGACAGCACGTCGGTCGTCGCGCGACAACGGAAGCGACGCCTCACGGCCGCTCTCCACAGCACTTGGCGGCCCCGTGCTCGACGCGAGCGGCCAAGCCATGCCACCGTCACGCGGTGCCGATCACCAAACTCCAACTCTGCGCGCTGCTCGCCGACGCGCTTCACGTCCCGGAGCGCGAGCGCGTCGCGGCGTTCCTGCGCGACCCGGCGACCCAGCTCATCGATAATCCGTTCTCGTCGGCCCGTGCCGCCGCCGCGCGTACCATCTGGGCCGGCCGGAGCTTCGACTTCGGCGTCATGGGCGTCGAGGCCGCGGGCCTGTCCGAACTGGTGAGCGCGCTGGCCGCCCTTCCGGGGGCGGAGCCGCTGATCGAGGAAGTCGCCCGGTCCGGCCCGCACACGGCGTCCGTCGTCCTCGGGGCGGATCGCGGCCGGGTGATCGGCGTCGCCCTGTACGGCAAACCCGGCATCCCGCTCCCGCCCTTCACTGCGCGCCGGCCCCGTCGCCGCGCAGTGGCCTCGACCCAGCTCGACCTGTTCGCCGACCTGCGGTGAGGCGCCTGCCCTACCTGGCTCGCGCCGGGGCGGGACTTCTCGCACCGATCGAGCCTATCCCGAACGCGGGGCGGGAACCGGCCCCAGCTTTCGGCCCCATTGCGCAACGAGCACCGCCCGGCTCGCCCCGGACGAGCGTCGATGCCGGGCGCCGTGCAAGATCACCAGAAGAATCCCCATTAGTGTCCCGGCCAGCACGTCCGGCAGGTAGTGCCCGCCCGCGCCGAGCGTGGCGACGAGGATCACGCCGTTGAGGAGACCGGCGAGCGGGCCGATCACCGGCACCGGGGCCAGCGCCCAGGCGGTGAGGATCGCGAGGCAAGCGTGGAAGGAGGGGAAGGTGACGAGGCCGCGGATCTCCGAGAGCGCGATCGTCGGCAGCGTACCCTCGCGCAGGGCGTGCAGGGCATCGAGATGCCAGAGGGCGCCGACCGTTTCGAGATGCCCCTGCGGATAGATCTGCGGCGCGTAGTGGGCGTAGGGGCCGACCGCCGGAAACAGGGCCGAGACGGCGATCGAGGCGAGCAGCGCCAGGCTGAACAGGCGGGCATAGGCCCAGAGACGGGCGACTCGTGACACCGCGCTGAGCGCGATGACGACGAGGCCGATCTGGGGACCGCTCGAATGGTAGGCGAGCGCCAGCCACCATGACAGATCGGGGTGGGCGGCAAGGAAGCCGACCCAGCCCCGCCAGTCGAAGCCCAGAGCCGCCTCGACCCGCGCCAGGAGCGGGTCGGCGAGCGGCGGCGCCAGCGTGGCGCTCACGTAATGCAGCAGGGCCGCCGCTGTGGTGAAGGCGGCGAGATAGGCGCTCGACAGGGCCATGGCCCGCAGCTTCGGCTCGGGCTTGACGGCGCTGAACAGCAGCGCGAGCCCGAGTAGGACGGCGACCGCGCCGGACACGGCGAGCAGGCCGGTCCAGGCGATGTCGATTCCGGCCCGCGCGAGCCAGAGGGCGTCGAGCCCGGCGAGAGCCCCGACGAGCGCCCAATAGCCCGCACCGGGGGCGGCGAGGCCCGCGCTCGGCCACCGCATCCCCATCCGCATCGCCATGCCGGCCGCTGGCCCGACAAGACGGCCGGCCGGCGGGCCGGCCATCCTTGAGCCGGCCCCGCGTTCCTCGTCGAGCAGCATCCGTCCGTCGCTCCGTGCGCGCGACCCGACGGCCGCCCCGGACGGGAAGACGCGGCAGCGCCCGCTTTGGTTCGGATTGCGCGCCGTTTCAGGCGGATGGTGCGGCGGTTTGGGCACGATCCGCGCCCGCGGCCGGCCGGTTCGCGTTCGCGGCGGGCATGAAGGTCTCGACCCGGTTGCGGCCCTCGTTCTTGGCCGCGTAGAGCGCGAAATCGGCGGCCCGCAGCAGATCGGAGACCTCGATGCCGAAGTCCCGCATCCGCCCCCGCGCGGCGGTGACGCCGACGCTCACGGTCACCGGCATCCCGACGGACAGGCCCGGATGGCGAAGGGCGAGATCGGCGATGGCCGCGCGGACGGCTTCGCCCGCCATCCGGGCCGTGGCCGGCTCGGCGCCCGGCAGCAGGGCCGCGAATTCCTCGCCGCCGTAACGGGCTGCGAGACCGCCATGGGCCTCGACGGCGGCCTGAAACGCCGCGGCCACCGCCACGAGGCAGCGGTCCCCCTCGGCATGACCGGCGGTGTCGTTCAGGAGCTTGAAGTGATCGATATCGATGAAGATCAGGCCCAGCCACGCATCCTGCTCGCTCGCCAGACTCCAGCCGGCCTCCAGCCGCTCGGTGAAGTGGCGGCGGTTCGACAGGGCCGTCAGCGCGTCGGTCTCCGAGAGCACGGTGAGCCGCGCGTTGGCGCGGGCGAGCGCCTCGGCCTGAAGCTTCACCCGCAGGCCGATCAGGAAGGTGTTCCGGGCCGCCCATTCCCGCGAGTAGCAGAGCTTCAGCGGCACCAGGATCAACCCTGAGACCAGCAGGGGCAGGCCGCTGCGCTCCGCATTGCACAGCCCGAGCCCTAGAACGAGGCCGGCATAGAGGACGAACGCACTGCCGCAGAACCACAGGCAGTGCCGGAACGGCAGCGGCGCGATCAGCCCCACGACCAGCGGCACGATGGTGGCGATGATGATGTAGACGTCCGTGTGCGGAGCCGGCGCGAGGCGGGCGCTGTTGAGGACGACGACGATATCGACGAGCGCCGTGGCCATGACGGCGCCGGTGATCCGCACCATCGTCGGCCGTCCTCGCAGGGACGCGACCGCCCCCAGCGCGACCGGGCAGAAGACGCCGAGCGTCATCACCAGCGGCACGACGAAGCCCTCCGGACCGAACACTTCGCGGTCCATCACGAGGGAGAGAACGTTGAAAAGGGTGAAGACGGCGAGCCAGGACTGCACATAGAAGCCGTCCTGCCGGGCCGTCTCGGCGCGGTACTGCGCTTCGAGCACATCCGGCAACTTGAGCCGGTACCACGGGCGGCTCAGGCCGGCTTCGATCGGCTGTAGCATCGATGCGCCAAGTCAAGCCTCTACGACTTAAGCGTTACCGTAAGAGGCCACCTCCGCTCAATACCGAATGTCAATCGGCGTGGGTGGGAGCGAGTGTTTCATCGGCGCAATTTCATCCGTTCGTGCGTGTCGAGACCGGATCACCGGCCGCACCGTAGCCGCGCTTGGCCGCCGCGCGATTGACGATGCCGAAGCGCAGGACGGCTTCCTCCAGGTAGTCGATCGCCCGGATGAGACCGCGTCGCGCCCGGTCCCGCTCGTCCTCCTCGGCGTCTCCGGGGGTCTCGGCCAGCGTCACGGATGCGATCAGCACGCGGTCGCGCTCGTCCTCAATCCGCCGGTCGCGCTCGACATGGCCGCGCACATCGGCATCGAAGGCGGCGATCACCGCCCAGGGCAGGTCGTCCTTCCGACCTCCCGCCGGGTGCGCGGCTGCCAGCCGCCGGGCCTCCGCGGCCGCCCCGCGCATCAGATCTGCCAAGCTCACCGCCACGCTGCCTCTCTCCTTGCCGCGGACGGTCCCGCACCCGCCCCTCCCCTGCCAACGCCGGCCGCACCCCTGACGTTCGAACCGAGAGGCAGTGGGACCGGGACGATCCGCCATGCCCGTTCCGGCCAGCTCGAACGGGGACCCGGGCGACGGAAGTCCGGAGGGTCAGGGCGTCGGCGGCTCCAGTGCCATGATCGTGCGCGAAACCTCACCAAAACGCCCTTGATTGCGCCTTATTGCCTTCACACTCGCCGCCAATCTCCACCTGCGCCGCATCGAGGGGCGTAGAGATCAGTATCGGCATTGGTGATGATTGATTTCGAGAACCTGCCCTCATGGGCTTCTCGCCGCCTGAACCGGCATATCGCGCGCAGCGGCACCGGCCTGGTCGTGCGCTGGATCTCCCTTCCGGGCGGACGCAGCGCCATGAGGGGGGAGGCGGACCAAGTCTCGCAGGCCTCCGGATGGGAGGGCGATGCGTCGGACGCCAATCCTCAACGCTCGCGCCCACCGAGCGACTTGGGGGCATCGCCGTCCGGTGGGCGCGGGCGACCGGCGGACCAGCCGACCGGCGCCGCCGAGGATAGGGCCGATGCGCCGCTCCGACAGGGGTGGCCGATGCGATTGTCGACCGAACGCAGGGCGAGCGCGGCTCTCAGGTGAGAGCGCCTCAGGAAACGCCCGGTCCGGACGGTTCCCGCTTTGGGCAGGAAAGCATCGCAGGCGTTTTGTGAGCGACACGCAGGCGTCCCCTGCCTGCGGCGAGCCAAGCGGCACCGGCATGATGCCAGAACATGCCGCCGGCCACGAAAAGGGCATAAGCCGTGCTTTAGGTTTGCCGGCATACGCTCTCTCCTGCCGAAGCCCGGCACGGGAGAACGGGCGCATCGTCGGACACGTGCAGAGACAGACACGTGAGCCTTCTCGGCAGAGCAATCGGCCGGCGCGTTCGCCAGAAAGCGTCGCCAACCCATGGTGTTTCGATGAGACGAACGGGATTTCTCGGCCTCAGCATCATCGTCCTCGCCGCGGCCGGCTGGCAGGATCTCGGCCCCGCTCATGCCGGCGAGAGCGTGAGCGGGCGAGCACGCGTCCTGAGCGGCGATACGCTGGTGGTGGGCGGACGCGTGGTCGGCCTCTACGGCGTGGCGGCGCCCGGCCTCAAGCAGACCTGCCTGAACGCCAAGGGTCAGAACTATGCCTGCGGCGCCCATGCCGCCAAGGCGCTCGCCGCGCACCTGAAGGATGCGACGGTCACTTGCCAGATCCGCGAGACCGACAGCTACGGCCGCGCGCTCTCCGTCTGCCACCGCGACAAGGAAGATCTGAGCGCTTGGATGGCCGAGAAGGGCTTCGCCATGGCCGAGCGCGGCGGAAAGGCCGTCTATGTCGGGGCGGAGACCGTCGCGTGGGGCAAGCGCCTCGGTCTCTGGGCGGGCTCCTTCGAGGATCCGACCGGGCGGCCGCGGACGAGCTACTCCAAGGCCAGCACGGTGGCCGACGCTCAGCCCGAGACGCACTGAACGCATCGAGATCCCGGCCGGGGCGGAGGCCGCATCCGCCGGGCGACGTCCTCGTGTCCTGGCTTGCGGGGGTGCGTCTCCGCACGGGACCGGCGGATTCATCGCCGCGGCGCCGCTTGCGGCCGGCTTGGTCCGGTGCCAACTAGGTCGCTCAGGCGCGCGACCGATACGCGGCCGCAGATACGCGAGATACGCAGATACGCGGCGGGAACGTCACCCCGATGTCGATCGGCGGAGACACTCCTTCGCGTCGGACTGTGCCGGCCCGCCCCCTCGGCACCGGCGTCCCGCGCCAGGGAGTGATTGAGAAGCCATGCATCGTTCGATCGCCGTCTCCGCCCTCCTGCTCGCCGGCCTTCTGGCGGCCGCACCCGCCCTCGCCCAGGATGGGGGCGACACCCGGCTCACTCCGACCGGCCGCGCCGTCACGGCGACGGGGCAGACCAAGCCGCCGGCGCCGGGCATCCCCCAGGGACAGGCCGCCTCGACCTCTCAGGAACAGATGCTCAAGGCCCAGCGCGCGGCGCAGGCGCGCGACAAGGCCTGGGACGCGAAGATGAACAAGACCATGGGCTCGATCTGCAAGGGCTGCTGACGAGCACCGACGACCGGCGCGACTGGCTGTCTCCCTCCACCCCTTTCGCGACACCCCTATCGACAGCGTGGCATCCATCGCCTCGCTGTCCGCCCGGCGCAGAACCGCACATCGCCGCTCGAAGCGACGCTCCCTGCGTCTCGCCGGCGGGCAGGAGCATACGATTTCGCCGCCCGCCCCGCTTGCACGGCGCACGCGTCCGTAGTATCGGGCACGCCTTCGCGACAGTCCTTGGGATGTTCGCATCCCTTCGTACGCGGTGACCGCGCCGGCGTTCCCACGCCGATAGCGCGGTCTCTCACATGAGCCGGGGACATCAGATCCCCATCAGGCGTCGTCCGCCGGGCAATACCGTCCGTGTGCGGAAACCCGCCTGAAACAAGGAAAGGTCACTCCCGTGATCCAGATGCAGACGAATCTGGACGTCGCCGACAATTCGGGTGCGCGCCGCGTGATGTGCATCAAGGTGCTCGGCGGGTCGAAGCGCAAATACGCCGGCGTCGGCGACATCATCGTCGTCTCCGTCAAGGAGGCGATCCCGCGCGGCCGCGTGAAGAAGGGCGACGTCATGAAGGCGGTCGTCGTGCGCACGGCCAAGGACGTGAAGCGCGCCGACGGTTCGGTGATCCGCTTCGACAAGAACGCCGCCGTTCTGATCAACAATCAGAAGGAGCCGGTCGGCACCCGTATCTTCGGGCCGGTGCCGCGCGAGTTGCGCGCGCGCAACCACATGAAGATCATCTCGCTCGCTCCTGAGGTGCTGTGATGGCCGCCAAGATCAAGAAGGGCGACACGGTCGTCGTCCTCACCGGCCGCGACGCGGGTCGCTCCGGCGAGGTCATCCAGGTCATGCCGAAGGACGGCAAGGCCTTCGTGCGCGGCGTAAACCTGGTCAAGAAGCACCAGAAGCAGACGCAGAACGCCGAGGGCGGGATCATCTCCAAGGAGGCTGCGATCCAGCTCTCCAACCTCGCGTTCCAGGACGTGAACGGCAAGCCGACCCGCGTGGGTTTCCGCATCCTCGAAGACGGACGCAAGGTCCGGTTCGCCAAGACCACGGGGGATCAGATCGATGGCTGAGGCCGACAAGAACGCCTACGTCCCGCGTCTGCGCAAGCACTATGACGAGGTCGTCCGGCAGAAGCTGATCGAGCAGTTCGGGTACAAGAACCCGATGCAGGTCCCGCAGATCGAGAAGATCGTCATCAACATGGGCGTCGGCGAGTCCACCGCGGATTCGAAGAAGGCCACCGTTGCGGCGGGCGACCTCGCGCTCATCGCCGGCCAGAAGCCGGTCATCACCCGCGCCCGCAAGGCGATCGCGACCTTCAAGGTTCGCGAGGGCATGCCGATCGGCTGCAAGGTGACCCTGCGCAAGGCTCGCATGTACGAGTTCATGGATCGCCTGATCACGATCGCGCTGCCGCGCGTCCGTGACTTCCGCGGCCTGAACCCGCGCTCCTTCGACGGCCGCGGCAACTACGCCATGGGCCTCAAGGAGCACCTCGTGTTCCCGGAGATCTCCTACGACAAGGCGGAGCAGACCTGGGGCATGGACATCGTCGTCCAGACGAGCGCCACCACGGACGAAGAGGCCAAGGCTCTCCTCGCCCATTTCAAGTTCCCGTTCCGGCAGTAAGCAGCGGCAACGTCGCTTAAACGCGGACACTGGAGACAGACATGGCTAAGAAAAGCTCAGTCGAGAAGAACAACCACCGCAAGGATCTGGTGAAGCGCTTCGCCGAGAAGCGTAAGGCCCTCCTTGCCATCGCCAACGATGAGTCCCGTGAGATGGAGGAGCGCTTCGAGGCGCGCCTGAAGCTCGCGGAACTGCCGCGCAACTCGTCGGCCACCCGCATCCGCAACCGCTGCGAGATGACCGGCCGTCCGCGGGCCTACTACCGTAAGCTCGGCATCTCGCGCGTCGCTCTGCGCGAGCTCGGCAACCGGGGTCTCATCCCCGGCCTCGTGAAGTCCAGCTGGTAAGGGGAGGCATCCATGGTGAACGATCCCGTGGGTGATATGCTCACCCGCATCCGCAACGGCCAGAGCCGTCGCCGCAACGTCGTCCAGACCCCCGGTTCGCGCCTGCGCGCCTCGGTCCTCGACGTGCTGAAGTCCGAGGGCTACATCCGCGACTACGCGGTGTCCGACCTCGGCAACGGCCGCACCGAGTTCCAGATCGAACTCAAGTACTACGATGGTCGCCCGGTGATCCGGGAGATCAAGCGTGTGTCGAAGCCCGGCCGCCGCGTCTACTCGTCGGTTGGCGAGCTGCCGCGCGTCGCCGACGGCCTCGGCGTTACCATCATCTCGACCCCGCAGGGCGTCATGGCCGATCACGAGGCGCGCGAGCGCAACGTCGGCGGTGAAGTGCTCTGCAAGGTGTTCTGATCCGGAGGACAGCGACATGTCTCGCGTAGGCAAGAAGCCCGTCCCCGTCCCGTCCGGCGTCACCGCCACGGTCACGGGTCAGACGGTGAAGATGAAGGGCTCGAAGGGCGAACTCCAGTTCGTCGTCCCGCCCCAGGTCATCGTGGAGTTCAAGGACGGCGCCGTCTCGGTGCAGCCCAAGGACCAGTCGAAGCAGGCTCGCTCCCTGTGGGGCACCTCGCGCGCCCAGGTGGCGAACCTCGTCGAGGGCGTCTCCAAGGGCTTCGAGAAGAAGCTCGAGATCACCGGCGTCGGCTACCGTGCCGCCATGGCCGGCAAGGCGCTCAAGCTCTCGCTCGGCTACAGCCACGACATCGAGTACGAGATCCCGGCCGGCATCACCATCGTGACGCCCAAGCCCACGGAGATCGTGGTGTCGGGCATCGACCGGCAGCGCGTCGGTCAGGTTGCGGCGGAGATTCGCGAGTATCGCGGCCCCGAGCCCTATAAGGGCAAGGGCGTCAAGTACGCTGGCGAATTCATCTTCCGCAAGGAAGGCAAGAAGAAGTAAGGGGGGCGATCATGTCGAACAAGAACGAAGCCCTCCTGCGCCGCAAGGCGCGGGTCCGTCGGGCCCTCCGAGCCTCCGCCAACGGCCGTCCGCGGCTGTCGGTGTTCCGCTCGTCCAAGCAGATCTACGTCCAGGTCATCGACGATGCCGCGGGCCGCACGCTCGCTGCCGCGTCCAGCCTCGACAAGGATCTCAAGGCCAGCCTCAAGACCGGTGCCGACAAGGCGGCGGCCGAGGCGGTCGGCAAGCTCGTCGCCGAGCGCGCCAAGGCTGCGGGCGTCACCAAGGTCGTCTTCGACCGCTCGGGCTACATCTTCCACGGCCGCGTCAAGGCTCTCGCCGACGCTGCCCGTGAGGGTGGCCTGGACTTCTAAGACGCCGCGTTCCCTCCCCTTCGTGGGGAGGGGACCATCGAGCGAGCGGGTCCTTGCGGCCCGCGTCAGTGAGATCACAGGAATCAGATATGGCACGTGAACGCGAAGGTCGTCGCCGCGACGACCGCGAGGAGCGCGACAGCGAATTCGTGGACAAGCTCGTCCACATCAACCGCGTCGCCAAGGTGGTGAAGGGTGGCCGTCGCTTCGGCTTCGCGGCGCTCGTCGTCGTCGGCGACCAGAAGGGCCGCGTCGGCTTCGGCCACGGCAAGGCCCGTGAGGTGCCGGAGGCGATCCGCAAGGCGACGGAAGCCGCCAAGCGCGGTCTGATCCGCGTGTCGCTCCGCGAGGGCCGCACCCTGCACCACGACGTCAACGGTCGTCACGGTGCCGGCAAGGTGATCCTCCGCGCGGCGCCGCAGGGTACCGGCATCATCGCCGGCGGCCCGATGCGCGCCGTGTTCGAGACGCTCGGCATGCAAGACGTCGTCGCCAAGTCGCTCGGCTCGTCCAACCCCTACAACCTCGTGCGCGCCACCTTCGACGCGCTCAAGAACGAGGACAGCCCGCGCTCGGTCGCGGCCCGTCGCGGTCTCAAGGTGTCGGCCCTCCAGGCCCGTCGCCGTGACGCCGACCCGGCCGACACCTCCGAAGCGGCCGTCGCGTAAGGGAGGGCAGCATGGCTAACAAGACTGTCCGTATCGAGCAGATCGGTTCGCCGATCCGCCGCGAGGCCTCCCAGCGTGCGACGCTGATCGGCCTCAAGCTGAACAAGCTGCACCGCGTCTCCGAGCTGGAGGACACTCCCTCGGTCCGCGGGATGATCCGCAAGGTCGCGCACCTCGTGCGCGTCCTCGACGACGCCGCGGCGTGAGGAGGGCTTACCCATGAAGCTCAACGAGATCCGCGACAACGAAGGCGCGACCAAGAACCGGATGCGCGTCGGCCGGGGCATCGGCTCCGGCAAGGGCAAGACCGGCGGCCGCGGCGTGAAGGGTCAGAAGGCCCGCACCGGCGTGTCCATCAAGGGCTTCGAGGGCGGCCAGATGCCGCTGCATCGTCGCCTGCCGAAGCGTGGCTTCAACAACATCCACGCCCACGACCTGAACGAGGTGAACCTCGGTCGCGTCCAGGCGGCGGTGGATGCCGGCAAGCTCGACGCCAACGCCCCCGTGACCGTCGATGCGCTGGTGAAGGCCGGCATCATCGGCCGTGCCCGTGACGGCGTGAAGCTGCTCGGCGTCGGCGAGCTGACCGCGAAGCTCAGCTTCGAGGTGACCCGCGCCTCCAAGTCGGCCATCGAGGCCGTCGAGAAGGCCGGTGGCTCGGTGACCACGACCTTCGCCGCTGGCGTTGCCCATCGCGGCGCGTCGGAAGGCGCGGTTGCGTCGGCCTGACACCACGATTAAGTCGAACGCCGAAGCGGCGGCCCGTGCTCGCACGCGGCCGCCGCTTCCGCTTTCAGGGACCGCCTAACGGGTCCCGACGGCATTTTCCGGGATACGAGACATGGCCTCAGCCGCCGAGCAGCTTGCCGCCAACCTGAATTTCGGCGCCATCGCCAAGGCCGACGAGCTTAAGAAGCGCATCTGGTTCACCCTGGGAGCGCTCATCGTGTTCCGGCTGGGCACCTACATCCCGATTCCGGGCATCGACCCGGAGCAGTTCGCGCGCAACTTCCAGAACCAGGCCGGCGGCGTGCTCGGCATGTTCAACATGTTCTCCGGCGGTGCCGTCGAGCGCATGGCGGTCTTCGCGCTCAACATCATGCCCTACATCTCGGCCTCGATCATCGTTCAGCTCCTGACCTCGGTCGTGCCGACCCTGGAAGCGCTGAAGAAGGAGGGCGAATCGGGCCGCAAGGTTATCAACCAGTACACCCGCTACCTCACGGTGGTGCTGGCGCTGGTCCAGTCCTGGGGCATTGCCTTCGGCCTGCAGGGATCGAACGCGGTCATCACGCCGGGCCCATTCTTCATCCTCTCAACCGTCGTGACGCTGACCGGCGGCACGCTGTTCCTGATGTGGATCGGCGAGCAGATCACCTCACGCGGCATCGGCAACGGCTCCTCGCTGATCATCTTCGCGGGCATCGTCGCCCACCTGCCGGCTTCGATCTTCGGGGCGCTCGAACTCACCCGGACCGGCGCGCTCTCGCCCGCCATCCTGCTCGGTGCCGGCATCGCCGCCGTCGCGCTGATCTACTTCATCGTGTTCATGGAGCGCGCCCAGCGCCGTCTTCTGATCAACTACCCGAAGCGTCAGGTCGGCAACCGCATGTACGAGGGCCAGTCCTCGTTCCTGCCGCTCAAGCTCAACACCTCGGGCGTGATCCCGCCGATCTTCGCTTCCTCGCTGCTGCTGCTGCCGACCACGGTGGCGAGCTTCTCAGCCAACCAGGGCTCGACCGGTATCCTCGGGACGCTCACGGCCTATCTCGGCCATGGCCGGCCGCTCTACATGCTGGCCTATGCCGGCCTGATCATCTTCTTCACGTTCTTCTACACGGCGATTGTCTTCAATCCGCAGGAGACCGCCGACAATCTGAAGAAGCAGGGCGGCTTCATCCCCGGCATCCGGCCCGGCGAGCGCACCGCCGCCTTCATCGACAAGGTGCTGACCCGCATCACCGTGATCGGTGCGGCCTACCTCACCTTCGTCTGCCTCGTGCCGGAGATCGTCGCCTCCTACACCTCGGCGGCGCTCGGCTTCGGCGGCACCTCGCTGCTGATCGTGGTCTCGGTCACCATGGACACGGTGGCGCAGATCCACGGACACCTGATGGCGCACCAGTACGAGGGCCTCGTGAAGAAGGCGAAGCTGCGCGGCGCCTCCACCACCCGGCGGCGTTGAGCGTCACGCTCTTCGACAAAGGTTCGGTGGACGCGCGCACGGGAATTGCGCATCAAGGCGGTGTGACGACGGCGCGGCCCGTGAAGGCCGGCGCGCCGCCCATGAAGAACGAGCCCGGCGCCGGGCCTTGAGGACGGGGAGACGCTATGCGGATCATTCTGCTCGGACCGCCGGGAGCAGGTAAGGGCACACAGTCCGAGCGTATCGTGGAGCGCTATCGCGTCCCGCAATTGTCGACGGGCGACATGCTGCGCGCGGCGGTGGCCGCCGAAACGCCTGTAGGGCTCGAGGCGAAGTCGATCATGGAGAGCGGCGGCCTCGTGCCGGACGCGGTCGTGGTCGGCATCGTTGCCGACCGCATCGAGGAGGCCGACGCCAAGAACGGCTTCATCCTCGACGGCTTCCCGCGCACGGTCGAGCAGGCCAAGGCCCTCGACGCCATGCTGGCGGAGAAGGGCATTGCCCTCGACGCGGTGGTGGAGTTCGTCGTGGACGAGAACGCCCTCGTCGGCCGCATCGCCCGGCGCGCCGAGGAGACCGCCGCCCGCGGTCAACCGGTGCGCAAGGACGACACGCCGGAGGTCTTCAAGACCCGCCTCGACGCCTACAAGCGGCAGACGGCGCCGCTCTCGGACTACTATGCCGGCACCGGCCTGCTGCGGAAGATCGACGGCATGAAGCCGATCGACGACGTGACCGGGGACGTGACCGACCTGCTCGACGGCTTCCGCGAGACGGCGGCGTCCTGAACCTTTGTCCCGGACGATGATAGTCGAGCCCGCTCCCGTTCCGACGGGGCGGGCTTTTTCATGCGCCGCATCGGGCTACCGCTCGCCATGCGCAAATCGGTTTGCAAAGCGTTGACAAGTTCGCGAGGTCGCGCTAGGCGGACCCCCTTCGTCCAAGCGGGATGTGGTTCGGGGCACCTCTGAGAGGCTGCTTGCGGACCGATTTGTCGTTTCGGGCGGGCGCGCAGGGGCCGGCCTCCACCGGACGCGCGCTTTTTCTTGTGTGACGGCGGGCCAGTGTCCCGCCCCATGGAGAGATCATCTTGGCCCGTATCGCAGGCGTCAACATCCCGACCGGTAAGCGCGTCGTCATCGCGCTCCAGTACATCCACGGCATCGGCCCGAAGAAGGCCGAGGAGATCACCGGCAAGGTCGGCATCCCGGCCGAGCGCCGCGTGAACCAGCTCACCGACGCCGAGGTGCTCCAGATCCGCGAGACCATCGACCGCGATTACATCGTGGAAGGCGACCTGCGCCGCGAAGTCTCGATGAACATCAAGCGCCTGATGGATCTCGGCTGCTATCGTGGCCTGCGTCACCGCAAGCAGCTCCCGGTCCGCGGCCAGCGCACCCACACCAACGCCCGCACCCGCAAGGGCAAGTCGAAGCCGATCGCCGGCAAGAAGAAATAATTCGGCATTGGACGGCCGTGCTTCGCTCGGCCGTCTTTCCGTCGCGTCGAGTCTCCCTCGACGTTTGCGATCGATCGGGACGGATCTGCACGGCAGCCGCGTCCGAGTGACAAAAAAATCCCGAGCGCCTGGTGTTACGGGCGTGATTGAAGGACCAGCGAGAACAAGATGGCCAAGGAACCGACCCGCGTCCGCCGCCGCGAACGCAAGAACATCGTCTCCGGCGTGGCGCATGTGAACGCCTCGTTCAACAACACGATGATCACCATCACCGACGCACAGGGCAACACGATCTCGTGGTCGTCCGCCGGTGCCATGGGCTTCAAGGGCTCGCGCAAGTCGACCCCGTACGCCGCCCAGGTTGCCGCCGAGGATGCCGGCCGCAAGGCTGCCGAGCACGGCATGCGCACCCTCGAGGTCGAGGTCTCCGGTCCCGGTTCGGGCCGTGAGTCGGCGCTCCGCGCGCTCCAGGCCGCGGGCTTCACCGTGACTTCGATCCGCGACGTCACCTCGATCCCGCACAACGGCTGCCGCCCGCGCAAGCGTCGCCGCGTCTGATCGGACGAGACCGGAGCCCCCTCGTACGGAGAAGCCCATGGCGGACGGATCGAAGCCCCTCCCCGGCGCGCTGCGTTGGAACCTCGGCGACCTCACGGTCACCGCGCTCAACGACGGCTGGTTTCAGGGCTCCCTCGATCTCGTCACGGGCATCTCCAAGGACGAGGCCGGCGCGCTCCAGCGCGCGGGCTTCCGCTCCGAGGCTCCGGTTGTCACGCTCAACGCCTTCCTCGTCACCGGCGCCGGCCGCAAGCCGGTGCTGATCGATTCGGGCTACGGCCATTTCGGTCCCGCGACCATGGGCCGGGTGCCTGCGGCCCTCGCGCTCACCGGCGTCGAGCCGGAGGAGATCGAGACCGTGCTCCTCACCCACCTGCATCCCGACCATGCGGGCGGGCTGGTGAAAGAGGACGGCAGCGCGGCGTATCCGAACGCGGAACTCGTGATCCACGCTACGGAAGCCGCACATTGGCTCCCCGACGAGGCGCTCTCACGGGCGCCGGACGAGGCGAAGCCGTATTTCGAGAACGCCCGCAAGGCCGTCTCACCCTACGCTGCCCGACTGCGCAAGCACGAGGGCGGCGAATTGGTGCCCGGAATCACCGCCGTGCCGCTGCCCGGCCACACGCCGGGTCATTGCGGCATGCGGATCGTATCGGGGGACAAGTCCCTGCTGATGTGGACGGATGTCGTGCATATGCCGGCAATTCAGTTCAAGCAGCCGGAGGCGGGCGTCGCCTTCGACGTCGACGGCGATCAAGCGCGTGCCACCCGCAAGCGCGTGCTCGACGAGGTGGCGAGCGAGAAGACCTTCATCGCCGGCTCGCATCTGGAGTTCCCGGCGCTCGGGTACGTCACGCGCGATGGCGTCGGCTACAGCTTCGTCCCCGCTCTTTGGGTGGCCGGCGAAGAACACTGATTTTTGGGACCGGTCCGGATGCTCTCAGAGCCATTCAGGGCCGGCCGAAGCGCTTTCCGGGACGCCGGCGGCGCGGGTTTGGCAAGAGGTAGGACCGTGGTCATTCAGAAGAACTGGCAAGAGCTCATCAAGCCGAACAAGCTGCAGGTCTCCGCCGGCGACGATCCCAAGCGGGTCGCCACCGTGGTCGCCGAGCCGCTGGAGCGCGGCTTCGGCACGACGCTAGGCAATTCGCTTCGCCGCGTGCTGCTCTCCTCGCTCCAGGGCGCCGCGGTTACTTCGGTGCAGATCGACGGCGTGCTGCACGAGTTCTCGTCGATCCCCGGCGTGCGTGAGGACGTGACCGACATCGTCCTCAACATCAAGACCATCGCCATCCGCTCGCAGACCGACCAGCCGAAGCGCATGACCCTGCGCAAGACCGGCCCCGGCCTCGTCACCGCGGGTGACATCGGCGCCGTCGGCGACATCCAGATCCTGAACCCCGACCTCGTGATCTGCACCCTGGACGACGGGGCCGAGATCCGCATGGAGTTCACCGTCGCCACCGGCAAGGGCTACGTCCCGGCCGACCGCAACCGTCCCGAGGATGCGCCGATTGGCCTGATCCCGGTGGATGCCCTGTTCTCTCCCGTGACCAAGGTCAGCTACCGCGTCGAGACCACCCGCGAGGGCCAGGATCTCGACAAGGACAAGCTGACCATGACGGTCGAGACCAACGGCGCCGTGTCGCCGGAGGATGCGCTGGCCTACGCCGCACGCATCATCCAGGACCAGCTCCAGGTGTTCGTGAACTTCGAGGAGCCCCGCAAGGAAGAGGCCGCGCCGCTCGCGCCGCAGCTCCCCTTCAACCCGGCCCTGCTCAAGAAGGTGGACGAGCTGGAACTGTCGGTCCGCTCGGCGAACTGCCTGAAGAACGACAACATCGTCTATATCGGCGACCTCATCCAGAAGTCGGAGGGCGAAATGCTGCGCACCCCGAACTTCGGCCGCAAGTCGCTCAACGAGATCAAGGAAGTGCTCGCCGGCATGGGCCTGCACCTCGGCATGGACGTTCCCGGCTGGCCGCCGGAGAACATCGAGGATCTCGCCAAGCGCTTCGAAGAGCACTACTGAGCGGCAAAGCCGCCGCTGGCCTGATGGGGCGCGCCGCACGGCGCCGCCTCTTTGGCCAATCCAAACCGGCGGAATGCGTCGGCTCGACCTCCCGTCCCAGCCGAGCCGGGGCGGGCACTTCCAAAAGAATCCCGCCGCGGGGTGAAGCGGATTTCGTGAAAACAGCCTCAGGGCACTCGGCCGTACCGTGGCACGGCGGCCGTGACTGACAAGGACCAGCCACCATGCGTCACTCCTATCGCGGTCGCCGCTTCAACCGCACCGCCGAGCACCGCAAGGCGATGTTCGCCAACATGTCCGCCGCGCTGATCAAGCACGAGCAGATCGTCACCACCCTGCCGAAGGCCAAGGACCTGCGTCCGGTCGTCGAGAAGCTGATCTCACTCGGCCGCACCGACAGCGTCCATGCCCGCCGCCTCGCCATGGCTCAGATCCGCGACGCGGACATGGTCAAGAAGCTCTTCACGGTTCTCGGCCCGCGCTACCAGTCGCGTCCGGGCGGCTACTGCCGCATCATGAAGGCCGGCTTCCGCTACGGCGACAACGCGCCGATGGCCGTGATCGAGTTCGTGGACCGTGACGTTGATGCCCGCGGCAAGGATTCCGGCCCGACCGCTGTCGAGACGGCCGACGCGGCCTGAGCCCGGCTACTGCCGCAGCATGGCGGAATAGGTGACAATGTAATCGGTGCGAAAGGCGGCCCCAGGGCCGCCTTTTTGCTTGTTCGCTCAGGAGCGGTAAGAACGAGCGTCCGAACCGCCGGTGGAGAAACCATTCGGACGCGGGCACTGGGACAATTGTGCATATGCTACCCTGTCTTGCATCCGCTATCGTCAGCAGGCGCGGCAGGGTGGAAGATCACTGGCAGGGGCGCCTCCTTTTCGGCGTAGCCGGCCGGAAGGCATCGTCGAACGGCAGGATGTGAACCGTGAATGCTCCCAATGAGAGCGCAGAGGTGCTGAGGGATCCGCTGCTCCTCGACAACCAGCTCTGCTACGCGCTTTACGCCGCCGCCCACCGGATGACGAAATCCTACCGGCCGATGCTGGAACGGATGGGGCTGACCTACCCGCAATACCTCGTTCTGCTCGTCCTCTGGGAGACGGACGGGATCACCGTGTCCGAGATCGGCCGGCGCCTGCGCTTGGATTCCGGCACACTCACGCCCGTGCTCAAGCGGCTCGAAACAAGCGGCCTCTTGAACCGCAGCCGCCGTCAGTCCGACGAGCGGGAGGTCGAGATCGCCCTGACCGATCAAGGCCGGGCGCTGCGCGCGGAGGCTGTGGCCGTCCGCCAGTCCGTCATGTGCCAGCTCAACATGTCGGAGCCTGAAATCCAGGCGATGCGCGCCGACCTGAACGCCCTCATCGAGAACCTGTCGACCGCGAGCTGATTGCCGGAAGGCCGCACGCTGTCGGTCGATTTGCCGGTTAAATTTCAGTTGAGTTGCAGCCTCCGCTTCCGTTAGGGACCCATGTCGCTCGGGGTGGAGGGCGACGGCAGCTCCGATTGCGACGACGTGCCTTCCCGTCATCAATCTTTCAAGGAAGTTTGGCCTTGTCTCCCCCCGCGCGGGGCAGGCCCGGCGGCAGACGCTGCGCGCGAACTGCGCCGGCCGCAGGGCGTTTCAATTTAATGACGGCTGGCCCGATCGAGAGCAGCCGCGAAGCGCGGCCCCAGGTCGGCGTGCTGCCGATGCGCCGGACGCCCGAGGGCGGAACGGAAATCCTGCTCGTCACCTCTCGCGAGACGCGGCGCTGGATCATCCCGAAGGGCTGGCCGATGAAGGGGCGCAAGCCCTTCGAGGCTGCTGCCCGCGAGGCCTATGAGGAAGCCGGCATCGTCGGCCGCGTCGGCAAGCGGCCGATCGGCTTCTACCTCTACGAGAAGCGCCTGAAGAACCGCGACGCGGTGCTCTGCCAAGTGACGGTGTTCCCGCTCGACGTGCGCAAGCAGCTCAAGAAGTTTCCTGAGCGGGGCCAGCGCGAAGCCCGCTGGTTTACGCCGTCCGAAGCCGCCGAGATGGTCATCGAGGCAGGTCTCGCCGGCCTGATCCGGGCTGCGGGCAACCGCGATCCGAAGAAGAAGCGCTGATGCGCCCATCAGGTCTGCAGAGCGCTTTTCCAGCGGCCCGCATCACCAGATAGGGCTTTCGGCCTTCGGCCGCTCCAGACGGAGCGGCGCGACGAAGCCTTCGGTTGGCGGCATCTCGGACGGCTTGTTGTAGGGAATCGGTTCGAGCGGGCTCTCGATGCGCATCGTCTGCGCCATCCCGACCGCAGCCGCGGCGATCAGATTGAGAGACAGAAAGCCGAAGCTGACGAACTTTGGAGCATTCCAGCCGTGCAAGACCACGGCGCCGGCCGCTCCGACCGCAGCGAAACCAACGACTTGGTACACCTCCTCTTCACCTCACCCTGCGCGCGCTCGAATAGCTCGCAGGTAACATATAGTGTGTCTTTTTTGCAGCATTTGTGCCGCAGCACACTGACGTCTCGGCCGGCCGAGCCCTACTGTAGGAAGGGCTCGCATCAGCTTCAGAGCTGCGGCTCGATCATCGGCCCGTCGAGCCTTCGCGGTTCTTGCAAGCCCCGCATCGCGTTTCGGGACCCAGCATCGACAGGTCCTCACCGCAGCCATCGAATGGCGGTCCCGTCTTACCGACCCGCCCAGACGGCCTAGAGGCGAGACCCAAAATCCGCCGGGCGACGCGGTTGCAGCTGCCGAGCGCTTCGACGAGGACGGCATCGACGAGTAACACCGTGATCCGGTTGTCCAAGCCTACGGCGACGACGCTTGCGCGCCACCGGACTCACTCTTTGATGAACGCCGCACTCCCGCCCTCGGATCGTGCAGCGACGGCCTCCTCCTCGAAGGCAGGGGCCTATCCGTAGTGGGCGACGAACCGACGGCGGCCAGTCACGTCCGGATCGGCGAACTCCATAGCCTCATTCGCGAGAGCCGGCGATACCAGCGGACGCTCTTCTGCATTCCCAGGATATCGCGGCGATGCCGCTGTGCGGATCCTCGGCCTTCACGACGCCGAGGCGCCGGACTGGTGGCACCGACGGCGTGCGATCCGTACGGCTCGGTGGTCACGACGCCCAAACGAAAACGGGCGCGGAGCTTTCGCTCCACGCCCGCCACACAATTCCTGCTGTGAGAGGCCTCAGGCCGCCGTGCCGGCCGCTTCGGCCGCCGCCGCCTGATCCTCGACCAGCTTCCAGGTCTTGGTCTTGGAATAGGGACGGGACTCCTCGATGAATACCGTCTGGCCGACCTTGGCCGTGTTGGCCTCGTCGTGCGCATGATAGTTCTTCGAGCGGCGAACCGTCTTCTTCATCACCGGGTGGGTGAAGCGACGCTCCACCTTCACGACGATGGTCTTATCGGTCTTGTCGCTGACGACGACGCCTTGAAGGACGCGCTTGGGCATGTGGAATCTCCTCAGGCCTTGGCCGCGTCCAGCGTCTTCTGACGCTGCAGCGTGCGGACACGGGCGATGTCGCGGCGGACCTCACGGACCCGGGCGACGTTCTCGAGCTGGCCCGTCGCGCCCTGGAAGCGCAGGTTGAACTGCTCCTTCTTCAGGCTGATGAGCTCGTCGGAAAGCTGATCCGCCGACAGAGCGCGCAGATCAGACAGTCTCTGGTCGGACTTCATGATCTCTTCCTATCAATCAGCGATGCGCTGGATGACGCGGGTGCGCACCGGCAGCTTCGCGGCACCGAGGCGCAGAGCCTCGCGGGCGATGTCCTCGGCAACGCCATCGACCTCGAACATGATGCGGCCGGGATGGACCCGGGCCGCCCAGTATTCGGGGGCGCCCTTACCAGAGCCCATGCGGACCTCGGTGGGCTTGGCGGTGACGGGCAGATCCGGGAACACCCGGATCCACACCCGGCCCTGACGCTTCATCTCGCGGGTGATCGCGCGGCGGGCCGCCTCGATCTGGCGCGCGGTGATGCGCTCGGGCTCCAGGCACTTGAGGCCGAACTGGCCGAAGTTCAGCTCAAAGCCGCCCTTGGCCGCGCCATGGATGCGTCCCTTGAACTGCTTACGGAACTTGGTCTTCTTGGGTTGCAGCATGGCAGCCTCTCATCATTCTCCAGATGGCTCGCGATTACGCGTTGGCGTGATCGCGGCGGCCACGGCCACCACGGTCGTCGCCGTCCCGCTCGCGGCGCCCGCCGGAACGGCCGCCCTCTTCCTGCGCCTTCTTATCCTGAGCCATGGGATCGTGCTCGAGGATCTCGCCCTTGAACACCCACACCTTGATGCCGCAGGTGCCGTAGGTGGTGAAGGCGGTGGCGGTGCCATAATCCACGTCCGCGCGCAGCGTGTGCAGCGGAACGCGGCCCTCACGGTACCACTCGGTGCGGGCGATCTCGGCGCCGCCGAGACGGCCGGCGCAGTTGATGCGGATGCCCTCGGCGCCTAGGCGCATGGCCGACTGCACGGCGCGCTTCATGGCGCGACGGAAGGCGACGCGGCGCTCGAGCTGCTGCGCGATGGACTCGGCGACCAGCGTCGCGTCGACCTCGGGCTTGCGCACCTCGACGATGTTGATCGTCACATCGGCCTTGGTCATCGTGCCGACGAGCTTGCGCAGCTTCTCGATGTCCGCGCCCTTCTTGCCGATCACCACGCCCGGACGGCCCGAGTGGATGGTGACGCGGCACTTCCGGTGCGGACGCTCGATGACGATCTTCGAGACGGCGGCCTGCTTGAGCTGCTTCATGAGGGCGGCGCGAATGGCCACGTCCTCGTGCATCAGCTTGGCGTACTCGCCCTTCTCGGCGAACCAGCGCGAATCCCAGGTCCGGTTGATGCCGAGACGCAGGCCGATCGGATTGATCTTCTGACCCATGGGTAACTCCTCAGGCCGCTTCAGCGCGCACTTCGCGAACCACGATCGTGAGGTTCGAGAAGGGCTTCAGGATGCGCGCGCCGCGACCGCGGGCACGGGCGTGGAAGCGCTTGAGCACCAGCGCCTTGCCGACGAAGGCCTGGGAGACGACGAGATCGTCCACGTCGAGGTCGTGGTTGTTCTCGGCGTTGGCGATTGCGCTCTCGAGGCACTTCTTCACATCGCGGGCGATGCGCTTGCGGGAGAATTCGAGGTCGGCGAGCGCCGATTCGACCTTCTTGCCGCGGATCAGCGCCGCCACGAGATTGAGCTTCTGGGGCGACACGCGGAGCATCCGCGCGACGGCCTTCGCCTCGTTCTCGGGGAGCGCGCGGGGGGTGGCAGGCTTGCCCATCTCAGCGCCTCTTCGCCTTCTTGTCGGCCGCGTGACCGGGGAAGGTGCGGGTCGGCGAGAACTCGCCGAACTTGTGACCGACCATCTCCTCGGTGACGTAGACCGGGATATGCTTGTGTCCGTTGTGCACACCGAAGGTGATGCCGACGAACTGCGGGAGAATCGTGGAGCGGCGGCTCCAGATCTTGACGACCTCGTTGCGGCTGCCGCCGCGGGCGGCGTCGGCCTTCTTGAGGAGGTAGCCGTCGACGAACGGCCCTTTCCAGAGGGAACGTGCCATGGCTGTTACTTCTTGCGGTTATGGCGGCTGGACAGGATGAAGACGTCGGTCCGCTTGTTGGACCGGGTCTTCTTCCCCTTGGTGGGCACGCCCCAGGGCGTGACCGGGTTCCGGCCGCCCGAGGTGCGACCCTCGCCACCGCCGTGCGGGTGATCGACCGGGTTCATGGCGACACCGCGGTTGTGCGGGCGCTTGCCGAGCCAGCGGTTGCGGCCGGCCTTACCCAGCGAGATGTTCATGTGGTCCGGGTTCGAGACCGCACCCACGCTCGCGAAGCACTGGCCGTGCACGAGGCGCTGCTCGCCCGAATTCAGGCGCAGCGTCACGTAGCCCTGGTCGCGTCCGACGATCTGAGCATAGTTGCCAGCGGAGCGAGCGATGGCGCCGCCCTTGCCGATCTTCAGCTCGACGTTGTGGACGATGGTGCCCACCGGCATCGAGCCAATCGGACCGGCATTGCCCGGCTTCACGTCGACGCTCTCACCCGCGACCACCTTGTCGCCCGGCGACAGGCGCTGGGGGGCGAGGATGTAGCTCTGCTTCCCGTCGGGGAAGGTGATGAGCGCGATGAAGGCGGTGCGGTTGGGATCGTACTCGATCCGCTCCACCGTCGCGGGAACGTTGAGGTTCTCGCGACGCTTGAAGTCGACGTTGCGCAGGACCCGCTTGTGGCCACCGCCGCGGAAGCGGACGGTGATGCGGCCCAGGTTGTTGCGGCCACCCGAGGAGCTCTTGCCCTCGGTCAGCGCCTTCACCGGCTTGCCCTTGTAGAGCTCACGGCGGTCGACGAGCACGAGCTGGCGCAGGCTCGGCGTGACCGGTTTGAATGTCTTCAAGGCCATCGGCTTGATCCTAACGCTTCAAGTCTCAGAGGCCGGTCGTGACGTCGATCGAATCACCCTCGGCGAGGGTGACGATCGCCTTCTTCACGTCCGAACGCTGCCCGCGCTGCCCGCGGAAGAACTTCTTCTTGCCCTTGGTCGTGAGCGTGTTCACGCCCGTGACCTTGACGTCGAACAGCTTCTCGACCGCTTCCTTGATCTGCGGCTTGGTGGCCTTCGGGGCGACCCGGAAGACGACCTTGTTCTGCTCGGTGAGGTTGGTCGCCTTCTCCGTGATGACGGGGGAGACGATCACATCGTAGTGGCGCGGATCAGCACTCATTTGAAGCGCTCCTCCAGCGCGTCGACGGCGGCGCGCGTCAGCACGAGCGTGTCGCGGCGCAGAATGTCGTAGACGTTGATGCCCTGGACGGGCAGCACGTCGATCTTCGGGATGGCGCGGGCGGCGCGACCGAAGTTCTCGTCGACCTCCGAGCCACCGATGATCAGCGCGCTCGACAGGCCGAGCTTCTCGAAGCGCTCGACCATCGCCTTCGTCTTGTGGCTGTCGACCTTGATATCGTCCACGACGATCAGGGTCGAGGTCTTCGCCTTCGACGACAGAGCGTGCTTGAGGGCGAGCGCACGGACCTTCTTGGGAAGGTCGTGGCCGTGGTCGCGCACCACCGGACCAAAGGCCCGGCCACCGCCGCGGAACTGCGGAGCGGATGCGGCGCCGTGACGGGCGTTGCCGGTGCCCTTCTGCTTGTACAGCTTCTTCGAGGTGCGATCGACATCCGAGCGGTTCTTGACCGCGTGGGTGCCGGCGCGCCGCTTGGCGAGCTGGTAGCGCACCATGCGCTGCAGGATGTCGGCGCGCGGCTCAAGGCCGAAAATCGCCTCGTTGAGCTCGACCGAGCCGGCGGAGCCGCCGTCGAGCGTGGTGATATCGAGTTTCATCACGCGTTCTCCTCGGACGCCGGAGCCTCGGCAGCGCCGTTGGCCGAACCGTTCTCACGGAACTTGCCCGGCAGCGGCACGTCGGCGGGCAGCTTGCGCTTCACCGAGTCGCGAACTTGGATCCAGCCGCCGGCGACACCGGGAACGGCGCCCTCGACGAGGATCAGGCCGCGCTCCGGATCGGTACGGACGACCTTCAGGTTCTGCGTGGTGACGCGCTCGACGCCCAGATGTCCCGGCATCTTCTTGTTCTTGAAGGTCTTGCCCGGATCCTGGCGGCCACCGGTCGAACCGATCGAGCGGTGGGAGATCGACACGCCGTGGGTGGCGCGCAGACCGCCGAAGTTCCAGCGCTTCATACCGCCGGCGAAGCCCTTACCCGTGGTGGTGCCCGTCACGTCGACGAACTGACCCGGGATGAAGTGGTCCGCGGTGATCTCGGCACCGACCGGGATCAGCGCGTCCTCGGACACGCGGAACTCGGCGAGCTTCTTCTTGGGCTCGACCTTGGCGACCGCGAAGCGACCGCGCTCGGCCGCCGACACGTTCTTCACCTTGGCCTTGCCGACGCCGACCTGGAGGGCGACGTAGCCGTCCTTCTCGGTCGTGCGGTGTGCCACAACCTGGCACTGATCGATTTGAAGCACGGTGACGGGCACATGCTCGCCTGCGTCCGTGAAGACGCGGGTCATGCCGACCTTCCGTGCGATGACGCCTGAGCGCATAGGTCTCTCCCTCGCGCGATGAAACGGTAAGCTCTAAATCCAGCGCGGACTTAGAGCTTGATCTCCACGTCCACGCCAGCGGCGAGGTCGAGCTTCATCAGCGCGTCCACGGTCTGCGGCGTCGGGTCGACGATATCGAGCACCCGCTTGTGCGTGCGCATCTCGAATTGTTCGCGCGACTTCTTGTCGATGTGCGGCGAGCGGTTCACCGTGAACTTCTCGATATGCGTCGGCAGTGGGATCGGGCCCCGGATCTGCGCGCCGGTGCGGCGCGCGGTCGAGACGATCTCCTTGGTGGACGCATCGAGGATGCGATGATCGAACGCCTTGAGGCGAATGCGGATGTTCTGACCGTTCATGACCTGACCTCGGCGGAAACGTTGGAAGGGCGGGCGCGAGGGCCCGCCCCTCTTACGTCCCCTGTCGATGATGCCTTGCGGTGGCGGTTAGTCGTTGATGGCGGCGACGACGCCGGCACCGACGGTACGGCCGCCCTCGCGGATGGCGAAGCGCAGCTTCTCTTCCATGGCCACCGGCACGATCAGCTCGACGTCCATGGTCACGTTGTCGCCCGGCATCACCATCTCGGTGCCCTCGGGCAGCGTGCACACCCCGGTCACGTCCGTGGTGCGGAAGTAGAACTGCGGGCGGTAGTTGGTGAAGAACGGCGTGTGGCGGCCGCCCTCTTCCTTCGTCAGGATGTAGGCCTCGGCCTTGAACTTCTGGTGCGGCTTCACCGAACCCGGCTTGCACACGACCTGGCCGCGCTCCACGTCCTCGCGCTTCGTGCCGCGCAGCAGCACGCCGACGTTGTCGCCCGCCTGGCCTTGGTCGAGCAGCTTGCGGAACATCTCGACGCCGGTCACCGTCGTCGTCGTGGTCGGACGGATGCCGACGATCTCGACCGTCTCGCCGACCTTGACGATGCCGCGCTCGACGCGACCCGTCACCACCGTGCCGCGGCCCGAGATCGAGAACACGTCCTCGATCGGCATCAGGAACGGCATGTCGATCGGACGCTCCGGCTGCGGGATGTAGGCGTCGACCGTCTCCATCAGCTTCAGCACGGCGTCGCGGCCGATCTTCGGCTCCTTGTCCTCGAGCGCCATCAGGGCCGAGCCCTTGGTGATCGGGATGTCGTCGCCGGGGAAGTCGTACTTCGAGAGAAGCTCGCGCACCTCGAGCTCGACGAGCTCAAGGAGCTCCTCGTCATCGACCATGTCGACCTTGTTGAGGAACACGACGAGCGCCGGCACGCCGACCTGACGGGCGAGCAGGATGTGCTCGCGGGTCTGCGGCATCGGGCCGTCGGCGGCGGACACGACCAGGATCGCGCCGTCCATCTGGGCGGCACCGGTGATCATGTTCTTCACGTAGTCGGCGTGGCCGGGGCAGTCGACGTGGGCGTAGTGGCGGTTGGTGGTCTCGTACTCGACGTGGGCGGTCGAGATCGTGATGCCGCGCGCCTTCTCCTCCGGCGCCTTGTCGATCTGGTCGTAGGCCGTGAAGGTCGCCCCGCCCGACTCCGCCAGAACCTTCGTGATCGCCGCCGTCAGCGACGTCTTGCCGTGATCGACGTGTCCGATCGTGCCGATGTTGCAGTGCGGCTTGGTACGGGAGAACTTTTCCTTACCCATCTGGGCCTCCTAATCGTCTGTCTCGTGGATCAAAGAAGCTTTGCGCGCTCGCCCTTAGGCGTACTTGGCGATGACCTTATCGGCCTCGCCGCGCGGCACTTCCTCGTAATGGTCGAACTGCATCGTGAAGTTGGCGCGGCCCTGGGAGAAGGAGCGCAGCTGGTTCACGTAGCCGAACATGTTGGCCAGCGGCACCATCGCGTTGATGACGTTGGCGTTGCCCCGCATGTCCTGGCCCTGGATCTGGCCGCGGCGGGAGTTGAGGTCGCCGATGACCGAGCCGGTATACTCTTCCGGCGAGACGACCTCGACCTTCATCACCGGTTCCAGCAGGACCGAGCCGCCCTTCTGAAGCGCCTCGCGGAAGGCGGCGCGAGAGGCGATCTCGAAGGCGAGCGCCGAGGAGTCGACGTCGTGGTAGGCGCCGTCGATCAGCTCTACCTTCACGTCGACCACCGGGAAGCCGGCGAGCACGCCCGCGCCGAGGACCGAGTTGAGGCCCTTCTCGACGCCGGGGATGTACTCCTTCGGCACCGCGCCGCCGACGATCTTCGACTCGAACGAGAAGCCGGCGCCCGGCTCGTTCGGCTCGACGACGAATTTCACCCGAGCGAACTGACCGGTACCGCCGGTCTGCTTCTTGTGGGTGTAGTCGATCTCCTGACGGCGGGTCAGCTTCTCGCGGTAGGCCACCTGCGGCTGGCCGATATTGGCGTCGACCTTGTAGGTGCGGCGCAGGATGTCGACCTTGATGTCGAGGTGGAGCTCGCCCATCCCCTTGAGGATGGTCTGGCCCGACTCCTGGTCCGTCGAGACGCGGAAGGACGGATCCTCGGCGGCGAGCTTCGAGAGCGCGATGCCGAGCTTCTCCTGGTCGGCCTTCGACTTCGGCTCGACGGCGATCTCGATGACGGGCTCGGGGAACTCCATCTTCTCGAGGATCACAGCCTTGTTCGGATCGCACAGGGTGTCGCCGGTGCGGGTGTCCTTGAGGCCGGCCAGGGCGACGATGTCGCCGGCGTAAGCCTCCTTGATGTCCTCGCGGTTGTTGGCGTGCATCAGCAGCATGCGGCCGACGCGCTCCTTCTTGTCGCGCGAGGAGTTCAGGACGCTCGTGCCCGACTCGACCTTGCCCGAATAGACGCGGCAGAAGGTGATGGTGCCGACATGAGGGTCGTCCATGATCTTGAAGGCGAGCATGGAGAAGGGATCTTCATCCGACGGCTCGCGCTTGACGGGCTCCTCGGTCTTGAAGTCGAGTCCGTCGACGGCGCCGCGATCCACCGGGGACGGCAGGTAATCGACGACGGCGTCGAGGAGCGGCTGCACGCCCTTGTTCTTGAAGGCCGAGCCGCACAGCACCGGATGGAAGGCGCGAAGCTGCACGGCGCGACGCACGAGGCGGCGCAGACCGTCCTCGTCCGGCTCCACGCCGTCGAGATACGCGGTCATCGCCTCGTCATCGAGCTCGACGCAGGCCTCGACCAGCTTGGTGCGATACTCGACAGCCTGATCCTTCAGGTCGGCCGGGATCTCTTCCTCGGCGAAGTTGGCGCCGAGCGCCTCGCCGGACCAGACGATCGCCTTCATCTTGATGAGGTCGATCACGCCCTTGAAGCTCGACTCCGCGCCGATCGGCAGCTGGAGGCAGACCGGCTTGCCGGCGACGCGGCCGATGATGTCGGCGACGCATTTGAAGAAGTCGGCGCCGATCTTGTCCATCTTGTTGACGAACACGACGCGCGGCACGTCGTACTTGTCGGCCTGACGCCACACGGTCTCGGTCTGGGGCTCGACGCCCTGGTTGCCGTCGAGCACGCAGACGGCGCCGTCGAGCACGCGAAGCGAGCGCTCCACCTCGATGGTGAAGTCGACGTGGCCGGGGGTGTCGATGATGTTCAGACGCTTGTCGCGCCAGAAGCAGGTGGTCGCAGCCGAGGTGATCGTGATGCCACGCTCCTGCTCCTGCTCCATCCAGTCCATCGTCGCGGCGCCCTCATGGACCTCGCCGATTTTATGGGACTTGCCGGTGTAGTAGAGGATCCGCTCGGTCGTCGTGGTCTTGCCGGCATCAATGTGGGCCATGATGCCGAAGTTGCGGTAGTCCTCGATCGCGTGCGTGCGGGGCATCGGGGTCTCTCCGGATAGGGGCGGACAGGCGCACCCCCTTGGGTGCGCCTCAGCGAATTACCAGCGGTAGTGCGAGAAGGCGCGGTTGGCCTCGGCCATCCGGTGGGTGTCTTCACGCTTCTTGACAGCGTTGCCGCGGTTGTTGGCGGCATCGAGCAGCTCGGCCGACAGGCGCTCGACCATGGTGCGGTCGTTGCGGCCGCGGGCGGCTTGGATCAGCCAGCGGATGGCGAGAGCCTGACGGCGCTCGGTGCGGACCTCGACGGGGACCTGGTAGGTCGCGCCGCCGACGCGGCGGGAGCGGACCTCGATCGCCGGGGCGACGTTGTCGAGCGCGGCGCGGAACACCTCGATCGGGTTGGCGCGAGCGCGGCTCTCGACGAGATCGAAGGCGCCGTAGACGATGCGCTCGGCGGTCGACTTCTTGCCCTCGTACATGATGGAATTCATGAACTTGGTGAGGACGACGTCGCCGTACTTGGCGTCCGGGATGATCTCGCGCTTCTCGGCAGAGTGACGACGGGACATGTTTTCGACTCTCGAAAATATGGTCTTAAGCGCCTCGCGCAGGCCGCCTTGAGCTGATCGCCGGCGACATCCTTACGAGGCCGTGGAAATGGCCGTCCGGGTAAACCTTACTTCGGACGCTTCGCACCGTACTTCGAACGGCGCTGCTTGCGGTTCTTGACGCCCTGCGTGTCGAGCACGCCGCGCAGGATGTGGTAGCGCACGCCCGGAAGATCCTTCACGCGGCCGCCGCGGATCATGACCACGGAGTGCTCCTGAAGGTTGTGGCCCTCACCGGGGATGTAGCCGATCACCTCGAAGCCGTTGGTCAGGCGCACCTTGGCAACCTTACGAAGTGCCGAGTTCGGCTTCTTCGGGGTCGTGGTGTAGACGCGCGTGCAGACGCCGCGCTTCTGCGGGCAGGCGTTGAGCGCCGGCACCTTGTTGCGCGCCTTCTGCGCCTTGCGCGGCTGGGCGATCAGCTGGTTGATCGTCGGCATCCTGTGCCCTCTTCATCCGGCCGCGCAGGGCGGCCACCGTCTGAAACCTGTCGAAGCCCCTTGCGGAGCGGTCGGTCCGCAGGCGAACCTGCGGCAAAACGAATAGCGCCAGAGGCCGATAAAGGCCTTTGGCGATGGTGAGGCAGAGGATCACGCCGTAAAACGACGCGTTCTTACCCGCTGATCTGACGAATACGTCAGGGTGTGATGCCGGTATCGGTCTGACGACGGTCGCCGAAGCCCCTGGCTTCGACCCGAAAGCGACTCTCGATCCACCGGAGTGGCGCGCTTCTACGCGGGCGGTCCGGCTCCGTCAATGCCCGGAGAGGATAAAGTTCGGTGAACGCGTCCCTCTCGTGCGGCCAAGCTAATTTGCGGGCGTTTCTTCACTATTCAGCCGCATCCGAGAGGCGAAACGCCTCGATTCCGCGCCGGTCCGGGTTGATTTCGGCCAGTGCGCGCTTCGCGGTTTCCAGCGGATGTTCGGCGTCGATTCGGACCGAGGCGAGATCCGGGCTCTTGTAGACGGTGACGACGGTGTCCATCACCTCGGTCAGCGTCGTGCGCTTGTCCTCCGGGGCGGCAATCAAGAGCTGCAGCCCCCAGGCGCGGAAGAGATCGACCAGGGACTGGCTGTTGCGCACATCGAGCTTGGAGAAGGCCTCGTCGAGAAGGCACAGGCCCAGACCCGGTGTTTCGTCGCCGGGGCGGTCGCCGGGGTAATAGGCTGAGGCCATCGAGGCGGCGATCGCCACGTAGAACGGCGCCTGCGCCTCGCCGCCCGAGCCGCGCAGGGCCCGGCTCGACAGAGTCGTGCGGTTGCCCGCCCGATCGCGCATGCCGATCTCGTAGACGAAGTAGTTGCGGTAATCGGCGAGCCGCGCCGCGCTCTCCTCGCCCTCGATCAAGGCGGTGATTTCCGCGAGCGCCGCAGCGAGCGGGCTTTTGTCCGCCCCTTCCTCCGGCCCCGGAAGGATCGCCTGCGCCGCGTCGGGCGAGCGGGCGACCTCGGTGGCGAGCGCGTGTACGGCAGCATAGCGGCGGTCCACCTCGGCCTCGAAAGCGTAGGTCTGGCCGGTGAAGGTCTGCGAGGCGAGGCGCTCGTTCAGCGCGTCGAGGCGGGCGCGCATCCGCTCGAACTTGTCGGCAAGCCGCGTCAGCAGATCCTCGGTCATGAGGCGGCGCATTTCGGCCTCGGCGCGCAGCGACTGGTCGCGATAGCGGCGCAGTTCGTGGCCCGCCACCTCGTCGCGCTCGCGCACGGCCCAGGCATAGCCGTAGGAGGCCGGCTGCTCGCCAGAGCCCAGCGGGTTCTCGACCCGCCACGCGGCGCAGTACTCAGCGAGATCGCGCTCGGCGGCGCGGCCCTGGTTGCGCACGCTGTCGGCGGCCTCGCGGGCAGAGGCGCGCGCCTGCGAGGCCAGCGCGGCGAGCGCCTTGGTGTCGAGTGCGGCCCGTTCGGCCCGCGCCGCAGCGATGCCGGCGACCGTGCCCGGCATGTCGGCCGGCACCGTGCCGGTGAGGCGGATGCGCACCGTGTCGCCGGTGGTCCAACGCCGGAGCGCGGTGCGGTAGGCCAGGAAGGCGGCGCGCGCCGCCTCCTTGCCCTGCGCGACTCGCGCCTTCAGGCCGGCTTCCTCGGCGAGCAGAGCGTCACGCTTGGGCTCCAGAACCTGCACCAGTTCGGTGAGATAGGCGGAGCGCTCCTTCTGAAGCTCCTTCAGTTCCGCCTCGATCACGCCGGCATCGGCGCGGGCGACCGTTTCCTGCTCGGTGGCGAGGCTGCGGCGGCGGCCCTCGATGGCGTCGGCTTCGGCGCGCAGGGCCTCCAGATCGACCGGCGCCTCGGCGAGGCGGCTGCGCAGCAGGCTCGCGATGCGGGCAGCCTCTCGCATCACGGTTGCCTCGGCGCGCAAGGTCCTCGCTTCTTCCCGCGCCTCGTCGAGGCGGCGGCGGGTCTCGGCGGTGGGCCCGCGCTGGCCGCGGGTCATCATCAGCGGCACCGGGCGCACCACCGAATAGGCCATGCCCGAGGTCGAGCGTCCGCTCGGCGCCACCGCCCGGCTCATGTTGCGCAGCGCCGCGTCGTCGGGGGCGAGGTCGTAGCCGCCGAGCCGTGCGGCGAGGAAGGCCTCGGCGTGGTCGCTGTCGGTCTCGATCAGCCCCATAGGACCGTCATCGAAACGCCGCGCGGCGCGCCGGGCCGTGTCGGTGGTCTTCACCAACAGGCAGCGGAAAAATTGATTCTTTCGCGACTCGAGCAGGGCGAAGGCGCGGTCGAGGCGGTCGGGCTCGACCACCAGGGCCTCGCGGGCGCGCCCCAAGAGACCTTCCAGCGCCGGGCCCCATTTCGGATCGACGATCTCGGCGAGTTCGCAGATCGGCGCCGCCTCGATGCCGAGCCGGCCCAGTTCCTCGCGGAACGCCTCCGTATCGGAGGACAGGCGCGCGGCCGAGGAGCGCCCGGCATTCACCTGCGTGTCGAGGCCGCGAACCTCGTTCTCGCGCTCGCGGGCCTTGAGGGCGAGGTCTTCCGCTTCGTCTTCCAGGGCACTCGCGATGTCGGGCATCTGCGCGAGACCGTCCAGCAGCCCCTTCAACGGCCCGTCGACCCGTAGGATGTCCTCCGGCGGCGCCTCGCGCCTGAGCCCGGAGCGGGCGCAGGCCTCGACGATGCGCGCGGCCTGAAGATCGATCCGGCGCAAGGGTCCGCTGATCGCGCTGAGGCGCCCGGCATCCTGCACGAGGCCGACGATGGCGGCGAGCCGGTTGGTCAGGTCGCGCCGATCGCGGGCGGCCATGGCGAGGCCGGCATGCGAGGCGGCGAGCCGCGCCTCCGCCGCGCTGCCGACGATCAGCGCCTTGCGGGCGGCGATCTCGGTGTCGATCTCGCGCACGAAGCCCTGGCTCGTCGCCACGCTCTCGCGGGCGATGCGCAGGCGCTCCGACGTCTCGGCAAGGACGCGGCGGGCATCCGCGTGGTCGAGGATGCGGCGGCGCAGATCGGCGCTGCCGGCGCGCATCTCGTCGAGCGCGGCCGTGAGGCTCGCCCGCGCCCAGGATTCGTAGCGCTCGCAGATGCGCGAGAGGTGGGCGAGGCGCTTCTCCAACTCCTCGATCGTCTCCAGGAGCCGCCGCCAGGTCTCGATCGACTGGCGGATGCGGGCGACATCGAGCGGCTCGGCCTCCAGGACGAAGCTGCGCACGAAGGCGCTGGTGTCGAAGATCGGCTTGAAGGCCACCGCGTTGGAGAAGGTGCGCAGGAACTGTCGCGGATCGGGGGTTGCCGCTCCCTCGCGCAGAGTGGCGAGCACGGCCGCGGTGAAGCGCTCGCCGGAGGTGCGGAATTCTTCGAAACTGTCGGCCCGGCGGCGCAGGTCCGCGGCGACCTCGGCCCAGGGGGCGACGAAGCTGCCCTCGCTCGTCTCCCGCACGTAATCGGCGATCTCGAAGCGGTGGCCGATCGCAACGAAGCGGGAGAGCGTCTCTTCCTTCGGCTCCTCCGAGCGGGCCGCCAGCGCCAGCCCGACGGTGACGACGCGCCCGCTCTGCGGGTTTTCAAAGACGAGCGCGATGATCGTCTCGCAGGCCTCCCGCGTCGGGCGCCCGCCCTCGGCCGGATCGCTGATCCAGCCGAGGCAGTAGTCGCGCACCGTGCGGGCAGAGCGGCCCGAGGCGGAGGCGTTGAGCGCGAGCCGGCTCGCATTGTTGCCGGCCAGAACGGTTCCGACCGCGTCAAAGATCGTCGACTTACCCGCCCCCGTGGGACCGACGAGCGCCGCCGCGCCCCGGATCCGGATCTGCTCGCGCCGGATGAGGTACCAATTCGAGATCGCGATGTCGGTGAGACGGTACACCGGCCCTGCCGCCTGTCTCCGAGAGTGAATGATGGAGAGCGCAATGGACGCTGCGTCCGGCCCACGCAAGGGCCGGGTCGCCCGAGGCCGCGAGGCGCTCTCGATCGGCACAACCCAGGGCCGCTCGAACCGCCGGATACGCGCCGCCCGAACGGCCGACCGCGAAGAACCAACAATCACTGAGCCGTGATTTGACGAGTAGACACCAATGCGAGACCAGAGCCGGATATTCCCGAGCCGTACTCGACGCGCCGGACAACTGTCACGGATTCAATTCAACGACAGGTTTATGAAAGATGTTCGATTACTGTATTTTGACGGCCACCTACGTACTTTGACACGCAACGAGGCCGCTGAATTCGAGATAAACACCGCGCGATCCGTGCCATACGACAACACGCGCTCTACGTCCGCCCAGACCATCAATTGTTGACATGCCCGCCCGCCGTCCCCGCCCGAGTCACGGGATCCTGTTTGTCGTTGCGTCCCTTGTCCTATGGGGCACGGCATCGTGGCTGGCCGGCACCATCATTTGGGTATGACGTTGGTTCAGATGTCTTTTTTGTAGGCGATATAGCCTCCGAAAACGTAGCCTCCCTGCAATGCGAAGAGGGAAGCAGCGATCATCAGCAGATCCGCCACGGCAAAATGGTTGCTGTGAAAGTGGTAGACGACCCGTATGACGATAACAATGAAACTCGCGACCGCAAGCACTCCCCAGCGATAGAACAAGCCGATCAGCATACCGGCGATGATAAGCAATAAAATCGCTAGCACGGGATCATGATCCTATTCTGCCGGCGTGGCGCCAAGCAGCCTTTTCACAGAGATCTTTCCCAGGGGTACCGCCTCATTGACCTGCGCGCAAAGGCGCAGGTGGCGTAAAACTAGGCTGATTTTGCATGTTCCTATTTATCGGACGGCACCGTTAACGAAACGGTTAGCCTGTCAGCGAGGCCAACCGGCAGGCAGACAGCACCCGTCAGCACCATCGTCTTTGGCGAACGTCGAGCGCCCATGCGACGACATTCGTACGGCGGTCCCTGTCCCGCAGGCTGGCCCGGGATTGCTCCGCAACGCGGCGGCGGCCCTTGCTGCAATTTAGTTGACTCAGTCAACTTTTGAGACGACGCTGGTGTCCATGGATGACACCATCGCCGCGTTTCGCCGCTTCAACCAATTCTTTACCGAGCTGGTCGGCGCGCTTGACGATCAATTCCTCGGCTGCGACGTGACGCTGCCGGAAGCGCGCCTGCTGTTCGAGATCGCGATGCACGATCCGACGGAAGAGCCCGCGACCGCGCGCGCCATGCAGGCCAGGCTCGGGATGGATGCGGGCTTCGTCAGCCGGATCCTCGCCCGCTTCGAAGAGCGGGGCTGGATCACCCGTGCCCGCGGCACGGATGCGCGCGCGCGGCCGATCCATCTGACCGAGGCCGGACGCAGCGCGTTCGAACTCGTCGACGAACGGCAACGGACGGCCATCGTCGGTCTCGTTGGCGGGCTCGATCCGGTCCAGCGGGCAGATTTGGCGGAAGCCATGGCGCGGGTGCGCCTCTTGTTGCGGCCCGAGACGAGTCCGGGCTTCGTGATCCGCCCGTTCCGCACCGGCGATATGGGCCTGATCACGGCCCGCCAGTCGATGCTCTACGCCCAGAGCCACGGCTGGGGCCGCGGCCTGGAAATCGTCGAGGGCGAGGCCACCACCGCATTCCTGCGGAGCTTCAAGCCGGGGCGCGAGCAGTGCTGGGTGGCCGAGATCGACGGCGTGATGGCGGGCTCCGTCTTCCTTACTGACGAGGGCGAGGACGTCGCGCGGCTGCGCCTCCTCTACGTCGAGCCCTTCGCCCGATGCCGTGGCATCGGTGACACGCTGGTCCAGACCTGTATCGGCTTCGCTCGCGAGACGGGCTATGCCCGCCTGACGCTGTGGACCCATACCGTTCTGGAGGGCGCACGGCGCATCTATGCCCGTCACGGCTTCCACCGCATCGACACCGCGACTCACACCGCCTTCGGTACGCCGATCCAAGGCGAGACCTGGATGCTGGATCTGCATGATCCGGTGGAGGCACCGGCACAGCCGGCACAGGCGGTGTGACGGGGGTCCCCCCGCCACGGTGGGATCGCTTCATGGAATGCCGGCTCGGGGCGGCCTTCCGGCGAGCGCCGCTCAGCCGCTAAAGTTCCGCGCGAGCCATGTCCCGGCAGCGGCGAGATCGGCTTGGGACAAGCCGTGACCCGCCGGGTTGACGGTGTGGGTCACCGACGCGCCGGCCTGCCCGAGACTCGCGGCGAGCCGCTCGGCATTGTCGGCGGGCACGATCGGGTCAAGGGCACCCGATAGCAGCAGCACCGGACGACCGGCAAGGTCGACCGCCGGGCTCTCGGCGAGGGGTACCATCGCCCGCAGCAGAACCGCACCCGCCAGCACCTCCGGATGCAGCAGCAGGGTCGCGGCGGCGATATTCGCCCCGTTCGAGAAGCCGACCGCCACGGGCGCCGCGAGCCCGTAGGCGTCGCGCGCCTGCGCCACGAAGGCGGCGAGGTCGCCGGCCCGGCGACGGACATCCGCCTCGTCGAACACGCCCTCCGCGAGGCGGCGGAAGAAGCGCGGCATGCCGTTCTCCAGAACCGGCCCGCGCGGCGAGAGCAGCGCGGAGCCGGGCGAGAGCGCGCGGCCAAGAGGAAGCAGGTCGGTCTCGTCGCCGCCCGTGCCGTGCAGCAGCAGGAGCGGCGGGGCATTCGCGTCGGTGCCGGGCTCGAAGCGGTGGACGAAGTCGAAGGTGACGCCGTTCGTCATGGCTGTCTCCGTTCATTCCGGGGAGGGCGCGACCGCCCGGAACGATCCGGGCGGTCGCGGGGTGAGGTTCAGGCGACCTTCGGCAGCACCGCCTCGATCCGCCCGCGATGCGGCTCGAGGAAGGGCGGCAGCTTCAGCGCGGTCCCGAGTTCCGCCGCCGGCTCGTCGATGGCGAAGCCGGGGACGTCGGTCGCGATCTCGAACAGCACGCCGCCGGGCTCGCGGAAGTAGACCGAGCGAAAGTACTGCCGGTCGCGCTGCTCGGTGACGGACAGGCCGTGCCGCTCGCTCAGCCGCTCCGTCATCGCCGCCTGGGCCGCGTCATCGGCGGCGCGGAAGGCGATGTGGTGGACCGAGCCCGCCCCCTGCCGTCCGGGCAGAAAGTCGCCGACCGCCCGGAGCGTCACGAACCCGCCCAAGGCCGCCCCGCTCGTCAGCCGGATCTGGCTGCCCTCGCGGGCCGCCTCCTCGAATCCGAGCACGTCGGTGAGGATCGCGGCGGTCGCCTCCGCCTCGCGCAGCAGCAGGGTGGTGCCGTGGAAGCCGCGGATCGCCGCGTCCGGCGCGATGTCGTCCGCGATCCAGGCCGGCTCGGCCTCCGCCCCCTCGACGCCGACGAGGGCCAGCGGCATCCCGTCGGGATCGCGGAAGCGCAGCACCGTCTCGCCGAAGACGCTCACCGGCGCCTCGTGGGCGACGTTGAGCGCAACGAAGCGGTGCGCCCAGATGCCGATGGCGGCCCGCGGCACGCGGAAGGCCGTCTCCGAGACCTGCCCGATCCCGACCCGGCCGGGGGCGGCCTGGGCGATCGGGAAGAAGGTCAGGATCGTGCCGGGCGCGCCCGCTTCGTCGCCGAAATAGAGGTGGTAGGTGCCGGGATCGTCGAAGTTGACGGTCTTCTTCACCAGCCGCAGGCCGAGCACGCGGGTGTAGAAGTCGATGGTGCGGGCGGTGTCGCTCGCGAACGCCGTGACGTGATGGATGCCGTGTGCGCTCATGATGCAGGTCTCCTGTCGAGGGGATCGCCGCGGGAGCCACTCGGGCCAGGCTGCGATCGGTGTGAGACCAATCTGGCCCTTGCGCCGTCCGATGAAAACGGAAACGATTGAAACGTATCGTTTCCGGATTTGAACCATGGCAAAGCTCCCCGATTTCGAGGCCTGGGCCGTCTTCGCGGTGGTGGCTGATGCCCTCTCCTTCGCACGCGCGGCCGAGGAACTCGGGCTGTCGAAGGCCACGGTCTCGAAGGCGGTGGCACGGCTCGAGACCCGGCTCGGCGCACGGCTGTTCCACCGCACCTCCCGCCGCCTCGCCCTGACCGAGGCCGGGCGGCTCGCGCGGGAGGACGCGGCGGGGCTCCTCGCGGCCGGCGAGGCGGCGGAGGCCCGCGCGCTGGACGCCAACGGCGTGCCGCGGGGGCGGGTGCGGCTCGCCGCCCCGATGTCGTTCGGTGTCGCCCATCTCGCGCCGGTGCTGCCGGAATTTCTGGCCGCGCATGCGCAAGTCTCGGTCGATCTGCACCTGTCGGACGCGGTGGTCGATCTCGTCGGCGGCGGGTTCGATCTGGGCCTGCGCATCGCCGCACTGCCCGATTCCTCGCTCCGGGTGCGGCGGCTCTGCGGCGTGCGCCGCTCGCTCGTGGCGACGCCGGCCTATCTCGAACGGCACGGGGCCCCGCAGCATCCGGAGGATCTGCAGGGCCGCGCCTGCCTCGGCTACGCCTACCTGCCGACGCCGGACCGCTGGCCCTTCACCAACGCCGCCGGCGAGACGGCCACCATCGTCCCCGAGGGGCCGCTCCGGGCCAACAATGCCAACGCCCTGGCGCCGGCTCTGCGCGCCGGACTTGGGCTCGCGGTACAGCCGGACTTCACCATCTGGGAGGATCTGAAGTCGGGTCGCCTCGAGCGGGTGATGCCGGACTGGCAGCCGCCGCCCATCGCCCTCAACCTCGTGATGCCGCCCGGCCTGCCGCGGCCGGCGCGGGTTTCGGCGCTGATCACCTTTCTGGAGCGAGCGTTTTCGACCGCCCCCTGGGCGCAGCCCGAGGGTCAGCTCCCCCTCGCCTCCCCGGCCGAGGCCCAGGCGCGGACCTGATCCATCCAGGCATCCGGCGACAGCACGGTGATGCCCGGCATCACCATCAGCGGCGTCACGCGCTCGGCGCGGTCGCGCTCGCCCAGCCGCAGGGCCCCCTTGCGGGCGAACAGGCGCAGGATCTCGATCAGCCGCGCCTCGTCCGGCGGCTCGGTGCGAGCGGCAGAGCGGATCGCGTCGGCGATGTCGTCGGTGGTGCATTCCACCGTGCCGTCGGTGGAGACGCGGTGGTCGCGCAGGCCCTCCTCGTAGGCGAGCCGCAGCGCCAACAGCACCAGCGTCTCGTCCTTGCGCAGGCGCTCGCCCTGCGCGTCGTGGCGCACGCCATCGGGCGGCAGGGCCAAGAACACCATCTGGTCGCGGTGGGCGACCTCGAAGCGGTAGCCGAGGCAGGCGAAGTAGTCGCGGAAGAACGGCGCGTAGTGCCGGGCGAGCTCGTAGGAGCGGCCGATGCCGGTGGTCGCGGCGTAGATGCACTGGCTCTTCAGCATCACCTGAAGCGCGCGGATCAGCTCCTCCTCGCTCGGCGCGGAACTGCCGGGCGGCGGCATCTCCTCACCGTCGAGGATAGCGCGGAAGGGTTCGAGCATCGCTTCTGTCCGATCAGCCTGCTTTGCCGGCTCTACGTCGCACGGCCGGGGCCGGGACGCGCTCGATGAGGAAGTCCGGGCAATCGAGCCAGCCGTTGGAGACGCGGCCCTCGATCCGGGCGACGCGGTAGCGCTCACGCAGCACGCCGTCGAACAGCACGTCGATCTCGCGCAGGCGTTGGAACACGACGAAGGCATCGACGTCGTCGATCGGGATGTTCGAGCCGCGCAGGGACTTCACCTGAGAGAGCCGCGCGTCGAGATAGGCGACGATGCGCTCCGGTGTCACCGTGATGCGGCGGCGGAACGCGTCCTTGGCGGCGATGAAGGCCTCGATCGCCGGATCGATGTCGATCTCGGGCAGCGGTTCGTACTCGATGAGCCGGCGCGGCATGCGCGGATTGGTGAGCTGCGGCGGGCCGATCGGTGGGCGCAACAGCGAGACCTGCGGCAGGGGCAGGCCGGCCAAGGTGTCCACGACCAAGTCGTCCTCGCCCGCGCCGACCGCGCGAAGTGCCGCCGCCGCCCGCTCGATCCGGGCGGAATCGCGCGGATCGCGGTAGCGCAAAGCCGCCGAGATGCGCCGCTCCAGCCGCGTCACGACCTCGGCGACCGCATCGAGATGCGGGTCGAGCCCTTCGAAGATCGAGAGGATCTCGACGAGATCGGTGCGCACCATCCGCTCGGCGGCCGTGATGTCGGCGGCGCGGCCCTCGCGCAGGTTGCCGTCGGCGAGCGCCCTGAGCGTCAGCGGATCGCGCAAGGCGCGGCCCGCCTCCCGTACGATGCCGGAGCGGAAGCGGAACGGATTGAAGCGGGTGTGCAGCGTCCGGTAGTCGGAGACGAGGTGGCGCTCGACGAACTCCTCGAAATAGAGCCGGAACGCGGCGCTGAGGTCGGGCTCGCGCAGGATGCGCTCTTCGAGTTTGCGCATGGCGCCGGCCAGCCCGCGCAGATGGCCGAGGAAGGTGCGCGAGGCCTTGGCCGCGTTGCGCAGGGCCTCGGAGCGTTCGGCCGGGCTGGCGATGGCGCTTTCTAGCGCGCTCAGGACTTCGAGCACCGCGCCGCCGTAGGAGCGGGTCTCGCCGCGCTCGATCCGGGCCAGTTCCTCGATCAGCAAGCGCGCATCGGGATCGAAATCGACCACCGGCACGTAGCGCTCGCGCCGCTCCACCAGCCAGCCGGCTTCGATCAGCCGCCGGAACACCGCCGAGCGCCGCTCGATCGGATCGACGGGGGTGGCCTCGTCGTCGGCGATTTCGGCCTGGCTCCAGCCGACGGAGAAGTCGCCGATGGCGGCCAACAGCTCGCTCTTGCGCAGGGGCTCGGCGGCGTCGCCGAACACGCGGGCGTGCAGGTGCAGCAGCAGAGCCGCGTTGAAGGCGCGGCTCGGCGAGGCGAGCGGTCGAAAGAGGTCGTCGGCGAGATGGGTGAACAGCATGACGGGACGGGCGCGACCACAACCCGCTCGGGCGCCGACGGTCAATGCTCGCGCCGCACTATCCCAGGGCAATCGCTTGAAGCGATTTCCCTGGTTTGTTGGCATGCCTCAGTCGCCGGCGCCCGCCTCCGCGGGCTTAAGCTTTCGCTCCGCTCGATGCTTTTCAGGACGGAAGTCCTGGAAAAGCCCGCTCCGCACGGCGCTCTTCGCGCCGCGAAGCCGCCAAAACGACTTCGAGCGATTGCCCTGCCCTCTATCTCTGCATGCATCGACCGGGGCAAGCGGCCGTTGTCTCGATGGCCTTCACCCATGGGAATCGCCGGATGCGCATCGAAACCGTCTTCCTGTTCGACCTCGACGGCACCCTGGTCGACAGCGTCTACCAACACGTGCTCGCCTGGAAAGAGGCGCTCGACGCGAAGGGGATCCCGCTCTCGGTCTGGCGCATCCACCGCAAGATCGGGATGAGCGGTGGGCTGTTCACCAACCAGCTCCTGCGCGAGACCGGACTCGAGATCGATCCTGAGCGGATCGACCGGCTGCGACGGCTGCACGCGGAAGCCTATGGCCGGCTCTCGAAGGGTGTGGTGCCGCTGCCGGGCGCCAAGGACCTGCTCGCAACGCTCAGCGAGAACCGCATCCCCTGGGCCATCGCCACGAGCGGCCGGATGGAGACGGCGGGCCACAACCTCGTCGCGCTCGGTGTCGATCCGGCCCAGGTGCCGGTGGTCACCCGCGACCTCGTGAAATACGCCAAGCCCGATCCCGACCTATTCCTCGCCGCCGCCGAGCGGCTGAACGCGCCGATCGAGCACGCGGTGATTGTCGGGGATTCGATTTGGGACATGCTGGCGGCCCGACGCTGCCGTGGACTCGGGGTCGGCCTGCTCTCGGGCGGATACGGGACGGAGGAGCTGGAACGCTCGGGGGCCGTCAGGGTCTACGACGACCCGGCCATGCTTCTGCAGCACCTCGATGAGGTCGGCGGCCGCCGCTGAGCGCGCCCGGCGCGATACGGCCAAGCTCAGACGGAAGCCCGGCTCCGCGAAACCCGAGGCGAGAACCAGTGGACCGATCCTGACAATTGGATGAACGGTCGCGTGCAACTTCATTCATGCGACAAAACGTAATGTGAGCTTCGTCACATCGAGAGTGAACCGAATCCAGACCGCGCTCGTTAGGGTGCCAATGGATCGGCGATCCACCTCTTCCGGAGAGACTTGATGAAGAAGCTTGCGATTCTGTCGGCCGTGGCTGTTCTCGGCGTCGGCGCCCTGTCCTCGACCGATGCCGAGGCCCGGTGGCGCGGTCGCGGCGGCGGTGGCGCGATCGCGGCCGGCGTGATCGGTGGCCTTGCGGCTGGCGCGCTCGTGGGTGCGGCCGCCTCGAACAGCTACGGCTACGGCGGTTACGGCTATGCCCGTCCGGCCTACGGTTACGGCGGCTACGGATATGGCCGGCCTGCCTACAGCTACGATTACGGCTATGCCCGTCCGGCCTACGGCTATCGCAGCGTCGGCTACTATGACGGCGGCTACTATGCCCCGCGTCGTGCCTATGGCGGCTATTCCTGGGGCGGCCCGGCCTATGATTACGGCTACGGCTGGTAAGTCGACCCGCCGTCACTTCCAAGCGTGACGGCCACGGCCGCGCCCCACCGGGCGCGGCCGTTTCGCGTTCAGGAGGCGGAGGCGGCGTCGCGGGCGGCGATGGTCTCGGACCAGACAACGGCGCGGCGGGCCATGCCGATATGCTGGCGCTCGTACATCCGGCCCTCGACCTTGATCGCCGCGCGCTTGGCGTTCTCCGGCAGGTTGAAAGCCTCGATCACGAGACGCGCGCGGCGCACCTCCTCCTCCGTGGGGGCGAAGGAGGTGTTGGCGGGCTCGAGTTGGTTCGGGTGAATCAGCGTCTTGCCGTCGAAGCCGAGGTCGCGCGCCTGCCGGCACTCCTCGCGGCAGCCTTCGGGATCGGCGATGTCGTTCCACACGCCGTCGAGGATGATCAGCCCCTCGGCGCGCGCCGCGGCAAGAGTTAGCATCATCCACGGCAGCATCGGCACGCGCCCGCGCACAAGCTGCGCCCAGGTGTCCTTGGCCAGATCGTTGGTGCCGAGCACGAAGCCGGTCAGCCGGTTGCGGCGGTCGCGGCGCGCCTTGGCGATCTCGTGGATGTTGAGGATCGCCGCCGGGGTTTCGATCATCGCCCACACCGCGATGGATTCGGGCGCGTCGAGCGCTTCCAGCGCGTCGGCCACGCTCTCCAGCACCGCCGGCGACGAGACCTTGGGCATCAGGATCACGTCGGGCTTGGCCTGGATCGCCGCACGCAGATCCCCGTCGCCCCAGGGTGTCTGCGGCGCGTTCACCCGGATCACGAGTTCGCGATGGCCGTAGCCACCGCTCTTCACCGCGGCGCAGACCTGATCGCGCGCCAGCTCCTTCTCTTCCATCGAGACGGCATCCTCCAGATCGAGGATCAGCGAATCGGCGGGCAGCGTCTTCGCCTTCTCGAGGGCGCGCTGGTTCGATCCCGGCATGTAGAGAACGCTGCGGCGCAACCGCAAATCGGACATGTCTCGTCTCCTCCTGGGGGCGGGTCAGGAACGCCGCGCGCCACTTCCACCCTCGTTTGCACCCTTATTTGAATGCATAATACGAAGGATCCCGATCGGTTGGAAGCGGCCGGAAGCGGGGCTACTTAACCGCGAGTGCCCGGTGACCGCCAGAGGGCACACCCCATCCCGACTTTTGGAGAGTTTCAGATGCCCTTGATGCGTTTCGACCTGATCGAGGGCCGCAGCGACGCCGAGTTGAAGGCCCTGCTCGACGCCGCGCACGAGGCGATGCTCGAAGCCTTCCAAGTGCCGCCCGGCGACCGCTACCAGATCGTGACCGAGCACAAACCCTCGCGGATGATCGTGGAGGATACCGGCCTCGACATCCCCCGCACGCGCAACGTGGTGGTGGTTCAGATGATCACCCGGCCGCGCGGGCGCGAGAAGAAGGAGCTGTTCTACCGGCTGCTGACGGAGAAGCTGCAGGCCGCCTGCGGCATCGCGCCGGCCGACGTGATGGTCTCGACGGTGGAGAACACCGACGAGGATTGGTCGTTCGGACACGGCCGGGCGCAGTTCCTCACCGGGGAATTGTAAGACTCGGCCGTCCGCCCTCTGCCACCAGCCAGTCGATGAAGGCGGTGAGCGCGGGAGACTTGTCGGCGTCGAAGGGCGTCAGGGCGAAGTAGGCGGCCCGCTCGACCCGGATCTCCGGAAACGGCACCGCGAGCCGGTTTGCGGCGACCATCCGGTCGAGGATCGGGAACGGCCCGATGCCGAGGCCGGTGCCGTCCTCCACGGCTTGGAGGGTCACGAAGAAATGGTCGAACACCCGGCGGCGCACGCCGCCGGGCAAGGCGACGCCGGCCGCAGCGAGCCAGTCGCTCCAGTCCCCTGGCCGTGTCTCGGTGCCGAGGAGCACGTGGCCCCCGAGATCGCGCAGAGTCGCCAGCGGCTTGTTCCGCGTCGCCAGCGGCTTGTTCCACAACAGGGCGGGGCTCGCCACCAGGGTATCCGCTTCCGTCAGGAACGGCACCGCGCGGTGCTGCGGCCACGGATCGGGGCCGCGCCGGACCGCAAGGTCGAACCCGCCGCGCAGCGCGTCCTGCAGGGTCGTCGTGGTGGTGACCCGGACCTCCGTGTCGGGTCGAGCTGCGTGGAAGTCGTCGAGGCGCGGGATCAGCCAGCGCATGGCGAAGGTCGCAGGTGCGCTGACCCGCAGGACGCGTGGCGCTTGGGGCCGCCCGCAGGCCTCGGCCGCCGCGGTCAGCCGGTCAAACGACAGGCTGACCTCTTCCGCGAAGACGCGGGCAGCCGGGGTTGCTACCATCCGCCGCCCGACCCGCACGAACAGCCGCTGCCCGAGCCACGCCTCCAGCGCAGCGACCTGACGGCTGACCGCCCCATGCGTCAGCCCGAGTTCGAGACCGGCCTGGGCGTAGCTGCCGGCTCGAGCCGCGACCTCGAACACCTGCAACGCGTGGAGCGGCGGCAGCCGACGCATCCCCTCCTCCGTCCGTGAGGAAACCGCACAAAACCCGTGCGACAAGCAGCTCTGATCCCGCAAAAATCACGGGTTTAAGGTCTACGCGCAAGCGTCCGAAGGGGCGTCAGAGGGGATTGTCCGTGTGAACCAGGCCGTTCGACTCGACCGATCGATGGAGGGCGCCGGCCGCGACCTCAAGCGGCGAAGCCTCGGCGGAGCGTGCCTCGCCCACGCGCTGCACGACGGCTACACCGATCTGCTCTACGTGATGCTGCCGGTCTGGCAGGCGGAGTTCGGCCTCGGCTATGCCGGGCTCGCCGTCCTGCGCAGCCTCTACTACGCCACGATGGGCGGCCTGCAGGTGCCCGCCGACCGGTTGTCGGCACGGTGGCCGATCCGCGTCAGCCTCACCGTCTCGACCCTGGTCGCCGCTGCCGGCTTCTGCGTGATGGGTTTGAGCGGCGGTCTCACAGGGCTCTGCGCCGGGCTGGTGCTTGCCGGGATCGGGGCCAGCATTCAGCATCCCCGCGCCTCGCTCCTCGTCGCCCAGGCCTATGGCAGCGCGGCACGCGGGCCGCTGGGGATCTATAATTTCGCCGGCGATCTCGGGAAGGCGCTCTTTCCGGTCGCGGTGGCGCTGCTGCTCGGCGTGCTGGCCTGGCGGTCGGTCACCGGACTGATGGCAGCGGTCGGTCTCGCCGCGTCCTTGGCGCTCGTCCTCGTCCTGCCGCGGGGCGCGCTCGCCGCGCCCCCGGCGCGCGCCGGCCGGACCCGTGGCAGGGGGCGAGGCTTTACCCTCCTGATGACGGTCGGCGCCCTCGATACCGCCACGCGGATGGGCACCCTGCTGTTCCTGCCCTTTCTCTTGGAAGCCAAGGGCGGCACGGGCGCGACGACCGGGCTCGCGCTGGCCCTGGTCTTTTCCGGCGGCGCCTTCGGCAAGGCCGTGTGCGGCTGGCTCGGCGAGCGCCTGGGCGTCGTGCCCTGCGTCGTCGCGACCGAGACAGCCACCGCCGGGCTGGTCGCCGCGCTCCTCGTCCTGCCGCTCGGGCCGGCCCTGGTCGTGCTGCCGCTCGTCGGCCTGGTCCTCAACGGCACCTCCTCGGTGCTCTACGGGACGGTGCCGGATCTTGCGCCGCGCGGCGATGTCGGCCGGGCGTTTGCCCTGTTCTACACCGCGGTGATCGGCTCGGGCGGGCTGGCGCCGATCGCCTACGGGGCGCTGGGCGATCGGGCCGGCTCGGGCTTCGGCCTGCTGGCCGCCGCCGCCACGGCGCTGACCATCGTGCCGCTGGTACTCGGCTTGCGCCGGCCGCTCGCCCGGATCGAGCGGGAGAATGCGCAAGAACAAGCGCGACTTTGAGCGCCGATTTTCTTTGTAAGGCCAAGGTCCAACCAAATCACACGACCGATTCAGGTCAACCTTTCGTCATGATCGAAGGCCAAGGGCGTCCCCGAACTGCTTTTCGAAGGGACGAACCGGATGCGAAAGACCTGTCTCGGCGCCTGTGCCGGCCTCGCGTTGCTCGCCGGTCTCTCCGGACCGGCGCAGGCTGAGAACCGGACCGCGATGAGTGTCGGCGCCGGGGCTGTCGCCGGCGCGCTCGTGGCCGGGCCGGTCGGTGCGGTGGTGGGTGCGGTGGCCGGCGGCGTCATCGGCTCGAACAGCGCCACGCGTCCCCGCTCCGCCCGCAAGCGCCGCGCCGCCTTGCGCCGGTCGGCCCGTGCCCCCCGCCGCGCCGCCATGGCCGAGCCGGCACCCGCCCGCGCCGAAGCGCCCCGCGTCATGAATACGGGCGGCACCGGCCGCGCCGCGCCGGTCCGCTCGGGATGGCAGGATCCGCGCTGAGCCGAAACCGGATCAACGAGGCTATGGCTTGAGCGACTGTCGCTTCCAAGCCACAGCCACGGAAATGCGCAAGCGTGACCGGTCCGGTGCCATTTTCATGACGCGATGCGGCGCGCAGGATCAACCTCGTGCAATCGTCCGAGAGCGAGGAAGCGATGGCTGATCCGAGCGCCGACCCGAACCGAACGGACCGACTGCAGACGGTGTCCCGCCTCGAGCGGCCCACCGTCAGTCGGGTGACCAAGGGGGTCGCCTCTGCCATCGGCAAGCGCCTCTCCGTCGACAAGGACGGCGCCCTGCCCGATCGCCTCGCCTTTCTCGTGGATCGTCTCCAGGCCGGACCTCTCGGCCGCACCTCCCTCAAGCATCGTCGAGTTGCCTGAATGTCCAAGTTCGAACGCGCCCTCAACGACGCCACCGTGGTTCCCTTCCCCGCGGCTGCCACCGAGGCGGTTGCCGACGAGAACGTCGCCTCGATCATCGAGGTGCTCCAAGATCAGCTCAAGCTCGCCCGCGAGGGCAAGCTGCGCTCGGTCGCGGTGGTCTCCGTGTCGAACGACGGCAGCGCCATCGGCACACAATGGTCCTGCGCCCACGGCGACGTGGCCAGCCTGATCGGCAAGCTCACCGTGCTGTCCCACGACATGATGGCCGCGCGGAACTGAGTCTTTCCGGAGCGATCCCGAAAAACAAAGGGCGGCGCTCGCAGCGCCGCCCTTTGTTTGAGCCGATTGCTCGTTGGTGTTCGTCCGAACCCTCGTGCCGCGAGCGTCTTCGGACGATCCATCTGACGTTAGCCCAACAAGAGGGCCCGCAGGTCGCCGCCTGCGGGCCCTCAGTCGTATCCTGGCGGTGCGGTTGCAGAGAAAGCAGCCCCGCACCGAAAGCAGGAGCGATCCGGCGATCGTAGGGATGGCCGGACCGCGAAAAACCTCAGGCCAGCCCGAGCTTCTGCGCCAGACCGATGCGCTGGAGCTTGCCGGTCGCGCCCTTGGGGATCTCGTCGAGGATCAGGATCTTGGCCGGCACCTTGAAGGCGGCCAGACGCTCGGAGGCGAAGGCGCGAATCTCCTTCTCCACCGCCTCGGCATCCTCGCGCAGCACGATCGCGGCGGCGACATCCTCGCCGAGCTTGTCGTGCGGCACCGCGAAGGTGACGCATTGCGACACCGCCGGGTGGTCCATCAGGACCTCGTCCACCTCGCGCGGCGAGATCTTCTCGCCGCCGCGGTTGATGATCTCCTTCAGCCGCCCGGTGATCGAGAGGTAGCCCTCGGGCGACAGGACGCCCTGGTCGCCGGTGCGGAACCAACCCTGCCGGGTGAAGGCCTCGGCATTGGCCTTCTCGTTGTTCTCGTAGCCCTTCATCACGTTGTCGCCACGGATGACGATCTCGCCGGTCTCGCCCGCGGGCAGCGGCTCGCCGTCGATATCGACCACCGCGATTTCGGGGCCGGCCGCGAGGCCGACCGAGCCCGCATAGTGGGGCTTGGGCGGCAGCGGGTTCGAGGCCATCTGGTGCGCGGCCTCCGTCATGCCGTAGGCCTCGATGACGGGAGCGCCGAAGGTCTCTTCCAGCTCCTTCATCACCTGCGGCGGCAGGGAGGAGGACGAGGAGCGGATGAAGCGCAGCGGGTTGCGCGCGATGATCTCTTTGTTGCGCGCGGCCCGGCCCAGGATCGCCTGATGCATGGTCGGCACGCCGGTGTACCAAGTGGGGTTCACCTCATCCATCCAGCCGAAGAACTTCAGCGCATTGAAGCCCGGCGTGCAGGAGACCTGCCCGCCCACCGAGAGCGGGGCGAGGATGCCGGCGATCAGGCCGTGGATGTGGAACAGCGGCATGATGTTGAGGCCGCGATCCTCCGCCGTGAAGGCGAGCGCGGTGCGGATGTTGCGGGCCGAGGCACAGACATTGCCCTGGGTCAGCGGCACGATCTTCGGCCGCGAGGTGGTGCCGGAGGTGTGCAGCACCAGCGCGATCTCGTCCGAGCTCGCCGGTCCGCCCTTCTCGGCCGGTGCAGCGCTGTCATCGGCGAAGTGCAGCGTGAAGCTGCCCGCGCCCTCCTCCGGGGTCGGCCGCAGGCGGGCCACCGCCACGCCGAGCTTCTCCGCGACGGCGACCGCGGGCGAGTCCGAGCCTTCGGCCACCAGCAGCAGCTTGGCGCCGAGGTCGCTCATGTAGAACTCGAATTCGTCGGCCTTGTAGCTCGGGTTGAGCGGGGCCGAGGTGGTGCCGGCAGCCACCGCGATGAAGGCGGCGGCCATCTCCGGGCCGTTCGGCAGCACGATCGCCACCCGATCGCCGCGGCCGATGCCGCGGGCGTTGAGGTCAGCGACCGTCCGCTCGGTCAGCGCGCGCAGCGCCTGGAACGTCAGCGGCACGCCGCCGGGGCTCGACAGGGCGGGGGCCGCATCGGCGCCGGCCTGGATCAGCTCGTGAAGAGTCGTCGCGGCCACGCTGGCCTCCTTGGAGTCGGTGGGGGGAAGGGCGGAAGTCTCGGGCAGGAGCATCGTCACGCTCCCTGGATCGCGAGGCGGCCGTTCGCGCGCTCCAGGCTCTGAGCCAGGAGCCGCATCAGGGCGAAGACGGTGTCGATATGCGGGGTCGGCGTGCCGGTGAGGCGGCCGAGCTCGATCACCGAGCCGACGAGCGCCTCCAGCTCGATCGGGCGGCCAGCCTCGACGTCCTGCAGCATCGAGGTCTTGTGCGGGCCGACCTTCTCGGCGCCGGCGATGCGCTTGTCGATGCCGAGGCGGAAGGTGACGCCGAGCTTGTTCGCGATCACTTCCGCCTCGCGCATCATCTCGGCGGCGATCGCCCGCGTGTCGGGGAAGCGGCAGATGTCCTCCAGCGTCGCGTGCGTCAGCGCGGAGATCGGGTTGAAGCTGAGATTGCCCCACAGCTTGAGCCAGATCTCGGCGCGGATGTCGCTGGTGACCGGCGCGCGGAAGCCCGCCTTGGCCAGCCGCTGGGAGAGGGCTAGCACCCGCTCCGACTTCGAGCCGTCGAGTTCGCCCAAACCGAAGCGGTTGCCCTCGATCACCTTCACGGTGCCGGGATCGGTGAGCACGGTCGCCGGATACACCACCGAGCCGATGACGTGCTTCGGATCGAGATGGTCGGCGATCAGCCCGCCGGGATCGGCGCTTTCCAGCCGCGTGCCGGCATATTCGCCGCCATGGCCGCCCATGAAGTACCACCACGGGATGCCGTTCTGCATCGTCACCACGACGGTGTCGGGGCCGATCAGGTGCTTGAGATCGGCGGCGATGGGGCCGACCTGATGCGCCTTCACGGTCAGCAGCACGACCTCGTGCACGCCCGCCTCCTGCATGGAGCGGGTCGCCTTGACGGACTTCGAGTGGATCTCGGTGCCGTCCTCCTCGATCAGGCGCATGCCGTCCGACTTGATCGCGTCCGCGTTCGAGCGGGCGATGAAGGTCACGTCCTCGCCGGCCTCCGCCAGCCTGACTCCGAGATATCCGCCGATGGCGCCGGCGCCGACGATCGCGATGCTCATGTCTCTCACCCGTGCTGCCGTTACCGCTCCGCCGGCCAAGCCTTGAATCTTCGTTTCCTAGAACGCCGATCCGGCCGTTTTCGTCCGTTTGCGGAGACCACTTTTGCTGAAGCTTCGCCTACTCGAAACGATTGCTGAGCGTTCCGATACCCTCGATCACAACCTCGACCGTGGCGCCCTTGGGGATCGGCCCCGACCCGACCGAGGTACCGCAGGCGATCACGTCGCCCGGCTCCAGTGTCAGCCCCTGCGAGAGCTGCGCCACGAGCCGGGCGACCGGGATCAGCATATCGCTGATCGGGAAATTCTGCCGCTCGCGCCCATTGACCAGGGTCCGCACGGTCAGCGCCTCCGGATCGAGCCCGGTGGCGATGACGGGCCCGAACGGGCCGAAACCGTCGAGGCCCTTGGCGCGGGTCCACTGCGTGAAGCTCGCATCCGCCTTGAGGATCGCGGCAGAGGTGACGTCGTTCACGCAGGTGAAGCCGAACACATGGTCGGCGGCCTCGTCCTCGGTGACATCGCGAGCGGTCTTGCCGATCACGATGCCGAGTTCGCCCTCGTAGAGCCCCCGTCCCGCCGCCTCCGGCACCGCCACCACCGCACCCGAGGGCCGGAACGTGTTGGCGGGCTTGATCAGGAACAGCGGCGCCTCGGGCCGGGACAGGCCCTGCTTCTCCATCAGTGCCCCGAAATTGTTCCACAGGGCGATCATCTTCGAGGGACGGCAGGGCAGGCCGACGCTCACCTCGGCGAGCGCCAGCACCTGCCCCGTCGGTCCGTTCTCGCCGAACAGGTCGCCCTCGCAAACCTCGATCCGTTCGCCGTCGAGCCGGCCGAAGCCGGACTCGTTGTTGTGGGTGAAGCCGATCCAGCGGGTCACGGGCTCGCTCCTCACTGGTTGCGGGCGACGAAGCGGGCACGCATCGGCTTCAGCACGAAGAGCGCGAGGAAGCCGGCGACGAAGGCCATCCCGGAGGCGAGGTAGAACACGTTCTGCCAGGAGCCGGTCGCGGTCTGGATCGCCAGGAAGGCGGGCAGCATCAGCGAGGCCGTGCCCTTGGCGGTGTAGAGCAGGCCGGCATTGGCGGTGGCGTTCTTGTCGCCGTAGGTGTCGGCGCAGGTCGAGGGGAACAGCGAGTAGATCTCGCCCCAGGCGAAGAACACGAGGCCGGTGAGCAGCACGAAGGCCATCGGCGAATGGGCGAACATGCCGAGCGCCAGGATACCCGCGCCCTCGACCATGAAGGCAAGGAACATGGTGTTCTCACGCCCGATCCGGTCGGAGATCCAGCCGAAGACCGGCCGGGTCACGCCATTGAGCACCCGGTCGATGGTGAGCGCGAAGGTGAGCGCCGGCAGGGTCAGGCCCATCAGCGAGACGGGAATCGAGTCGACCTGGAAGTCCTTGGCGATGGGGGCGAGCGAGGCGGTCGCCATCAGGCCGCCCGCGGCCATCATCACGAACATCGCGTACATCAGCCAGAAGACCGGGGTGCGCACCATCTCGGCGGAGGAATACTGGCGGCGGCTCGTGGCGTTGGGGGAGACGCGGCCGGCGAGCATCCGCTCCTTGTAGGCGGCACTCGGCGAGGAGAGCAGCAGGGCGGCAACCATGACCACGATGCCCTGGCCGAGGCCGAAGGCGAGGAAGGTCTGCTCGTAGCCGCTGTCGCGGATCATCGCGGCGATCGGGATGACGGTGAGGGCCGAGCCCGCACCGAAGCCCGCGGCGGTGAGGCCGGCGGCGAGGCCACGGCGATCGGGGAACCACTTAAGGGCGTTGCCGACGCAGGTGCCGTAGACCGCGCCCGCACCGATGCCGCTGATGGCGGCGGCCAGATACAGGAACCACAGCGAGTCCGCGACCGAGTTCATCGCCCAGCCGACGGCGCAGAGCACGCCGCCGAACAGGGTGACGACCTTCGGGCCGTACTTGTCGACGAACCAGCCCTCGATCGGAACGAGCCAGGTCTCGGTCAGCACGAAGATCGTGAAAGCGACCTGGATCGCCGGCTTGCCCCACCCGTACTTGTCGTTGATCGGATTGACGAACAGCGTCCAGCCATACTGCAAGTTGGCGATCATCGACATGCACAGCACACCGAGGATGAGCTGTCCCCAGCGCCCACCGAAGGGCGTGTCGGCACGTGATGTCGAATAGGCACCGGTAGAGGGCAATGGATCGGCGGCTTGAACGGCCATGGAGCGTCCCTGATCTCGACTTTTCTTTTGGCGGACCGGGACGGCTGCCCGGCTTACCCGTAGTGGAATTTTGGATACCGCATACGTAACCCCTCGTGACCCGAGCGCTGACAGGAAAATATTTGGCCGTTGCGCAGATATTTTTTGAACGTTCCCGCAGAATGAATGCATTTTGTGGGGCGTGTGCGGGGCGGCACGCCTTATCATAGGAGTGGAACCAAGCGCCGGGGGGATCCGTTCAGCTTGCCGAGAGCGCCGCGAGACGGCGCTAAACCAACGAACGGAGAGACGCGATGAGCAGCACGACCGACAAGATCAAGGGCGCCGCCAACGAGGTCGCCGGCAACGTGAAGCAGGGCGTCGGCAACCTGACCGGCAACGAGAAGCTGCAGGCCGAGGGCAAGGCGCAGGAAGTCGAGGGCAAGACCCAGCGCACCGTTGGCGAGGCCAAGGAAGGCGTGAAGAACGCCGCCGATGCGGTGAAGAGCAAGCTCTAAGAGCCGCCTGCGCCGGCCTTTCCCAGCAGGATCCGACGGCCGGAGCCGCACCCGACCGGGTGCGGCTTCTTCATTTCGGTCGACGGCCGCGAGCGGCTTGGCACAACCCATTTGATCAGAGGAAATTCATCATGAACAGGGACCAGTTCGAGGGCGGACTGCGCAACCTCAAGGGTCGTGGCCGCACCGCGCTCGGCGCCGTGGCGGGCCGCGCCCGCCCGCAGGTCGAAGGCGCCTACGAGCAGGTCGCGGGTGTGGCGCAGGCGGCCTATGGCCGGACCCGCGACCGGGCCGAGGATCTCTACGAGGATGGCTACCGCCTCGCCGACGAGGCCGTCTCCCGCGGTCGGCATCTTCGCGATGAGACCCTGGAGCGCGGGCGCCAACTGCACGAGGAGGCCCGCGGCCGAGGGCGCCACCTCCGGCACGAGGCGCGTCAGCGCGGCCGCGAACTCGCCATGCGGGCCGACGCGAATCGTGGCACGACGCTGGCCCTGGTCGCTGCGGCGGCCTTCGGTCTCGGCTGGCTCCTCAGCCGCCGCTGAGGCCGGCGCGCCGCGCGGCCTCCTTCGCCGCTTCCTTGGCCTCGTAGAGGGCACGGTCGGCCCTTGCCAGCAGGGCTTCGACCGTGTCGTTCGGACCATCCGCGTGGGCGAGGCCGAGGCTGGCGCTCACCCGCACCGTTCCGGCGTCGAGGACAATGGGGGCGGCAATGGCCTGCCCGAGGATCTCACGAAGGGTCCCACGAGGCGGCCCGGATGAAGCGGTCGCGCCGTCCGGGACGATCACGACGAATTCATCGCCTCCGGGGCGTGCCGCGAACAGGCCGTGCGCGGCCGCCATCTCGCCGAGCCGGCGGCCGATCTCCGTCAGGACCCGGTCGCCCGCGGCATGGCCGAGGCGATCGTTGACCGGTTTGAAGCCGTCGAGATCGAGGCTGATCACGCCCGGTCGCTGCCCGGCGGCCAGCCGCCCGGCGAGATGCTCGCGCAAATACATCCGGTTCGGCAGGCCCGTAAGGTCGTCGTGCCGGGCGATGTGGCGCAGCCGCTCGTTCGCCGCCTCTCGCTCGGTGACGTCCCGATCGATGCCGCGGTAGCCGCGCAACGCACCGTCAGGGCCGAGCAGCGGCACGCCGCTCGTCTCCAGCACCACGAGGCTGCCGTCCTTGCGCAGGTTGCGGTTGAGAAGCTGGGCGAAAGGCCGGCGCTCGGCGGCAATGGCGGCGAAGATTCGCCCGACCCGCTCGGCTTCGTCGGGGGGCATGAAGTCGAAGGGTGTGCGTCCCACCACTTCCTCCGGCTCGCGACCGAGCAGGGCGACGCATTGGCGCGAGGCGTAGGTGTAGCGCCCCTGCGCATCCACCTCCCAGATCCAATCCGAGTTCTGCTCCAGCATCTCTCGCAGATGAGTCAGTTCCCGGCGGATCGCCTCGGCCGAGTCGTCCTCCGTCGCGCCCAGCATGGACGACATCGCAGCGGACCGGTTCGGAGGAAGAGTATTCACGGGCTTCGGCAATGCAATCAGGACAATCCGGCAACCCTTGAGCCATCTTGACTAACGAGCGGTTGATACGGTTTCCGCTCCATCAAAGCCGGAACGGTCTCAGAATGCCTGCGGACGGCGTCCGCGATCCGGCATGTCCACTCGCAACAACGGAGATGCCAGCATGCCGGCGCGATCCTGGCTCGATCTTACGACGGCGGAGATCCGCGCCCGCGACATGGGCCGATCCATCGCCGTGCTTCCGGTCGCCGCGGTGGAGCAGCATGGGCCGCACCTGCCGCTCGGCACCGACACGATGATCGCGGAAGGGTATCTGCAGCGGGTGGCGCGGCTGGTACCGGAGGCGCTCGACGTGCTGCTCCTGCCGGTGCAGGCGATCGGCAAGTCGGACGAGCACGATTCCTTTCCCGGCACCCTGTCCCTGACCGCCGCGACCGCGCTTGCCGCCTGGACCGAGATCGGCGCCAGCCTGCACCGGTCGGGCTGCGGGAAGCTCGTGATCGTCTCCTCGCATGGCGGCAACAGCGCACTCATCGACCTCGTAGCGGGCGCGCTGCGCGGGCGCTTCGGCATGGTCGCGGTGACGACCTCGTGGAGCCGCCTCGGCCTGCCTGAGGGGCTGTTTCCGGAAGACGAGATCCGCCACGGCATCCATGCCGGCGGCCTCGAAACCGCGCTGATGTTCGCGCTGCGGCCCGACCTCGTGCGGCGGGACCGCATCGCGCATTTCGAGCCCCGCACGGTGGCGATGGCCCGTGATTTCTCGCTCCTGCGCGCGGGGCGCCCGGCGGCATTCGCCTGGAAGACGGAAGACCTTCACCCCGCCGGCGCCCTGGGCGACGCCCGACTCGGCACGGCCGAGGCCGGCGAGGCCGCGCTCGACCACGGGGCGCGCACCTTCGTCCGGCTGCTGGAGGAGGTGGACCGATTCTCGCTGTAGCGAACCGTCGGGGGGGATGGACGCGGGCGCCGCTAGGGTAACAACCTGGAGCATCGGCCCCGCAAGGTGCCGCCGGCTTTCGGAAGCTCACGATGCTCTCACCCCGCCGCAGCTCGGTCGCGACGGCGAGGAGCGGAAGGACCTCGCCGCGGCTGCCGACGGTGACGATGAAGACGCGCGCCCGCCTCACACTTGGCCCGCGCGTCACCGGCGGCGGGGCGCGTCCGGATCAGAGAGGAAGGGCAGCCTCACATTCGCGGCCCGTGGCGGGGGCGAGCACCTGCTCGCGCAGCCGCCGCGGGCCCAGGGTCATCGCGAAGAAATCGTAGGCGCCGGGCCGCTCGTTCGCGAGGAGGAACTGGAAATGCATCCGGAACGGGCGGAAGCGCACCCGCCGGTAGGTCTCCGGACACAGAAGGTCGCGGAAGCGCGCCGAGCGCACGAGAGGATTGGCGACCGGCTGCCCGCACAGGCGGAGCTTGAGATCGTTCAGCGGGTTGAAACCTGGGAAGTTCATCCAGTCCTGCGGCGCGTGAAAATCGCACCAGACGATGCGCCGATCCGTGACGAGGCGCGCGATCTCTCCCCGCAGGCGGGCGGCTGCCGGCTGCATCGCCACAAGCGGCAGCCCGGATCCCAGCGTCGCCAGCGACAGGCTGGCGCCCGACGAGCCGATCGAGGCGTCGCGGGCGAGCACCCGGGCGGCGACCTCCGCCGCGGTCAGCCCGCCGGAGGAATGGCCGACGATCATCACCTCGTCGGTCGGCTGGCCGGCCTCGTCCCGCGCCGCGACGGAGGACAGGACGTGCTCGGCAAAGGCATCGAGGCGACGCTCGTAATCCGGCCGCCGGCCCTGGCCGTGCTGCCAGTTGAACACCCAATCGTTCAGGAGCTGCCAGAAGAAGACGCGGTTTAGGAAGGCCTCGATGGTCTTGATCCAGACGAGGCCCGCGATCACGCCCAGCGGCAGCGAGACCCAGAGCGGCAGACCGAGGCTGTGGCCGAACCAATCGCCCAGATGCGCGTGCACCGTCACCGCGATGGCGACGGACAGCGCGGCGAGGAGGATCACCATCACGAACGGGTAGAGGATGACGTTCCCATACTTCCAGCTCAACCGGTAGAAGCGGAAGAGCAGGCCGCTCAGGATGGTCTGCAGCGTGCCCGCGACGAGAAGCGCGACGCTGAGGAAGCGGGAGCGGGCGAAGTCGCGCGCGACGATATCGTCCCATAGGAGCACGTCGTAGCGGGTCTCGGCCCCGTCGCCCTGCTCCGGCGCGCTCACGGTCCAGCTCTGAACAAGCCCGTCCTGGCTCAGCTCGGCGCGGGAGATCTCCCGCCGGCCGCCGCCGAAGCGCTTGGTGTAGCGGGTCCACTCCCGCACGAACAGCAATCGATAGCGCGTCCGCGCCTCGGGATCGTAACCGGGAATATAGAAGACGATGCGGCGGCGCACCGGTTCGAGCCGCGCCTCCTGCAGATCCGGCGGCGTGAAACTCAAGGAGTTGCGCATACGCCCGAATGCCCCCATCCGGATGACTGCTCTCGCGCCGGTGCGGCGCAGGTCCGTTACTCGCGCAGAGAGACTTAAACTTATCTCAAATGCACTATCATTCGTTACAGTTTCATGAGCTGTGAAAGGCAACAGAGATTTTGCGCACAAGCCCGCTTCGCGCCGCTGCGCAACGAGTGAAGAGTTCGAGGGAATCTCGGGCAGGCGGGTCATCGCCGATCGCGATGGGATGAACCCTTCTGGTCGATTGCGGTGTTCGAACAGGAGCCCGATGGTGCCGGTTGCGGGACTCGAACTCGCGACCTACCGCTTACAAGGCGGTTGCTCTACCAACTGAGCTAAACCGGCAGCGTACAACCCGCTATCAGCCTGCCTCGGACGACGCAAGCGCATCCAAGTCCATGCTCGTCGCGCCGACAAACCATAAGCCGTATATTGTGCACAACTGATCTTCGCCTCAACGGCCGATTTCAAGCATTCGGGCTTGGCCGGCACGCGGTCATTCGAACCTAATCCGGTTAACCGCCCGGCGCGCGCAGCAATAGGCCGGACGTCGGCGGCTGCCCCTTCGTGCACAAAGGGATTGGAAACGGATTTTGTCAGGCCGCCTCCGGATGCTTCTGGACCTTCCCTCGTCCCTCTTTCGGCAGCGCAAGCCGCCGTGCGGACCGATGCCGCGTGAGATGAGGATCGAGATGTGCCGCGGGCTCCGGGTGGCCGAACAGGTAGCCCTGCATGTCGAGCCCGCGTTCCTTGGCGAGCAGCCGGCGCTGGTCCTCCGTCTCGACGCCCTCCGCCGTCACCGCGAGGCCGAGGCTGCGCGAAAGGCCGATGATCGCGCGCACGATCGCCGCCGATTGCGGATCATGCCCAAGCCCTCGGACAAAGCTCCGATCGATCTTGAGGCGCGTGAGCGGGAAAGTGTGGACGAAGCTCAGCGACGAGTAGCCGGTGCCGAAATCGTCGAGCGCGATCATCACACCGAGCACCCGCAATCGCCGGAGCAGGCTGAGGGCCAGTTCGCGGTTCTGAAGCACCGCCGTCTCTGTGATCTCGATCTCCAGCCGATGCGGCGGCAGACCGCTCTCGGCCAGCGCCCGCTCGACCGCGTCGATGAACTGAGCGCTGCGCAGTTGGGTCGCCGAGACGTTGACGGCCACGGTGAGATGGGCGGGCCAAGCCATCGCCTCACGGCACGCCTCGGCCAGGATCCAGGCGCCGATCTCTGGCATCAGGCCCGCCTCCTCGGCCGCCGGCACGAAGTCCGCAGGCGACGTCGCCACCCCGTCCGGCCGTCGCCAGCGCAGCAGGGCCTCGAAGCCGATGGTGGCACCGGTGCGGGCGCGCACGATCGGCTGATAATGCAGGACGAATTCGCGCCGCTCCAGGGCGCGGTTCAGGTCGGCCTCGAGCATCGAGCGCGCCGCAGCTTTGTCCCCCATCGCCGGGTCGTAGAAGCTGTAACGGTTCCGACCCTCCTTCTTGGCCTCGTAGAGGGCGAGGTCGGCGTTGCGCAGGAGGATGTCGGGATCGCGCCCGGCCAGCGGCGCGACGGCGATGCCGATGCTGGCGCCGATCCGAATCGGCAGCCGTTTGACCCCGTAGGGCTGATTGAGGGCGTCGAGGATCGTCCGCGCCATCTCCGCCACCCGCTGAGGGTCGGCCGGACTGAGGACCAGCGCGAACTCGTCGCCTCCGAGGCGCGCGATCACGTCTTGCGGACGCACCGTCAGCCGCAGGCGCCGGGCGGCCTCCTGAAGAATCTGATCGCCGACGGCGTGGCCGAACGTGTCGTTGATCGGCTTGAAGCGATCGAGATCGATGTAGAGGACGGCGCAATCCTCCCAGCGCGCCGAGGCGAGGGTTTCGGTGAGGGCCTGACGGAGCGCCGCACGGTTGGCGAGATCCGTCAGGGGATCGTGCTGGGCCAGATGCTGGATCTGTGTCTCGAACCGGCGCCGCTCGGTCACGTCGACGAAGGTCGAGACCCACCCGCCGGAGGCCGGTCGCCGCGTCGTCACCGACAAGACCTGTTCCCCATGCACGATCTCGGAGATTTCGGGCCTGTTGAGGTCCAGGTCGCGACGCAGATGATCCTGCAGGAAGCGGAGAGAGGCCGCCTCGCTGAGCGTTTCGGCCAGGACGCCTCCGATCGACGCGCCGACCAGCGGCTCGCCGCTCGGCACCGCGAGGATCTCGTGCATTCGCTCGTTGGCGAGCACCACGCGCCCGTCGTCATCGATGAGGCACAGGCCCTGAGCCATGTTGGACATGGCGAGGTCGAGGTTGCCGAGGGCCGAGTCGAGCTTGAGGGCGTTCACCTGCCGCTCGGTGCAATCGCGGGTGATCTTGGCAAAGCCAATGAATCGGCCCTCGTCGTCGTGGATCGCATCGATGACGACATGCGCCCAGAAGCGGGAGTCGTCCTTGCGCCGGCGCCAGCCCTCCGCCTCGAACCGGCCTTCCTGCCGCGCCGTCCTGAGGCCGTGCTCGGGCAATCCTGCGGCCCGATCTTCCGGACTATAGAAGCAGGCAAAATTGAGCCCCACGATCTCCTCGGCCGTGTAGCCCTTTGTGCGTTGCGCCCCCGCATTCCAATTCGCGATCGTGCCGTCCGGAGTCAGCATATAGATCGCGTAATCCGTCACCCCCCGAACCAGCAGGCGGTACATGAGGTCGGCATCGTCGCGGCAGCTCGGCATTATCGAATTCTTGCGGTGCGCTTCGCGGCCAAGGAAAAGCTACAAAGGTTAAATGTTGTTGCGCTGCGCGCCTGATCCTCATGCGACAGCCACCGACACGGCGCAGGATCATCCGCTATGAAGTTGCAATTTTCGAACGGCGACAACTCTGTCATCGCGTGAATTGCCCTGCCCAAGGCATCCTTTCCAGCGATCCATCACGATAGTGTGAAGTTCGCCGCACGCGAGGATCAAGCAATCCGCTCGGACGACGTGACCAATACGCTTCGACCGGGCCGCTCTCGCCCCTCCGTCGCGAATTGAGTTCTTCTCAGTTCCGTGGCGGTTGCCGTTTGGGTGAAGCAGACGCCGGGCACAGCCCACGGCCAACACGATCCCCGACTCGCTTCGTTGACTTGCGTGTGACACCGGTCAGACGCGAACCGTTTCCCGTGTTCGCCAAAGCGATCCAAGCGGGCGAGAGCCTCTCACATCCTCTCCGGGGGTGATCACCGGCTCTCAGACGACGACGATGCCCAAGCAAAAGGATAGAGCCTCATCTTGGATCCGATAGCGAGGACGATGCTCCGGCGATGCAAAGCCCCTTCACCCTTGATGCGGACGGCCTCGTTCTCGCCGTGCGGCTGACGCCGCGGGCGGGCCGCACTGGACTCGACGGCGTGCGGATGGAGGCGGATGGACGTCCCATCCTGTCCCTGCGCGTGGCGGCACCGCCCGTGGAGGGCGCTGCCAACGCCGCCCTCACCACCTTCGTCGCCAAGAGCCTCGGGCTGCGCAAGGCCGAGGTGACACTCGTCTCCGGCGAGACGTCCCGCACCAAGCGGCTGCATCTCTCGGGCGATCCGCAGGCTCTCGCCGCGCGAGTAGGGGCTTGGCTCGCCGGAGAACCGAAGACGCGGTGAGGATGCCGAGTTCGGCGCAGAGGGGGGTGTCTCAGGCGGCCTTGAGCCGCTCGACGATGGCGACCGCCTCGGCAAAGGCCGCTTCGGCATCGAGTTCGGTGGTGTCGAGCACCACCGCATCCTCGGCGGCTTTCAGGGGGGCGGCGGCGCGGCTCGAATCACGGGCGTCGCGTGCGCGGATATCGGCAAGGATCGCGGCGAGCGTCGTCTCCTCGCCGCGTCCGAGCAGCTCGCGATGGCGGCGTCGGGCCCGCTCTTCGGGGGCGGCGATGATGAACAGCTTCACCCGCGCCTCCGGACAGACCACGGTACCGATGTCACGCCCGTCGAGCACGGCGCCTTCCCCGCCCTCGGCGAAGCGCCGCTGCCAGGACAGCAGGGCGGCGCGCACCTCCGGCACCGAGGAAACCCGCGAGGCCGCCTCGCCCATGGCCCGCTCTCGCAGGCGCGGGTCGGAGAGGCGCTCGGCCGACAGGGCCGAAGCCGCTCGCGCCGCCGCCGCGGTGTCGTCGAGATCGGCGCCTTCGTCGATCAGGGTCAGCGCCACCGCGCGGTAGAGCAGGCCGGTATCGAGATGCGGCAGCCCGTAATGCAGGGCGAGCCGCTTGGCGAGCGTGCCCTTGCCCGAGGCGGCCGGGCCGTCGATGGCGATGACGAGGGGCGCTTCGTCCCGCTGCACGGCGATGTCGTCCGGGATCATGCGGCGGCCCCGTCCTCGATCCGGGCGCCGAGCGCCAGCATGGTCGGGCGGAAGCTCGGGAAGCTCGTGGCGATCATCGCGCCGTCGTCCACGGTGACGGGGCTCTCGGCGGCAAGCCCCATGACGAGGAAGGCCATGGCGATGCGGTGATCGAGATGCGTCGCCACCGTGCCGCCGCCCGCGGGCGGCGCGCCGTTGCCGGTGACGATCAGGTCGTCCCCCTCGATCGCGTGGGTGACGCTGTTGGCGGCAAGCCCCGCGGCGACCGCCGCGAGCCGGTCGGATTCCTTGACCCGCAATTCGTGCAATCCGTTCATCCGGGTCGTGCCCTCGGCGAAGGCCGCGGCGACGGCGAGGATCGGGTACTCATCGATCATCGAGGGCGCCCGCTCGGCCGGCACGTCGACGCCGCGCAGGCGGCTCGCGCGCACCCGAAGGTCGGCCACCGTCTCGCCGCCCTCCTCGCGCTCGGCGAGACGCTCGATGTCGGCGCCCATCTCGATCAGCGTGGTGATGAGGCCGGTGCGCAGCGGGTTCATCATCACGCCGCGCAAGGTCACCTCGGAGCCCGGCACGATCAGCGCCGCCACCAGAGGGAAGGCGGCCGAGGACGGATCGGCCGGCACCACCACGTCGGTGCCGCGCAGGGTCGGCTGGCCGGTCAGCGTCACGGTGCGGCCGTGACCGCCCTCGCCGTAAGGCGCCACGGACACCTCGGCGCCGAACAGACGCAGCATCCGCTCGGTATGGTCGCGGGAGGCGGCCCGCTCGACGACGGTGGTGGTGCCCGGCGCGTTGAGGGCGGCGAGCAGCACCGCCGACTTGATCTGCGCCGAGGCGACCGGCAGCTCGTAGCGGATCGGGATCGCCTCGCGCGGTCCCCTGAGCGTCAGCGGCACGCGCCCGCCCTCGGCCTCGGACACGACCTGCGCACCCATCTTCAGGATCGGATCGAGGATGCGCCGCATTGGCCGCTTGCGGAGGCTGGCATCGCCGTCGAAGGTCGCGGTAACGGGCTGTCCGCCGACCACGCCCATCATCAGCCGCGACCCGGTGCCGGCATTGCCGAAATCGAGCACGCCGGCCGGATCCTGCATCCCGCCGATGCCGACGCCGACGATCCGCCAACGCCCCTCGCCCTCGCGGGTGATCTGAGCGCCCAACGCCCTCGCGGCGGCGGTGGTGCGCAGCACGTCGTCGCCCTCCAAGAGCCCCTCGACCCGCGTCTCGCCGATGGCGAGCAGGCCCAGGATCATCGCCCGGTGGGAGATCGACTTGTCGCCCGGCGGCTTCAGCGCCCCGTTGAGGGGGCCTCCGGGATGCGCGGTGACGGGCTGCGGTTCGGAATCGTGCGACACGGGGATCTTACGTCTGACTCGATCGCTGCGCTGAGGCGTATCGGCTCCCACCGGGTGCCGAGGCCGCCCGCCGGACAGGCCCGGCGCGACGGGCGCCCGTTAGCATGAGGACCGGTCCACGTCATCCGAAAGCCGGTCGCGGACGTGGGTGCCCCCCTTGAGAGACATGCGGAATGGCTCGCCCGTTCGTCTCAGCACCCGACCGCGATCGACGTTGCATGATGATGCAAGATCAGACGAAACCCGGCGGTAACCCGCATATCTGTAAGCAACCGAGCCTGTCGCGCGGTTGTCTCAACCGCATGACTTGCTTCCGTTGATCCGATCCTGTGTGGATCGGAGCGCCAGATCGGCTCGGATCCGTCATCCAGCTCTCGACAAACCACAACATAGGTTTATGTTGGCGGCCATGCAGCCCGTGATCCAGTGCCTTCGCAAGGTCGATCATGCATTCGCCGTCGCCGATTCGACGGCCGGGGAACGCGTCCTTGATGCGTTGAACGAGCTGGAAAGCGCCTATCGGCGGCCCAGCGAGCGCATCGTCGCTCTCGAAGCTGTGCTGCACGAGTTCGACCGCCCTGGCCGGGTAGACGGAACGCCCTTCAGCCGCCTCCTGCGCCTCGCCGTCGAGCGGCGGCAGAACAAGTGGTCACGCCACGCCTGACGCGGGCTCTCACGCCGTTCACGCGCCATCTGCAGGAGCACCCTGGCGGAGCGGCGCGCGCGGGATGCGCCGCGGTGAGCGACATGCCGTTTGACATGGGCGGAGGCTGCGACTAACGGGGCCGCTCTCCCGGACCCTTTCCCCCTATTCGTCCCCAGAGGTTTGCAGCCGTGGCTAGACCGGAACTCGGCGTCAAACGCCAGTGCATGAATTGCGGTGCCAAGTTCTACGATCTCGACCGTGATCCGGCGACCTGCCCGAAATGCGGAACGATCTACCAAGTCGCGACTTCCCGCGTCGCCCCGCCCGTCGCCAGCCGCTCGACGGATGACGACGAGGACGAGGAGGAGAAGGGCGGCCCGGAGATCGTCTCCCTCGATGAGGCCGAGGCCAGCGAGGACGATACCGATATCAACGTCGACGACGACGAGGGCGGCGACGACTCCAGCGGGGGTGCGGACGACGACACCTTCCTGGAGGAAGAGGACGGCGACGACGACGTCTCCGACCTGATCGACAACGACTCGGACGGCGACGAAGAGGGCTGACGCCTCCCCCCTGGCGGCTGAGCGAACCCGTTCAGCCGCCGAAGCGCTCGGTGCGGACCACGCCCGGCTTCACCCCGGCCTCCACCAGCAGGTCGGCCACGGTGCCGACGAAGCCGTTGCCGCCGCAGACGAAGGCGTGGCGCGGCATGCCGAGGCACTCGATCGCCGTACCGATCATGACGCGGTCGACGCGCCGCCCCGCGGTCGCCCCCTCGCGGGTGAGAAGCAGAGTCAGATCGAAGCCGGTCTCGTCGCGGGAGCGGGCGGCGAGCTCCACCCGCGCAATGGCTTCGGCGGCCTTGCGGGCCGAGTAGATCAGCAGCATCGGCACGTCGGGGGCGCGCAGAGCCCGCTCGCGCACCATGGCCAGCAACGGCACGACGCCGGAGCCGCCGCCGATCAGCAGAACCGGGCCGCCATCCTCCGCCCCCCAGGTGAAGGCGCCGAGCGGCCCGCGCAGCTCGATCGCGTCGCCGACCTCGGCCACCGCGTCGAAGAAGCCCGAGACCTCGCCCGCCTCCAGCCCCTCGATCATCAGTTCGAGGCCGGCGGGATCGCCCGGTGCCGAGGCGATGGAGTAGCTGCGCTGCGCTTGGTAGCCGTCGGGTGCGGTGAGGCGCACATCGACATGCTGACCGGCCCGGTGCGGCCGGTCGAGGGGATCGAAGCGGAAGCTCTTCACCCGCGGCGTCACGGGCGTGATCGCCCGGATCGTCGCGGCCCGCCAGGATGACGGTGCGGGCGAAGGTGGGGACGCAACGCCGTTCACGTTGGCCATCCTCTCAATCGCCGCTGAAACGCTGCTCACGCCAGGGATCGCCGTACATGTGGTAGCCCCGCAGCTCCCAGAATCCGGCCTCGTCCTTCTCGGTGAAGCGCAAGCCCTTCACCCACTTGGCGCTTTTCCAGAAGTAGAGATGCGGCACGAGCAGGCGCGCCGGGCCGCCATGATCGGGCGGAATCGGCTTGCCGTCGTAGAGCGTCGCCACCATCGCCTTGCCGCCGGTGAGATCCGCAACCGGCACATTCGTCGTGTAGTCGTCGTGGCTCTCCGCCAGGAGAAAGCCCGTCGGTGCCGCAAGGCCGGCCGCCGCGAGGATGTCGTCGAAGCTCACGCCCTCCCAGGCGGTGTCGAACTTGGACCACTTGGTCACGCAGTGGATGTCGCCGCTCCAGCGGGTGCGGGGCAGTTGCGCGAACTCGTCCCAGCTCCAGCTCGCCAGCGGCCGCGAGCCCTGGCGCAGGGTGAAGCGCCAGCCCTCTGTCGCAACACGCGGCGTCGGCCCGAGCTGGAGCACGGGAAAGTCGTCGGTGAGGTACTGGCCCGGCGGGAGCCGCTCGCGGATCGCCGCGGCAGGGGGCCGCCCGGTAAAGCCTCGCGTCGCCATCACGCTCCTCCGCCGTCTCGCCTTCGTCTCGCCTGCCGGAGGCCGTGCGCCCCCTCGCATCCGGCAGAAGTCCCAGGGGCGGCAACGAGGCTTGGCCCGAAAGCGTTCCGCCAAGCCTCGCTCGTCCGCGAGGTCGTCGCGTGAGTTGTCAGGCGGGCCGGGACAGGTCGGAACGGGGAAGCCGCAGGATGCGCGGCCGCCAGATGCCGAGCACGACGTTGAGGATTGCAACGGCGAGGATCACCCACAACGTGTTGCGCTCGGCCGCGAGCGCACCCGTAAGGGTGGCCGGATCGATCTCGCCTCGGAGCGCGGCGGCGCTGCGGCGTGCCTCCTCCTGTATCGGCCCCTGGATGCCGACGAAGCCGCCCTCGAACACCAGCACGCCGGTGGCGAGCTTGACCCAGGCCCAGCCGGCCTCGCGGAAGCCCGGATGCAGCGCGACCGCCAACAGCCCGGCCACCAGTGTCAGGGCGAGGGAGGGCAGGAAGATCCACGTCGCGACCGCTTCCATCGCCCCGCGCATCAGGGCGTAACCGGCCAGTGAATCCGGCGGCGGGGTGTGGCTCAGGAGGACGACGAGGCAGGCCATCGCGCCCATCAGCCCGACCGCCCCCATCGTGTGGAGGAACTTCAGTAGGCGTCGCATGTCGGTGCGCCCCGCCGTGGCAACCCTCGGTGGAGTGTAAACGCAACAGAGCCGGCAAAGCGAGGCCGGTCCGATCGCCCCGTCCGTCCTGGCGCCTCATGTTTCGGTGATGAAGGCTGGAGAGCCGCTCTGAGCGAGCGCTGCGCGAGCCTGCTCAACCGACATCGCTCTGAACGCGAGAAAAAATCGGCCCAGTCCGCCACTCGCTTGGTGCCCCTCGACGGTACAGAGGAAGCGAGCCAGCGCCGCGGTTCCGAGACCGGCACAGCGGACGAACAATGTCATGCGCCGGAGATCGGCGGACTCGTGGGCCGCGATGACATGAGCGGCGGGCAGACCGGCCAAATGGGCGAGGGCGAGGAGGGCTTCCGGGATGCGGCCGTTGCTCAACCAGTGCTGAATGTCGCTCTCGTCGAGGCCGATTTTGATGCGCAGGGCAACGGCCGCTTCGGCCCTCGCGTAGTTCCGAACCTGTTGCTGACCTTTGTTCATGCGCGACCGCGCCTGTTCGTAACGTCGCTCGCGCAGTACCGCCGCCCGGCGCCGCGGATCGAGATCCGTACGGCGCTCCAATCCCTCTGCCAAAACCTCTTCAACCTCGATGCGCGTGGCCAGCAGCAGCAGGGTCCTGTCCGAAAGCTGCGCCCCCGTATTGGCAAGCAGCAGGCCGAGAACGGTCTCGTCCCCTCGGGCCGCGACGGCGTCGCAGACCGACGCGCTCAGCTGTGCCCGTCCCGCGATGGCGGCCAGATGTTCCTGGCCGCGGCTTTGCGCAAGATGAAGCAGGGCCGCATCGGGAATTGCGATTCGACTGCGCAAGATCGGTCCGGCGACCGGACCGGCCTGATCGGCCGCGAGCTGCCGCACGAGGCCGGGCGGCGCTTCTGTCAGGGCGCCGACATGTTCCGCCACCGCCTGCCGCGCCTCGGGTCCCGCACCGCCGATGAGGCGTCCGAACACCTCATCGAAGGTTTCGAGATGGGTGTTCGAGAGCACCGAGGACATGCCGACGAGCAGCTCGGTCACCCCCAAGAGCATCCGCTGATGGTGGGATGTGTCGGCCGTCTCCAGGATTTGGTCGATCGTATCGACGAGGTCGGCAAGGCTGCTCAAGGGAGAACCGTTCTTCGATAGGCGATGCCTAGAGCCGTATCCGACCTGACTGCATCAGGCCGGCGGCTCCAAGCTTCTGTCTTGGCGCGCTTTCTTCCGACGAGCCGGCATCCACTTCGTCGGAAGACGCTCTGGAACTCGCGCAGGGTTCAACCTCACGCTGCGCGTTGCGCCGGACGTGATGCCGTTGCGTCGTGCACAGGTTGATGGACGGCATTCACCGGTTCGCGCCCGGGATGTTGAGGCCAAGGCCGGACAGGAGGGGCGGGCGCCCTCGACGCGGTATCCCAGGCACGGTGCGACCCGTCTCAGCGGAGACGGGCCGCCCACGCGCGTTCAGGCGGATGGCAATCGGGAGCGTGATCTCGGGGGACATGCTGAATGCTGATCGCGCGAGGCGCCGGTCGTGCCGACAGTGCGATCATCAAAGGGCAGCGGGCTTTCCCGCCACCTAAATCCCAAAGTGCAGAACGATCATCCAGGTCACAAAAGGTCTCAAATAATGTAATATTTATCTCAAAGAACGAAAACAGGCATTTATATCTCAATTAACACGCTCAATGCCTCATCGGGGCGCGTGTCGCCACGATAACAACCTCTCGCAATCGAGCTGGCCATTCGCTCCGTCCATCACCTTCGCACGGATCTCCCGCCGCACGATCGCGTCCTGATCGACACATCTCCGACTCCTCGACCATTGGGATCTACCAGTCGGACGACGCCAGAACGGGTCTTTCGGCCAGCCCCATCCGACTTCGAACCATTGACGAGACAGCGCCAGCTGAAGCGGTCTCAGCTCCAACTTAGACTTGGAATAAATTGTTGTTTCTCAGCAACGACTGATCTTATCGCGATACCTTAACACAAAATATGCGCGCGTATGCTTGCCGCCCTCGCATTGTCATACGTAAACGCGCCGAACCGGCTCCGTGGAGCCCGCTCTCGAATCGGAACGGTCATGAGCAGCGTAGCGCAAGGGAGACAGCATCCCGTCACACCGGGATCGGCTGCGCTCATCGCAGGCTCACGTGCCCTGCTTGGCCTTGCTCTATCCTGGCCCGTCGCAGTTCATGCGCAGACCGTCCCCCCGGAGGGTGCCGAGGCCGTGCTGTCCGAACTTTCTGTCACGGGCAGCGGCGAGCGGGCGGGCGGGCCCGTCGTCGGCTATCGCGCCACGCGCTCGGCGACCGCGACGCGCACCGACACGGCGCTTCGCGACACGCCGCAATCGATCCAGGTCGTGCCGCGCGAGGTTCTGGTCGATCAACAGAGCGTCCGCCTCACCGACGCGCTCACCAATGTCAGCAACGTCCAGCCCGGCGGCACCATCCAGGGGCGCTCCGACACCTACATCCTGCGCGGCTTCCGCACCCAGACCTACGCCATCGACGGCCTCGTGCTGAACCCGGCCAACGCCTTCCAGCCGACGCAGCGTGATCTCGCCAACGTCGAGCGGGTGGAGGTGCTGAAAGGTCCGGCCTCCGTGCTCTACGGCCAGGGCGATCCCGGCGGCCTGATCAACATCGTCACGCGCCAGCCGACCCTCGTCCCGTCCGCCGACCTCACCGTCCAGGGCGGCTCCTTCGCCTTCCGGCGGGTCCAAGGGTCGGTCTCGGGCGCGATTCCGAGCGTCGAGGGTCTCGCCGCCCGCTTCAGCTTCGGCACACAGAACGAAGCCACGTTCCGCAATTTCGGCGGTCCGGAAAACTCCCGGCACTTCTTCGCGCCGGCCTTCGTCTGGACCCCCGATCCATCGACCCGCGTCTATCTCAACGCCGAATTCACCCGTCAGCACAGCCAGTACGACGAGGGCCTGATCGCCTTCCGCGGCCGGGTGCCGCTCGACAACGTCCGCCGCTTCTACGGCGAGCCGTGGTCGCGCTATTATGGCGAAGCGAACTCGATCACCTTGATCGCCGAGCACGACGTCAACGAGAACCTGACCCTGCGGCAGGCGGTCAACGGCCAGTGGGGCGCGTTCAATCTCCTCGCGACCCGGGCGACGGGCGTGAACGCCGCCGGCACCACGGTGACGCGGCGCCTCACCGAGGGCGATTCGATCTACCACTCCATCGACAGCCGGACCGAGGCGGTCGGCCGCTTCATCGATCCATTCGGCTTCCGCCACACGGCACTGGCCGGTTTCGAAATCGTCGACGGCTACCGCCACCCCTACACGACGCAAGGAGCCGCGACCTCGGTCTCCTTCCTCAACCCGATCCGGGGCTCGGTGCCGCAGGTCGGTACGCTGACGCTGCAGAACGACCTACGGCAGAAGCTCAGCCTGTTCGGCGCCTACCTGCAGGACCAGATCGAGTTCTTTCCCGGCCTGCAGCTCGTGCTCGGCGTGCGGTTCGACACCGCCGACCAGCTCTACTACCAGCGCACACCGGCCAATCCGAACCGGCCGCCGGAGCAGAACCTCACCGGCACATCACCGCGGGTCGGCCTCGTCTGGCGCCCGGTGGAGCCGCTCACGCTCTACGGGAGCTACACCACCTCCTTCGTGCCGCAGACCGCCAACATCCTCAACGTGGCAAGCCCGCCCCCGGAGACCGGCGAGCAGGTGGAGGTCGGCGCCCGCTTCGACCTGATCCCCGACCAGCTCACGGTGAGTGCGGCCGCCTTCCGCATCCTGCGGGCGAACGTGGCCGCCTCCGATCCGGTCAATACCGGCTTCTCGATCATCACCGGCGAGCAACGCGCGCAGGGGTTCGAGGGCGACATCGCCGGCGAGATCCTGCCGGGCTGGAAGATCATCGGCGGCATCGGCTACCTCGATGCGGAGGTCACCCGCGACCGCTTCATCCCGGTCGGCAACCGCCTGCCCGCGGCGCCGGTCTTCAGCACCAGCGTGTGGTCGACCTACCAGTTCCAGGGCGGTCCCCTGCGAGGCTTCGGCTTCGGCGGCGGGCTCACCTATGTCGGCGAGCGCTTCGGCGACATCACCAACACCTACAAGGTCGGCGCCTATGCCCGCCTCGACGCGACCGTGTTCTACGAGATCGACCCGACCTGGCGCTTCGCCGTGAACGGCCGCAACCTCACCGACCGGCGCTACATCGAGCAGCCCTTCAACCAGTTCAACAACCTGCCCGGCGCGCCCCTCACGGTGCTCGCCAGCCTGGCGGCGCGCTACTAGAGCATCGTGCCGGACACCGGATCCGGCACGATGCTCTATCCTCTTGTTTCCACATCGTCTTTTTCCAAAATTCGGCGACCACCCTTCGGGACGATGTTCTAAGGGGCGCCGCTCGAGAGCCGAACGATCCTTCTTCGGAGCGCCATGCCGTCAGCCTTCTCCCCCGTCCGCACCGTTCTGTTTCGCATGCATTGGGCGCTCGGCCTCACCGCCGGGCTCGTGCTCGCGCTGGTCGGAGCCACAGGTGCGCTGATGAGCTACGAGGAGGCGATCACCGCTCTCGCCAACCGCGATCGCGTACAGATCGCGGCACAGGAGCGGGCGCCGCTGGCGCCTTCGGTCCTGGCGGCTCGGATCGAAGCGCAGCATCCGGGGCAGCGGGTCGCCGCGCTGACCCTCTCGGGCGAGACCGGCCGGAGCACCGTTCCCAGCGCCGTGGCGCGCTTTGCCCGCGCACGGGCCGGCGGCGAGCGACCGCCTTCCGTCTACGTTGACCCCACCGACGGGACCGTGCTCGGACCGGTGCGGTTGGAGGGGTTCTTCGGCACGGTGCGGGCGCTGCACCGCTGGCTGCTGCTCCCCGGCGAGGGCAAGGGCTGGGGCCGCACGCTCACCGGCGCCAGCGCCCTCGCGCTGCTCGCCTTCCTCGGTAGCGGGCTGTACCTGCGCTGGCCCGGACGGCACGGCTGGCGGGGCTGGCTCCGGCCGAACCTCGCACGGCCCGGCCGCGCCCGCTGGTGGTCGCTGCACGCGGTGGCCGGGACGTGGCTGCTGCCGATCTACGCGGTGACCGCCCTGTCGGGCCTGTGGTGGTCCTACGATGGGTATCGCGCGGGCGCAACGTGGCTGCTCACGGGACAAGCGCCCAAGGAGCGGCCCGAGACGCGCCCCGCCGGCCGCGTGTCCGAGGGCCGCAACCCCGACGGCGTCCCGGCGGTCGATGCGGCCTGGGCCGACTTCGCGGCGACGCGAACGGCCGCCCTCGCGACCCTTACCCTGCCGGGACCGGAGGCGGCGGCGATCCGCATCCGCTGGCACGCCCCAGATGCGATCCTTCGCAACGAGGCCACCTACGACGCTCGCACCGGCGTCCCGCTCGGCGACCAGCGCGCCGCTGATACGAGCTTCGGCCAGCGCGTCGCCGACAACATGCTCGAAGTCCATCGCGGCCGCTTCTTCGGCGCGCCCGCCGCTCTGCTGTTCTGCCTCGCGGCGCTCGCGCTCCCCGGCTTTTTCGCAACCGGGCTGACGCTCTACGCCCTGCGCCGCCGGGCCGGGCGGCGGGCACCCGGCCGCGCGCCCCGGCCGGCCGAGGCGTCGGCGGGCGGATAACGCCTGGGCGCCCGCCGCGATCATCGAACTCGGGTTCCGAGTCCGGGTTCTCGCAGGAAGGCGAGAGAGATCGGGTCCGGAAATGGGTGTGTCATCAACGGGAAACCGCCTGCTCCGGGCGCTGCCGCCGGAAGAGCTGGCGTTGCTCCTGCCGCAGTTCGAGCGCGTTCAGGTCCAGAAGGGCGACATCCTCTGGTCCGTCGGACATCCGCTGGATTTCGTCTATTTCCCGGAAGCCGGGCTGTCCTCGAACGTCGCCGTCATGAGCGAAGGGCGGCGCATCGAGGTCGGCTGCTTCGGCCAGGAGGGCATGGTCAGCACCGCCAGCGTGCTGAACGCCGACCGCGCCCCGCACGAGCTTATGGTCCAGGTCGGCGGCCCCTGGCTGCGGATCGGGGTCGGCGCATTCCGCGAGGCGCTGCGGAGAAGCCCGGCCCTGCACGACCTGCTGCTGCGCTACACCCACACGGTGATGATGACTGTGAGCCAGACGGCGATGTCGAACGGCGCCTACACCGTCGAGGAGCGTCTGGCCCGCTGGATCCTCATGGCACATGACCGGCTGGAGGGCGACGAACTCTCGCTGACCCACGATTTCCTGTCGATCATGCTGGCGACCCAGCGTTCCACCGTGACGCTGGCGATCCAGGCGCTCGAAGGCTACGGCGCGATCCAGGCCCGGCGCGCCCTGATTGTCGTGCGCGACCGCGGAATGCTCTGCGATCTCGCGGGAAACAGCTACGGTCCGGCGGAGGCCGCGTACGAGCGCCTGATCGGCCCCTTCCGGAAGACGGCCGCCGCATCCCTCGACTGAGGAGGCCCGCCGGCCCTGTCTACACCAAACCCACCGTTTCCTTCGGGAACCGCATCGAGAAGACGGCACCCTGCCCCGGTCCGTCGGAGCTCGCCTCGGCGCGGCCGCCGTGGAGCTCGGCGATACGCTTGACGATGGAAAGGCCGAGCCCGGTCGAGCCCTCGCCGCCGGTGGGCTTGGCCGACAGGCGCTGGTAGCGGCCGAACAGGCGGCCGGCATCCTCCGGGGACAGGCCGGGGCCCTGGTCGGCCACCGCGCAGACGTAGTCGCCGCCCTCCTCCCGCACGCTCACCGTGATCGCGCCGCCGGGATAGGAATACTTGATCGCGTTCGAGACGAGGTTGTCGAACGCCTCGCGCAGCCGCTCGGCGTCGCCGCAGAGATGGAGCGGCGCGGCGAGATCCAGGGTCAGGCTCTGGCCCTTCGAATCGGCCAGCGGCCGGTTGGCCTCGCAGACCTCGCGGGCGAGACCGGCCAGATCGACGGGTTCGCGTCGCAGGGTGATGTCGAGGGCGTCGTTCATGGCGTCGGCCATGAGGCTGTCGATCATGTCGATCAGGCGTGTGGCCGAGGTGCGGATGTGATCGACTTGGGTCCGCATCGCGGTGCGTGCCTGCTCCAAGCCGGACGGCTCATCCGGGTCGAGACCGATCAGGTCGGTCAGCATCTCGGAGCGGCCGAGGATCACCGAGAGCGGATTCTTCAGGTCATGGGCGATGGTGCCCAGGATCTCGGTCTTGAGGCTGTTGGCCCGGCGCAGGTCCGAGCGCTGCATGTCGAGGCGGCGGTTGGCGCGGATCAGCTCGGCGGTGCGCTCGACCACCCGCTGTTCCAGGGTGACGTTGGCGCGCTGCAGCCGCTCGTAGAGAATCACGTTGTCAAAGGCGACCGAGAGGCGTCCCGCCAGCAGGGTGATCAGCGCCCGGTCGGTGTCGGAGAGCGGTCGGTCGGTGTCGATCAGCGCGACGATCTCGCTGCCGCTCGCGGTCTGCACGTAGAGCGTGGAGAGGCCGTCGCCGAAGCTGTGGCGGCGTGCGGCGAAGGCCTGCTCGACCAGGGGCTGGATGCCGGGATCGAGCGGCCAGCCGGGATCGCGGCCGACATAGCCGCCGTAGAGCCCCGAGCCGGCGAGCACGCTGAAGCCGCCCTCGCGCTTGTGGTCCCGCTCGTCCTCGCGCAGCACGAGGATGCCGGCGCAATCGACGTTGAGGAGCGATGCAACCTGGGTCAGCACGCCTTCGGCCAGTCGCTGCATCGACTTGTGGTCGAGCAGCATCGGCGCGGCGTCGATGATGATCTCCAGGCCGCGCCGGGTCTCGTCGAGCCGCCGGAGTTGCTGATAGGCCCGGAGCGCCGCGGTGAGGCTGGTGAAGAGCTTGTCGGCGGTGAGTTCGGTCTTCGCCTTGTAGTCGTTGATGTCGTAATCGACGATGACGCGCCGCTCCGGCGCCTGCCCCGGCTGACCGGTGCGCAGGATGATGCGGACGGTCTCCTCCCGCAATTCACGGCGGATGTAGTCGACGAGCCGCAAGCCGGCATCGTCGGTCTCCATCACCACGTCGAGGAGCACGATGGCGACGTCGCGCCGCTCGGCGAGAAGCGCCCGCGCCTCCTGGGCCGAATGGGCGGAGAGGATGTCGAGGCCGCGCCCGTCGAGGCTGTATCCGGCGAGCGCGTAGCGGGTGCCCTCGTGCACGGCCGGGTCGTCGTCGATCACCGCGATCGTCCAGGCGCCGGCGCGGGCCGGTGCCTCCGCCGCCTCGTCGGGAATGAGTTCGAGCCAGTCGTCGTCGGGTGCGTCGTTCATCGCGTGAAGGCCTTTCGCGCTCTTCGAGGCCACCCGCATGCAAGTGCTGATCGCATCAGCGTCACGAGCGCTCTCTCGTCGCTCTTGGTGCAGCGGCGCGTGCGATGTTGCCGTTCGAAAGCACACACGTCGATGTTTATCCGGAATTTGCGAAGAAATCTTAGCGAAAGGTGGATGGCCTCAACACATCTCTCACCGGCCTGCGTCGAGCGGCTTCAATGATCGCGCCCGAGGCCGCTGTCATCCGCTCGGCAAGAGCCGTTGATGGTCGCCCCGGCGGCGTCGCCAAGTCCGATTCGATCGGGCATGGTGCGAGCGAAAGCTGTCGAGTCCGGCCGGGCGCACGCTTTTCGATTCGAGGGATCATCGAGGTGACGGGACGTTTCTCTTCATTCACGCGCATGTCTTCAGGCACGTGCATGGACGGCCGCCCATGACGCCGACCGGCCCCCACATCGCCGTCGTCGACGACGAGGCGGATGCCCGCGCCATGGTCGGCGAATACCTGCGCCTGCACGGGTTCGACGTGGCCCTGTGCGAGGGCGGCCGGGCGCTGCGGGCACATCTGCAGATCCGCACGCCGGACCTGATCGTGCTCGACCTCAACATGCCCGAAGAGGACGGCCTCTCCATCGTGCGGGACCTCAAGGCGCGAAGCCCGATCCCGATCATCATGCTGACGGCGACCGCGAGCCCGATCGACCGGGTGGTGGGGCTCGAACTCGGTGCGGACGACTACCTGCCCAAGCCCTGCGAGCTGCGCGAACTCGTTGCCCGCGTGCGCTCGGTGCTGCGGCGGGCGCAGGGCACGCCGGCGGCCCCTGCCCCAGCCTCTGCGCCGGCCGCCTCACCGGAAGCCCCATCGCGGACGATTCGGTTCGGAACGAAGTGGCTCGAACTCGACGCCCTGCGCCTGCGCGACGATGCCGGCATGGAGCAGCCGCTGACCCGCTCGGAATTCGATCTGCTCAAGGCCTTCGCCGACCATCCGAAGCGGGCGCTGTCCCGCGAGCGGCTGCTCGACCTGGCCGATGCCCGCGATCCGGACGCGTTCGACCGGGCGATCGACGTGCGAATCAACCGCATCCGCAAGAAGGTGGAGCCGGACCCGGCCAATCCGCGCTACATCCGCACCGTGCGCGGCCTGGGCTACATCTTCCGGCCCGAAGGCGACTGACCGCACGGCAGCCGCCGAATATTTCGTCGGCGCCGCGCTCGACGCAACAAACGCCCCTTGATCCGGTGATCCTGTGACCGGCGACGCAAAACGCCGGACACGCCCCCTCCCTAAACCTTCTCCATCGACGACGGCGAAGCCGCGAGGGGGATGTCATGCAGGGATTGGTTTCAATGATTGCCGTGAGCGCGGTGCTGTCCGCCGGCCTCGTCGCCGGTCTGGCCGCAACGGACGCCGCCGCCCGCCCGAAGCCGGCGGCGACCGCAGCACCGATGGAGGCACCAGCCTTCAAGGCTCCCGAAAGCCGCCCGTCGACGACGGTCTCGCCCTGTGCGGCCGCCTGGCCCTACCAGTCGACCGCCTGCGCCGCGGCCGGGCGCAAGGTGCGCGTCATCGCGCTGACCGGGCGCTGAGGAAGGCCGCCATGCCGCATTTCTCGAAGGAAGGCCTGGAGGCCTCGCCGGAAGCGCTGGCCAAGCTGCGGGAGATCCTGCACGGGCGCCAGCAGGGTGGCCGCGACGGCCGGGCGGTGCCGTCGACGCCGACCAAGGAGGGCCGTTTCGGCACCTCCGGCGGCCGAGGGGCGCCGGTGCGCCGCCGGCGCCGGACGGATCTGGCGGGGGTGTGAGAGCGTCTTCGGTCGCTGTCCCCACCGGGACGGGGGCGAGGCCCTTGTCGGGAGACGCGTTTCCGGCGACGATCCCGCTCCGAGGAAGGACGCTCCCGAGGGAGCCCGCGACGGGGCGAGGATGCGGGTCGGCCGGAAGATTGCCCTGGTCGGCGGTGTCCCGATCCTCGTCGCCGCGGCCATCGCGGCGGCAGGCTGGTTCCTGCTCGCCCAGGGCGAGCGCGCCCGCGCCGGCGCTCTTCTCGCCGCCCGCGTCTACCACGACCTGATCCAGGCGCGATCCGTGCGCGACGACTTCGTCACCGCCCGCGCCGACGCGCGCGACGCGATCGCGTCGCGCTTCTTCGACTTGGCCGGCAGGGCCGGTAGCGGTCTGGAGACCCTTCAAGGGCAGGCCCGCACCCGGCGACAGGCCGAGCGGGCCGCCGCGGCGCGCCAATCCCTCGACCGCTACGTGGCGCAAATGCGCGAGTTCTCGGCAGTCGCCCGCGAGAACGACGGCCTCATCGCCGAGATGGGCCGGCGCGCGAGCCGGCTGACCGACCTCGCCGAACAGGCCCGCCAGCGCCAGCAGGCCTCGAACGTCGATCTCGCCTGGACGCTGACGGGGAAGGTGAACCGGCTGCGCGCCACGCGGGACGCGGTGACGGGGCTCAACGCCGTGCTGGCCGCCGCATGGCAGCTCGCCCTCGGCCGGGAACGCGGCGCGTCGCCGGAGACGGGGCGCGCCGAGCGTACCCGCCTCGTCCATGCCGGCCGCGACCTCGCCGCGGCGCTGCGCGCCACCTCCCGCGAGATCGAGGCCGCGGAGGCCGAGCGGCTGACCGCCGTCGACAGCGCGCTCGATTCGGCCGCGGGCGACCGGCTGACCGAGTGGGGCGAGCGCCTGCTCAAGATCGTGACTTCCGAGCAGCGCACGCTCGACGACGAGGTGGCGCAGCTCCTCGCCTATGCGGGCGAGGCCAACGCAACGGGCCAAGCGACGCAGAACATCGGCATCACGACGCTCAAGCTCGGCCAGCGCACCGCCGAGGCGCTGGCGCGACGGGACGCGGAGGCCGTCTCCGCCATGCTCGGCGAGGGCGAGCAGCTCTCGGCGAGCGCCTCGGCCCTGCCGATCTCGCCGCTGATCCAGTCCGAGATGATCGAGGCCATCGACGGCTGGCGGGCGCGGCTTGCCACCACCGTCGACGGGCTCAAGCGGCAGAACGCGATGATCGCCGAGATGGACGGCCTCGCCGCCGGCCTGAGCGAGGCCGCCCGCGCGCTGAACGACGACGCGCTCGAGGATGCCGACCGGTTCGGCACCTTCCTGGGCCAGCTCCTCCTCGCCGGGGCGGCCGTCGGCCTGCTGCTCGGCGCGCTCGTCGCGCTGGCGGTGGCCCGCTCGATCCTCGTACCCCTGCGCCAGCTCCAGGGCGACATGATCGCGCTGGCCGCCGATCCGAAGGCGGAGGGACTCTCCGGAACGCAGCGCACCGACGAACTCGGCGACATCGCCCGCGCCACGAATTTCTTCGTGACCGAGATCGGCCGGCGCGAGCGGGCGCTGCGGCGGGCCAAAGACCAGGCCGACCACGCCCTGCACGATCTGCATCAGGCCCAGGACGACCTGATCCGCGCGGAGAAGCTCGCCTCGCTGGGGCAGCTCGTGGCCGGCGTCGCGCACGAGATCAACACGCCGCTCGGCATCGCGCTCACCACCGCGACGCTGGTGCGCGACGAGACGCGGACCTTCCAGGGCTTGGTTGCCGCGGGCACGCTCTCGCGCTCGCGCCTCACCCATTTCGTCGATCGGGTCGGGGAAGGGACGCAACTGCTCTGCGCCAACCTGACCCGCGCCGCCGACCTCGTCCACGGCTTCAAGCAGGTCGCGGTGGACCGGGCCAGCGACGAGCGCCGCCGCTTCGATCTCGATGTCTGGCTCGGCGAGTTGCTGGCGAGCCTCCAGCCGATGCTGCGCAAGGGCGGCCACAGGATCGAGCGCGACGTCCCGTCGGGCATCGTCGTGGACACCTATCCCGGCGTGCTGGCGCAGATCGTCACCAACCTCGTCGCCAACGCCGTGGTGCACGGTTTCGCCGCGGCCCGGCGGCCCGGCACCATCACGGTGCGGGTCTCGCAGGCCGGATTGCTGGTACGGCTGGAGGTGGGGGACGACGGAAGCGGCATCGCGCCGGAGCATCTCGGGCGGATCTTCGACCCGTTCTTCACTACCGCCCGCTCCCGCGGCAGCACCGGACTCGGCATGCATATCGTGCACAACCTCGTGACGGCCAAGCTCCAGGGCCGCATCGCCGTCGAGAGCGAGCCGGGCCGGGGCACGCGCGTGCGGCTCGAATTCCCGCGGACGCCTGGCGACGCCGAGCGGCCGGGCGCCGCCCGCCGGCCCGCCGGGGTGCCGGCACCGTGAGACGCCGCGCTCGCCCCGCGGCCCTCTTGGCCGCCCTAACGGCCGCCCTTGTTGCCGCTGCCGCCCTCCTGGCCAGCGCGTCGGCGGGACAGGCGCGCACCCTGGTCTACTGCTCCGAGGGCAACCCGGAATCCCTCGATCCCGGCCTCGTCACCACGACGACGGCGATGAGCGCGACGTGGCAGATGTTCAACAGCCTCGTCGAGTTCGCCCCCGGCACCACCGACCTGCGGCCGTCGCTCGCCGAATCGTGGCAGATCTCAGACGAGGGGCGGACCTACGACTTCACCCTGCGGGCGGGCGTGCGCTTCCACGCCCAGCCCGGCTTCACGCCGAGCCGCCCGCTCAACGCCGACGACGTGCTGTTCAGCTTTCTCCGCCAGTGGAAGCCGGACCACCCCTATCACCGGCTCGGCGGCGATTTCGCCTATTTCCGCGATCTCGGCCTCGCCGGCCTGATCGAGGGGATCGAGCGCCTCGACGAGCGTCGGGTCCGCTTCCGGCTGAAAGAGCCGGACGCGACCTTCCTGCCCAACCTCGCCCAGGCCTTCGGCGCCATCCTGTCGGCGGAATATGCCGAGCATCTCGCGCGCCGGGGAACGCCGGAGGCGCTCGCCCGCGCGCCGGTCGGCACCGGCCCGTTCCGCTTCGTCGATTACCGCCCCGACGTGGCCCTGCGCTATCGCCGTTTCCCGGATTACTGGCGCCGGCCGACCGAAGCCGAGGCGGGCGCGGTCGATGCGCTCGTGTTCTCGATCACGCCGAACACCGCCGTGCGGCTGACCAAGCTCAAGGCGGGCGAGTGCCACGTGATGGCCTTTCCCGGCACCGCGGATCTCGACGCGGTGCGGGCCGATCCCGATCTCACGCTGGTCTCGGGCGACGAACTGAACGTCGCCTATCTCGCCCTCAACACCGCGCGCCCGCCAATGAGCGATTCGCGGGTGCGCCGCGCCGTCAGCCTCGCCATCGACCGCCGCGCCATCGTCGAGGCCGTCTACGGGCCGGCCGGCACGGTGGCGCACAACCCGCTGCCGCCGGCGAGCTGGGCCTTCCACCGCGACCTGCCCGAGCCCGCCTTCGACCGCGAGGCCGCCCGGCGCCTGCTCGCCGAGGCCGGCTTTGCCGACGGGTTCGAGACCGACCTGTGGTTCCTGCCAGTGAGCCGGCCCTACAACCCCAACGGACGGCGCGTGGCGGATATGATCCGCGCCGACCTCGCCCGCATCGGCATCCGCGCCCGGCTGACCACCCGCGACTGGACCGCCTACCGGGCCGCGCTCTACGGCGGCGAGCCGACGATGATGCTCTACGGCTGGACCAGCGACAACGGCGACCCGGACAACTTCATGAACGTGCTGCTCGGCTGCCGGGCAGCGGCGCCGGGCGGCGCCAACCTCGCCCGCTGGTGCGATCCCGCCTACGACGCGGCGGTCCAGGCCGCCCGGCGCACCGACGACCGCGGAATCCGCACCCGGCTCTACCGGGACGCGCAGGCCCGCTTCCGCGAGGCCGCCCCCTGGGTGCCGCTCGCCCACACCGTCGTTCACATGGCGACCCGGCGCATGGTCACCGGCTTCCAGGCAGATCCGCTCGGGCGCACCCTGTTCGAGGGCGTGGTGCTGGCGGAGTAATGTTTTGCAGTGCCATATCTCGCATTGCGGCATATCATATATTATCCACTGGCGAGCGTGCATGGATGCCACGCTTGCGAGGCGGGTTGCGCTGCGGCCTACCGATATCCAGATGTGCGCCTTCTCCGCCATGGCGTGCGCTCTGGCTCGCGCGTTGCAGCGGGCGCCGTCCGGACCGGATAACCGGACGAACGGGGTGTTCCGGACGACAGGTGGGGGCCTCGTCAGGGGGACCCGACAGGGATGCGGATCGAGGCGGGCGTCGGAAAGGACGATGAGGTGAGCGAGGTCATGACCGACCCGGCCGAACAAGAGGCGAGTTTCCTCAACGAGCTCGGCCGGCGGGTGCGCCATGCCCGGACGGTGCGGGGACTGTCGCGCAAGCTGCTCTCGCAGGCCTCCGGCCTGTCCGAGCGCTACATCGCCCAGCTCGAAAGCGGCCAGGGCAACGTCTCGATCATCCTGCTGCGGCGCGTCGCCAACGCGATGGGGATGCGTCTCGACGATCTCGTCTCGAGCCAGGAGGCCTCTCCCGATTGGCGCGTTATCCGCGACCTGCTCGAACAGGCGAACCCGGACCAGATCGCCCTGGCCAAGGCGGCGCTCGAGGGCACGAGCGGCGCGGATGCGCACACGGTCCGGCGGCGCGTGGCGCTGGTCGGCTTGCGCGGTGCCGGCAAATCGACGCTCGGCCGGATGGCGGCCGCCCATCTGGGCTGGCGCTTCGTGGAACTCAACACGGAGATCGAGCGCGAGAACGGCCTGTCGATCCGCGAGATCTTCGCGATCTACGGTCAGGAAGGTTACCGCCGCTTGGAGCAGAAGGCCCTTCGCGGCCTCGCCGAGCAGCCGGGCCCGATGGTGCTCGCCACCGGCGGCAGCATCGTCGCCGAGCCGCTGACCTACGACCTGCTCCTCTCCTCCTTCTACACTATCTGGCTTCAGGCCCGGCCCGAGGAGCATCTGCAGCGGGTGCGCGACCAGGGCCATGTCGAGGGCAAGGGTGACCCGACCTCTGTGCTCGAAGACCTGCGCGCCGTCCTGCTCAGCCGCGAGCCGCTCTATGCCCGCGCCTCGGCCACGGTGGACACCTCCGACGTCCCGGTCGAGACCATGGCCGCACGCCTGATCGAGGTGATCGAGGATCGCTTCAGCGGCCACGACAACGGCAGCAAGCGCCCGATCGCGTAAGCGACGGCGCGATCCGCCGCAGGGTCGGGCACGACCTCTTGATGCGGCGGCGGGCGACACCAAGCTGTAGAACCTGCCCCGGCTGGGCGAAGACTCTTCTCCCGCTTGCCGCCCGCGCGATACGGGTCGTATCCACTTGCTCGGCGCAGCCGGGACAATCGGTTCCGCCCGGGTGTCGAGTCGCAAACGCTCTGCCGGCCGCGACCCGCATCGCGGCCCAGAGACCGAATGGACAGCCCGCGCTGTCGAGGAGGAATGCATGTCCGCCAGTCCATCGCTCAGCCCGGCCTCCGGGCGCGAAGGGATCGCCGGAATCGTCGATCCGCTCTGGACGCGCGTGCGCACCGAGGCGGAGACGGTGGTGCGCGACGAGCCGCAACTCGCCTCGTTCTTCGTGGCGACCATCCTCAACCATCCGAGCCTCGAAGCGGCGGTGGCTCACCGCGTCGCCACGCGGCTCGGCCACGCCTCGCTCTCGACCGAACTCGTCGCCCACGGCTTCCACGAGGCGCTCCAGGACGATGCGCATATCGGCCAGAGCATGCGTGCCGACATCCTCGCCGTCATGGACCGCGACCCGGCGACGACGCGGGCGATCGAGCCGCTGCTCTACTTCAAGGGTTTCCACGCGATTCAGGCGCACCGGCTCGCCCACTGGTACTGGGGCCAGGGCCGGCGCGACCTCGCACTCTACCTCCAGAGCCGGTCCTCGGAGGTGTTCCAGACCGACATCCACCCGGCCGCCCGGATCGGGCGCGGGGTGTTCTTCGATCACGCCACCGGCCTCGTCGTCGGTTCCACCGCGGTGATCGAGGACGACGTCTCGATCCTGCACGCCGTGACGCTGGGCGGCACGGGCAAGCATGGCGGCGACCGCCACCCAAAGATCCGCCGCGGCGTGATGATCGGCGCGGGCGCCAAGATCCTCGGCAACATCGAGGTCGGGGCCTGCGCCCGCGTCGCGGCGGGCTCGGTCGTGCTTCGCTCGGTGCCGCCGCATACCACCGTCGTCGGCGTGCCGGCGCGCGTCGTGGGCGCGGCCGGCTGCGCCGAGCCGGCCCGCTCGATGGATCAGCTCGTGGCGATGAGCGAGTTCGTCGACATCGCCGGCGGGATCTGAAGGCGGTTCACACCTCCGGCGGGTTGCCTGCCCTCCCCCGACATGGCAAGCCGCCGACCACCATCTGAATATCCCCCTCAGCGCTGCCGCCGGAACCCTGCGTCCCGGCACGCACCGCCTCGCAAAAAGGTTGACCGTGTGACCAAGACCGAAGTCGCCAAGCTGCAGGACTACCTGCGCCGCAAGTTCGCCAACGCCAGCATCCGCGTCGTCGCGATGAAGACCGGCGATTCCGCCGAGGTGTTCATCGGCGACGAGTCGATCGGCGTGCTCGCCGACGACAAGGAGGACGGCGACGATTCCTTCACCTTCCGCATGGCGATCCTCGACATCGACCTCGAAGAGGACGCCTGAGGCTCGCCTCGTCCGGGTCACGGATTTCGAACCTGGCGCCGCCCTTGGCCTTCCTGGCTGTGGGCGGCGTTAGCGTTAACGAAACGTCTTTCTTAACAAGACGTAAACCTTCGGTCAGACTGCGCGTCACATCCTGAGAAGGAGCGTCGCGTCATGACCCTGAGCCCGTCTTCCCTCGAAGCCATCCAGGCGCTCATTGTCGGCCTCGCGCTGGCGGGGCTGCTCGCGAGCGCCTTCGAATATGCCACGAACCGGCGCGCGAGCTTCCGCCTGCTGGAAGCCGGCGGCGTCACCGCCCTGGCCGCCCTGCCGATGATCGCGGTGGTCGCGCCCTTCATCATCCTGCGCAACACCGTGCGGGGCCGCCGCTTCGAGCACCGGCCGATCCCCTTCGTGATGATCGCGACGATGATCGCCTGCGGCTGGAGCCTGCTCTCGGGCCAGATCGCCCTCGGCATGGCCCACCGGCTGGCCGGGCTGTAACCGCGCGCGTGCATCGACTTTTTCGCGAAAGCCGGCGGCCGCCTTTCGGGACGATGCTCTATCCTCTTGTTTGTGCATCATCTTTTTCCGAAAGCCGGTGGCCACCTTTCGGGACGATGCTCTCGGTTACTGACGCACCCACATCACCCGCGCCATCCAGGCGACGTCGGCGAGCGGCACCATGCGATCCTCGTGGTCGGGGTTGAGCGAGGCCAGCTCGATGGTCCGCGCGGTGCGGCGGCGCAGCTCCTTGGCCAGCACCTCGCCGTTGGTGAGCCGGGCGACGATCCGGTCGCCCTTGCGGATGCCGGCATTGGGGGCAACGATCAGCACGTCGCCGTCGCGGTAGAGCGGCAGCATCGAATCGCCCTGCACCTCCAGGGCGAAGGCGTGGTCATCGCCGAGATCGGGAAACTCGATCTCGTCCCAGCCGGGGCCGCCCGTCGGAATCCCCTCCTCGGTGAACAGGCGGCCGGAACCGGCCTGGGTCAGGCCGACCAGCGGCACCATCGTGCGGGTCGGCGCCTGCCCGGAATCGACGAGATGCAGGAAGTCGTCGAGGCTGGCGCCCGTGGCCGCGAGCACCTTCGCGATCGATTCGGTGGAGGGCCAGCGCTTGCGCCCGTCGGGCCCGACCCGTTTCGAGCGGTTGAAGCTCGTGGCGTCGAGGCCCGCACGCCGGGCAAGGCCCGAGGCGGAGAAGCCGTGGCGCTCGGCCAACCGGTCGATCGCAGTCCAGATCTGCTCGTGCGACAGCATAGCGGCCTCAAACCGGCGCGTGTGCCGTTGAGACATACGGCCTAAAGTTAGGAAACTAGAACCCGCCGAACCCGGACGCAATCGGAGCATCCGGAGAGGCGAGTGTCGCATCTGAACGGCAAGCGGTGAAGACGTGGCACCCCGTATCCGGCATCGGTTGCCGCGGGGAAGCGCGCGTTCTATCGCTCCGGAAGATCGACCCTCGGAGACCGGATGGCCCTCGTCTACAAGATCTGTCCGCGCGACCTCTGGCGGGAGGCCGAGGCGCTCGGCCGCTTCACCGGTGCGCCCGTCGATCTCGCCGACGGGTTCATCCACTTCTCGACCGCCGACCAAGTCGCCGAGACCGCCGCCCGCCATTTCGCCGGACAGGATGACCTGCTCCTCGTGGCGGTCGAGGGCGACGACCTCGGACCGGCGTTGCGGTTCGAGCCGTCGCGGGGCGGCGCGCTGTTCCCGCACCTCTACGGCGACCTTCCCTTGCGCGCCGTGCGCTCCGTGACCGACCTCCCCCTCGGGCCGGAGGGACGGCACGTCTTCCCGGCGGAGATCGTTCCGGCATGATCGACGCGTTGTTTCCCCTCGCCCGGCCGCTGCTGCACGGGCTCGACGCCGAGACGGCGCACGACCTGACGATTCGCGGCCTCTCGCTGCTGCCGCCGCGCCGGCCGCCGGCCGACGACGCCGCGCTCGCCGTCGAGGTGTTCGGGCGGCGCTTCCCCAACCCGGTCGGCCTTGCCGCCGGGTTCGACAAGGGCGCGCGGGTGGCCGACGCGCTTCTGGGCCTCGGCTTCGGCTTCGTCGAGGTCGGCGGCGTGGTGCCCCGGCCGCAGCCCGGCAATCCGCGCCCCCGGGTGTTCCGGCTCCCCGGCGACCGGGCGGTGATCAACCGCTTCGGCCTCAACAGCGAGGGGCTCGACGCGGTGGCTGACCGGCTCAAGGCCCGCGAAGGCCGGGAGGGCATCGTCGGCGTCAATATCGGGGCCAACAAGGAATCGGCGGACCGGCTCGCCGACTACGTCGCCTGCACCGCGCGGCTCGCCCCGCACGTCGCCTTCATCACCGTCAACGTTTCCTCGCCCAACACGCCGGGCCTGCGCGATCTTCAGGGCGAGGCGTTCCTCGACGACCTGCTCGCCCGCGTGGTCGCCGCCCGCGACGAAAGCGGATCGAGCGCGGCGGTGCTGCTCAAGATCGCGCCCGACATCGCCCTCGAGGGACTCGACGCCATGACGGCGACGGCGCTCCGGCGCGGCATCCAGGGCCTCGTCGTCTCGAACACCACGATCGCCCGGCCCGCCACCCTCACGGAGTCCGCTCTCGCGAAGGAGACCGGCGGCCTGTCCGGCCGGCCCCTCTTCGGCCCGGCGACGCGGCTTCTCGCGCAGACCTATCTGCGCGTCGGCGAGCGGATCCCCCTGGTCGGTGTCGGCGGGATCGATTCCGCCGAGGCCGCCTGGACCAAGATCCGGGCCGGCGCGCGCCTGCTCCAGCTCTACTCCGCCCTCGTCTACGAGGGGCCGGGACTGGTCGGTACGATCAAGCGCGGCCTGAGCCAGCGGCTGCGGGCGGAAGGGCTCACGAGCCTCGCCCCGGTTGTCGGGCGGGACGCGACCGAACTCGCGCGGGGCGCGTGAACCGCCCCGTGCCCCGCCGTCGGAGTGCGGACACAATGCAGTTTTCTGCCCGCTGCACTTTGTTGCAACGCATCAAATTTCCAGGTCGCCCGCCTCCGCCCTTGACGAGATGAACCCTCGAGCCATTCCAGAAATAGGCACCTTCTGGAATTGCGCTAAATTGCTCTGCGCACCGCGAATACCTCCCCCATCAACGGCCACGCATCCACTCGCATCTGCGAGATGTTACGTCTCGATCCAGACATCCGAAACCGCTCACCCGCCAGGGGGCGAGACGGCGGGCGCGGATCGTCCGAAACATCTCCCACATCGCGAAGACCGGGCTCTCGGATGGACCGTTCGCAAGGCTTACCGAAGCGCTCTTCCGCCGCGGGCGGATGGGGCGCGCTGAAGAGTTGCGGCAAGTTCCTACTGGGCAGCCGCGCTCCGCTCTCCGGGGCGCGGGCCCTGCTCAGTGCCAACCAGCCCGACGGCTTCGACTGCCCCGGCTGCGCCTGGGGCGACCCGGCTCACGGCTCGTCGTTCGAGTTCTGCGAGAACGGCGTGAAGGCGGTCTCGTGGGAGGCCACCGACAAGCGCGTGACGCCGCGCTTCTTCGCCAAGCATCCGGTCACGGAGCTGCGCAGCTGGACCGACTACGCTCTGGAGAGCGAGGGCCGCCTCACCCACCCGATGCGCTACGACGCGCAGAGCGACACCTACCGCCCCGTGGAATGGGAGGAGGCGTTTGCCGAAATCGGCGCGACCCTGCGCGGCCTCGACCATCCCGACCGCGTCGAATTCTACACCTCCGGCCGCGCTTCCAACGAGGCGGCCTACCTCTACCAGCTCTTCGCCCGCGCCTACGGCACCAACAACTTCCCCGATTGCTCGAATATGTGCCACGAGGCGAGCGGCATCGCGCTGACGCAGGCCATCGGCATCGGCAAGGGCACGGTGCTGCTCGAAGACTTTGAGCGGGCGGACGCCATCTTCGTCGTCGGGCAGAATCCCGGCACCAACCATCCGCGCATGCTGGGCGACCTGCGTCGCGCCGCCGAGCGCGGCGCGCGCGTCGTGGTGCTCAATCCCGTGCGCGAGCGCGGGCTGGAGCGCTTCGCGGACCCGCAGAACAGCGTCGAGATGCTGCGCGGGGCAAGCCGCCCCATCGCCAGCCACTACTACCAGCCCAAGCCCGGCGGCGACATGGCCGCCTTCCGCGGCATCGCAAAGGTCGTCTTCGCCCGCGACGCGGCGGCGCTCGCGGCGGGCAAGCCCTCGCTTCTCGACCACGCCTTCATCGCCGCGCATACCAGCGACTTCGACGAGTACCGCGCGGCGGTCGAGGCGACGGCCTGGGACGCGATCCTCGACCAGTCCGGCCTGACCCGCGAGGACATCGAGACCGCGGCCGACGTCTATCTCGGTGCCGAGAAGGTGATCGCGACCTGGGCGATGGGCGTGACCCAGCACCGCCACTCGGTGGCGACGATCCGCGAGATCGCCAACCTGCTGTTCCTGCGCGGCCATATCGGCCGGCCCGGCGCGGGCCTGTGCCCGGTGCGCGGCCATTCCAACGTGCAGGGCGACCGCACCGTCGGCATCAACGAGAAGCCGCCGGCCGCGCTCCTCGAAGCGCTCGACCGCGCGTTCGGCCTCACCATGCCGCGAAAGCACGGCCACAACGTGCTCGGCGCCATCGGCGCCATGCTCGACGGCTCGGCCAAAGCCTTCATCGGCCTAGGCGGCAATTTCGTGCGCGCGACGCCCGATACGCGGCTGGTCGAGAAGGCGCTGGCGGGCTGCGAAATCACCGTCCACATCGCGACGAAGCTCAACCACTCGCATCTCGTGCCGGGCCGGGTCGCCTATCTGCTGCCCTGCCTCGGCCGCACCGAGATCGACCGCAACAGCCGGGGCAAGGTGCAGATCGTGACCGTCGAGGATTCGATGAGCATGGTCCACGGCTCGGGCGGCATCAACAAGCCGGCCTCCCCGCATCTGCGCTCGGAGATCGGCATCATCGCCGGCATGGCCGCGGCGACGGTGGGCTCGGAGCGGATCGACTGGGCCGCGCTCGCCGACGATTACGACCGCATCCGCGACCTCATCGAGCGCACGATTCCGGGATTCGCCGGCTTCAACACGCGGGTGCGCCGTCCCCGCGGCTTCATGCTGCGCAACCTCGCCGCCGAGCGGGTATTCGAGACGGAGACCGGCCGGGCGGGCTTCTCCAGCGGCCCGCTGCCGGTGGCAACCGAGCACCAGCGCGCGCGCCGGCAGGGCGACACCTTCGTGCTCCAGACCTTCCGCAGCCACGATCAGTACAACACCACGATCTACGGCCTCGATGACCGCTATCGCGGCGTCTACGGCGAGCGCCGCGTCGTATTCGCCCATCCCGACGACCTCGCCGAGCTGAAGGCGCGGGCGGGCGAGCGGGTCGATCTCGTCTGCGTCCACGCCGAGGACGGCATCGAGCGGGTGGCGGAGGATTTCCGCCTCGTGCCCTTCGACATGCCGCGCGGTTCGCTCGCCGGCTACTATCCGGAACTCAACGTGCTGGTGCCGCTCTCGGCCTTCGGCGAGTTCTCGGACACGCCGACCTCGAAATCGGTGCTGGTTCAGGTGCGCGCCCGCGCCGCGAATGACGTGGGCCAAGCCGCGTGAGCGAGCCCGCCGCCGACGCCGAGACCTTCCTGGCCGCGACCGACACAATCGCGGCCCTGCGCCCGGAACTGAGCCTGCTGGAAGCCGGCATCCTCGCTGGCTTGCATCTCGGGCTTGCTGCCGACAGCCGTAGCTTCGCCCGCATTTTCGGTGTCGAGCACGCCCTGGTTCTGCGCGCGGTGGAGGGCCTTTCCGGCGAAGCCCTCCTCACCGTGACCGCCCGCGATGGGCGCACCCAGCGCACCCGCTACGCGGCGAGTGCGACGGGCAGCGCAATGCTGACGGCGCTCGCCGCCTGAACGCCGGCGAGAGCGGGCCTCACGCCGTGCTCATCTCGCCGAACCGCTCGCCCAGCGGCAGTTCGATCGCGCAGAGCAGCCGCGTCTCGCCGAGTTCGTAGCGGGTCTTGGCATTGAGCGCGTAGGGCATCGCCCGCTCGATCAGTTCGCGGCCGTAGCCGCGCCGCATCGGGCCGTATGTCTCGCGCGGCCGGCGGATGCCCTCCTCGATCCACTCGATCAGCAGGTTGCCGCCGCCCTGCTCGTTCCGGTCCGCCCGCCACGTCACCGAGAGGCGGCCGTGCTCGGTCGTCAGTGCACCGTACTTCCGGGCATTGGTGGCCAGTTCGTGCATGGCGAGAGCGAGCGTCTGCACCGATGCCTTGCGCAGGCGCACCGGCGGGCCGGCGACATGGATGCGGTCGGAGAAGTCGCCGGCTCCGAGCGCCTCCAGCTCGGTCCGGATCAGGGTGCGCAGGGTGATCGGCTCCTGCTCGGAGCGCGACAGCAAGCCCTGAACCCGCGACAGGGCGGCCAGCCGGTCATTGAACTGCTCGCGGAAGCGTTCGGTGGGGCCGGTCTGCACCATGGTCTGGTGGGCGATGGAGCGCACGACGCCGAGCAGGTTGCGGGTGCGGTGCTGCAATTCGGCGACGAGGACGGATTGGCGCTCCTGCAGATCGTGCAGGTCGTGGATGTCCATGGCCGCGCCGATCCACTGCGTGACCTGCCCCTCCGCATCGATGATCGGCGCCTGCCGCACCAGGAACCAGCGGTATTCCCCGTCATGCCGGCGGATACGCGGCTGCACCTCGATCAGACGCTGCTGTTCGCGCCCGACGCGGAAGGCCTCCTGCGACGCGTCACGATCGTCCGGATGGATTGCTTCGAGCCAGCCGCCGTCCTGTGACTGCGGCAGAGTCTGGCCGGTATAGGCGAGCCAAGCCTCGTTGAGCGAATTGTGCTGCCCGCTCTCGTCGGAGCGCCAGAGCAGGACGGGGATGAGGCTGGCCAGGGCGCGAAAGCGCTCCTCGCTCTCATACAGGGCCGCCTGGGCAATCTCGTCGCGGAGCCGGAGCACCTCCTCCTGCGCCGCCTTCCAGGCGGAAATCTCCTTGGTGGTGGTGGCGACTCCGTCGCCGAGCTTGACCGCGCACTGGAAGAACCAGCCGTCGAACTGCTCGTGGACGTAGCGGCGCTCCGCGGTCGCGGGTTGGCCGGTCTCGGTCACGCGCTTGAAGGTGTCGAAGATGCCCTCCTGAACGACGCCCGGATTGCGCTCCAGAAGGCTCTGCCCGCTCACCTCGCCGTAGCGGCTCTCGGAGGTGTGGTTGTTGAGCAGCCACTGGAAATCGACGATTTCGCCCGAGGCGTCGCGCACGGCCTTGAAGACCTGAATCATGTCCATGGAGCTGTCCATGGTCGCCTTGAGCAGGTCGCGGCTGGCCTGGAGCTCCGCCGTGCGCTCCTGAACCTGCCGTTCCAGCTCGGCCCGGAAACGCGCCTCGCTCTCACGGAGCGCCCGGTCCGCCAGCACGCGGGACGTGGTCTCGACCAGGGTGACCAGGATGCCCGCAATCGCGCCGGAATCGTCGCGCAGCGGGCTGTAGGTCAGCGTGAACCACGCGTCCTCAAGGCGGCCCGATCGCGTCAGGGGGTAGCGCGCGTCCTCGAAGGTCAGGGTCTCGCCGGCCCAGACCCGCTCGTAGATCGGCGCGTTGATGTGCCAGACCTCGGGCCAGCAGGCGCGGGTCGGCTGGCCCAGCCCGGCCGGGTGCTTCAACCCCATCAAGTCGCGATAGCCGTCGTTGTAGACCTGGATCAGGTTCGGCCCCCACAGCGCGATCATGGGGAAGCCGCAGCCGAGGAGCAGGCTGATCGTGGCCTTCAGGCTGGGCGGCCACGTCTCAGCGGCACCCAGCGCCGTTGACGTCCAGTCATACGCCCGGATCCGCTCGGCCATCTCACCGCGGACCGGCTGCACCGGTGGAGAGCCGCTCCGATCCATCCCGTACCTTCGCACAGCCTTCCGAACCGTATTCCGCAGTCGGAACGAGCGGCACGGCCCGCAGTCCCAGCGAGATCGTTACGGCAATTCCTCAGGCTGGCAATAGATGGAATCGATTCGAACGGTCTCTCCCGTTCGATGATTTCGCATGGAGTCAAAAGGTACACCATTCACCGCTGCAATGCGAACATACGCCTCGTGACTTCTGGATCGCCACAGCTTCCGTTGGCATCCTTCCGGACTCAAAACGCTCAATGCCGGCAATCGCGGGCGGCTTCCCTCATCGGTCCACGATGTGTGGCACGGCCGAACCGGCCGCCCCGACGCCGGTGCGACGGCTGCGATCAGGGTCCGAGCACCGGCGGCTCCCCCGTCGTCAGAACCGTGCCGTGAGGAAGAGCCGCACGTTGCGGCCCGGCAGGATCACCTCGTCCTTGCGGAAGGAGGCGGCGTTGCGGATCACGTCATCGAGCAGGTTCGTGCCGCGCAGGCCCAGCGTCACCTCGCTCAGGCCGTGGACCGTTGGATCGAGCGGACGGCTATAGGCGATCTCCGCCTTCAGGTCGTTGTAGCCGGGCGTCGGCGTCTCCAGCACGCCCGTCTGCGTCTGTGCGAAGGCGTGCAGCAGGCTCACCTGAGCGAACCAACCGTCCGCCCGCAGGAAAACGCCGCCGCCGACGCGGTGGGGCGGGATGCGCGGCACGAAGCTCCCGTCATCGAACTGCGCCCGCACGAAGTCGTACTGGGCACTGATGCCGGCAAAGCCGTCGCCGACTGGCACGAGGTCGATCTGGCTGGCGATCTCGGCGCCGGCGAAGGTGGCGCCGGCCTGCGAATAGGCGACCTGGCGCAGATCCCCGCCGCCGATCCCGCACGAATCGAAGGTGTCGCCGCAGGTGAAGCCGGTCAGGCGCTTGTAGACGAAGCCGGTATAGCGGGTGACGTAACCGGTGGCATCGAGGCGGAACGGCCCCTCCGCCCGGCGGATCGCCACCTCGACGGTGCGGGCGCGCTCCAGCTTGAGATTCGGGTCGCCGATCTCGAAGGTCGCGGAGGCCTCGTGCGGCCCGCGGGAGAACAGTTCCGGCGAGGTCGGGGCGCGTTCGACATAGGAGCCGGTCAGACTCGCGACGAAGCCGTAGGGCAGATCTTGGAGCGCGCCGAAGCTCGCGCTCTTCGGGGCGAAGCGGCGGATGCGGCGCGATTCCAGCGGCTCGTCGCCGGGGCCGTCGGGCAGGAAGTCCGAGGGAAACAGCGCCTGGGTGCCGGCCACGCGATTGCCCTCGATCCGGCCCGCCGCCTGGAACCGCAGGCCGCCACCGAGCGCCAATTCCTCGAACAGGTAGGCGGCCTGCACCCGCGTGTCGGTGGGGCGCAGGAGCCCGCCTTCCGCCCCCGAGATACGGAGCTTGCGCCGATCGGCCTGGACACCGAACTGACCGGTCAGGGTGCCGAACGGCACATCGACCGGCACGTGATCGACCTCGATCCGCCCTTCCGCCGCGCGGTTCTTGAACACCGCCTCAATCCCCTCGACGCCGCTGGCGTCGATGCCGAACTCGTTGTGGCGGTAGTTCGAGCCGCCGGCCCAGAACCGGATCGCCGCGAACGGCCCGTCGAGCGGCCGGTACTCGCCGCGCGCCTGGAGCTTGTCCTGCACCGGATCGAGACGAGTGCGCTGCGCCGCCGAACTAAGACCGGGAATGCCGTAGACCGAATCGAAGTGGCTGAAGGACAGGCCGACGAAGCCGCGGTCGAACAGGTAGGAGGTGCCGAAGGCTCCGCCCTGCGACCGGTTGAAGGAATTGCGCTGGATGCCGAGCGGCGTGTTGTAGTCGTCCGCCGCGCTCTTGAAGGCATCGGCGTGGACCGCGACGTTGCCGCTGCCGGCGTCAACGGTCGCGGCGGCGTTGCGGCCGTTATCGACGGCCGAATAGCCCGTCGTCACCCGACCCGCGATACCGCCGGAGGGGATGCTCGTCGGGATGCGGTTGTTCTCGACCGAGACCACACCGCCGACGGCTTGCGAGCCGTAGCGCAGGCCGGCGGGCCCGCGGATCACCTCGATCCGGTCGTTGATCAGCGGGTTGATCGGCACGGAATGGTCCTCGCCGAGATCGGACATGTCCTGCACGCCGGTGCCGTTCTCGAGGATGCGGACGCGGTGGTTGTCGAGGCCGCGAATGATCGGCCGCGAGGCCGAGCCCGGTGCGAAAGTGGTCGCCGACAGGCCCGGCTTGTCGAACAGAGCCTCACCCAGCGAGGTCGGCTGCGAGCGGGCGAGATCGGCGCCGGAGACGACGCTCACCGTCGCGAAGCGGTCGGCCACCACCGGCAGGACACCGACCGGGTTCGGCGTCGGACCCGATGCGGCGCCCTCGCGCCGGGCCTTTCGGTCGGAGGTCACGCTGATCTCATCGAGAGACACTTCCTCGGCCTGGAGCGGCGACACGACGAGACCGGCGATGCCGATTCCGGCCCAGCGACCAAGTCCATAGCGTTTCCTCGACATAAGACCTCTCACTCGAACTTATAGCTGATGCTATATTTCCAAGCGTAGCCGTTGTCGAGAGGGAAGCGCCGCTGAAACGCGAAGCGCGCCGCCCTCCTGCGAGAGCGGCGCGCCAGCCGGTCGTTCGATGTGAGTGGAGGCGCGAGTCAGTAATCCTGCGGCTCGGCCTCCACCAGGATCTCACGCTTGCCGGCATGGTTGGCCGGGCCGACGAGGCCTTCAGTTTCCATCCGCTCCATCAGCGAGGCGGCGCGGTTGTAGCCGATCTGCAGGCGACGCTGGATGTAGGAGGTCGAGGCCTTCTTGTCCCGCAGCACCACGGCCACCGCCTGCTCGTAGAGGTCGCCCCCCTCCCCGCCGCCGAACTGGCCGCCATCGAAGACCGGGCCGTCCTCGGACGCGGGGGCGCCCGACGGGATCTCGCCCTCCTCCGCCGTGACGGCCTCCAGATAGGAGGGCCGGCCCTGGCGCTTGAGGTGGGCGACCACGCTCTCGACTTCCGAATCCGAGCAGAACGGCCCGTGCACGCGCGTCGTGCGCCCGCCGCCGGCCATGAACAGCATGTCGCCCTGGCCCAGCAACTGCTCGGCCCCCATCTCGCCCAGGATCGTGCGGCTATCGATCTTGCTCGTCACCTGGAAGGAGATCCGGGTCGGGAAGTTCGCCTTGATCGTGCCGGTGATGACGTCGACCGAGGGACGCTGCGTCGCCATGATCAGGTGGATGCCGGCCGCCCGCGCCATCTGGGCGAGACGCTGGATCGCGCCTTCGATGTCCTTGCCCGCCACCATCATCAGGTCGGCCATCTCGTCGACCACGATCACGATGTAGGGCAGCGGGTTGAGGTCCATGACCTCGTCCTCGTAGACCGCCTCGCCGGTGGTGCGGTCGAAGCCGGTCTGGACCGTGCGGGTCAGGGTCTCGCCGCGGGCGCGGGCCTCTTCGAGGCGGGCGTTGAAGCCGTCGATGTTGCGCACACCGACCTTCGACATCTTCTTATAGCGCTCCTCCATCTCGCGCACGGCCCATTTGAGGGCGATGACCGCCTTCTTCGGGTCGATGACGACGGGGGAGAGCAGGTGCGGGATGCCGTCATAGACCGACAGTTCCAGCATCTTGGGATCGACCATGATCAGGCGGCACTCTTCCGGCTTCAGGCGGTAGAGCAGCGACAGGATCATGGTGTTGATGGCCACCGACTTGCCCGAGCCGGTGGTGCCGGCGACGAGCAGGTGCGGCATGCGGGCGAGGTCGGCGATGATCGGCTCGCCGCCGATGTTCTTGCCGAGACACAGCGCCAGCTTGTGCTTGGACTCGACGAAGTCCTCGGAGGCGAGCAGCTCGCGCAGAAACACCGTTTCGCGCTTGGCGTTCGGCAGCTCGATGCCGATGGCGTTGCGGCCCGGCACCACGGCGACGCGGGCTGAGACGGCGGACATCGAGCGGGCGATGTCGTCGGCAAGTGCGATGACGCGGCTGGACTTGGTGCCGGGCGCCGGCTCCAGCTCGTAGAGGGTGACGACGGGGCCGGGGCGCACTGCGAGGATGTCGCCGCGCACGCCGAAATCCTGAAGCGTGGCTTCCAGCATGGTGGCGTTCTGCTCCAGCGCCTCCGCCGAAACCTCGGAGCCCGGCGCCGCCTCACGCGGGCGGGCGAGAAGCTCCAGGGCGGGTAGCCGGTACTCACCGACTTCCGGGCGGGACTCGGCCGGGCGCGGGCGCGCCGCCGGAGCCTGCGGCAGCGGGCGCGAGACGCGGGTGGACGGTTCGAGGGCGGCCGCCTCCGCCTCACGGGCGATAGGCGCAGGGCGCGGCGGGACGGCGCGGACGGGCCCGTCGTCCGCTTCGTCGTCCTGCGGTTCGAATTGCGGCTCGCGGCGGCCCGAGACATCGGCATGCTCGCGGGCGTGCGGCGCCCAGGGTGCCTCCTCCGGGTCGGCGAAGGCGCGGCGTGCGGCGAGCGCGGGCGAGGCGCCGGCATAGGCGAGCCCCTCCCCCTCCTCGGCCGGAGCCTGCCAGGATTCGAGCCGGGTGCGCAGCGAGGCGCGGCCGCGCATGACCGCTTGGGCGAGTGCCCCCAGCGACAGGATGCCCAGGCTCGGCTCGTCGGAATCGTGACGCTCTTCGTGGGCCGTAGCGCGGCCGGGCCGGGGCGCGGGACGCGGGGCACCGTAGGGTCCCTCCTCCTCCTCCTCGAAATCCGGCTTGGTGACGCGGCAGGCGGCGGTGAGGCTGAGGATAGCGATCGCCGCGAACAGGAAGCCGGCAAAATGCGCCAGCGGCCCGACCAGCATCCGTGTGCCGGCGAGCAGTGCGTCGCCCGCCACACCGCCCATGCCGGTGGGCAGCGGCCAGCGGGCGGTCGCCGGCACGGCGCTCGCGACCGCGCTCGCGGAGAGCACGCCGACGAACCACAGGGCCATGCGCACGCCCCCGTGCGGCAAGTCGCGCTCGCGCATCAGCCGCATGCCCCAGAGGACGGGCGGCAGCGCGAGCATGATCGAGCCGAGCCCGAGGAGCTGCATGGCGAGGTCGGCGACGACGGCGCCGGGGCGCCCGAGCACGTTGTGCGCCCGCTGGTCGGTGGCGTGGTTGAGGCTCGGGTCGTCGATCGACCACGTCGCCAGGGCGACGGTCAGGGCGACCGCGCCGGTGAAGAGGATCAGGCCGCCGCACTCCGTCAGCCGCTTGGCCAGGAAGGGCCGCAGGCTGTCGACGAAGGTGTCGTAGGGCGACGCGGAACGGCGAAGGGAACGCATGCGCAGACCGGTCCGGTGTCAACGATCCGGTAAGGCTAATGCGGGTCGGTTAACGGCGGGCTAAGTGCGCTCCCCAAAGCGGTCGCGTCTCCGCAACACGTGAATCGCGACCCCAGTAGCGGGCGAAGAATACGAGATGTCTCCGGTTCCGCCCCCGAAAAGCAGGAAGCCCCGGATTTCTCCGGGGCTTCCCACATCATGTCCCTGTCTCGCCGGCGGACCGGCGCAGCCCTCAGAAGGTGAAGCCGGTCTCCACCAGGTAGCGCTCCTGCGAGCGCTTGGTGCCGTCGCGGCCGAAGCCGAAGCCGGGGGTGACGTCGTAGGCCTGCACCGTCGCGAACTCGCCGCGGACGAAGTAGCGGTCCCAGGTGAAGGTCGGCGTGATGGTGAACGAGAAGGCCGAGCTGCCCGGACCGTACAGGAGGCTGGTCGCGCTCAAGGTGTCGAAGCGGGTCCCCGACTGGGCGATGTACTCGACACGGCCGGCCAGACCGAAATTCTCGTTGAAGGCATAGCCGGCGAGCAGCGCGCCGCCCCAGGTCTCGCCGCCGATGATCGGGGAGAAGTAGTTATCCTTGCGATCGACGGTGGTGTACTGGAAGTACGGCGCGATGATCCACGGACCGTTGGCGTAGGTGTAGTTCACGCTGATGATGCTGCTGTTTTGCAGCGAGTTGATTGTCGCGAACTGGAAGCGCGGGCTGCGGGTCGAGGAATCGAAGTCGCTGAAATGCGTGCCGCCGTTGATGCCGATCGTGTTCGAATCGTCGAGCTTGTAGGTGGCGAAGCCCGTCACCCAGTTCAGCTCGCCCGAGTAGAAGCCGTCGTTCACCGAGACCGCCGCCGCGAACGGGCCGCTGGCGTAGTTCACCTGAACGCCCTGGTTGATGAAGTTCTCCTGGTTGAACACCAGACCGCGGGAGATGTTGAGGTTCTGGTAGGAGAACAACAGCTCGGAGCCGATGTTGGTGAACATCCGGCCGGCCTGGATCGACCACTCGTCGTTGATCTGCCACTTGCCGAAGGCGACCGGCACCGGGCCGAACAACGACTGGGTCTGCTCGAACGAGGAGTAGAGCGGCAGGCCGAGCGCCGGGATCGAGTAGAGGCCGGCATGCACGTAGAACTGCAGCGGGCCATCCGCCTTCTGGATCCAGCCCTGGAGGTTCGTGAAGTCGACCCGGCCGTAGCGATCCTGCTCGACGCTCGGCGAGAGGATGCCGAAGGCGTTGGTCTGGGAATAGGCAAAGCCGGTGATCGCGCCGCCGACATAGATGTCGCCCAATCCCGTGACGAAGCAGGCTGGGTTCGGGTTCGCCTTGATGAGACCGCCGAAGGTCGGGGTCGAGATCGCGGCCTTGCAATGCTCCTCGACGACAACCGGGGCCGACGCGGCGGCGGGCATGTCTGCGGCGAGAACTGGCAGCGCGGTCGCGCTCAGCGTCGTCAGCGCCGCGCCTGCGGCCAGAAACATTGTTTTGATTGTCATTGCGGTCAGCCCCAAGTTCGGTACGGCCAAGGTGCCGAAGTCGCCGCCGCGTCGCAAAATGAAGTTTTGCGCAAGTGCCCAATTTTTAGCCAGTTTTGACCTGCATCAATCTGCGGCCGAAAAATGTTGCGCGAAGGCAACAATCCCTGAAACGACGATCGTTTAACTTTCTTGCGAAAATCTCCCGTTTTCCTCACGATTGATTCACGATTGGGAAGACCTAAGCCGCAGCGGCAATCGACGAAGGCTCGGCGCGACTCAGCCATCGACCCATGAAAAAGGCCCCGGCGCGGTGCGCCGAGGCCTTTTTCGGATGCCCGCCGGGATGGCGGGCCGCCACTCAGTAGTTGTAGGCGCGCTCGCCGTGATCGGCGATGTCGAGGCCCTCGCGCTCCTCCTCCTGCGTCACGCGCAGGCCGATCGTCAGATCGACGAGCTTGTAGAGGATCGCCGAGCCGATGCCCGACCACAGGATGGTGAAGCCGACCGCCTTCGCCTGGGTGATCACCTGGGCGACCATGTCGTAGGCGCCAACGGTGAGTTCACCGGGCTTGGTGGTGTAGTCGGGGATGCCGGCGCCGCCGAGATCGGGCGAGACCAGGATACCGGTGGCGATGGCGCCGAGGATGCCGCCGACGCAGTGCACGCCGAACACGTCGAGGGAGTCGTCGTAGCCGAGCGCGTTCTTCACGGTGGAGCACATCACGAAGCAGACGGCACCCGCGGCGAGACCGAGCACGATCGAGCCCATCGGGCCGGCAAAGCCCGCGGCCGGCGTCACGGCGACGAGGCCGGCAATGGCACCCGAGAGCATGCCGAGGAGCGACGGCCGACCCTTGGCGGCCCACTCGACGAAGAGCCAGGAGACGGCGGCGGCGGCGGTGGCGACGAAGGTGTTGATCATCGCCAGGCCCGCGGCACCGTTGGCCTCGAGGTTCGAGCCGGCATTGAAGCCGAACCAGCCCACCCACAGGAGCGAGGCGCCGATCGTGGTCATGGTCAGCGAGTGCGGGGCCAGCAGGTCGCGGCCGTAGCCGATGCGCTTGCCGAGCATCAGGCAGCCGACGAGGCCGGCGATGCCCGCGTTGATGTGCACGACGGTTCCGCCGGCGAAGTCGAGGGCGCCCCACTTGAACAGCATGCCGGCATCACCCAGCACCGCGTCGTACTCGGCCTTGGCCGCAGCATTGGCCTCGCCACCGGCGGCGGCGAGCTTGCGGGCCGCGTCGGCGAAGACATCGGGACCGCCCCAGTACCAGACCATGTGGGCCATCGGGAAATAGATCAGCGTGACCCAGAGGATCGTGAACACGACCAGCGCCGAGAACTTCATCCGCTCGGCAAACGCGCCGACGATGAGGCCGGGGGTGATCATCGCGAACGTCATCTGGAAGCAGATGTAGACGTATTCGGGGATCACGACGCCGTTGGAGAAGGTGGCCGCGACCGAGTTGGGATCGACGCCTTTGAGGAAGGCCTTGGAAAACCCGCCGACGAAGTCGTTGAGACCGCCGCCATTGGTGAAGGCGAGGCTGTAGCCGTAGGTGACCCACAGGAGGCAGACGATCGAGGCGATCGCGAAGACCTGGGTCAGCACCGAGAGCATGTTCTTGGTGCGCACGAGGCCGCCGTAGAACAGGGCGAGGCCGGGCACCGTCATCAGCAGGACGAGGACCGCCGACAGCAGCATCCAGGCGGTGTCGCCCTTGTTGGGCACCGGGGCAGCGGCGGTGACGGCGGGCTCGACCGTCGGCGCCTGCGCGAGCGACGGCTCGACGAGGAGAAGGCCGAGGGCGGCTCCTCCCAGCCCGAGCGCGAGAAGGTTACGAGGTTTCATGGACAGGAAGCTCCTGATCGCAGTGCGTCACGCATTGAGGAGGGAGAGGCGGCGGCGCGGCCGGGCGCGTTCCGCCGGAACGGTTGATGAGCCATCGGGATATCGGGGAGGAAACCGAGGCGGGGCGGGCTCCTCAGAGCGCGTCGACGTCGGTCTCGCCGGTGCGGATGCGGACCGCTTTCTCCAGCGGCATCACGAAGATCTTGCCGTCACCGATCTGTCCGGTGCGGGCGGCCCCGGCGATCGTGTCGATCACGTTGGTCACGAGGTCGGCCGCGACCGCCACCTCGATCTTGAGCTTGGGGAGGAAGCTTACGGCGTACTCGGCCCCGCGATAGATTTCGGTATGGCCCTTCTGCCGGCCGTAGCCCTTGACCTCCGTCACGGTCAGGCCGTGGACACCGATCCCGGTCAGGGCGTCACGGACCTCTTCCAACTTGAACGGCTTGATGATCGCCATCACGATTTTCATGGGCGACGCCCCCTTTGTTCTGCCTTCTCACCGCCGGTCGCGCACCGGCCGAGACCCAGCGGTTCCGCAGGGATCGGGATGACCCTGCGACCGCGCGCCTCCATTCAAGGACCGTGCCAAGCGGAACCATTTTCGGTTTCGCCCTTCTGCCCAGAACGTGAGCGAGCCGTGGCACCGCGTCGAGCAGCCCAGCCACGAAAACTGCCTTCTTGGTGGGCAGACAGCCTAACGGGCCGGCAGATTCGCTCTCATTGCCCTCTTCAGGGGCGATGCCGACGGATCAGGCCCTCCTGGGCGACGGAGGCGATGAGGTGCCCTTCCTCGTCGTGGAAGGTGCCGCGGGCGAAACCGAGAGCGCCCGAGGCACTCGGACTGTCCTGCGAATAGAGCAGCCAGGAATCGGCTCGGAACGGCCGGTGGAACCAGAGGGCGTGGTCGAGGCTCGCCGACTGGATCTCCGGGTCGAACACGGTGCGGCCGTGGGGGATCAGGGTTGCATCGAGCAGCGTCATGTCCGAGGCGTAGGCGAGCACCGCCCGATGCACCGCCGGATCGTCCGGCAGAGGCTTCGTCGTGCGCATCCAGACATGGTAGCGGGCGGGCTTCGGCACGCGGTCGCGATAGCGCCCGGTCTCGACCGGCCGCAATTCGATCGGCCAGGCCTGCGTGAAATAGGCGAGCATCGGCTCGGGCACGATGCTGCCGCCCTCGCGCACGAGGGTCCGCGCATCCGCCAGATCGTCCGGCCCCGGCACGTCGGGGCGCTCGGCGGCGTGCTCGTGTCCCGCTTCCGTGACGTGGAACGACACCGACATGGCGAAGATCGCCCGCCCCTTCTGGATCGCCTTGACCCGACGGGTGGTGAAGCTGCCGCCGTCACGGATGCGCTCGACCTCGTAGACGATCGGCACCGCGGGGTCGCCGCCGAGGAGGAAGTAGGCGTGCAGCGAGTGGGGCGGACGGGACGCCTCGACCGTGCGGGAGGCCGCGACCAGCGCCTGGGCGACGACCTGCCCCCCGAACACCCGCGGCCAGCCGATCCGGGGGCTGATGCCGCGGAACAGGTCGGTCTCCAGGCGTTCCAGATCGAGGATTGCCAGAAGCGCGTCAACGGGATCGGGCCTGAGGGTTTCGGACATAGCGGCTTCTGCGACTCCGGGACGACGACGAGGGACGAGCGGCCCCGGCGCGGGGCGTGCCCGACGCACATAGCGGCCGCGCCCGGCGATGCCACGCGGGGCGTCCGCGTCCTGAGCGACATCTGCGGCTGTCTGCACGGGATCGCGTGCGCGCGCCGCGCGGTCTATGGGGTAGGCTCGGAAACGCCTCGTCGGAGCCGGAGCCGAGGAAGAGGAAGGCCGATGAACACAACGGATCGCCGTCCCGGACATCGTCCCGGAAGCCGTCACCTGCTCGTCGCCGGAGCGGGCATCGCCAGCCTCACCCTGGCGGTCGCCCTGAAGCGGACGCATGGCCCCGCCCTCGACGTCACGGTCTGCGATCCCGGCTTGGAGGCGGGCGCCGCGCGCCATCGCGGGCGCGCCTACGCCGTCGCGGCGGGGCCGCGGCGAATGTTCGAGCAACTCGACCTGTGGCCGCGCATCGAACCGGCGGCGGAACCGATGCGCCGGCTCGTCATCAGCGACAGCCGCGTCGGCGATCCGGTGCGGCCGGTCTTCCTCACCTTCGGCGACGGGACCGAGAAGGAGAGCGCGGGCGAGCCCTTCGCGCACATGGTCGAGGCCGAGCCGATGGTGAGCGTGCTGCTCGACGCCGCCCACGCGGCGGGAGTCCGGCTCGTCACCGCCGGAATCCGCGGTGCGGTGCCGGGGCCGCGCGCGAACCGAGTCAGCTTGAGCGACGGCAGCACGGAGGAGGTGGCGCTGGTGGTTGCCGCCGACGGCGCGCGCTCGGCCCTGCGCGAGGCGGCCGGGATCGGCTGGGTCGGCTGGTCCTACCCGCAATCGGGCATCGTCGCGACGATCGGGCATGCCCGCGACCACGAGGGCCGGGCCTTCGAGCACTTCCTGCCGAGCGGCCCCTTCGCGATCCTACCGCTCAAGCCGGGGGGCGATCTCGGCCACCGCTCCTCCATCGTCTGGACCGAGCGCAGCGCCGACGTGCCGGCCCTGCTCGGCGGGGACGTCACCGAGACGCTGGCCGAGATCGAGCGCCGGTTCGGGCCCGAACTCGGCCGCATCGCCCTGGAGCACGGCCCGAGCGCCCATCCGCTGCATCTGGGCATCGCCCGCAGCTTCCGGGCCCCACGCCTCGCGCTCCTCGGGGACGCCGCCCACGTCATCCACCCGCTCGCGGGCCAGGGGCTCAATCTCGGCCTCGCCGGGGCGGCGGCGCTCGCCGAAGCCGTGACCGGCGCCCTGCGGCTCGGCCTCGACCCCGGCGCCGACGCGGTGCTGCGCGATTACGAGCAGGCCCGCCGCTTCGACAGCGTGGCGATGGCGGCGGCGACCGACGGGCTCAACCGCCTGTTCTCCAACGACAGCCTGGCGCTGCGCCTCACCCGCGATTTCGGGCTCGGCCTCGTCGATCGGATGCCGGGCCTGAAGCGCTTCTTCATCGGCCAAGCCTCCGCCCTGCGGGGCGAGACCCCGCGCCTGTTGCGGGGCGAAGCCCTGTGAGAGGAGGCCGCGCGGTCGTCAGGCCGCGCGGACGGAGGCCAGGAACCGCGCGACCTCGGCCGAGAGATGCTCGGACTGGCGCGAGAGTTCGGAGGCCGACGACAGCACCTGGGAGGCGGCCGCTCCCGTATCCTCCGACGCGCGGGCGAGGCCGACCATGTTGCTCGTCACCTCGGTCGTGCCGGCCGAGGCTTGGCCCACGCTCGACACGATCTCCTGGGTGGCCGCCCCTTGTTGCTCGACCGCCGCCGCGATGACCGTGGTGACGGCGTTGATCTCGCGAACCCGCTCCGTGACCGAGCCGATCGCGCCGACGGCTTGGCGCGTTGCGCCCTGGATCTGGCCGATCTGGCCCGAGATCTCCTCGGTCGCCCGCGCCGTCTGGCTCGCAAGCTCCTTCACCTCCGCGGCCACGACGGCGAAACCCCGGCCGGCCTCGCCGGCGCGGGCCGCCTCGATGGTGGCGTTCAGCGCCAGCAGGTTGGTCTGGCTGGCGATATTCGAGATCAAGCTCACCACGTCACCGATCTGCGAGACGGCGCCGCTGAGTTCCTGCACGAGCGCGACCGTCCGATCCGCCTCGCTGGCGGCGCGCTGCGCCAGATCCGCCGACCCCGAGACCTGCCGTCCGATCTCCTGCACGGAAGCGCCGAGTTCCTCGGAGGCGGCCGCCACCGTGTTGACGTTGACCGAGGCTTCCTCGGCCGCGGCGGCCACCGCGCCGGACTGGTTGGCGGTCTGGAACGCCGTGGTCGTCATGCTCTCGGCGGTGGCGTGCAACTCGGTGGCCGAGGCCGAGACCATGCCGACGATGCCGCCGACCGCCTGCTCGAAACGCTCGGCCATCTGCCGCATGCCGGCCTTGCGCTGCTCCTCGGCCGAGGCGCGGGCGAGTGCGCTCTCTTCCTCCAGCGCACGTGCGCGGATCAGACTGTCCTTGAAGACCTGAACGGCATCGGCAATGCGGCCGATCTCGGTCGCCTCGCCCTGATGCGCGACGCCGACGCTGAGGTCGCCGCCCGCGAGGGCCTGCATCGGCCGCACCACGGAGTCGATGCCGCGCGAGACGCCGCGGACGATGACGAGGGCGAGGCCGACCGAGAGCAGGATGGCGGCCGCGATCGCGCCGAGAACCTGAACCTTGGTCGAAGCGTAGGCATCGGTGGAAGCGATCTCGGCCGCCGCAGCGCCGTCGTTGTTGAGCTTGATCAAGGCTTCGAGTGCCAACGACGCGCGCCGCCGCGGCGGCACGGCCTCGGTTTCATACAGGGCCAGAGCCTGCGTCTTCTCGCCCTGCCGCGACAATCCCATGATCCGCTCGCTGACGCCGGTAAAAGCGCGCCATTCCTGCCGGAACGTCTCGTAGAGCTTACGCTCCTCGGGCGAGTTGATGAGCGGCTCGTAGGCGTCGGCGGCGGTATCGAGCCGCTTGCCGCGCTGATTGACGTCGTTCTCGACGGCGGCCAGGCTCTTCGCCTCCGTAGTCAGGACATGTCGCAGCAGGCTGGTGTTGTAGCGGCCGGTCAGCGCATCGACCTCTCCCACGGTGCGGACGCTGGGAAGCCAGTTTCGCTCGATGGTCTGAAGATGTCCATTGATGTGGGACAGGCCGCCGAGGCTCAGGACTCCCAATCCGAGCACCACAAGGGTGAGGATGGTGAAGCTCCCGATCAGCTTCGAGCGAATTGACGAGTTCCGGACAGGCACGACACAGCTCCCGACGCGACCTGAATTACATATGTTAGGTGGCCACGCGGAGCTTTTACCGTGAAATTGCTAACCCATGGTCACCCGCCGCAGCACCGGGATTAAAACGCGAACTGCCTTTGTTTGGATGAGAGTGTCCGGAGCCGCATCCAAAGTCACATCGTCTGCCGAGGAACGCCGCGTTGGAGGCCGGAACCATGGGGTCTTCCGCAGAAGACCGGGACAGGCCCTTCAAGACAGGCCTGCCCTTTCGACCGCGTGGGACGGAGGTGTCGGCCGCGGAGCAGATGGCCGGGAAGACGGGCCGAAGCGGGAGGGGGCCGCCGGCCTGCGGCCGGTCCCCGTTGCGGAAGCGGCCCACGGGCATTTGCGGCCACCCGGTTTTTCGTTCATGTAGCGGCACCGCGTGCCGGGCGCGTCCCGAGCGCGCCGATCTGCCACCCGAACGCATCGGGACTTTGAACTCATGGCCACACCGGAATTCGACCTCGGCGACATCAAGCGCCGCATGCAGGGCGCCGTCTCGTCCCTGAGCAAGGATCTGGGATCGCTGCGCACCGGCCGCGCGACCCCGAGCCTGCTCGATCCGATCCAGGTCGAGGCCTACGGCGCGTCGATGCCGATGGCCCAGGTCGCCACCGTCAGCGTGCCGGAGCCGCGCCTGCTCTCGATCTCGGTCTGGGACCGCTCGATGGTCACCAATGTGGAGAAGGCGATCCGCGAATCCGATCTCGGCCTCAACCCGATGACGGAGGGCCAGACCATCCGCCTGCGCATCCCTGAGATGAACGAGCAGCGCCGCAAGGAAATGGTCAAGGTCGCCCACAAATACACCGAGGAGGCCCGCGTCGCCGTGCGCCACGTCCGCCGCGACGGGCTCGACATCCTCAAGAAGCTCGAGAAGGACGGCGCCATCAGCCAGGACGACGAGAAGCGTCAGGCGGCGGACGTGCAGAAGGCCACCGACGACGCGATCGCTGAGATCGACGGCGTGCTGGCCTCGAAGGAGAAGGAAATCATGCAGGTCTGACGCCTCCGGCCTGTGTCTCCGGCCTGTATCGAACGGGACGAACGGTCGGGCCGCGACGGCTAGGGGGTGGCCAAGGGGGCCGCTGAGAAGGCGGCACAGGGTGCGCCAAAAGTGCGCTAAGGGTGCGCCAAGAGGGGGAGGCTGCGTTGGTTCGCTCGGAAGGCGCGCGGCAGATCGGGGGTACGGCGGGTGCCGCCCCCGAGGGAGCGGCGCAGCCTGCGCCGCGGCACGTCGCCATCATCATGGACGGCAACGGCCGCTGGGCCGCGAGCCGGGGCCTGCCCCGCTTCGAGGGGCACCGCCGCGGCGTCGAGGCCGTCCGCCGGGCCGTGCGCTCCGCCATAACCCTCGGCATCGACTATCTCACCGTCTACAGCTTCTCCTCCGAGAACTGGCGCCGGCCGCCCTCGGAGATCTCCGAACTGATGGGCCTGCTCAAGCTGTTCGTGCGCAGCGACCTCGCCGACCTGCACGCCAACAATGTCCGCGTCCGGGTGATCGGTGATCGGGCCGACCTGTCGGCGGACATCGCCGGACTGCTCGACGAGGCGGAGGGGCGCACCCGTGCCAATACCGGCCTGACGCTCGTCGTGGCCTTCAATTACGGCGGCCGCCAGGAGATCCTGCGCGCGGTGCGGCGCATCGCGGCAGCCGTCGCGGAGGGGCGGCTTCGGCCCGACGAGATCGAGCTCCCGACGGTTGCGGCGGCCCTCGACACCGCCGGCATCCCGGACCCGGATCTCGTCATTCGCACGTCCGGTGAGCAGCGGCTGTCGAACTTCCTGACATGGCAGACGGCCTATGCCGAGTACGTGATCGAGCCCGGCTTCTGGCCGGATTTTGACCACGACGCCTTCCTCGCCGCGCTCAGCGAGTATCACCGCCGCGACCGCCGCTTCGGCGGCCTCAGCAGCGGGGCCGGCTGATGGCGCGGGACGAAGCTCCCCCCGCGCCCGCCGGGCGCCCGCCCTTCGCCAACCGCGAATTCGGCCTGCGCGTGGCCTCGGCCCTTGTGCTCGGCGCGGCGGTGCTCGGCAGCCTGGTGATCGGCGGCTGGGCCTTCGCCGCCATCTGGCTGATCGCCGGGATCGTCGGCGCGGCCGAGTGGCTCGCCATGACCCGCTCCGAGCCGCTCCTGCCGCTTCTCGGCCTCACCGGCGCGACGTTGGTCGGCGTTCTCGCGACCGTGCTGGTCGGCACACCGCTCTGGGTGCCGCTCCTCATCCTGCTCGTCGGCGGCCTCGGCCTGTTCGCCCTCGGCCACGGTCCGGGCCGGCGCAAGCCGATCTGGGGTCTCCTCGGCGGCGCCGTGGTCGCCCTGGTGCCGACGCTGCTGCGGATCGATCCGGCGATCGGCATCGTCGGGCCGGCCTGGATGTTCGCGGTGGTCTGGTCGACCGACAGCGTCGCCTACTTCACCGGCCGCCTGATCGGCGGGCCCAAGCTGATGCCGCGCGTGAGCCCGAAGAAGACGTGGTCCGGCGCACTCGGCGGGCTTGCCGCCGGCGTGATCGGCGGGACCGCGACCCTGCTGGTTGCCCGCGCGCAGGGCTGGGACGCCCTGCCCGGCCTCTCGCCCGCCGTGGTCGCGGCGCTCAGCGGCCTCGCCTCGATCCTGTCGATGGGCGGCGACCTCGTTGAATCCGCCCTCAAGCGCCGCTACGGCGTCAAGGATTCCGGCCGCTCGATCCCCGGCCATGGCGGCGTCATGGACCGGCTCGACGGCTTCTTCGCCGTGGCACTCCTCGCCGGCCTGTGCCTCGCCGCCCTGCGGCTCCTGAATGCCTAGTGTCTCTCACAAAACTCCCGCCGCACCATCGTGCCAGGAAGAGCAACGGTCAGCGACCGGAAGTTTTGTGAGGCACTCTTGAACGGAATTGATCCCGTGAGCCTCACCGTCACCGTCCTCGGCGCCACCGGCTCGATCGGCCGCTCGACCACGGACCTCCTGTCCCAACATGCGGGCCGCTTCCGGGCCGGGGCGCTGGTCGGCGGGCGGGACGCCGCGGCGCTCGCCAAGCTCGCCCGCGAACTGAGGCCGGATTTCGCCGCTCTCGCCGACGAGAGCGCCGGCCCGGCCCTGGCCGAGGCGCTGGCCGGCTCCGGTATTCCGAACGGTGCCGGCGAGAGCGCGGTGCTGGAGGCGGTCGCCCGCAAGGCCGACATCGTGGTGGCGGCGGTGAGCGGGGCGGCGGGCCTCAAGCCCACCCACGCCGCGCTCCGGCTCGGGCGCACCATCGCGCTGGCCAACAAGGAGAGCCTCGTCTGCGCGGGCAATGCCTTCATGCGCGATGCGACCCGCTACGGCGCCCGCATCCTGCCGGTGGATTCCGAGCACAACGCGCTGGCCCAGGCCATGGGCGACGGCCGCGTGTCCGACATCGCCAAGATGACGCTGACCGCCTCGGGCGGCCCATTCCGCACCTGGACCCGCGAGCGCATCGCCGCCGCGACCCCGGCCGAGGCCGCCGCCCACCCGACCTGGTCGATGGGCATGAAGATCAACATCGATTCCGCCTCGCTGATGAACAAGGGGCTGGAGCTGATCGAGGCCCACCACCTCTTCGCCATCGAGGCCGAGCGGCTCGACGTGATCGTCCACCCGCAATCGATCGTGCACGGGCTGATCGCGTGGCGCGACGGCGCGGTGACCGCCGGACTCGCCATGCCCGACATGCGCGTGCCGATCGCCCACTGCCTCGGCCTCGGCGACCGCCTGGAGATCGCCCGCGGCCGTCCGCTCGATCTCGCCGCCACCGGCAGCCTCACCTTCGAGCCGGCGGACGAGGCGCGCTTTCCCTGCCTGCGCGTCGCCCGCGCGGCGCTGGCCGAAGGCGGCGCGGCACCCACCGTGATGAACGCCGCCAACGAAATCGCGGTCGCCGCCTTCATCCGCGGCGCGATCCCGTTCTACGGCATCGCCGAGTTGGTGGAGCGGGCGGTCGAGCACTTCGCCGCCGAGTTCCGCCGCGCCCCGGAGGACGTCGAGGAGGCGCTGGCCATCGACGCGCGGGTGCGCGCCTGGAGCCTGGAGACGGTGCCCGCCACCCGCGCCGCTGGCTGAGACCGAAATTAACCTTTACGAAGTGTTGTCGGGGATGGACGGCCCGGCTGCACCGGTCGCGGGCGCGATTACATCTCGCACTCGAACGTGAGGCGTGCGACGATCCGCAACTTGCCGGCTGGGGGCCCGCTCTGCCAGGGCGGACGGTCAAGACCGGATTCGCGCTCCACGTGCACGGATCTCCCAACGCGTATCGCGGCCTGAAGGATGATGGCCATGGAATTTTTGAGCGGAATGGGCGGAAACGCCGCCGGCTTCTTCGGCGCGGTGATCCCGTTCCTGATCGTGCTGACGATCGTCGTGTTCGTGCACGAGATGGGCCATTTCCTGGTCGGGCGCTGGTGCGGGGTCGGCGTCACCGCCTTCTCCATCGGCTTCGGCCCTGAGGTCGTCGGCTTCACCGACCGGCGGGGGACCCGCTGGAAGCTCTCCGCGATCCCGCTCGGCGGCTACGTGAAATTCGTCGGCGATGCCAACGGCGCCAGCGTGCCCGATCCCGAGGCGGTCGCCCGCATGGACCCGCACGAGCGGGCGATCAGCTTCCCGACCCAGCCGGTCGCCAAGCGCGCGGCCATCGTCGCCGCCGGCCCCATCGCCAACTTCATCCTGGCGATCGCCGTCTTCGCCGGCGCGATCTATTTCAGCGGCCGCTATGAGACGCCGGCCCGCGTTGAGGCGGTGCAGCCCAACAGCGCCGCCGCGCGGGCGGGCTTCCAACCCGGCGACGTGATCCGCTCGATCGACGGCCAGCCGGTCAAGACCTTCAACCAGATGCAGCGCGTCGTCTCGGCCGCCGCCGGCTCCTCCCTGTCGATCACCGTCGATCGCGGGAGCGAGGTGCAGACGCTGACCGCCGTGCCGGACATGATCGAGGAGCGCACGCCCTTCGGCCGCCACCGCTTCGGCCGCCTGGGCATCAACGGGCCGAAGGCCGACGCGGCCAAACTGGTGCATTACGGCCCGTTCGAATCCCTGAAACTGGGCGTCCACGAGACGGCCTTCGTCGTGGAGCGCACCTTCGACTACATCGGCAAGCTCGTTACCGGCCGCGAATCCGCCGACCAACTCTCCGGCCCGATTGGCATCGCCCGGGTCTCCGGCGAGGTCGCGCGCGTCGGCGGCGTCGGCGGGCTGATCGGGCTGGTCGCGCTGCTCTCGGTCTCGATCGGCCTCCTCAACCTGTTCCCGATCCCGCTCCTCGATGGCGGACACCTGATGTTCTACGCCTTCGAAGCGGTGCGCGGCCGCCCCTTGAGCGAGCGGGCGCAGGAGATCGGCTTCCGCATCGGGTTGGCCTTCGTGCTGATGCTGATGCTGTTCGCGGCCTGGAACGACATCCTCAACCTGGGCGCCTCGCTGAGCCAGCGCGGCACCTGATGCCGGGGGCCTCCCCACCGCGATCGGCTGCCCGAATCGACGGCCCGGCGAACCCGCTGGGCCGTTCGCGTTCAGGGTTAACGCCGGCTTCCCGCAATTGGAACACGAACCGGAAAGTCGTGTTCGGCATCATATTTACGCCCTATTCACGCTAATCTGAGATCGCTCGTAAAGGCGCTTCGCCGTTAAGTGGCGCGAAGGCCACGACCCCCCAAAATCCCGGTATGTCGGACGGCCCTCGCGTTTGCTTCGTGGGGGAATCCCGATACAAGCGTGGCCGGGACCAGAGGGCGGCGAGCCTTAAGGGCGGCCGCCCGCGGGTGCGAACCCGTGCTGAGATAAAAAGAGACGGGCGATTACATGATGTCGATGACGGGAAAGCGCCGGCGAAAGTCGGCGGAGCGTGCCATCGTTCTGGTCGCCACCGCCGCCAGCGTGATCCTCGGCGGCGCGGCCGCACAGGCGCAGCAGATCGTCGTCGAAGGCAACCGCCGTGTCGACGCCGACACCATCCGCTCCTACGTCACCGGCACCGCCTCCGGATCGCCCGAGGAGGCGCGGCGCAATCTTCTCGCCACCGGCCTCTTCTCCGACGTGCAGGTCTCCGGCCGCGGCGGCACCACCGTGGTGCGCGTGCGTGAGAACAACGTGGTCGGCCGCGTCTTCTTCGAGGGCAACAAGAAGGTCGAGAAGGCCACGCTCGAGAGCGTCGTCGAGACCAAGGACCGCGGCGCCCTGAGCCCGGCGGTGATCGCCGCCGACGTCGAGCGCATCCGCGATGTCTACAAGCGCTCGGGCCGCGGCACCGCCAAGGTCAGCTACCGCACCGTCGACCTGCCCACCGGCCGCGCGGACGTCGTCTTCACCATCGACGAGGGCGACAAGACCGGTATCCGCGCCATCAACTTCGTCGGCAACAGCGTCTACTCGGAGCGGACCCTCAAAGGTCTGATGTCCTCCTCCGAGATGAACTTCCTCTCGTTCATCAAGACCTCCGACGTCTACGATCCCGACCGTATCTCGGCCGATCTCGACGTCGTGCGCCGCTACTACCTCAAGAACGGCTACGCCGACTTCCGCGTCGTGAATGCCGATGCCCGCTACGTCGAGGCCGGCGAGGAGACCGGCTGGGTCATCACCGTTACCGTCGAGGAAGGCGCGCAGTACACCGTCGGCGCCGTGGCCGTCGATCCGCGCATCGCCGGCATCGATCGCGAGGCGCTCGACGGGCAGATCCGCGCCCAGGTCGGCGACGTCTACAACGCCGAGGATGTCGAGAAGACGCTCGTCGGCGTCACCAACGAGGTCAACCGCCAGGGCTATCCCTTCGCCCAGGTGCGCCCCACCGGCCAGCGCGACCGCGCCACCCATCAGGTGGCCCTCGGCTTCGTGGTCGAGGACGGCCCGCGCGTCTACGTCGAGCGCATCAACATCCGCGGCAACACCCGCACCCGCGACTACGTCATCCGCCGCGAACTCGATCTCACCGAGGGCGATGCCTATAACCGCGTGCTGGTCGACCGGGCCGAGCGCCGCCTCAACGGCCTGGGCTTCTTCAAGAAGGTCCGCTTCTCCAACGAGCCCGGCACGGCGCCGGACCGGGTGATCGTCAACATCGACGTCGAGGATCAGCCCACGGGTTCGTTCTCGGTGGCGGGCGGCTACTCCACCCAGGACGGCATCATCGGCGAGGTCTCGGTCTCCGAGTCGAACTTCCTCGGCCGCGGCCAGTACGTGCGCCTCGCGGTGCAGGGCGGCCAGTACGCCCGCGGTATCGACTTCTCCTTCACCGAGCCGTACTTCCTCGGCTACCGCCTCGCGGCCGGCTTCGACGCCTTCTACAAATATTCCGACCTGACCCGCTGGTCGCGCTACGAGACGACCGTCTACGGCGGTCAGCTCCGCCTCGGCCTGCCGATCACCGAGGAGTTCGGCGTCACCTTCCGCTACTCGCTCTACAACACCGAGCTGCGGGTTCCGAACACCATCAAGCGTCCGTATAACGACTGCTCGGTGGCGATCCCCGGCTACACCGCCATCAACCCGGCCGGAACGATCGATCCGTCGAGCGGGCGTGACGTCGGCGGCCTTCCGGCTTACCCGACTTGCGCCTATGACGGCGAGGCCTCGATCGCGCTCAAGGGCCAGCAGGGCAACGTGCTGACCTCGCTGGCCGGTGTCACCCTGGCCTACTCGACCCTCGACAACCTGCAGCGGCCCACCAACGGCTTCTACGGCGAGTTGAAGCCCGACATCGCCGGCATCGGCGGCGACTCCAAGTTCTTCCGCGTGACGGGCGACGCCCGCTACTACAAGGAACTGTGGGAGGACGTGGTCGGCTTCGTGCGCCTCCAGGGCGGTCACATCTCGGCGCTGGACAACCAGCCGCTGCGCATCACCGACCAGTTCTTCCTCGGCCCGTCGCTGGTCCGCGGCTTCGCACCGAACGGCCTCGGCCCGCGCGACGTCGGTATCGCCGATGCCCGCTCCAACGCCATCGGCGGCACGACCTACTTCGGTGCCACGGTCGAAGTTCAGTTCCCGATCTGGGGCCTGCCCAAGGACCTCGGCCTGAAGGGCGCGGTCTTCGCCGATGCCGGTACGCTGTTCGGCTATGACGGCCGCCGCAACTTCGACGTGAACCGCGACGGCTTCATCAACGGCTTCGCGCCGGGATCGGGCTGCAACTACACGAACTTCGGCGCCAGCGCGATCAAGGTCGAGCCCGAGTGCGTGAACGTCCGCGACAAGGCGACGATCCGCTCCTCGGTCGGTGCCTCGATCCTGTGGAACTCGCCGCTCGGCCCGATCCGCTTCGACTACGCCTACGCGCTGTCCAAGGACGAGGGTGTCCAGACGGCTCTGGGCAAGGTCGGCAAGGACCAAACCCAGGCGTTCCGCTTCTCCGGCGGCTCGCGCTTCTGATCCACGACACGCTCGCTTGAGGGAGCCGCGTCCGACCGTCACCGGTCGGGCGCGGCTCTTTCGTTTTGTCGCATGCCCTCCGCTCCGCTCCGGGCGGGTGCCCCTTCCAGCGAAGAGCGCTATAGCGGCGCTCGGACCCCTACCCTGCCAGCCTCGTCGAACCGCATGTCAGAACCCGTCTTCATCGCGCCGAAAGGCGGCCTGACCCTCGGCGCCGTGGCCGAAGCCTGCGGCGTGCCGCTCCCCGAGGGCACCGACCCGGCGCAGGCGGTGACCGGGGCCGCGCCGCTCGAAACCGCGGGGCCGAGCGAACTCGCCTACATGGACAACGCCCGCTACGGCGACGCCCTGGCCGCGACGCGGGCGCTGGTCTGCCTCGTCTCGCCGCGCTTCGCCCCGCGCGTTCCGTCCGGCACGATCGCCCTCGTCACTCGCGATCCCTACCGGGCCTATGCCGGGCTGCTGGCCCATCTCTACGAGGAGGCGATGCGGCCGGGCTCGCTGTTTGCCGCGAGCGGAATCTCCCCCGGTGCCCATGTCCATCCGCAGGCGCGGCTGGAGGACGGCGTGCGCGTCGATCCCGGTGCCGTCGTCGGCCCCGGCGCCGAGATCGGCTCCGGTACGGTGCTCGGCCCCAACGCCGTGATCGGGCCGAACGTGCGGGTCGGCCGCGACTGTTCCATCGGTGCAGGCGCGACCCTGACCCACGCGCTCGTCGGCAACCGCGTCATCGTCCATCCCGGCGCCCGGATCGGCCAGGACGGGTTCGGCTTCGCCATGGGCGCGGGTGGCCACCTCAAGGTGCCGCAGGTCGGTCGCGTCATCATCCAGGACGATGTCGAGATCGGCGCCAACACCACCATCGATCGGGGCGCCTCGCGCGACACGGTGGTCGGCGAGGGCACCAAGATCGATAACCTCGTGCAGATCGCCCACAACGTGGTGATCGGCCGCCACTGCGTGATCGTCTCCGGCGTCGGCATCTCCGGCTCGACCACGCTGGAGGACTATGTGGTGCTCGGCGGCCAGGTCGGCGTCGTCGGCCACCTGCGCATCGGCATGGGCTCGCAGATCGCCGGCTCTTCCAACGTCAACCGTGACGTTCCGCCGGGCTCGCGCTGGGGCGGCACGCCGGCCAAGCCGGTGCGGACGTGGTTTCGCGAGATGACGACGCTGGCCCGCCTCGCCGAGCGCTCGGGCAAGGACGAGGCGGAGGGGTAGCTTCAGGGCCTTGCCCTGAGCCCCGCCAAAGGGCTTGCCCTTGGGGAACCCGTGACCGGCGGTCAGGCGGTTTCGAACAGGGTCCGGATCTCCGGCGAGGCCGCCCAGTGCTCGATCCGGTGGCAGGTCAGGGTCTCGCGCGGCTGCGCCCGATAGATCGCGAGGCTTTCCGCGACGAAGGCGTCGAGGCCGAACGTCTCAGGGGCAGCGCCCCGGCGCTGGCGCCGCTTGAACACCGTCGAGCCGGCCACGCCGTAGAGCATCGCCACCGGCGGGTAGACCGGCCAGATCGCGTCATCGAGCAGCGCGTCCGGGGCGTAGGCCTCGACCGCGACCGAACGCGGCGCGATGCCGGCCTCGCGGAGCAGCCGCGCGGCGATATCGCCGAGCACGCTCAGGCGCGGATGGTTGATGTTGTGCATGAACTGGCCGCCGCGCGACCAGCGCAGCAGGTCGTCTGAGAGATCGAAATTGATCGCCCGGCTCGATGCGATCAGGTCCGCCGCGGCGAGATCCCAGGCGTCGAGATAGCCGAGCTGCGAAAAGACGGCTTCGCGGAACAGTCCGACGATCCGCTCCTGCGGCAAGCCCTTGAGGAAGCCGAACAGGGTGATCGCCGAATGGTAGCTGCCGAGCGGTGACGGCACCAGCTTCACCCGCGCCACCGAGGCGAGATCGCCGACATAGACCGCGTCCGGATGGAAGGCGGTGAAGACGATCGAGGGGAAGAGCCGCATCCGCGGCAGCCGTTCGCGCAGGGCGTCCGACCCGCCCTCAGGGAAGAAGCCCGCCGGGAAGGGCTGGGAAAAGACGTGATCGCACGCCTTGAGCGTCGCCGCGAAGGCGTCGAGGCTTTGCCGCCCCCGGCCCAGGGTGCTCATCGGAATCAGCCGCACCCGCGCTCCCGGCGCGAGGATGCGCACGGCCTCGGCCACGCCCTTGGCCTGGCAATTGCCGATCACCGCGATCCGGGGACCGTTCAGGCCGCGCTCGTCCGGCCCAAGCCGCCCGGTCCAGGATCGAGGGACGGCGGCGAGCAGCCGCGGAAGCCGGAGGGCCAAGGCGGCGCGCCTATTCGCGCCGCAGCAGGCGGTCGACGACGAAGTCGGACCAGAAGCCGGCGCGGAAGTTCCGCGTCACGGCCTGCGGATCGTAAGCATGCTCGACCCACTCCAGGAAACTCTGCCCGCGCGCCTCGCCCTCGCGGAGATAGGTGGCGAAGAACGCGTCGAGGATGCCGGTCTTGGCGAAGCGGAAATGGCCGTAGCGCGGCGAGAGCTGGCGCAGGGCCTCGCGCACCGGCCGGCCCTCGTGCAGGATCAGGAACAGGGTGGCGGCCAGCCCGGCCCGGTCCGCCCCCGACTTGCAGTGCATCACCGCCGGGTATTCGAGGCCGGCGAAGAAATCGCGGGCGGTGAGCAGGGTCTCACGGGAAGGCGCCTCGCGGGAGCGCAGCACGAACTCGACGAGCGTCAGCCCCTGCCGCTCGCAGGCCTCGCGCTGGAGCGGCCAGGAGCCGTGCTCGCGCCCGCCGCGCAGCGACACGATCGTGCGCACGCCCTGGCGCTTGAACCAGGCGAGTTGGTGCGGCGTCGGCTGGGCCGAGCGCCAGACCAGCCCGGTGCCGATCCGGTGCCGGTTGGGATAGGCGAGGCGGAAGATCCCATGATCGACGAGCAGCATGTTCGCCCAGGCCTTCGCCCGGGAGACGGAGCCGTCGATCGGCCGCTCGAACTTCGCGATGCGGGCCATGCGCCGCGCATATCGGGTCTCGGGAGGAAGGAAGCGGTTGAACACGGATCGCTGCGAGAGGCCTATCGGAGCGTTCCTCTAACAGTCTGCGATTCGGGCGACAACGCGCACCGTCTCGGCCCGTTGCCGAACCCAACCCTTTGCCAGCATCATGCGCGGCCCGTTGGCAATCGGAGCCCGCAATGACGACGAACACGGTGAGCCTGCGCTGTGCCCGCCCTGCGGATGCCGCCGGCCTCTCGGCGGTGTTCGATGCCGCGTGGCGCGAGGCCTATCAGGGGATCATCCCAGGGATCGCCCTGGAGCGCTTCCTCGCCCGCCGCGGGCCCGAGACGTGGCGCGGCATGATCGGCGGCCGGGGTCTCGTCGTCGCCGCCTTCGGCGAGCAGATCGCGGGGTACGCCGCCTACGGTCGGGCGCGCGATCGCAGCCTGCGGGCCGACGGCGAGATCACCGAACTCTACATCGCCCCGGAATTCCAGGGCCTGGGGCTCGGCACCCGCCTGTTCCGGGCGGTGCGCAACGACCTGATCGACCGCGGCCTCACCCGCATCGGCGTCTGGGCGTTGGCCGACAATCCCCGCGCCTGCCGCTTCTACGCATCCCTGGGCGGCGTCGCCGGCCCGGAGGCGGTCGAGCACCTCTCCGGCATCGGCCTACCGAAAATCGGCTACCTGTTCGCCTGATCGCCGACCCGAGCCCGTCCCGCCGCGAGGGCTTACCCCCGCACCCCGCAGCGCGAAAGAGGGAGATCGGGACGCCGCTTCATCGGACAGACCGGCAATTTATAGCACGGGACAGCGGAGGACGCGCCAACTTGGCCGGAGGACCGATTTCATTTCCCCCCTGCGCAATCTAAGACATCGGACGATGGGTGCGGCACCGTGAGCCGCCCCCGCACGATGCTTCCGCCGGACGGGGCGACGCGTCCGACGGCCGGATTTCAGAGAGCACAGGCCCATGGATATCAACGCCATCTCGATCGGCAAGAATCCGCCGGAAGACGTCAACGTCATCATCGAGGTTCCGCTCGGCGGCGAGCCGATCAAGTACGAGATGGACAAGGATGCCGGCACGCTCGTCGTCGACCGGTTCCTCTACACGCCGATGTTCTATCCGGGGAATTACGGCTTCATTCCCCACACCCGCTCGGGCGACGGCGATCCCTGCGACGTGCTGGTGGCCAACACCCGCGCGATCATTCCGGGCGCGATCATCTCGGTGCGCCCGGTGGGCGTGCTGGTGATGGAGGATGACGGCGGCGAGGACGAGAAGATCATCGCCGTGCCCTCGCGCAAGCTGACCCAGCGCTACAACCGGATCGACAACTACACCGATCTGCCCGAAATCACGGTCAGCCAGATCCAGCACTTCTTCGAGCACTACAAGGATCTCGAGCCCGGCAAATGGGTGAAGGTCGTACGCTGGGGCGACAAGGCGGAGGCCCAGCGCCTCATCCTCGAAGGCATCGAGCGCGAGAAGGCCCAGAAGACCAAGGCCGGCTGATTTTTTCATGCCGTCGTGAGCGACAACGGTCATTCGACCCGGCCGATGTCGCTCACGCTCCCTCTCCCCGCACGCGGGGCGAGGGGCTTCCAGGCAGGAACCCGCCGGCTACGGCACCACGCGGGTCGAGACCGAGGCACCCGTCAGGATCGCGTTGATCGAACTGGGCGCATGCACCGAGCCCACCACGATGGTGAGCCGGCTCTCGCGGGCGAGCGCGAAGGCCGCGGTGTCCATCACCTTGAGATCGCGGGCGATGGCCTCGTCGTGGGTGATGCGATCGTAGCGGACGGCGTCCGGATCGCGCTTCGGGTCCGCCGAGTAGACGCCGTCCACCTGGGTCGCCTTCAGTACGGCGTCGCAGCGCAGCTCCGCCGCGCGCAGCACCGCCGCCGTATCGGTGGTGAAGTAGGGATTGCCGGTGCCGCCCGCGAGCACGACCACTTGGCCCTTGTCGAGGTGGTGCAGCGCCGGCTGGCGGGCATAGGTCTCGCAGATCGTCGGCATCGACACCGCCGACATGGTCCGCGCCTGCACGCCCGCGGCGTTGAGCGCGGTCTCGATCGCCAGCGAGTTCATCACGGTCGCCATCATGCCGAGCGAGTCGCCGGTCGCCCGGTCGATCCAGCCGGCTTGAGAGATGCGCGCGCCGCGGATCAGGTTGCCGCCGCCGACCACCACCGCGATCTGGACCCCGCGCGCGACCGTGGCGGCGATGTCCTCGGCCAGACCCGCGAGCATCGGCGGATGGAGCCAGTAGCCGTCGGGGGCGGCGAGCGCCTCGCCGGACAGCTTCACGAGGACTCGGCGGTAGGGCGTCGTCTCCGGCATCGGATCCTCGTCGGCTCGGGCTGGTCGCGCCGCGGCTTCTAGCAACACGGGAGCCCGAACGTCGAGGGGCGGCGGCATTCCTGCCGCCGCCCCTCGAGACGACCTGTGAGGATCGGTGATGATGCGCGCCGTGTACCGGCTCTCACACCTTGCCGGACCGCGCCCTCTCAGGCCGATCCGGCTTCCCTTCGGCGAGAGTGTTTAGCGCGACATGCTCGCGACTTCGGCGGCGAAGTCCGGGCCCTCTTCCTTCTCGATGCCCTCGCCGAGCGCGTAGCGGACGAAGCCCTTGATCGCGACCTCGCCGCCGGCCTTGCCCGCGGCTTCCTTGAGCACCTGGGTGATGGTCTTGGAGCTGTCGTGGACGAAGGGCTGCTCCAGGAGGGTGACCTCCTTGTAGTAGCTCTTCAGGCCGCTCTCGACGATCTTGGCCATCACGTGGTCCGGCTTGCCAGCGTTCTTCTCGCGCAGGATGTTCGACTCGCGCTCGACCACGGCCTGATCGACGCCGGAGGCGTCGAGCGCCACCGGGCTGGTGGCGGCGATGTGCATGGCGATCTGGCGGCCGAGCGACGAGAGGACCTCGACGTCACCCTCGGATTCGAGCGCGACGAGCACACCGATCTTGCCGAGGCCCTCGCTGATCTGGCCGTGGACGTAGGAGGCGATCACGCCCTTGCTCACTTCGAGCTTCTCGACGCGGCGCAGGGTCATGTTCTCGCCGATGGTGGCGATCAGGTTCGAGAGCTTCTCCTGCACCGTCTCGGACGAGCCGGGGAAAGTCGCGGCCTGGAGGCCCTCAAGGGTGCCGTCGGTGTTGAGCGCGAGCTTGGCGGCCTCGCGGGCGAAGGCCTGGAAGCCGTCGTTGCGGGCGACGAAGTCGGTCTCGGAGTTCACCTCGACGATGGCGGCGTGACGGCCGGCGGACTCGACGGCGACGAGGCCCTCGGCGGCGACGCGGCCGGCCTTCTTGGCGGCCTTGGCGAGACCCTTCTTGCGCAGCCAGTCCACCGCCGCTTCGAGGTCGCCGTTGGTCTCGTTGAGCGCGCCCTTGCAATCCATCATGCCGGCGCCGGTCTTTTCGCGAAGCTCCTTCACGAGTGCGGCGGTGATGTTGGCCATGGCGATCCTCTCGGGGTCTGGAATTGCGGGTCTTGAAGCGAATGAGCCCGGCGCTCGTTGAAAGCACCGGGCTTTGCAGAAAGATGACGATCGGGCCGCCGGGCGAGAACCCGGCGGCGAGCGTTGCAACTTACGCGGCGGCAGCCTCGACGAAGCCGCGGGACTGCGCGATCCAGCCGTCACGGTCGATCCGGCCGTTGAGCTTCAGGTCGGCATCGAGCTTGGCCACGTCCTCGGGCTGCATGGCGGCGATCTGCCAGTAGTGCCACACGCCGGCATCGTTGAGCTTCTGCACGAGCTGCGGGCCGACGCCGGTGAGCTTGGTCAGGTCGTCGGGCGCGCCGCGGGGCGCGGCGAGTTGCTCGAAATGCTCGGTCGACTCGGCGAGCGCGGCGACATCGGCCGGGGCGATCGCGTCGGAGGCCACGGAGGCCACCGAGTCCGAACCCACCACGTCGTCGTTGGCCGGCAGCTCCTCAGCGGTCGGCTCCTCGGAGGCGCCGACATCGATGCCGAGCGCGCCCTGGCCGCGGCCGATGCCCTCGATCGCCGCGCGGGCGATCAGGTCGCAGTACAGCGCGATGGCGCGGCCGGCGTCGTCGTTGGCCGGGACGATGTAGGAAATACCGTCCGGGTTGCAGTTCGTGTCGACGATGGCGGCCACCGGGATGCCGAGGCGCTGGGCCTCCTTGATCGCGAGCTGCTCCTTGTTGGTGTCGATCACGAACAGCAGGTCGGGCACGCCGCCCATGTCCTTGATGCCGCCGAGCGCCTTCTCGAGCTTGTCCTTCTCGCGGGTCAGCATGAGGCGCTCTTTCTTGGTGAGGCCGACGGCCCCGCCTTCGAGCGTCTCGTCGACCTTGCGCAGGCGCTGGATCGAGCCGGAGATGGTCTTCCAGTTGGTCAGCATGCCGCCGAGCCAGCGGGAGTTGACGTAGTACTGGGCCGAGCGCTTGGCGGCCTCGGCGATGGCATCCGCGGCCTGACGCTTGGTGCCGACGAACAGCACGCGACCGCCGCGGGCGACGGTATCGCTCACCGCCTGGAGGGCGGCGTGCAGCGCCGGCACCGTCTGGGCGAGGTCGATGATGTGGATGTTGTTACGGGTGCCGAAGATGTAGGGCTGCATCTTCGGGTTCCAGCGGTGCGACTGGTGCCCGAAATGGGCGCCGGCCTCGAGGAGCTGGCGCATAGAGAAATCGACGGCCATGACTTTTGTTCTCTCCGGTTGATACCGCCGCGGAGGAGTAGCTGGCCAATCGGCCGGCCACCGGAAACGCCCCATTCAGGCATGGGGCCGGCTCCGCGTGTGGAATGGGCGGGGCGTTAGCAGAGACGGGACGGGATGGCAAGGCGGCGTGCCTGCCGACGCTCGCCATCGTCCGTATGACGGCCTCGTCGCAGCTTGGTCGATCAAGCAGGCACGCCATGCCCGACATTTCCGCTCTCCGGACGCTCGCCTCGCCGGGACAACAGGCCTCCCGTCGAAAAGACAGCACAAAGCGTCTCATCTGACGTCCGGATTCACATTTGTTGCGATCCCGCTACAGCACAGCCCGATCTTTCACCCTATGACCCGAGCCGCACTGGAGATCCATTTGATAATAGAAATATATCTCACAGAAAAATCTGACGATTTTCGCAAATAAAACCGTTTATCTGCACAAATATTCCAACGTAAAGTTCGTATCGACACCTTTGTACAGAGCTGAAGCGAGGAGCAACATGCGGGGCCATGTATCGACGGGGCGTCTGTGGCGCTGGACCCGGTCGGGCGCGACCGGAATGCTGGCGGCTGCACTGACAACGCCTGTCCAGGCCGCTCCGACGAATGAAGAACTTTACCAGATGCTGCGCTCGGTTCAGGCCGAGCAGGAGCGGCTGAGACGTGAGAACCAGGAAGCCAAAGCCGAGCTTGTCGAGGCGCGGCGGCGGCTTCGCGATCTCCAGGCCGTCTCGCGCCCGTCGCCTTCGCGCAAGGCGTCCATCGCCGAGCCGGTGCCCATATCAGAACCGCTTCCCCCTTTGCCGCCCCTGCGCGCCGTCTCGGGCGTCGTCGGTGCGATCGAAGGCGGCGCCGGCGGCTTCCGGGCCGGAAACGGTGCCTATGCCGCGGGCTCTCTGGCCTTTCCCATCGGGCGGTCCTTCGGCTTCCAGGCGGATCTCGCGGCGATCGCGAACGGGGGCGACCTCGGCCTGGGAGCGGCCGGGCATGCCTTCCTGCGCGACCCGACCAAGGGCCTGATCGGCCTCTACGGCTCCGTCGATTACGCCACGTCCATCCGGAGCTACGGCCTTCAGGATGTCGGCACGACGATGGGGCGCATCGCCGGCGAGGGCGCCCTGTTCCTCGATCGCTTCACCGTGGACGGCATCGCCGGCTGGCAGATGGGGGATCGCGCGCAGCATTTCTTCGACCAGATCGACCTGTCCTGGTACGCGACCGACGACCTCCGCTTCAGCGTCGGCCACCGCTACGAGAACCGGATCCATGCCGTCGCCGCCGGGGCGGAGTATCTGCTCCCGCTGCTGAGCCCCGTCGGCATCTCGGTCTTTGCCGAGGGGCGGATCGGCGAACGCGATTACCGTGCCGGCCTCGGCGGGCTTCGCGTCTATTTCGGCCAGGAAGACAAGTCGCTGCTGCGGCGGCAGCGCGAGGATACCCTCAAGGTTCGCTTGGTCGATCCTTTCGCCGCGCGGCCGAACGGGTTTCGCGTCGTTCCGGCGGTCGGCCCGCAAGGTCCGGCCGGGCCGCAGGGAGCGGCAGGGGCTCAGGGAGCCACAGGAGCACAGGGTCCGGCGGGGGCGCCGGGATTGGCAGGGGTTCAGGGACCGGCGGGGCCACAGGGAGTGGCCGGCGCGCAGGGGCCGACCGGCGCACCAGGATTGACAGGGCCGCAGGGGCCGACCGGTGCGACCGGCGCACAAGGATTGGCCGGACCGCAGGGACCAGCCGGGGCACAGGGAGCGACGGGCGCCACTGGAGCACAAGGACCGACCGGGTCCCAGGGCGTTGCCGGGGTACCGGGAGCGGCCGGCGCGCAGGGTCCCGCAGGTCCGCAGGGGCCGGTCGGCGCAACCGGAGCCCAGGGAGCGACGGGTGCCACCGGCGCACAGGGACCGGCAGGTCCACAGGGGCCGGCCGGGGCTCAAGGACCCGCCGGACCACAGGGGCCGACAGGTCAGATCTTTCTCTGAAGCAATCAAGCGCCGGCTGTCGCCGGCACGGCGACAGAGAGGACATCGGAGGCCTCTGGGCCGGCCTGTACGGCCACCAGGGGCCGCCGTCCTCAAGCCGCCGACGCCACCGCCGGCGAGATCATCTTGCGCGCCTTCTTGTCCTCGGTGCTGCCGAGGAAGGCCTGGGCCTCCTCCTTGCGCTCGAAGACGTGGGGCGCGACGCCGCGCTTGGTCAGGGCCTCCTCCATCTTCAGGCGGAGGAAGGCGCTGGTCGCATAGCGGGTCGTCGTCGCGTAGTAGTTGGCCTGGAGATATTGGATCATCCCGGCATAGTCGTCGTAGAGGTTCTCGTTGAGCCGGAATCCGTCGTGGTTGATCACGGCGTTGACCCGCTGGCCGGCCTTGCGGCAGGCCTCGACGATGGTCATGCGCAATTCGTCCATGTCGCTCTTCACCCGGCAGTACCAGCCTTCCAGGTTGATGAAGAGGATATTGCGCTCGGCATCCAGGCTGACCCGCGACTTCAGGTCGAGGTTGAGCAGGTCCGAGATCAGATCCATCGGCTCGTCGCGGAAGATGCGCGCGTCCATCGTCACCGGATTGCGCACCACGGGGGCGAAATCCATGTGGGCGAGGATGTCGCGCTCGATGTCGATGCCGGGCGCCACCTCGATCAGTTCGAGCCCCTCCTTGGTGAGTTGGAAGACGCAGCGCTCGGTCACGTAGATCACCGGCTGCGAGCGCTCGACCGCGTAGGGGCCGGAGAAGGTGTTCTGCTGCACCTGGGTGACGAACTTCCGGGCCCGGCCCTCTTGGACGATCTTCACCTGACCGTCCTGCACCGCGATCTCCAGGCCGCCCGCGGTGAAGGTGCCGGCGAAGACGACCGAGCGGGCGTTCTGCGAGATGTTGATGAAGCCGCCGCAGCCGTTGAGCTTGCCCCCGAACTTCGAGGTGTTGACGTTGCCGGCGCTGTCGCACTCGGCCATGCCGAGGCAGGTCATGTCGAGGCCGCCGCCGTCGTAGAAATCGAACATCTGGTTCTGGTCGATGATGCAGTCGGCATTCGTGGCCGCGCCGAAGCTCGAGCCCGAGGCCAGCACCCCGCCGACCGCGCCCGCTTCCGTGGTGAGCGTGATGTAGGGGGTGATCTTCTCCTCGTTGGCGACCGAGGAGATACCCTCGGGCGCGCCGACTCCGAGATTGACCACGCCGTTGGGCGGCAGTTCGAAGGCGGCGCGGCGGGCGATGATCTTGCGCTCGTTGAGCGGCATCCGCTTGATGCCGGTGACGGGTACGCGGATCTCGCCCGCGAGCGCGGCGTCGTACATCACGCCGTAATTCATGCGGTGCATCTCGGGCTCGGCCACGACGACGCCGTCGACGAGGATGCCCGGTACGCGCACGTCCTTGGGCAGCAAGTAGCCGTCATCGACGATGCGCTCGACCTGGGCGATGACAATGCCTCCGTTGTTGCGGGCGGCCATGGCCTGGGCGAGGCAGTCGAGAGTCAGCGCCTCCTTCTCGAAGGAGAGGTTGCCCGACGGGTCGGCAGAGGTGGCGCGGATGAAGGCCACGTCGATCTTGGTGGCGGTGTAGAACAGCCACTCCTCGCCATCGACCTCGACGAGCTTGACGATGTCTTCCGTCGTCAGATCGTTGACCTTGGCGCCTCCGTGGCGCGGATCGACGTAGGTCTTCAGTCCCACCTTCGAGAACAGCCCCGGCTGGCCGGCAGCGCAGGCGCGGTAGAGCTGCGAGATCACCCCTTGCGGCAGGTTGTAGCCGCGGATCAGATTGGCCTGCGCCGCCTGCGCCACCTTGGGCATGCGCCCGAAATTGGCGGCGATGACCCGCGAGAGCAGCCCGTCATGGTGCAGGCGGCCGGTGCCCAGCCCCTTCGAGTCGCCCGCCCCCGCGGTCATGATCAGGGTGAGACCGCGTGGGCTCCCGGTCTCGACGAAGCGCTTCTCCAGGGCAGCGTGCAGCGCCTCCGGGATGCAGCTCTGGACGAAACCCGTGGTCGTCAGAACGTCGTTCTCGCGGATGAGGGCGATCGCCTCCTCGGCCGTGATGACCTTGTTCTTCTTCATAGGCGCCGCCGTCCTCCGCTTGCCTGACCCGGCCGGGCGGTACCGCCCGCCTCTTGCCGCGTCCGCCTGTAGTATTGTCGCCCGGCCCAAGAGAAGCGGATCAGCTCCGCCCCCATCGGCCCGTTTGAATTCTGCATGCAATGCTCATTGCAGCGCATCGATATGCTGACGCACTGCAATAAACTTCACATCTTGTCTGTCACAATAACCGAAGACCGCAGTAGCTTACGCCTGAAAAACTCTTCGTTCCAGCTTGAGAAAAATTGCAGACCGCCCGGCCACCGGCCAAGGGTCGATGCAGCGGACGGTTCAGAGCCGGAGCCGGGAGGCAGACTCCCGCTCGCTGCGCCTGCCTGAGCCGCGGCGCTTGCCTGAGCCGCGGCGCTTGCTTGAGCCGCGGCGCTTGCCCGTGCCGCAGCGCATGATTACGAGGACCCCGATGCCCGGAAACGTCTTTCGGGCCCACCGACACTCGAAGACCTTTCGGAGATCTGCCATGGGCTTTCTCGCCGACGCCCTCTCGCGGGTGAAGCCGTCCGCGACCATCGCGATGACCCAGAAGGCGCGTGAGCTGAAAGCCTCCGGCGTCGACGTCATCAGCCTCTCGGTCGGCGAGCCGGATTTCGATACGCCCGACCACATCAAGGAGGCGGCGATCGATGCGATCCGGCGCGGCGAGACCAAGTACCCGCCGGTTTCCGGCATCAACCCGCTGCGCGAGGCGATCGTCAAGAAGTTCAAGCGCGAGAACGGGCTCGACTACAAGGTCTCGCAGACCATCGTCGGCACCGGCGGCAAGCACGTCATCTACAACGCGCTGCTGGCGACCCTGAACCCCGGCGACGAGGTGGTGATCCCCCGCCCCTACTGGGTCTCCTACCCGGAGATGGTGATCCTGTGCGGTGGCACGCCGGTCTTCGCCGACACCGACATGGCGCACGACTTCAAGCTTCAGCCGGAGGAGCTGGAGCGGGTCATCACGTCCAAGACCAAGTGGATCATCCTCAACTCGCCGTCGAACCCCTCGGGCGCCGCCTACACGCGCGACGAGATGAAGAAGATCACCGACGTGCTGATGCGCCATCCGCAGGTCTGGGTGCTCACCGACGACATGTACGAGCACCTGACCTACGGCGATTTCGAGTTCGTCACCCCGGCTCAGGTCGAGCCCGGCCTCTACGAGCGCACGCTCACCATGAACGGCGTCTCGAAGGCCTACGCCATGACCGGCTGGCGCATCGGCTACGCCGCGGGTCCCGAGCCGCTCATCAAGGCGATGGACTTCGTCCAGGGCCAACAGACTTCGGGCGCCTCCTCGATCTCGCAATGGGCGGCGGTGGCCGCGCTCGACGGCACGCAGGAGCACCTCGCCCGCTTCAAGGCGGCGTTCCAGGAGCGGCGCGACCTCGTGGTCTCGATGCTGAACCAGTCGAACGGCCTCAAATGCCCGGTGCCGGAGGGCGCGTTCTACGTCTATCCGTCCTGCGCCGATCTGATCGGCAAGACCACCGAGACCGGCAAGACCATCGCCACGGACGAGGATTTCGTCACCGAACTGCTCCAGGCCGAGGGCGTGGCGGCGGTCCACGGCTCGGCCTTCGGCCTCGGCCCGAACCTGCGCATCTCCTACGCGACCTCCAACACGACGCTTGAGGAGGCCTGCCGGCGTATCCAGCGTTTCTGCGGCTCGCTGCGGTAAGCGACACGTCGGCCTTGCGGCCTTGCATCGCCGGAAGGGCAGCGGCGTCAGGGCGCGGTTGCCCGCGGCGACGCGGACCTCTACATCGGCCCTCCCCGCGGCCGATGCGCCTGATGGTTTCGCGAGCCCTCTCGGGCCTGCGTGGCGGCGGGGCCGGCAGTGACGGGGCGGTGCGGACCAGTTCTCTGTGCCGTTCCTGTGACGCTCAGTGGGCCGAGCGGCTGCAGGTGTGTCGGAAGCGCGGGGAACAGGAACCGCGATTTCGGCGCATGGCCCACCCGATTCCCCGCCTCTCCGATCCGGGCTCCAGCCCGGATCGGGAACGGTATTCCCAAGGATGGCGCAAGCGCCGTTAACGGTCTTTCGCAAGGGAAAACCAACCAGACCCATGCAACCATTCTGCGCGTTGTCTCAGAAAGGTTGCACCATGTCTCAATCCGGTAGAGCCCGCGTTTCCGCTCGCCAGTACCTGCCGGAATCCAAGCTGGAAGACCTCGCCAACAGCCTGCGGCGGCTGGCCAACCACCGCGGCCTCGTTCGCAGCGAGATCGCCAGCCCGATGCTGCTGCGCCTGCTGCCGCCGCCGCGTCGCGCCGAGGAGAAGAAGTACGAGGCCGACCTGCGCCAGCGCCTCGCGGACGCCAATCTCGACGGGGCACGCCTCGCTTATCTGACGGCCGATGCCGAGCGCGAGATCGCGATCGCCCACACCCGCCTGTCGGGCTGAAAAGGCTTCGATTGCGTCCGGCGTCCTCCGGCGTCGCGCGATCCCACCGATGAAGCTCAGGGTGCAGCCCGGTCGGAGGCAACCGAAATCGGAGCGAGACGCCTGAACGGATATACGAGGTCGACAGCGAACACGTTGCTGGAACGCGGCGCGCTGGCCGACCTCGTCGATCCTCTCCCGAGGACGCCCCTGAGGACGAGGCGAAGGCTGGGAAACCGTTTGGAGCCGGTCTCTTCGCCGGGATCTCACAAGAACTCAGGCGACCTCGACCCGTCCGTCGAGGCTGACGACGCGGCCCAGCCCGCGCACGCGGCTCAGCAGCCGCTCGCCGTTGAGGTCGGCCCAGTCGGCGGGCAGGCGCAGCACCACCTTGCCGTCTTCCACCGTCACCGGCATCCGCTTGAGCGGCCCGGCCATGCCGGCCGAGACCGGGAAAGCAACGCGCATCAGTGCGCCGACGAGGCGGGCGCGGTCGAACAGACGCGGGCCGGCGAGCATGCGCAGGGTCGGGCTCGCCTTTTCCGGCGCGATGCCCTCGTGGCGGAAATAGCCCGACAGCGCGAGGTAGGCGCGGCCGGGATGGTCGATGCCGGCGAAGGCGGCGTTGGCGAGCACGTTGAGGCTCTGCTCCCCGCGGTAATCGGGGTGGGCTCGCCAGCCGATGTCCGAGAGCAGGCAGGCGGCGTGGCGCAGGCGGCGCTCGCCCGCGGTCTCCGGACCGTCGAGGGTGGTAATGAAATGGTCGGTCCAGTCGCGCAATTCCTCACCGTGGCCGGGGGAGCGGGCGCGCTGCAGGTTCAACTCCTGAGCCGACGCGATCAGCGGGTCGGTGAGGCGCGTCTCGCGGTCGAGCTGTTCGAACAGCAGCCCCTCGCGCACGCCAAAGGCGGAGATTGCGATCTCGCGGGGCCGGCCCAGCCGGATGATCTCTTCGAGCACCACGGCACCGAAGGCGAGCAGCGGCCGGCGCGCCTCGGAGATCGTCTCGACCTCCTGCAGGATGGCGGCGTCGCTCGCCTCGACCATTTCGAGGAAGCTCAACTCGTCCGAAGGCTCGACCGCGTAGCCGTGCATAACGTGAAGCGGATAGTCGCGGGCCGCTTGATGCAGACGGGCGAGCGCCCGCCATGTGCCGCCGACCGCGTAGAAGGTGCGGCCGCGCAGGGTATCGAGTTGCGGCTCGGCCTTCTTCAGATGGTCCCGGGCGAGCTTGCGCGCTTTCTTGAGTGAGCCTTCCGAGAGATCCTGAAGCGCCAGCCCGCCAAGCGGCATGGTCACGCCCTGGCCCACCGTAGTGCCCCGGACATCGACCAGTTCCAGCGATCCGCCGCCGAGATCGCCGACCACACCGTCGGGGGCGTAGAAGCCGGAGACGACGCCGAGCGCCGACAGTTCCGCCTCGCGCCGGCCGGACAGGAGCTGGATCTCCTGGCCGAGCGCCTCGCGCGCCGCCTCCAGGAAGGCCGGGCCGTTGGCGGCATCCCGCGCGGCGGCAGTGGCCAGGACGAAGATGCGTGAGACCCGCATCGTGTCGCACAGGACGCGGAAGCGGCGGAGCGCGGTGAGCGCCCGTTGCACCGAATCCTCGTTGAGGCGGCCGGTGGAGAAGACGCTGCGGCCGAGACCGCACAGAACCTTCTCGTTGTAGAGCGGCGTCGAGGCGCGCTGGAGCCCGTCATAGGCGACGAGCCGCACCGAGTTCGAGCCGATATCGATGATCGCGACAGGTTCGAACGTCATGCCAGTCATCATCGGAGCCGGCGATTCGGCAGAGTGGGCGAGCGTCAGGTGAGGACGAGTCGGACCCATGCAGCCCCTCTCAGGGAGGTGCTCCCGGATGAGAGCACGATGGTGCCGGGCCGGAAACCGGCCGAACACTCACGATAGGACCGGGCCGGATACCGGCCCGGCGCAAGCCGTGGTCAGGACCGCTGGGCGCGGCGGCTGAGCGCCCGCGGACTCGATTTCTTCGACGACTTGCCGCGCCCGGACAGGCTCGGATTCGTCATGAAATACTTGTGCGCGTTGAACGGTTCCTCCCCCTCCGCGGGGCTGATCCGCTCACTGGCACCTGACGCCAGTACACGCCAGCTCTGCCGGTTGTCGAGAAGGTTGGCCAGCATGATCTGGTCGAGCACCTGCTGATGCACAGTCGCGTTGGTGATCGGAAGCAGTGCCTCGACGCGCCGATCGAGGTTGCGCTGCATCAGGTCGGCCGAGGAGATGTAGACGGTGGCCTTCGGGTGCGGCAGCCCAGCGCCGTTGCCGAAGGCGTAGACGCGCTCGTGTTCGAGGAAGCGTCCGACGATCGATTTGACCCGGATCGTGTCGGACAGGCCCGGAATGCCCGGCCGCAGGCAGCAGATGCCGCGCACGATGCAGTCGATCTGCACGCCCTCCTGGCTCGCGTCGTAGAGCGCATCGATGATCTGGGGATCGACCAGCGAGTTGCACTTGATCCAGATCGCCGCCGGGCGCCCGGACCGGGCGTGGGCGATCTCCTCCTCGATATGCTGCAAGAGGCGCGGCTTCAGGGTCAGCGGGGAGACCGCCATGCGCTCCAATTCCGCCGGCTCGGCATAGCCGGTGATGAAGTTGAAGATGCGCGAGACGTCCCGGGCGATGGCCGGGTCGGCGGTGAAGAAGGACAGGTCCGTGTAGATGCGCGCGGTGATCGGGTGATAGTTGCCGGTGCCGACATGGCAGTAGGTGACGAGTCGGTCGCCCTCGCGGCGCACCACCATCGACAGCTTGGCGTGGGTCTTCAGCTCGACGAAGCCGAACACCACCTGCGCGCCCGCCTTCTCGAGGTTGCGCGCCCAGCGGATGTTGGCCTCCTCGTCGAAGCGGGCCTTCAGCTCGACCAGCGCGGTGACCGACTTGCCGGCCTCCGCGGCCTCGGCCAGCGCGGCGACGATCGGCGAGTTGGAGGAGGTGCGGTAGAGCGTCTGCTTGATCGCCACCACGTTCGGGTCGCGGGCGGCCTGCGCCAGAAACTGCACCACCGAGTCGAACGACTCGTAGGGGTGGTGGACGATGAAGTCCTTCTGCCGGATCGCGGCGAAGACGTCGCCGCCCGACTCGCGGATGCGCTCGGGGAAGCGCGGATTGTAGGGCTTGAACTTGAGGTCGGGCCGGTCGATCCCGACGATCTGCGACAGCTCGTTGAGCGCCAGCATGCCCTCGACCACGAAGATCGAATCGGGCGCGATCTCCAGCTCGTCGGCGACGAAGGCGCGCAGCTCCTCCGTCATGCCCGCCTCGATCTCGAGGCGGATGACGACGCCGCGGCGGCGGCGCTTGATCGCCGATTCGAAGTGCAGGACGAGGTCTTCCGCCTCTTCCTCGATCTCCAGATCGGAATCGCGCACGACGCGGAAGGCGCCCTGACCTTTGAGCGAGTAGCCGGGGAAGAGCCGGCTCGCGTATTTCGCGATCACCTGCTCGATGGCGATGAAGCGGGCGGTGCCGTCGCCGGCCACGTCGGGCAGGCGCACGAAGCGGTCGAGCAGGGAGGGCAGGCGGATCAGCGCGCGCAGGGTGCGCCCGTCGCGGGGCCGCACCATCATCAGCGCGACGGTGAAGCCGAGATTGGGGATGAACGGGAAGGGGTGCGCCGGGTCGATGGCGAGGGGCGTCAGCACCGGGAAGATGTAGGACAGGAAGTAATCGTCGAGCCAGGCGAGATGCTCGTCCGAGAGTTCGGACGGCTCGGCGAGGTGGATGCCGTTGGCGTTCAGCTCCTCCCGCAGCGCCCGCCAGCGCTCCTGCTGGTCGAGGGCCAGCCGAGAGACCTCGTTGCCGATGCGCGACAATTGCTCCGAGGGGGTCAGGCCGTCCTGCGAGGGTACGACGAGGCCGGCGCGGACCTGATCGTGCAGGCCGGCCACGCGCACCATGAAGAATTCGTCGAGGTTGTTGGCCGAGATCGAGAGGAAGCGGAGCTGCTCCAGCAGCGGGTGGTTCGGGTTGGCGGATTCCTCCAGCACCCGGCGGTTGAACTGGAGCCAGGACAATTCACGGTTCACGAAGCGCTCGGGCGAGTGGCGCAGCGAGCGGCCGGCCTCCAGCACAGGCTCGCGGGCGGCCTCGGCCGCGGCGCCCTCCCGCTCCGCATCGGGCTCGGCCGGCTTCTCCGCGGCCTTCTCCGCGGCGAGGATGCGGGCGGCGCGGGCGGTGCGGGCGCGGGCGGATTCGCTGCGCACGCCCCGTTCGGTGGCGAGACTCGTCTCTTCGGCCTCCGTCGTCTCCGCATCCCGGGCGACGACATCCGACTCCACTTCCGACAACGCGCTGGCTCCCTTCGGCTTCGATCCGGCCCGGCTCAAGGTTCTCGTGGTGACGCGCATTCTTTCAATGAACCGGCATCCGCTTCATCGGCAAGCGCTCTAGCACGGGGCAACCGGACCTGGTTTGACGGTTTCATGACAACGGCCGGCGGTTCACGACGCTCCCGTATCGGTGCCGGCCTCGCCCGCCTCGTCTCTGTCCTCCTCCGCCTCCTCGTCGGACGCCCCACCGCCCCCGGCGGCCTCCATCCGGTCGAGGACGGCGAGCGCCAACGGACGGGTGATGCGGCGGCGGCGGCCGAGCGCATCGCGGTCGAGCTCGGCCACGACTTCGCGGACGCGGGCCAGCGAGCGGTCGATGCGCAGGGCCAGGGCATCGACCACGGAGGTGTCGATCCCGAGTTGCCGGTCGGCGAACAGCTTGACGATCACCGCCTTCAGCAGCGCGTCGTCGGGCGGGCCGATCTCGGCGCCGGGCGCGAGCCGCAGCCGCGAGCGCAGGTCGGCAACCCGCAGGCCGAAGCCGTCCACCGAGCCGCAGGCCGTGAGCAGCACCGGAAAGCGCCGTTCGCGCGCGAGGTTGAGCAGGTGGAACAGGGCCGCCTCGTCGCGGCCGGTCTCACGGTCTACATCCTCGATCACGAGGGCGCCGTTGGAGATGAGATGAGAGACTCGCTCCATCGAGACATCCGCAGCGGTGACGGTCCAGGCCTGTGCCCGCGTCGCCCAGATCGAGGCGAGATGGCTCTTGCCGCTGCCGGGCGGGCCGCGCAGCAGGAACACGGTGTCCGGCCAGTCCGGCCATGCCTCGATCAGGCCATAGGCCTCCTCATTCGAGGGGCTGACCAGAAAATCCTCGGCGCCGTAGCGCGGGTCGAGCGGTAGGTCGAAGGCGAGCTGCTTCGGGGGGGCGTTGTCGCGCATGGGGGCCAGCATACACGGGGAGGCACGGCCGCGTCCTTGCGGATCGATGGGGAACCGCGCCTCAGCCGCGCGGGGGCGGGAGCGCGATGACGGCTGCTCCCGCCTCTCGGATCGCCTGGGTGACGATCACGGCCGCGCCGGCCGATTCGCCTGCCCGAGAGAAGATGAGCGCGGCGATGTCGGGATTGCCGCTGCTGCGGGCGACGCAGGCGATCCAGTATTCCAGCTCGAACTCCCCACCCTCCGCCGTCATGATCCGCTCGACGAGTTCCACCATTTCGTCCCGGTCGAGGTCGCCGCAAACGCGGTCGGGCGAAAGCATGGGCCGCTTGGCGAAGGTGTCCGGATCGACCGATCCGAAGGCCCCGTCGAGATCGGCGGCGTCGACTGTCACGCCCACGATCCGGGAGAAGGCCTCCAACGCCTCGCGAGTCGGCTGCCCCGCCTCGTGCCGGGCGTAGAGATCGCCTGCGGCACGGATCGCGCGCCTCAGGCGCAGCGCGTCGGGAAACGGATCTGCCAATTCAGGGCGCATGGTTGGCTCCCGCCTTGAAAACGGTTCGGGTCGGAGCGGGACAGGGCTTACTTGTCCCGGTCCATGATCAGCACAGGCTCCTCGCCGCGATAGAGCCGGCTCTCGAGATACCGCTCGATGCCGAAGCGCACGACGACGCCGATGGAGGCGGCGACCGGAACGGCGAGCAGCAGCCCGAGGAAGCCGAACAGCGAGCCGAAGGCCAGCAGCGCGAACATCAGCCAGACCGGGTGGAGGCCGACCGAATCGCCCACGAGCTTGGGCGAGATCACGTTGCCTTCGAGGAATTGCCCGACGAGGAACACGCCGACGGTGAGGCCGATATGCAGCCAGTCGCCCGAGGGCCACCACTGCACCAGGGCGACGCCGACGGAGAGCATGAAGCCGGTGAGCGTGCCGACATAGGGGATGAAGGTGAGAAACCCTGAGATCATCCCGATCAGCACGCCGAAGTTCAGCCCGACGAAGAACAGGCCGACCGCGTAGAACGAGCCGAGGATCAGGCAGACGAGGCTCTGCCCGCGCACGAAGCCGGTCACCGCCCCGTCGATCTCGCCTGCGAGCCGGCGCGCCGTCGGGCGGTGGCGCGGGGGCACCCAGCCGTCGAGGGTGGCGATCATCCGGTCCCAGTCGTGCAGCACGTAGAAGGCGACGACCGGCGTGACGACGAGCAGCGAGGCGATGGAGACGAGCGCCTGACTGCCGGTCCAGAGCGACTTGAGGAAGGCCAGGAACCACGCCCCGCCCTGCCCCACCAGCGTCCCGACGGAGGATTGCAGCTCGTTGACGACCTCCGTGCCGCCGACGCGCTGGAGCAGCGGCCCTGCCCGCTCCACGAGGATGCTCTGCAGGCGCCCGACCATGTTCGGCAGAGAATTGACGAGCGAAGCGATCTGCCCGGCGGCCAGCGGCACCACGATGATGAGCAGCACCACGAACCCGACCACGAAGCCCGACAGGATCAGCAGCGTCGCGGCGAGCCGACCGAGGCCGAGCCGCTCCAGCCGGTCGGCGAGCGGATCGAGCAGGTAGGCGAGCGCCAGCCCCGCCACGAAGGGCAGCATCACCTCGCGTAGCTCGTAGAGCAGGAAGATGAGAACCGCGAAGATCGACAGCCCGATGATTGCCCGCCCACGCATCGAGATGTCGTCCCCTGTGACTTCGTTCGGCGCGGACAGTGGGAAGCGGGGCACGTCCGGTCAAGGCGGGCCTTGCCGCGCGCGGCGCGCGGGCGTTCGATAGCCGACCGACCTCGATGGAGACTTGATGCCATGGACACCGAGGATACCGACCGGATCGACGCCGCGGTTCTGGCCCTGCTTCGGCTCACGCTGCATGACGGCGGCCGGGCCTGGAAGGAGCATTCCTGGGACGCGCTCGGCCGCCTCCACGCCAAGGGCCTGATCTTCGATCCCGTCAACACGGCGCGGTCGGTCCAGCTCACGTCGGAGGGGCTGGACCGTTCTGCAAGCCTGTTCGAGGCGCTTTTCGCCCGCGGTGGAGAATGATGCTGTGCCCGAACATGCCACTCCGCGCCGGTGACGGTGGCCAATCGCGCCGCGATGTGGCAGCGGGTTTTGGCATGACCAGCGATTACCGGACGACGGGGCGGCGATGACGGCGCAGAACGGAAACGGGCTCACCTACGCGCAGGCCGGCGTCGACATTGACGCGGGCAACGCGCTCGTCGAGACGATCAAGCCGCTGGTGCGCGCCACGCGCCGGCCGGGCGCGGATGCCGAGATCGGCGGATTCGGCGGGCTGTTCGACCTCAAGGCGGCGGGCTTCAAGGACGCGATCCTGGTCGCCGCCAACGATGGCGTCGGCACCAAGGTGAAGATCGCCATCGAGACAGGCCGCCACCACACGATCGGCATCGACCTCGTGGCGATGTGCGTCAACGACATCATCGTCCAGGGCGCCGAGCCGCTGTTCTTCCTCGACTACTACGCCACCGGCAAGCTCGTGCCGGGGGTCGGCGCCGACATCGTGCGCGGCATCGCCGAGGGCTGCCGGCAGGCGGGCTGCGCCCTGATCGGCGGCGAGACCGCCGAGATGCCGGGCCTCTACGACGGGTCCGACTACGATCTCGCCGGCTTCTCGGTGGGCGCGGCCGAGCGCGGCACACTGCTGCCGCGCCCCGGCATCCTACCCGGCGACGTCGTGCTCGGCCTGCCCTCCTCGGGCGTCCACTCGAACGGCTTCTCGCTGGTGCGGCGGATCGTGGCCAAGACCGGGCTCGGCTACGACGCCGACGCGCCGTTCGCGCCGGGCCGGACCTTGGGCGAGGCGCTGCTGGAGCCGACCCGGATCTACGTGAAGCCGCTGCTCGCCGCCCTGAAGCGGGCCGGCGGCATCAAGGCGCTCGCCCACATCACCGGCGGCGGCTTCCCCGATAACCTGCCCCGCGTCCTGCCCGACGGCGTCGGCATCGACATCGACCTATCGGCGGTTCCCGTGCCGCCGGTCTTCGGCTGGCTGGCGCGCGAGGGCGGCGTCGCGGAAGCGGAGATGCTGCGCACCTTCAACTGCGGCATCGGCATGGTGGTGGTCGCCGCCGCCGACGCGGCCGACGCCGTGGCCGACGCGCTGACCGAAGCCGGCGAGGCGCCGGTGCGGCTCGGTCACATCACCGAGCGGGGAGCGGAGCCGGTGACGTTCACGGGGCAGTTGGCCCTGTGAGCGCTTCGACCCGAAAAAAGCGCGTCGCGATCCTGATCTCGGGCCGCGGCTCGAACATGGTTTCGCTGATCGAGGCAGCGCGCGCGCCGGACTATCCGGCCGAAATCGTGCTCGTGCTCTCGAACCGTCCCGACGCCGCCGGCCTCAACCGCGCGCGGGCGGCGGGCATCCCAGCCCGCGCCATCGACCACAAGGCATTTTCCGATCGCGCCGGCTTCGACGCCGCGCTTCAGGCGGAGCTGGAGGGAGCGGGCATCGAGCTGATCGTGCTCGCCGGCTTCATGCGCATCCTCACCGACGCTTTCGTCGAGGCCTGGGCGGGCCGGATGATCAACATCCACCCCTCGCTGCTGCCGCTGTTCAAGGGTACCCACACCCACGAACGCGCCCTGGAAGCGGGGGTCCGCCTGCACGGTTGCACCGTGCACTACGTCGTGCCGGAACTCGATGCCGGGCCGATCGTGGCGCAGGCCGCCGTGCCGGTGCTGCCGGACGATGACGCTGACACCCTGGCTGCCCGGGTGATCGTGCAGGAGCACCGGCTCTACCCGGCCGCCCTCGCCCTGATCGCGGGCGGCGGCGCCGTGCTGGAGGGGGGCCGCGTGCGCTTCATCGAACGAGAGCGCGACGCGGGGGCCGCGATCCTGTCGCTCTGACGGCTTCCGGTCGCTTCGGTTCTTTTCCTCCGTCATCGCGAGCGCAAGCGAAGCGATTCAGGGCGCCGACATCTCCGGAACTGTCGCGCCCTGGATTGCCACGGCTTCGCCTCGCAAGGACGGCGGAACCCGCGAAAAAGTCAGAAAAAGATCGGCCGGGCGCTCGCGGAGTGCTCGACCAGCACCGCGCCTGTGGCCGGATCGACCTCCTTGAGCACCGCATCGTAGCCCCACAGGTCGGCGAGGTGCTGGAGCACCCGCCGGGCGTCCTCCCGCTGCAGGGTGATGCGGTTGAGCGCCTTGTGGTGGAGGATGAGACGGCGGTCGCCTTCAAGGTCGACGTCCACTACCTCGATATCGGGATCGAGCCACGCCACGTCGTATTGCCGGGCGAAGGAGCGGCGCATCTTGCGGTAGCCGCGCTCGTCGTGGATCGCTTCGACCCGCATCTCCGGCTCGTCGGGATCGTCCACCACGTGGAACAGGCGCATGTCGCGCATCAGCTTGGGCGAGAGGAACTGGGCGATGAAGCTCTCATCGCGGTAATTTTCCCAGCAATCGCGCAGCACGCCCATGGCGTCACCGCGGCCGGCGATGTCGGGGAACCACTCGCGATCCTCTTGGCTCGGCTGCTCCACGATGCGGGCGATGTCCTGCATCATGGCAAAGCCGAGCGCGTAGGGGTTGTGGCCGCCAAACGAGCGGTCGTCGAAATTCGGCTGGCGGATGACATTGGTGTGCGAGGTCAGGAACTCGAGATAGGCCGCCTCGCTGAGCTGCCCCTTCTGCGAGAGCGCGTTCATGATCCGGTAGTGGCAATAGGTGGCGCAGCCCTCGTTCATCACCTTGGTCTGGCGCTGCGGGTAGAAGTACTGCGCCACGAGCCGGACGATCCGCAGGATCTCGCGCTGCCAGGGCCGCAGGCGCGGGGCCACCTTCTCCAGGAAGTAGAGGATGTTCTCCTGCGGCAGTTCGAGCAGCGCCCGGCGCCGCTCCAGCGCCGGATCGCCCTTCTGACCGCCGGCCTTGGTCGGAAGCGTCCGCCAGAGGTCGTTGTAGATCTGCTCGCCGTGCTCCTCGCGCTCACGCTCGCGCCGCTGCTCGCTCGCCAGATCCGGCCGCTTCTTGCGCGGGTAGCGGTGGACACCCTGGCTCATCAGGGCGTGGGCGGCGTCGAGGACGTGCTCGACCGCCTGATGCCCGTAGCGCTCCTCGCAGCGGGCGATGTAGCTCTTGGCGAAGTCGAGATAGTCGAGGATGCCCTCCGCGTCCGTCCACTGCCGGAACAAATAGTTGTTCTTGAAGAAGTGGTTATGCCCAAAGGCGGCGTGAGCGATCACCAGCGTCTGCATCGTCGCCGTGTTCTCCTCCATGACGTAGGAGATGCACGGATCGGAGTTGATGACGATCTCGTAGGCCAGTCCCATCAGGCCGCGGCGGTAGCTCGCCTCCTGCTGCGCGAAGTGCTTGCCGAAGGACCAGTGCTTGTAGAACAGCGGCATGCCGATCGAGGCATAGGCGTCGAGCATCTGCTCGGCGGTGATGATCTCGATCTGGTTCGGGTACCAGGACAGGCCGAGTTCCGGCCCGGCCACGGCTTCGCAGGCGTCGTGGATGCGCCGGATCGTCTCGAAGTCCCAATCATTGCCGGAGAACAGCAACTCGCCGGGCTTCGGGGCGGTGGACTTCGTGCGGCTCAGGCTCGCGACCATGTCGGCCCTTCTCTTCGACGCTATCTCTCCTCCCATCCCGGGGAGGCCATTCGCTACGCCTCCGCCCGCGCGTCCTTGCGGCCGAACAGCTCGCGGAACACGGGGTAGATGTCGCGGCGGTGGTTCACCTTGCGCATGGCCAGCGGTTCGCCGGCCTTGGCCAGCGCCTCGTAGGTCCGCCACAGGGTGGTGCGGTGCTCGACGAAACCGGCGCGCGGGCCGTTCTCGTCGCCGACTTCGAGATAGGCGAAGTGCTGGCAGGCCGGCAGGATGTGCGCGCGCAGCAACTCGGTCGACGTCGGCCCGTCGGAGGAGACGTTGTCACCGTCCGAGGCCTGCGCCGCGTAGATGTTCCAGTCGTCCGGCGAGTAGCGTTCGGTGACGATGCGCTTCATCTCGATCAGCGCCGAGGACACCAGCGTGCCGCCGGTCTCGCGGGAGCCGAAGAAGGTCTCCTCGTCCACCTCCGTCGCCTTGTCGGTGTGGCGGATGAAGACGATCTCGACGTGCTTGTAGCGGCGCGTCAGGAAGATGTGCAGCAGGATGTAGAAGCGCTTGGCCAGATCCTTCATGTGCTCGGTCATCGAGCCCGAGACGTCCATCAGGCAGAACATCACGGCCTGGGCAATCGGCTTCGGATAGGGCTCGAAGCGGCGGAAGCGCAGGTCGATCGGATCGACGTAGGGAATGCGCTTGGCGCGCTCGCGCAAGCCGAGCAGCTTGAGCTGCAGGTCGGGCAGGCGCGGATCGTTCGCGGCCTCGGCCGCGGCGATCTCGGCTTCGAGTGCGGCCACCTCCTCGAGCTTCGGCCGCTTGAGGGCGATACGCCGGGACATCGAGTTGCGCAGCGTGCGCGACAAGGCGAGGTTGGCCGGCGAGCCCGACACGGTGTAGCCGGCCCGGCGCAGCCCTTCCGTCTCGACGATGGCAAGACGGCGTTTGGCGAGGTCGGGCAGTTCGAGGTCTTCGAGGAAGAGGTCGAGGAATTCCTCCCGCGTCAGGACGAAGTGGAAGGCGTCCTCGCTGTTCTCGCCGCCCTCGCCGCCTTCCCCGGAGCCGCCTCCGCCCCCACCGCCCGGCGGGCGCTCGATGCGGTCGCCCTCCACGTAGGTCTTGTTGCCGGGCAGGATGTAGTCCTGGTGCCCCGTGCCCGGCTGGCGGGAGAAGCGCGGCTCGCGCACCCCGTCGCCCGGTACGGAGATGCGCCCGTCCTTGCCAAGGTTCTTGATGTCCTTCTCGCGGGCGGATTCGCGCACCGCCCGCTGGGCGACGTCCTTGACCCGGCGCAGGAAGCGCTGGCGGTTCGGGAGGCTCTTTCCGCCTGGATTGAGCCGTCGATCGACGATGTGCATCCGGGGTCGCTCAGCGCCTAGTCTCACGTCCCTGGTCGAGGGACAAAGGTGCGGGAGTTGCGGCGGATGCCGGCGGGCCGAAAGCCCGCCTCAGCCCGCCTGCTTCACACGCATGTACCATTCCACGAGCCGCCGAACCTGCCGCTCGGTGTAGCCCCGGTCGGTCATCCGGTCGACGAACTCGCCGTGCTTCTTCTCGGTCTCGCTGTCCTTCTTGGAACCAAAGGAGATGACGGGAAGCAGTTCCTCGACCTGGGAGAACATGCGCCGCTCGATCACCTCGCGCAGCTTCTCGTAGGAGGTCCAGGACGGGTTGCGCCCGCCGTGCTGCGCCCGCGAACGGAGCGCAAACTTTACCACCTCGTTGCGGAAATCCTTCGGGTTGGCGATGCCCGCCGGCTTCTCGATCTTGGTCAGCTCCTGGTTCAGGAGTTCGCGGTTGAGGAGCTGGCCGGTCTCGGCATCCTTGAAGTCCTGATCCTCGATCCAGGCATCGGCGTAATCGATGTAGCGATCGAACAGGTTCTGCCCGTAATCGTGGTAGGATTCGAGATAGGCCTTCTGGATCTCGTGGCCGATGAACTCGGCGTAGCGCGGCGCGAGTTCGGTCTTGATGAACTCGATGTAGCGCTTCTCGGTCTCCGGCGGCAGCTGCTCGCGCCGGATCGCCTGTTCCAGCACGTACATCAGGTGAACGGGATCGGCCGAGACCTCCGTCGTGTCGTGGTTGAAGGTCGCGGCCAGCACCTTGAAGGCGAAGCGGGTCGAGATCCCGTCCATGCCCTCGTCGACGCCGGCGGTGTCCTTGTATTCCTGCATCGAGCGGGCGCGGGGATCGACTTCGCGCAGCGACTCGCCGTCGTAGACCCGCATCTTCGAGAACAGGTTCGAGTTGGCGTGCTCGCGAAGCCGCGAGAGCACCGAGAACCGAGCCAGCATCTCCAGCGTGCCCGGCGCGCAGGCGGCTTGCGACAGTTCGGAGCCCGAGATCAGCTTGTCGTAGATCCGCTGCTCCTCCGTGACCCGGAGGCAGTAGGGCACCTTGATGACGTAGATGCGGTCGATGAAGGCTTCGTTGTTCTTGTTGGTCTTGAACGACTGCCACTCGGCCTCGTTCGAGTGCGCCAGGATCACGCCGGTAAACGGGATCGCGCCGATATTCTCGGTGCCGACGTAATTGCCCTCCTGCGTCGCGGTGAGCAGGGGATGCAGCATCTTGATCGGCGCCTTGAACATCTCGACGAATTCGAGAACGCCCTGGTTCGCCCGGTTGAGACCGCCCGAGTAGGAGTAGGCGTCGGGATCGGCCTGGGACAGCGTCTCGAGGCGGCGGATATCGACCTTGCCGACGAGCGAGGAGATGTCCTGGTTGTTCTCGTCGCCCGGCTCGGTCTTGGCGATGGCGATCTGGCGCAGGCGCGAGGGCCGCACCTTGATCACCTTGAAGCGGGAGATATCGCCGTCGAACTCGTCGAGGCGCTTCAGGGCCCAGGGGCTCATCAGGCCGGTCAGCCGTCGGCGCGGGATGCCGAAGCGCTCCTCGATCTCCCGGCCCATGGCTTCGGGGTCGAACAGGCCGAGCGGGCTCTCGAAGACCGGGGACACCTCGTCGCCGGCCTTGAGCACGTAGATCGGATGGACCTCCATCAGCGCCTTCAGGCGCTCGGCGAGCGACGACTTGCCGCCGCCGACGGGGCCGAGCAGGTAGAGGATCTGCTTGCGCTCCTCCAACCCCTGCGCGGCGTGGCGGAAGAACGAGACGATCCGCTCGATCGTCTCCTCCATGCCGTAGAACTCAGCGAACGCCGGGTAGACCCGGATCGTGCGGTTCATGAACACGCGGCCGAGGCGGGAATCGCGTGCCGTATCGACCATCTCCGGCTGGCCGATGGCATTGAGGATGCGCTCGGCGGCGGAGGCGTACATCAGCGGATTGTCGCGGCAGGCCTCGAGATATTCGGAGAGCGTCATCTCCGTGTCGCGGCGCGCTTCATAGCCGCGAGCGAAGCTCTGGAACAGGTCGTTCGTCGAGTGCAGCGGCATTCGAACACCCCCTATCAGGCTGATGACAGCTTCATCCTGTCTCGGGTCGAACGCAACCGACATTGCGGGTTTTGTCGCACCGCCCACAGGAGGGCCGGTTTGCGTGGGAAACGGGACACACTCAAAGTTGGCCGGGATTTAGCGCAAGCTTAACCGGCTTCCGATAAGAAGCGTCCGCCCCCGGCCAGCGGCCGGAGGCTCTCGAAACCGGTCGAAATTGCTGCGGTGCAGCGTAGTGGCGCGCGGAGCCGCCCTTCCGGATCAGAGATCAGTGCCGCTCTTCTTGTCGTCCTTGGGCTTGTCGGCCTTGTCGACGGTGATGCGGATGTCGCGCTTCTCGATCTCGCCGTCTGAATTCTTGATCTCGACCACGACGCCGTCGGAGCCGGTGTAGCCGCTGTTGGACTGGTAGAAGATCGCCTGAACCTCGGCATCCTTGTTCGGGCAGCGGTACTTGGCCGGGGTCTTGAGCTTGCCGGCCTTGGTGATGAGCGAGCCGGAGGTCGGCGGCGTCACCACCTTGATCTCGGGCATCGGACCGAGGGAGCAATCCTTCTTCAGGTTCGGCACGATGACGAGGCGGGCCTGCTTGCCAGCGGGCACGGTCTCGCTCTTGGTCACGGTGGTCTGCGCGAGAGCCGGCCCGGCAAGACCGAGCCAGGAGGCTGCAAGGGCGGTGGCGAGGGCAGCGGGCAGGGCCGCAAACGGCTTCGCGGCAGAGGTCGGCAGATCCATCGTCGGTTCCTTGAGCGTCGTCTCACACCCCGCCGGAGAGCAGCCGGACGATCCGGCCTCGACGCCGCAGGGCGCAACCGAGGATGTGGGGAGGTCGGCGGTCCGCGTCGAGGCTTGTCCGCCCGAATCTTGTCGGACACGATGTGCGGATCAGTGCTGCAACGCAGCGGCGACCGTGCCGGCCACGCGGGCGATTTGAGCCTCGTCGAGCTGGCCCGCCAGCGCCTCGGTCAGTGCCTTCTCGACGCGCTCGCGCTCGCCGAGATCGGCGAAGGGCACCGACGGGATGTCCCCGTCGGCAAGGTCGCAGGCCCGGCGGATGGTGTCGGCGGCTTTCAGCAGAGTTTCCCGATCCGTCGGACCCATGTCCCAGAGCGGCGCCCGCAGCCGGCTGATGACCCGCCGCGCGTCGCGGTACTCGCGGTCCACCGTGGTCGAGGCTTCGATCTGGCTGACGAGGAACATCAACTCCAGAACCTCGTTGGCGGCTTCCGGGCAAGCGCGCACGATCCGCATCACGCGGGCGATGAGTTCCTGGGTCGGCGACATCCGGGAGCGAGGGGGAGCCATGGCGCCTCAACGCCGATCCGCCGGTAAAGTTCAGCTCATATCTGCGCGCGACGGAGCGGGAGCGGACGGAAATCCGTGAGGCGGGCCAATGCCTTGCGCACAAGCAAGTTGCAACAGGCTCAGGCGGCCTCGTGATCCGCCTCGTCGAGGCCCGCGAGCAGGGCCCGGCAGGCCCGCAGTTCGGCGAGCGCTCCTTCCAGGGCGCGGCGATCCGCGGCGGCAGCCTCGACGCTGTCCTCGTCCCGGTCGGGACCGGTCGGCGCGCCGACCTCGACCTCGCCGCGGCCGAGCGCCTGGACGAAGCGCACGCCGTTCTCCTTGAGGACGCGCTGCGCCCCGCGGATGGTGTAGCCCTGCCCATGCAGCAGCCGGCGCACGCCCTTGAGAAGATCGACGTCATCGGGCCGGTAATAGCGCCGCCCGCCGGCCCGCTTCATCGGCTTGATCTGGTTGAACCGGCTCTCCCAGAAGCGCAGGACGTGCTGGGGGACGCCGAGTTCCTCGGATACCTCGGTGATGGTGCGGAAGGCGCCGGGGCTCTTCTCGCCGCGCTCCTCGTCGGCGGACGATTCGAGCGACGGCGATTCCAGCGACAGTTCCATCGGCAGTCCCATGGCAGCGCCTCAAACCGATCTGTGCAGGAGCGGGCCGGCCCGGCCGGATCAATCGTCCTCGTCCGCGTCGAGCCCGTTGACGTGGCCGCCGTTGATGCGCGCCTTGAGCACGTTCGACGGCTTGAACACCATCACCTGCCGCGGCTCGATCTCGACCTCGACGCCGGTTTTCGGATTACGGCCGATGCGCTTGCCCTTGGAGCGCACGACGAAGGAGCCGAACGAGGACAGCTTCACCGTCTCGCCCTGGGACAGGCAGTTGCAGATCTCGCCGAGGACCGTTTCGACCAGGGCAGCCGATTCGGCCCGCGACAGGCCGACCTGCTGGTAAACGGCCTCGCTCAAATCCGCGCGTGTGACCGTCTTGCCTGCCATGCGCTCCCCCTCCGGCCGAGTTTTTTGCCGCCGCACCGTCCGTTTCGGGACGTGCGGAGGCTTTCTCCGCTCACCTGCCGGGCGAGCCCCCGAAACGGGATCTCGCCATGTATCTCTATGATCGGACACGCTAATCGGCAGAGGGACGACGGTCAACAGAACCTTGCGGTTGACACAAAAGCCCAAGGCCCGATCCGGGACGCTTCGCCTACCAGCGGATGAGCGCGGCGCCCCAGGTGAAGCCGCCGCCGATCGCCTCGATCATCACGAGGTCGCCCTCGCGGATGCGCCCGTCGCGGCGGGCGGCGTCCAGCGCCAGGGGGATCGAGGCGGCCGAGGTGTTGCCGTGGCGATCGACGGTGAGCACCACCTTCTCGCGGGCGATGCCGAGCTTGTCCGCCGACGCCTCGATGATCCGCCGGTTGGCCTGATGCGGCACGAACCACGACAGCTCCTCCGCCGTGGTGCCGGAGGTGCGGAAGGCCTCCTCGATCACATCCGTGACGGAGCCGACGGCGAAGCGGAACACCTCGCGGCCCTCCATGCGCAGCTTGCCGGTGGTACCGGTCGAGCCGGGGCCGCCATCGACGTAGAGCTTGGCCCGGTGGCGCCCGTCCGAGCGCAGGCAGCTCGAGAGCACACCGCGGTCGGCGTTGGTGCCCTCCCCATCGCGGGCTTCCAGCACGATGGCGCCCGCGCCGTCGCCGAACAGGACACAGGTGGTGCGGTCCTCCCAGTCGAGCAGTCGCGAGAAGGTCTCGGCGCCGACCACCAGGGCGCGCTTGGCCCCGCCCGTCGCCAGGTACCGGTCGGCGGTGGCCACCGCGTAGACGAAGCCGGCGCAGACGGCCTGGAGGTCGAAGGCGAAACCGCCCTCGATTCCGAGGGCCGCCTGGATCTGCGTGGCGGTCGAGGGGAAGGTGTGGTCGGGCGTCGAGGTCGCGCAGATCACGAGGTCGATGTCGGCGGGCGAGAGCCCGGCCTCGTCGAGCGCCGCGCGCGCCGCGCGGGTGCCGAGCACCGAGGTCGTCTCATCGGGCCGCGCGATGTGGCGCTGGCGGATACCGGTGCGCTGGATGATCCACTCGTCGGAGGTCTCGATCCCGCGCTCGGCGAGGTCTGTGTTCGTGACGACGGTTTCGGGCAGATACGCCCCGCAGCCGACCACGACGGAGCGCCGATGCGCCATCAGATCCGTCCCTTTCTCACTTCTCTGCCAAGCTCACTTGCAAGCTCCCTTGCAAGCTCACTTGTCGACCAACCCGGCATCGAGCCCGGCGCTCACCCCGGCGGCGACCGACGGCGTCTGTTCCAGCATGTCGCGAATCGTCCGCATCAGGTCGTAGCGCGCCATGTCGTGGGCAAGGTCGACCGCTGCCGCGAAGCCTTGCGCGTTCTCCGAACCGTGGCTCTTGATGACGATGCCCTCCAGCCCGAGGAAGACGCCGCCATTGGCCCGGCTCGGATTCATTTTCTCGCGAAGCGCTGCGAAGGCTTGCCGGGCGAAGAGATAGCCGATCTTGGCCGACAGCGTCCGCCCCATCGCCGCCTTGAGGTAGGAGGCGATCTGCTTGGCGGTGCCTTCGGCCGTCTTCAGGGCGATGTTGCCGGTGAACCCCTCCGTCACCACCACGTCAGTGGTGCCGCGGCCGAGATCCGTGCCCTCGACGAAGCCGTGATAGGTGAAGTTCGCCGGCTCCGATTCGCGCAGGAGCCGGGCGGCCTCCTTGACGGCCTCGTTGCCCTTCATCTCCTCGGTGCCGACATTGAGGAGCCCCACGGTCGGCCGCTCGACGTCGAGAACGATGCGGGCCATGGCCGAACCCATCACTGCCATCTCGACCAGATGCTCGGCATCCGTGCCGATGGTGGCACCGACATCGAGCACCACGCTCTCGCCACGCACCGTCGGCCACAGGCAGGCGATGGCCGGGCGCTCGATGCCGGCCATGGTCTTGAGGCAGATCTTCGACATCGCCATCAGCGCGCCGGTGTTACCGGCCGAGACCGCGGCCTGGGCCTCGCCATCGCGCACGGCCTGGATCGCCCGCCACATCGAGGACTTGCCCCGGCCCTGGCGCACCGCCTGGCTCGGCTTGTCGTCCATGGCGACCGAAACGGTGGTGTGGCGGATCTCGACGGCGCCCTTCAAGCGCGGCTCGGCCTCGACCAGGGGACGCACCACCGCCTCATCGCCGAACATGATGAAGTGGAGCTCGGGATGCCGCTCGCGGGCGATCGCCGCACCGGGCACGACGGTCGTAGGGCCATGGTCGCCGCCCATGGCGTCGAGCGAGATGCAAACGCGGTTCGACATGGTTCCTTCGGGGCGCCGCGGGGAGGAGCCGGCGGGCAGCGAGCGTGAAGGGGCGTCAGGGGCCCCGGAATCGGCGGCGCAAAATAGCGGCAGCGCCCCGCCGGGCAAACAAAATCTCGAAACTCGTCGTACTGGCCTCTACCGAGAGACCGGCCGGCCGCTCACTCGCTGCCTTGGCCGAGCTTGGCCCGCAACGCGGCCAGATCGGAAAACGGCAGCGGCTCCTCGCCGACGGTGACCGGCTCGAAAGCGACGCCGGGCTTGCGCGGATAGGGATCAAGACCGAGCGCGAGGAATTCTGCGGTCAGCACGCCGAAATCGACGCGCCCGTTCACGATCGGATCGGGCAGATCGACATCCTCGGCCTCGGTGCCCTCTAGGATGTCGGCGTTGGTGAACTCCACCTCGATCGGCTCGGAGATCTTCGCCTCGAACGGCTCCAGCGTCACGGTGCAGACCTGTGTCACGACCGCCTCGACCTGGCCCACGGCACGCAGCCGGGTGAGCGAGCCGCTCAGGGCGAAGCGGCCGACGAGGTTGCGGATCGCCGGGATCTTGAAGTCGCGGGCCAAAGCCTCGCATTCGGCGGGCGTGGCCTCGACGACGATCTCGGCGCGGTCCTTGGGCAGGCGCTCAACATTGACGGAGCGGGAGAGCGGCCCCTCGGGCTTCGGCGTCATCGATGGTCTCCTGAATCCTCTCGCGCGACGGCGGGTTCGGGGAAGCGCGGTCCCTCCTCCAGCAGGCCGTCGAGATCCTGCGTCGTCAGAGCCGCAGCCGCGGTCTCGACATAGGCGGCGAGCGGGTCCGCTGCCCCAGCATCCGTGCCATCGAGCACATTGCGGGCGAGCACTGCTGCGAGCCCGGCGCGGTCGCCGGCATCGAGCGCCGCGCCGTAGGCCCCGGCGCGGGCATAGAACGAGGCGCCGAGCTTCTTGATGCGCTTGGGCACGCCCATGTCGCCGATGCCGAGTTCGCGCAGAGAGGCGTCGAGCTGCATGAAGACGGAATCGACCAGATCCTGGGCCACGTCCGCGGCGGGCGGGGGCAACTGGCCGAGGCGGCGCAGCACGAGGATGACGTGCAGGCTCAAGGCCTCGAACCGGCCCTCCACGGTGTCGGGCACGCCGAGCGCGGTGTAGAGGCCGGGTCGACGCCCGGCCTCGCCGATCCTCTGATGCAGCGTCCGGACGGTGCGGCGGCGCCGGTCGGCGCGGCGAAACAGACCGGTCAACATGCGATCCACCGGATGGGCCGGCGCTGTGGCCGAGCTTGCCTTGTCAAAGCCATAACCCCGCGGTACGGCAACCGCGGACCAGGGTGCAAGTCCGAAGACGCGCGAGTTGAAACGCGCCGCGGATGCAGGCCCTTTTTGGCAGGAAATCAGGGGGGCCGATGTCGCGCCGTCTCGTCTCGTCGCTTGCCCGCGCGGCCGTTCTCGGCTCCGTCGCGATCGGCGTATCAGGCTGCATCGGCGAGGATATCCGCCACGGCTATCAGATCGACCAAGCCGCCCTGGCCACGGTGAAGCCGGGCATGGGCGCCGAACAGGTGCTCCAGATCCTCGGCACCCCGTCGACCGTCTCCACCGTCGGCAACAAGTCCTGGTACTATATCACCCAGAACACCCGCCGCACGGTGATGTTCCTGGGCGAGCAGATCGAGGACCAGAAGGTCACGGCCGTCTATTTCAACGCGGGGATGAAGGTGGAGCGCGTGGCGCTCTACGGCCTGCAGGACGGGCGCGTGTTCGACTTCATCGAGCGCACGACCCCGGCGAGCGGCGCCGACCGCGCCTTCATCAGCCAGCTCTTCCGCGGCCTGACCCGCTACGAGCCGTTCGGCAGCGGCTCGGGCGCCTCGGTCGTCCCCGGCGCCCGCGCGGGTCAGTAAGCGCGTCGGCGCGGGCCTGCGAGGGCCCGCACGACGTCGCCCGGTTTGGCGAATAAATAGGCTGGCGTCACGCCGGCCAGGGCCTCGGGGCTGTTGTAGCCCCAGGCCACCGCAGCGAAGGCGCAGCCGGCCCGTTCCGCCGCCTCGGCGTCGCGAATCTCGTCACCCACCGCCAGCATCTCAGCGGGGTCGAAGCCCGCCGCCCGCGCGACCGCGCGCAGATGGCGCGCCTTGCCGAAGAGCGCGGCGCCGCAATCGTAGTGGCGGATCAGCCCGGCCGATTCCCCAAGTGCCCGGCGCACATTCGACTCGCTGTTCGAGCTGACGACGGCGAGCGCGATTCCCGCCGCATCGAGCCCCGCCAGCATCTCCGGCACGCCGGGAAACAGCCGCACCTGCCCGGCCTCGCGGGCCGCGAGCGCGCGCATGTGGCGGGCGATCAGCGGCACCTTCCAGGCGGGAATGCCGAGATCCTTCAGGATCGCCCGCGCGCCCAGACCGCGCAGCCGCTCGGTCTCGCCCGCCTCGACCCGGCGGAAGCGGTAACGCGCCGCCACGTCGTTGAGGTTGGCGCAGAACCAGGGGAAGGTGTCGGCGAGGGTGCCGTCGAAATCGAAGGCGACGAGGCGATAGGGGGCGGCCGGCGCAAGAGCTTCCTGTGTCGTGGCGCTCAAGGATCAAGCCTCCGAACGGACGAAGGCGGCCCCGCTCCCGCGACGCCGCCTTGCTCAACGATCATGCGAGCGGCCCGAGAGCCGACTCAAGTTTACGCCGCCTTCTGCGACGCGGTTGGATAATCGACGTAGCCTTCCGGACCCTGGCTGTACCAGGTCTTCATGTCGTCCTTGGCGAACGGCAGGCCCTTGGCGATGCGCTCCACCAGATCGGGGTTGGCGATGAAGGGCCGGCCGAAGGCGATGGCGTCGGCCTCACCGGAGGCGACCGCCTGCTTGGCGCGCTCGGCGTCGTAGTCGCAGTTGAGGATGACCGGACCGCCGAAGCGCTCCTTGATCACGGGCGCCACCGGCGGCACCGTCGCCTTGCCGAAGGTGCCGTCCGGGCCCGGCTCGCGCATCTCGATGAAGGCGAGGCCGACGCGCTCCATCATCTCGGCGGCGAGGCCGAAAACCTCGTGCGGGTTGGAATCATCGACGCCCTGGATCGGGCCGTTGGGGGAGAAGCGGATGCCGGTGCGGTCGGCACCGACCACGCCGGCCACCGCCTGCGCCACCTTGGTCACCAACCGCACCCGGTTCTCGGGCGAACCGCCGTAGCGGTCGCTCCGCTTGTTGCTGCCGTCGCGGATGAACTCGTCGAGCAGGTAGCCGTTCGCCGCGTGGATCTGCACGCCGTCGAAGCCCGCCGCCACGGCGTTCCTCGCCGCGCGCTCGTAATCGGCAATGAGGCGCGGGATCTCGTCCTCGCGCAGGGCACGAGCCTGGCTGTAGGGCTTCTTGCCCGAATAGGTATGCGCCTCGTCCGGCGCGGTGGCGACCGAGGGGGCGACCGGCGGCTCGCCGCCGAGGAAGTCGGAATGGACGAGGTAGCCCATGTGCCAGAGCTGGCAGACGATGCGCCCACCCGCGTCATGCACCGCCTTCACCACCGGCTTCCACGCCTCGGTCTGCTCGTCGGACCAGATGCCCGGCGCGTAGGGCCAGCCGAGCCCTTCCTGGCTGATGCCGGTGGCCTCGGAGATGATCAGGCCGGCATCGGCACGCTGGGCGTAGTACTCGGCCATGAGCGGCGTCGGTACGTGGGTCCGCGTCCCACGGGCGCGGGTCAGCGGGGCCATGAGGATGCGGTTCGGCAGCTTCAACGCGCCGATTGTAATCGGATCGAACAATGAGGGCATTCGAGACTCTATCTGGAGGGGGCGGCTCTCGGCAGCGCTTTGGTGTCAGCGCGAGGGCGGCCTTCGGATGGCCTCAACCTTGTATTCGTCCCGCCGGTTCGCCAGTGCGCTGGCGCACCTGCGCCGCGGCGCACAAATCGGCGTGAACCGAGCGGCTAACCTTCCGTCAGCGCGATCTCGTAGCACCACGCCTCCATGCCATCCTCGTAATAGTCCGTCTTCGTCCCGGTGCGCGCATAGCCGCCCCGCTCGTAGAGCCGGATGCCGCTGCCGTTGTCGGCCCGCACCTCCAAGCGCAGCCGCTGGCAGCCGTGGGCTCGAGCATCGAGTTCGGCCGCCTGCAGCAGGCGGCGTCCGAGCCCGAGGCCGATGCGGGCGGGCGCGACGGCGAGCGAGGAGAGCCGGGCCACGCGGCTCGTACGCCGCCGCTCGACGGTGGCGGCGCCGACGAGGATCTCGGCCTCGCCGCCCTCCCCCGGCTCGCGCACGACCGCGACGAGGAGGGTCATGCTGGCCGAGCGGATGGCGTGGCGGATCGCCCGCCGCTCGGCCCGATCCGTGGTGAAGGCGGCGTGTTCGAGCGCGACGAGCGCGTCGAGGTCGGCGAGGCGCGCGGGCCGGATCTCCACGGGAAGCCGCGCGGCGCTGCGCTCGCGGCGGGTGCTCACGCCGCGCTCCAGGGAAAGGACCATGTTTCGGTCAGCGCCTGATCGCCCTTCCTCAAGTAAGCCCGCAATTCGGCGGTGCCCGGCCCGTCGAGCCGCACGTCGAGGGCGACGCGATAACCGCCGATATGGGGATTGGGCACGATCGAGGTCGCGGTGATGCGGCCCTGACTGGCACTGGCGACGATCTCGGGCGGCGATGCCTCGTCCAGGCCCTTGCCCAGATCCCCGCCGCCGAAATCGATCAGGAAGCGCCGGCTGCGCAAGGCAACCAGATCCGCGGCCGGATCCCCGGCCTTGCGCGCGGCGCCGCTCGCGGCGGGTTCGGCGATGAAGGTGTTCAGCACCTTGCCGTTCGGGTGAAGATCCTCGCCCGTATGCGCGCGGATCGCATAGGCGAGCCGCACCGGCCGGCCGGCGGGATAGGGCTGCTTCGGGCGCCAGAAGGCGACGATATTATCGGCCGTCTCGTTGTCGGTCGGCAGTTCCATCAGCACGACGCTGCCCTCGCCCCAGGCGCCTTCCGGCTCGACGAAGTAGCCGGGCCGACGCTCGTAGCCGGCTTCCAGATCCTGGTAGTTGGCGAAATGCCGGTCGCGCTGCATCAGCCCGAACCCCTTCGGGTCGCGGTCGAGGAAGGTCGAGATCCGCCGATTCTGCGGATTGTCGAGCGGCCGCCACAGCCACTCGCCGGAGCCGGTGGCGATCTGGAGCCCGTCGGAATCGTGCAGCTCCGGGCGGTAATCGTCGCTGTGGCCGCGATCGGTCTCGCCGATGAAGTACATCGATGTCAGCGGCGCGAGACCGACCGATCCCAGATCCTGCCGCGGGTAGAGCACGGCGCTCACCCGCGTCGTCGTGTTCCGTCCCGGCTCGACCGTGAAGCGGTAGGCGCCGGCGACCGAGGGGCTGTCGAGCAGGGCGTGGATCGTCAGAGCCCGGGCGCCCGCAGGCGGCACCTCGATGAAGAAGGCGCGGAAGAACGGAAACTCCTCCTTGTCGCCCTCCGTGCCGATCGCCAGGCCGCGGGCGGAGAGGCCGTAGAGCTGGTCCTGACCGAGGAAGCGGAAGTAGCTGGCGCCGACGAAGACGATCAGTTCGTCGAGGCGGTCGGGCCGGTTGAGCGGCGCGTGGATGCGGATGCCGGCGAAGTTCAGGTCACGCGGCAGCGTCCCCTCGATCCGTGTGCGGCCGAAATCGAACAGGGCCGGATCGTAGGCGATCGGCGTGCTGATCCCGTCGCGCACGAGACTCACCGCGACGGGCCGTGGATACAGGAAGCCGCGGTGGAAGAGCTGGAGCCGGAACGGCCCGCCGGCCTCACCGAGAAAGGCACGTTCCTTCCGGAAGCGGATGTCGCGATAGGCATCGTAATCGAGACCCGCCAGCGGCGGCGGCAGCGGCGGGAAGCCTCCGTCGAAGGGTTTCGCGGCGAGCGCCTGCGCCTGTCGTTCGAGGGTAAACGGATCGAAGGGAACGCCCGCGGCCTCGCCTTGAGCGACGGCCACAGCCGGGAGTACCGCAGTCAAACCGGCGGCCGCCAAGCCCGACATCACGGCCCGGCGCGAGGGCGCATCCGGAGGTGCCGCCTCGGGCACCGTCGCCTCGGCACGGTCTTTGGTGTCGTTCTGGCCCCTAGCGCGGATCATGACCCCATCCCGAAATGCCACGGTTCAATGGCTGCTTCGGTCGGGCTTGGGAAGGGGTCGTCCGGGCTGGCGCAACGGGTCGGTGCGTCTTCCGTGCCACAATCCTCCACTCCGCCCGTCCATCCCCGAAATCCAGAGCGAAGAGTGCCTTTTTCCCTTGTGGTCGGGGACGCTCGGCCGTATATCGCCCCTGCCCAATTTCGCACGTGCCTGTGGCCGCGTGCCGGTTGGTGGGCATCCGGTCAACTGCCGGACAGCCGCCAGGGGTCTTAAAGGATCGATGGTCGTAAAGGGTGGATCCCTACGGCCGGCATCCGGGTGGCGACACCAGACCCTAACAACAACCGGCAGCCGGAGGCGAAACCGGCGAACCCCGCTCTCCACGGGGGACGCAGCTTAAAGCAACGACGAACGGGCTTTTTTGGTCTCGCCGGCTCCTCCAAAGGCTGGCACCGAAGAGGCTTGTTTATCCTTGCCCGGCGTGCGGTTGGGGTTCCCCCATCCAATCCACGGCAGCTTCCGGGGTGCTTCCCGCGCCCGCTGACCGGTTCGCGTCTCCAAAGCGCGAAGCGGAAGCGACGCATCGCCCCCAGACGCCGACGGCTCGTTCTCGGGCCGTCACGATTCGATCTCGCGCCCGACGATGGCGCCTCGAACCTGTGGTGGGGACGACCAATGACCGATCGCATCCGCGATTACCTGCGCGCGCGCCGTGACCTCGGCCGGGACGAGGGTCCGGTGATGGTTCTGGACCTCGATGTCGTGCGCGACAACTACACCGCTTTCGCTCGTGCGCTTCCCGACACCCGCGTGTTCTACGCCGTGAAGGCGAACCCGGCTCCGGAAGTCCTGCGCCTGCTCGCCGAGATGGGTTCCTGCTTCGACACGGCTTCCGTCGCCGAGATCGAGATGGCGCTCGCCGCCGGCGCCACCGCCGAGCGCGTCTCCTTCGGCAACACCATCAAGAAGGAGCGCGACGTGGTGCGCGCGCTCAAGCTCGGCATCCGTCTCTTCGCCGTCGATTGCCAGGCCGAAGTCGATAAGATTTTTTCCGCGACGACTCAGGCCGAAGTGGCGGCGTCCGACGTGCAGGTCTTCTGCCGCATCCTCTGTGACGGGGCCGGCGCCGACTGGCCGCTCTCGCGTAAGTTCGGCTGCGAGCCGGAGATGGCGGTGAACGTGCTGGAGCACGCCCACCGGCACGGCCTGCACGCCTACGGCGTCTCGTTCCACGTCGGCTCGCAGCAGGCCAACACCGAGGCTTGGGACGGGGCGCTCGCCTCGGCGTCCGAAATCTTCCGCGAATGCGCTCTGCGCGGCATCGGCCTGTCGATGGTCAACCTCGGCGGCGGTTTCCCGACCAAGTACCTCAAGCAGGTTCCGGGCGTGGAGACCTACGGCGACGCGATCTTCCGTGCGCTCACCAAGCATTTCGGCAACCGCATCCCGGAGACGATCATCGAGCCGGGCCGCGGCATGGTTGGCAATGCCGGCATGATCGAGGCCGAGGTCGTGCTCGTCTCCAAGAAGTCGGAGGCCGAGGACGAGGTGCGCTGGGTCTATCTCGACATCGGAAAGTTCGGCGGTCTCGCCGAGACCATGGACGAGTCGATCCGCTACGCAATCAAGACCGAACACGACGAGGACCGCATGGCGCCTTGCGTCGTCGCCGGCCCGACCTGCGATTCGGTCGACGTGCTCTACGAGAAGAACCACTACCCGCTGCCGATCTCCCTCTCGATCGGCGACAAGGTGTGGATCGAGGGCGCGGGCGCCTACACCACGACCTATGCCGCGGTTGCCTTCAACGGCTTTCCGCCGCTCGAGCAGATCGTGATCTGATCCCTCGTCGGCCACGCTTCGGCGAGACCGACACCGGTCAGGCTTCGTTCACGCCTTTTCCGTCAGAACAGCCGCGCGCCCCACGGGGCGCGCTCTCGACGTGTCCCGGACGGCCTGCCCTCAAAGGCAGGTGCGAGGGCTGTTTCTTCCCGCTTGTCAGCGACCTGGGAGGGTACGGCCGTGATCCAGATCCGCGATGAGATCGCCTCCGACGTCGCAGCCCGCGAGCATCTGCTCGACGCCTGCTTCGGCCCGAGCCGCGTCCTGAAGACCTCGCAGCGCCTGCGCGAGGGCCGCCTCCCTGCGCGCGGCCTGGCCCTCTCGGCCGTGCGGGACGAAAAGCTCGTCGGCACCGTGCGGCTGTGGGATGTCGAGACCGGCTGCGGCCGTCCGGCCCTGCTGCTCGGCCCGCTCGCGGTCGATCCGGCGCTTCAAGGCGCCGGCCTCGGCGGCTCGCTCATGCGCGAAATCCTCGGCAGGGCGGCTGCGTACGGGCACGGCGCCGTGCTGCTCGTGGGCGATGCGCCCTACTACGCCCGCTTCGGCTTCGCGCAGGCGAAGGCCGACGCCCTCTACATGCCCGGCCCGTTCGAGCGCGAGCGCTTCCTCGGCCTCGAACTGAAGGCCGGCGCGCTGGCGGGGGCAGAAGGTGTGCTGCGGGCGACCGGCGCCTTCGAGGCGCTGCCGGAGGTCGCGGCCGAAGCCGCTGCGGCGGCCGCGCGACGACGCGCAGCCTGAGTCGAGGGCGGATCGCGGCCCGCGCTCCCCGTCACGCGACGGCGCCTGAACCGGAATCCGCTCTCTTCCGAACAGCGGATTCCGGCCCGCCGCAACACGTCTCGATCCGTGGGCGGCCGATGTCCGTGATGCGGATCTCCGGCCTCAGCGGTGAGAGGGCCACGCCGCCGCAGAGAAGGACAACCGGCTGGCGCTCTCATGGAAGGCACGGGCCTGGCCGGCGGCCGTGCGGCTCGCGCGGACAAGAGCGGAAAGGAGGGTGATGATGCCCGGATCGCGGTCGAGCGGCTCGACTTCCGGATGGAGGGTCGGTGCAGTGAGGACGGTCAGCATGGCTCAGATCCCTTGTGCGTGCTGTCTGCCCTTGAGGCGTCCCTCCCTTGTTGCAGCGCAATATAGATTTGCCCGCCGCATCTGGCTTCGGTCCCGTCTCGGCGCCAGCCCTGCACTGAACTCATAGCTGACGCCCGTGACTTTCACGATTCTGCAATATTCTCGTGACTGAGCCGGTTGACCCAAGGGCCTCGAGCCGTCATCCGCTCGTCATTTCCAAGCATCAAAGCACGCCGCTCGCGTTTCGAGCACAAGCCCCGAGAAGGAGTCTCCGCGCCATGTCCGATGGTCCGCAGAAGGAATGGCCTGTCCACGGCCGCATCACCGGCCCGATCGTGATGATCGGCTTCGGTTCGATCGGGCGGGGAACCCTGCCGCTGATCGAGCGGCATTTCGCGTACGACAAGAGCCGCTTCACGGTCATCGATCCGGTCGACACCCATAAGGATCTCGCCGACAAGCACGGCCTGCGCTTCGAGAAGGTCGCGCTCACCAAGGAGAACTATCGCGGCGTCCTCACCCCGCTCCTCACCGAGGGCGGCGGCCAGGGCTTCTGCGTGAACCTCTCGGTCGACACGTCCTCGCGCGACATCCTCGAACTCTGCCGCGAACTCGGTGCGCTCTACATCGATACGGTGGCCGAGCCCTGGACCGGCTTCTACTTCGACAAGGACCTGAGCCAGGCCGACCGCACCAACTACGCGCTGCGCGAGAACATCCTCGCCGCCCGCCGCGCCGCCCCCGGCGGCCCGACCGCGGTCTCGTGCTGCGGGGCCAATCCCGGCATGGTCTCGTGGTTCGTCAAGCAGGCGCTCCTGAACATCGCCAAGGACACGGGCGTCACTGATCCGGAGCCGAAGACCCGCGAAGAGTGGGCCGCGCTGATGCGCGAGCTCGGCGTCAAGGGCGTCCACATCGCCGAGCGCGACACCCAGCGCGCCAAGACCCCCAAGCCCATGGGCGTCTTCGTCAACACTTGGTCGGTCGAGGGCTTCGTGTCCGAGGGCAACCAGCCGGCCGAGCTCGGCTGGGGCACGCACGAGACCTGGAAGCCGGCCAATGCCGAGGAGCAGACCAAGGGCTCGCGCTGCGCGATCTTCCTGCTTCAGCCCGGCGCCGACACCCGCGTGCGCACCTGGGTGCCGACCGCGGGCGCGCAGTTCGGCTTCCTCGTGACCCACAACGAGGCGGTCTCGATCGCCGACTACTACACGGTGCGTGAGAACGGCGAGGCGGTCTACCGCCCGACCTGCCACTACGCCTACCACCCGGCCAACGACGCCGTGCTCTCGCTGCACGAGATGTGGGGTAATGCCGGCAAGGTGCAGGAGCGCCAGCACATCCTCGACGAGGACGAGATCGTCGACGGCATCGACGAGCTCGGCGTGCTCGTCTACGGCCACGAGAAGAACGCCTACTGGTACGGCTCGCAGCTCTCGATCGAGGAGACGCGGCGCGTCGCCCCCTACCAGAACGCGACGGGTCTGCAGGTGACCTCGGCCGTGCTGGCCGGCATGGTGTGGGCGCTGGAGAACCCGGAGGCCGGCATCGTCGAGGCCGACGAGATCGACTTCCGCCGCTGCCTGGAAGTGCAGACGCCGTATCTCGGCCCGGTGGTGGGCGTATACACGGACTGGACCCCGCTCACCGATCGCCCCGGCCTGTTCCCGGAGGACATCGACCCGAGCGATCCCTGGCAGTTCCGCAACGTGCTCGTGCACCGCTGAAGGCTTTGAAGCTGAATGCCGTCGGGGCCGCCCTGTCCGGGGCGGCCTTTTTTCGTTACGGTTCCGGCCATCGAACAGGAGCCTGAGCGATGGCCGTGCCAGCGCGCCGCGATACCCGCATGCGGGTCGCCGAGTATCGGGAATGGGCCGCAACCCGACCCGACGATGAGCGCTGGGAGCTGATCGAAGGCGTTCCGGTGATGATGTCGCCGGCAAAGGGCCAGCATCAGCGCATCGTCACCAACCTCGTCAAACGTCTCGACGACCTCGCCGAGCGCCAAGGCTGCGGCGCCTATCCGGGCCTCGCGATCCTGAGCGAGGCCATGGATGACTACGCACCGATTCCCGACGTGGTGGTGCAATGCGGTGCGCCTCCCGAGGACGGCTACACCAGCGATGCTTTGCTCGTCGTGGAAGTCCTCTCGCCCTCGACCCTCGTCCTCGATCGCGGCCGCAAGACCGAGTTCTACCAGACTTTTCCGTCGCTCGCCGTGCTCCTGCTCGTGCATCAGGACGAGGCGCGGGTGGAGGTCTGGCGCCGCGCTCCGGATTGGACAGTTCAGTTCGCGGGCCCCGGCGCAAGCATCGACCTGCCGGAACTCGGCGGCGCGCTGGCTGTCGCGGAGATCTATGCGCGCCTCGGTCTCTGATCCTGCGCCGCGCGCCGCTTGCTTGGCTCCGGGGCGATGCTAGCATCGAGGCGGTTTTCGGAGGCCCCTCGATGGCGCTCGCCCTTCGGCGCGACCCCGGTATGCGGGTGGCGGAATATCAGGCCTGGGTCGCCGACCTCCCGGACGAGGAGTGCTGGGAGCTGATCGACGGCGAACCGGTGCTGATGGCGCTGCAGAGCGAACGGCATCAGCTGATCGTTGCGAACTTGGTCCGGAATCTCCCGCCGTTCGGACGCGACCGCGGTTGCCGTGCCATTCCCGGCATCGCCGTGCTGAGCGACAGCATGGACACCTTCGCGCCGATCCCCGACGTGGTGGTCCGCTGCGGGCCGCCGCTGAAGGATGGCTATGCCCGCGATTCCGTCCTCGTCGCAGAGGTGCTCTCGCCCTCGACCATGAGCCGGGACCGCGGCCGCAAGACCGACTTCTACCGCAGCATCGCCTCGCTCAAACTATTCCTGATCGCCTATCAGGACGAGCCGCGCGTCGAGGTGTGGCGCCGCGAGCCCGAGGGCGGCTGGGCGTTCGAGGCTCACGGCCTCGGCGACGCGATCGATCTGCCCGAACTCGGCGGCCATTTGGCCGTTGCCGAGATCTATGACGACATCGCCTTCTAGACGACGAACCCGCGCGGGACCGGCCTTGCCCCATTTCGAAGACTTCTACGCCAACAAGCTGCGCGGCTCGCTCGGGGTCACCGATGCGGAATCGGTGCTCGATCTGCGCGGGGCCAACCGCCCGACCGCGGAGGCCTCGCTGACCGACATGCTGGAGCGCAGCCGCTTCGCCAAGGGCAAGACCGTGGCGATCCGCCTCGATGCGCCGCCGGAGGGTGGGGGCGAGACCCTGTTCCAGCCGATCGGGCGCCAGCTCCTCGACGCCAAGCGCCGCGGCTGGATCGAGCGGCTGCAGACCCTGCCCGCCGGCGACGGGCTCGGCTTCTACGTGGCGCTGGCCGGCAAGCCCGACCGCGAGCGCGACTGACCCGGATGGCTTGGAGCCGGAACGACAACGCGCTGGAGCACCTCGCCCGCTTCGGCTACGGCGCCCGCGGCTTCGTCTACTGCGTCGTGGGAGCGCTGGCCGTGCTCGCCGCGCTCGGACAGGGCGGCTCGGCAGGCGACAGCAAGAGCGCGATCCGCGCGGTGCTCGGCGGCCCGTTCGGCGCCGTCATCGTCGGGCTGATCGCCTTCGGGCTCGCGGGCTTCGCCCTGTGGCGCGTCGTGGAGGGGGCGACCGATGCGGACCGACGCGGGCGCTCGCCCAAAGCGCTCGCCGTACGCGGCGCCCACCTGATCAGCGCCGTGATCTATGCCGGCCTCGCCCTCACCGCAGGCCAACTCGCCTTCGGCATCGGCCGCGCCTCCGCCGGCGGGGACGGCGTGCGGGACTGGACCAAGTGGCTGCTCGACCAGCCCCTCGGCCCCTGGCTCGTCGGGATCGTCGGCCTCGGTATCGCCGCCGCCGGCATCGGCTACGCCGCCAAGGCCTGGAAAGGCAACGTCACCGAGCGGCTCTCCCTTCCCTCCGGCTCGGAGACCTGGGTCTGTCGGCTCGGCCGGTTCGGCTACGCGGCGCGCGGCCTCGTCTTCCTGATGATCGGCGGCTTTGTCCTGACCGCCGCCTGGACGCAGGCCTCCTCGGACGCGACCGGCCTGTCGGGGGCCTTCGCCGCTCTGCGGGCGCAGCCCTACGGCTGGGCGCTGCTCGCCATCGTCGCCGCCGGCCACTTCGCCTTCGGCGCCTTCGGCCTGATCCAGGCCCGCTACCGCCACATCGACGCCCCGGATCTCGGCGATGCGGACGGGGCGGTCGCCAAGGCGGTCCGCGCCGCGCGTTGACAATCCCCCCGGTCGGCGCCGATACCGCGCTCCGCCTGGAGCATCGGCCTTCGGCCGAAACCGGTATCGATCATTCGGGTCGATGCTCTGATACGGTCGCCGCTTGATCATAGCGGCGACCGTATCAGCGAGCCCGCGCGGCGCTTGAGCGGAGCCCAAATCCGCCACCCCGAAGGGATCAACCGGATTTGGTATGACACGAAGCACCATGCAGAAGCGCACCTTCAAGACGGCGGTGATGGTCGTCCACGATCTCGCCGCGACCGCGGCGGCCGTGGTGCTGACCTTCGTCTTCCGCTTTCAGGACGGGGCACTCGCCGAGCGCCTGCACGCGCTGCCGCTGCTGCTGCCGCCGTTCCTGGTCTATGCCGGGCTGATCTACGCGTGGTTCCGGCTCTACCGCACCAAGTGGCGCTTCGCCTCGCTGCCCGATCTCGCCGGCATCGTGCGCGCCGCCAGCGTCACCGCTCTGACGCTGCTGGTGCTCGACTACGTGCTGGTCTCCTCGAACCTCTACGGGTTCTACTTCTTCGGCAAGGTCGCCATCCTCCTCTACTGGGTGCTGCAGATCTTCCTGCTCGGCGGCCCGCGGCTGGCCTTCCGCTACCTGAAATACGCCCGCTCCCGGCAGAGCCAGGCGCGCGCCGCCACCACGCCGACGCTGCTGCTGGGCCGCGGCGCCGATATCGAGATCGTGCTGCGGGCCATCGAATCCGGCTCTGTCAAACGGCTCTCGCCCAAGGGCATTCTCTCGCCGCGGGCGGATGAGGCGGGCCAGATGATGCGCGGCGTGCCCGTGCTCGGCGGGTTCCGCGACCTCGAACAGGTGGTGGCCGATCTGGCCACTCGCGGCCTGCCGGTGCGCCGGCTCGTGGCGACGCCGAGCGCGCTGGCGCCCGAATCCGAGCCCGACGACCTCATCGCCCGCGCCCGCCGGCTCGGCCTGCCGCTCGCCCGCGTCACCAGCCTCGGCGAGGGAATGCGCGATGCCGAACTCGCGCCGCTGGAGATCGAGGATCTGCTGCTTCGGCCCACCGTCGCCATCGACCGGCCGCGGCTCGAACACTTCCTCACCGGCGCCCGCGTGGTCGTGACCGGCGGCGGCGGTTCGATCGGTGCGGAGATCTGCACCCGCGCCGTCGCCTTCGGCGCCGTGGCGCTCCTCGTCATTGAGAACTCGGAACCGGCGCTGCACGCCGTCCTCAATGGTCCAGCCCTGCTCAACGCCGAGGCCGAGGTGCAAGGCGCGCTCGCCGACATCCGCGACCGCGAGCGGCTGCACGCCATCCTCCGCAACTTCCGGCCGACCTACGTCTTCCACGCCGCCGCGCTGAAGCAGGTGCCCTATCTCGAACGCGACTGGGTCGAGGGCATCAAGACCAATGTGTTCGGCTCGATCAACGTCGCCGAGGCCACCGTCGCGGCGGGTGCCCGCGCCCTGGTGATGATCTCCACCGACAAGGCGATCGAGCCGGTCTCGCAGCTCGGTGTCACCAAACGCTTTGCCGAGATGGTGGCCCAATCCCTCGACGCGGAGCGTTCCGGCGCGGAGGCGACCCGGCTCATTGCCGTGCGCTTCGGCAACGTGCTGGGTTCGGCCGGCTCGGTGGTGCCCGTGTTCAAAGCGCAGATCGCCCGCGGCGGCCCAGTCACGGTCACGCATGCCGAGATGGTGCGTTACTTCATGACCGTGCGCGAGGCCTCCGACCTTGTGCTCACCGCCGCCTCCCACGCCGACGCCGAGGGGCGCGGCGATACCGGCGACCAGCGCGCGGCGGTCTACGTCCTCAAGATGGGCCAGCCCGTACGCATCCGGGATCTCGCCGAGCGGATGATCCGGCTCGCCGGCTTCGAACCCGGCGAGGACATCGAGATCCAAGTGACCGGCGCACGACCGGGCGAGCGGCTCAACGAGATCCTGTTCGCCAAGGAGGAGCCGCGGGTGACGCTCGCCGGCATCGAGGGCGTAATGGCGGCCAAGCCCGTCTTCGCCGACCGCACCGTGCTGGAGGGCTGGATTGTTCGCCTGCGCGAGGCGGTGGCGGCGGGCGACCGGGCGGCGGCGGAGGCCGTGTTCGAGGAAGCGATCCCGGATTTCCGCAATCGCGCCGGGGCCGTTCCGCGCTCGGAGCCGGCAGGAACCGCGGCGCCGCTCCGTGCCGCCGAGGCGACGACGGCGTAGAGCTTACCCCTCTGCTCGCGCCAGCGCCGCGAGCCCGTCCCGCGACGCTAGCGCCGGCCGCCAGCCCAGGGCTTCCAGGCCCTCGGCACGGGCGACGAGCGAGCCGGACAGCCGGTCGAAGGCGTCCTCGCGGCCCGTGGCGCGGCAGGCCAACCCGATCAGCGACACCGGGCAGGGCAGCAGACCGGGCCTGCGGCCGAGGCCGGCGCGGAGGGCTGCGAGCATTTCGGGCAGGGTCAGCGGGTCGGGATCGGCCACGACCAGCGGGCGCCGGAGCGGGCCGGGCGCCTCCAGCACGGTAGCGACTGCGCCCGCCAGACTCTCGACCGAGACCAGCGAGCGGCGCCCGGTCAGGCTCGCCAGCGGCAGCGGGTAGGGCGTGCGCGCGAGCTTGAGCAGCGCCGCCATGTTGCCCTTCACGCCGGCGCCGTAGACGAGGACCGGGCGCAGGGCGACCCAGTCGAGACCGGTCTCGGCCAGCGCCTGTTCGGCGGCGAGCTTCGAGCGGCCGTAAGGATCGGTCGGCGCCGGTGCATCCGCCTCGGACAGGGGCGCCGGGGCGCTCGATCCCACCTGCGCCCGGATCGAGGACAGGAAGACGAAGCGGGTAACCCGCGCTCGTTGTGCCGCCTCGGCGAGCTTGTGCGTCGCCTCGGTGTTCGAGTTGCGAAAGTCGTCCTCGGGTGCGCCGGACATGGCGTGGGCGAGCCCGGCCGAATGCACCACCGCATCGACCCCGCTGAGCGCGGCGGCCATGTTCATCGGCCGCGCCAGATCGCCGACCACGGCGCCGCTCGCGCCCTCCGGCACCGCGACCGGCCGGCGCAGCAGTACCCGCACCCGGTAGCCTCGCTCCGAGAGCGCCCGCAGCAGGTGGCGTCCGATGAAGCCGGTGGCTCCCGTCAGCGCGATCAGCTTTCCGCTCACCCGTCATCCCCTCACGCGCTGGAGGCCCGCGGCGTCGCGAACCGGCGCAGCAGCCACCCGACGAGCCCCGCCGCGAGGACGAGGCAGGCGAGCGTGACGGCCCGAGACGGCCAAAGCAAGGTCGCACCCGCGAGCACCGCCAGCGCCGCCTGCACGGCGAAGACCGAGCCGACCACGCTCGGAACGGAGAAGCCGTTGACGGTAGCGACCTGATAATAGTGGCTGCGGTGGGCCTGCCAGACCGGATCGCCCCGCCGCAGGCGCCACAGCAGGGTGAGCGTCGCATCAGCCAGCGGATAGAGCGGCAGGATCAGCGCGGCGGCCAAGCCTCCTTCCAATCCCCCCTGCCCCGCGAGCCGGAACAGCAGCCATGCCACGATCAGCCCGACCGGCAGCGAACCGACATCGCCCATGAACAGCCGCGCCACCGGCCGGTTGAACGGCGCGAAGCCGAGAAGGCCGCCGAGCAGGGCTCCGGCGACCAGCGTCGGCTCGGGGGCATAGCGGCCGGCGAGACCGAGGGCGAACAGGAAGACTAACGGCGGCACGAACTCGGCCAGCGTCATCCAGTCGAGCCCGTCCATGAAATTGACGAGGTTGACGAACCAGAGGCCGGCGAGGATCGCGAAGGCGCGCTCCAGCCCCAGCGGCACGTCCGGGAGCAGGCGGCCCTCGGCGGTGAGCACGACGGCGGCGACCGCGCCGGCCTGGATCACGAGACGGAGCGAGGCCGGCAGCGGCCGGATGTCGTCGACGGCGCCGATGACGGCGAGCACGATCACGGAGAGAGCCAGCACCGGCAGCTCGACGCCCTCGATCGCGATCCCGGTCGGCGCGGCCAGGACTGCCGCCGTGAGCAGCGCCGCGGCGATGATCGCGATCCCGCCGCCCTGGGGCGTCGGCACCCGGTGGCTGGAGCGGGCACTCGGTCGCGCCAATGCGTAGCGCTGCAGCAGCGGCTTCAGCAGCAGGATGAGGCCGGCGGAGAGGAGTGCCGCCAGTGGCACGATCAACAGGGGGGCGAGGGCCATCAGGATTCCCGCTGCGAGAGGCCCCTCCCCCCTCTGCGGGGGAGGGTGCCTGCGGAGCAGGCGGGAGAGGGGCAGCGCGACACTGCCACGCGCGCCCAGGGTCGTTCCAGCGGAAGCGGCGCTCCCCTCTCCCGTCCCTCTGCGGGGGCCACCCTCACCCGCAGAGGGGGGAGGGCTGCTGCGCGGCATCCTTCAAACATTCGCATGTCGTCCGCTCTACCCGCCCGCCCCCGGCCAAGCGAGACCGCGGCGACCGGTCCCAACTTGTTTTGGCCGCAAAGCCACGCGATCCGCGTCGCGTGGTCCGCCGAAAGAGCGGTGGGCGGGCCGCGCGTCCCCGGTCGGCTCGCCTTGCGGGGGCGGGGAGCCGCCGATACGACTTGGCCGCACGCCCCCACCGCTCAAGCCGGCTGTCAAGAATCGCCCGTTGCGCACGCTTTCCCTGGCCCTTGCCCTGGCCCTCGCGATCCTGACGGCCGTGGCGGGCTCCCTCGCCGGCCTCCTCGGGACCACCACCCCCGCCTACGCGGTCGAGGCCGTGCGCGTCACCCTCGACGCGCCCGCCATCGACCTCACGCCGACGATCGAGCGCTACCGCTCCGACGGCGACCTGATCCAGATCTCCACCGCGCCGGGCAAGGACGGCATCGTACGGCGTATCGCGGTCAAGGCGCGCGAGACCGGCGCGCGTCCCGACTGGATGGTGTTCGCACTCACCAACGACACCGACGAACAGATCGACCGCCTGCTGGTCGCCCCCCACTTCCGCCTCGTCGGCTCCGGCGTGATCTGGCCCGATCTCGGCGGCTCGCGCATCGCCGCGATCACCGCGAGCGAGGGCATCCGGCCCGAGCGCGACGAGAGCCTCGACGCCGACCAGTTCCTGATCACCATCGATCCGGGCACCACGGTGACCTACGTCGCCGAGCTCAAAGGCCCGAACATCCCGCAGGTCTACCTCTGGGATCAGGACGCCTACCGCAAGAAGACCTCAGGGCTCACCCTCTACAAGGGCATCATCATCGGCATCGCCGGGCTCTTGGCGCTGTTCCTCACCATCATCTTCGTGGTGAAGGGCGCGATCATCTTCCCCGCCGCCGCCGCGCTCTCCTGGGCGGTGCTGGCCTATGCCTGCATCGATTTCGGCTTCCTGCAGCGGGTGTTTCCCGTCACCGAAGCCGCCGAGCGGATCTACCGGGCCTCCGCCGAGGCGGTGCTCGGCGCGACCCTGCTGGTGTTCCTGTTCGCCTATCTCAACCTGTCGCGCTGGCACGTGCGCTACAGCCACGTCGCCTTCTTCTGGCTCACCTTCCTCGCCGGCCTCGTGGCGCTCGCCGTGTTCGATCCGCCGGTGGCGGCGGGCGTGGCGCGCATCTCGATCGCGGCGGTGGCGGGCGTCGGGCTCCTCCTGATCCTCTATCTCGCCGTCCATAACGGCTACGACCGCGCCATCCTGCTGGTGCCGACTTGGCTACTGCTGCTGGTCTGGGTGGTGGCGGCGGGCTTCGCCATCACCGGGCATATCGGCTCCGACCTCGTGCAGCCGGCGCTCATCGGCGGCCTCGTGCTCATCGTCATGCTGATCGGCTTCACGGTGATGCAGCACGCCTTCGCCGGCGGGGGCCTGAGCCACAGCCTCGTCTCCGACACCGAGCGCCGGGCGCTGGCGCTGACGGGGGCGGGCGACATCGTGTTCGACTGGGACGTGCCGGGCGACCGCGTCTTCGCCGGCCCCGAGATCGAGGCGCAACTCGGGCTCAAGCGCGGGACCCTCGAAGGGCCGGCGGCGAACTGGCTCGGCCTGCTCCATCCCTTCGACGTGGAGCGCTACTCGGCCGCCCTCGACACGGTGATCGAGGAGCGGCGCGGGCGCATCATCCACGATTTCCGCCTGCGCTCGGCGGACGGCCCCTACGCGTGGTATCGATTGAAGGCGCGCCCGGTGATCGGCACCGACGGCGAAGTGATCCGCATCGTCGGCACCATCAGCGACGTGACCGAAGCGAAGACCGCCGAGGAGCGGCTGCTGCACGACGCCGTGTATGACAGTCTCACCGGCCTGCCCAACCGCGAACTGTTCCACGACCGGCTGGAGGCGGCGTTGGCGCTGGCGAGCCAGGACCCGCGCCTGAAGCCTGCGGTGATCGCCCTCGACATCGATCGGTTCAAAGCGATCAACGACGCCATCGGCCTCTCGGCGGGCGACTCGATCCTGCTCACCCTGTCGCGCCGGCTCGGGCGGCTGCTGCGCCCACAAGACACCCTGGCGCGGGTGGCGGGCGACGCGTTCGCGGTGATCCTGCTCTCCGAGCGCGAGCCCGACCGCATCCTCTCATTCGCCGAAATGATCCGGCGCGCCATCGCCACCCCGGTCACCTACGCCGATCGCGAGGTGTTCCTCACCGTCTCCATCGGCATCGCCCTGCACGAGGCCGGCCAAGGAAGCGCGCAGGGTGCGAGCGGCCAGGGCAGCGGGCCGACACGGCGTGAAGAGGTGTTCAAGAACGCCGAGATGGCGATGATCCAGGCCAAGCGCGGCGGCGGCGACCGGATCGAGGTGTTCCGCGCCAACATGCGGCTGGAGCGCTCCGACCGGCTGATGCTGGAGGCCGATCTGCGCAAGGCGCTGGAGCGCAACGAGATCAAGGTGCTGTTTCAGCCGATCGTCCGGCTCGAAGACCGCACGGTGGCCGGGTTCGAGACGCTGCTGCGCTGGGATCACCCGAAGCTCGGCCGCATCCCGCCCTCGACCTTCCTGCCGGTGGCGGAAGAGACCGGTGTCATCGTCCCGCTCGGCAATTTCGCCATCGAGCGGACGGCTTTGGAACTCGCCGCCTGGCAGCGCTCGCTCGATGTCGAGCCGCCGATCTTCGCCTCGGTCAACGTCTCCTCGCGCCAGCTCCTGCGCCACGACCTCCTGCACGACGTGAAGACGGTGATCGCCCGCACCGGCGTGCTGCCCGGCTCGCTCAAGCTGGAGATGGCCGAGGGGCTGGTGATGGAGAACCCGGAATACGCCGCCCAGATGCTCACCCGCATCCACGACCTCGGCGCCGGCCTCGTCCTCGACGATTTCGGCACCGGATACTCGGCACTCTCCTACCTCCAGCGCTTTCCCTTCGACACGATCAAGATCGACCAGAGCTTCGTGCGCCAGATGGGCCAGGGACGCAGTGCCATGCTGCGCTCGGTCCTGCGGATGGGGCAGGAGCTGGGCCTCGCCACGATCGCCGAGGGGGCCGAATCGGAAGAGGATGCGCAGGGGCTACAGGAGCTCGGCTGCGATTACGCCCAAGGCGCGGCCTTCGGCGAACCGATGACCGTTCTCCAGGCGCGCCAGCTCGTCGGAGCCGCGCCCGAAGCCGCGTGACCGCGCCGATCTCACGATGAGGCAGGTCACTCAAGCTTCGGTTTAAACCTCCCTTAACCATGTTGAAGGAAGGTCCATCCGAACGATCCGGGACGCCGCTTCGGTGGTCCCGCCGGACTGAGGATGGACGATGATCGAGGCCACGAGACGCAGGAGCCCGGCCCTCTCCGGCAGCGCGATGCGGCGCCTCATGACACGCCCGATCCATGCCCATCTCGCCGTCGCGGCGCAGCCGCGGCTCGTTCCGGCGGAAGCTCCGGCGGACGTGGCGGAAGAGATCCCGGCGGACGCCGTGGCGCCGGTCACGGCCGACACGGCCGTCGACGTTCCTGCTCCCTCCGAGCCCGAGGCGGATGCCGCTGACGCGGATCTCACGCGCCTGCGCCTCGAAGTGGCGATGATGAAGGCCGCGCTCGCCGCCGAGCGCCGGGAAAGCGAGGCGCTTCGCAGCAGCCTCGGCCTCGTGGAAGCGGAAACGCTGAGCGAGGAGGCCCGCGCCGTACGCGCACGCTGGGCCGCCCTGGTCGAGCGGCTGATCCACGACCCGCTCTGATCCCTCCAAGACACCTCTCATTTCGATCGGAGCGGGTTGCCGCCATGCGTGCTCCCTCGAGCGCCCGTTGCTCGCTTGTCGTGAACGGCCAAGCCCTACGGGTCTCCCCCGGTGACACCTCCCTGGAAACCGCGCTCGCCGACGGCGTGATCGCTCCGATGACCGGCCTGCTCGGCCAGGGCGCCGGCCCCGCCTCGCGGCGGTTGCCGGTCCGCGCCCGGCGCGCGGAGGCGGTGACCCTGTCCGTGCCCGATCCGGACGCGGCGATCCGCCCCGTCAAAACGCCCGCCCGGACGCTCGTGCGGCGCACCGGCAGCATCGACACGATCACGGCGCTGGCGCCGCGGGTCGTGCAGGTGGTCGCGACCCTGGAGCGGCGGCTTTCCTTCGAGCCGGGCGATCAGGTCGTTGTGACGCTCGAGGGCGGCCGCCCGGTCACCCTCAGCCCGACGCTCGGCGTCGAGGGCGGGGCGGAGCTGAACGAACTCGTCTTCCACCTGCGCGGCGAGTGCGCCGAGGATCTCACCGCCCTGTTCGGCTGCGCGGTCGAGCCCGGCCGCACGGTCAAGGTGAAGGGCCCCGTCGGCAACGGCACCTACCGGCCCGGCGGCGGGCGCCTCGTGCTGGTGGCGGCGGAGACCGGATTTGCCGGCATCTGGGCCATCGCCCGCGCCGCGCGCTACGTCGAGCCCGCCCGCGAGATCTGCCTCATCGTCGGCGCCCGCGATCCCCTCGACCTCTACATGCGCCCGTCTCTCGAATGGCTGCGCGCCACCGGCGTGACCCGCATCACAATCGCTGCCGACCGCCACCGCCAGCGCGCCCCCGACGTGCGCCCCGGCCCGCTCACCGCCCACATCCCGAGCCTGCGAGCAACCGACGTGGTGCACGCCTCCGGCTGCCCTTCGACGCTGGGCGCGGTCGAGGTTCTGGCGGCGGCGGCGGGCGCCCGGTACTACCCGATCCCGCTTGAGCCGGGGGCCTGAGGGCACTCTCTACGATCGCTTTCCCACCCACCTCATCCTGAGACGCCGCGAAGCGGCCTCGAAGGATCTCCCAGAAGCCGCATGGAATCTGGAGGATCATCCGAGGCCCGCTGACGCGGGCGCCTCAGGATGAGGACGCGGGTTGGACCAGCACGATCTGATCGTTGCCGTTGATCGCTCGGGACTGATCTCACGCCGTCATCGCGCGGCGAAGCCGAAGCGATCAACGGCAAGCCATATGACGGTTCATCGAGGGCAGGCCTCAGCCGTTCCGATTCGATGAAGAGGGGGAGGGCGGATCACCCGTCCTCCCCTTGATCGACTCAAGGGGCTGTTCAGCCCCTCAGGCCACCTTCACCCGCCAGATCTCCTCGGCATATTCCCGCATCGAGCGGTCGGAGGAGAACCACGCCATCCGCGCGGTGTTGAGGATCGCCGCACGCCACCACTGCGCCGGGCGCTTCCAGGCGGCGTCGATCTCGCGCTGGACGCGCCAGTAATCCTCGAAATCGACCGTAGTCAGGTAGCGGTCTCCGTGGCGCAACTCGTCCACCAGCGGCGCGAAGCGGCCGGGATCGTCCGGCGAGAAGGTGCCGTTGCCGATGGCGTCGAGGGCCGCCGCGAGCCGGGGCGAGGCCGCGATCGCCCTGGCGGCATAGTCCGGCTCCCCCGTGCGGGCGAGCACCCCTTCGGCGTCGAGGCCGAAGATGAAGATGTTCTCCGCGCCGACATGGTCCTTGATCTCGATGTTGGCGCCGTCGAGCGTGCCGACGGTGAGCGCACCGTTCAGCGCCAGCTTCATGTTGCCCGTGCCCGAGGCTTCCATGCCGGCGGTCGAGATCTGCTCGGAGAGGTCGGCAGCCGGGATAATGACCTCGGCCAGGCTCACCGAGTAGTTCGGCAGGAACACCACCTTCAGCCGGTCGCCGATCTCGGGATCGTTGTTGACGACATTCGCAATGTCCCCCGCCAGCTTGATGATGAGCTTGGCCTGGACGTAACTCGGCGCCGCCTTGCCGGCGAAGATCTTGACCCGCGGCGTCCAATCCTCGTTCGGGGCCTGCTTGATCGCTTGGTAGAGCGCCACCGTCTCGATCAGGTTGAGGAGTTGGCGCTTGTACTCGTGGATGCGCTTGATCTGCACGTCGAACAGGGCCGACGGATCGACGGTGATGCCGGTGCGCTCGGCGATGACCTGAGCGAGGCGCTTCTTGCGAATCTTGCGCATCGCCGCATAGCGCGTGCGGAAGTCCGGATCGTCGGCGAACGGCACCAGCCGCGTGAGCAGGGTCGGATCATCGAGCACGCCCTCGCCCGCCGCCTCGACGGCGAGCGCCGTCAGCTCCGGATTGGCGTTGTGCAGCCAGCGGCGGAAGGTGATGCCGTTGGTCTTGTTGATGATCTTCTCCGGCTCGATCGCGTGGAGATCCTTGAACACCGTCGATTTCAGGAGCTCGCTGTGGAGTGCCGAGACACCGTTGACCCGGCGCGAGCCGTGAAAGGCGAGCGGTCCCATGCGTACGCGCCGCCCGTGCGCCTCGTCGATCAGCGAGACGGTGGACACGTCGAACGCACCCGTGCGGGCATTCTTGCTCTGCTCCTCAAGGTGCAGCCAGTTGATCAGGTAGATGATCTGCATGTGGCGCGGCAGCAGCCGCTCCATCAGCTCGACCGGCCAAGTCTCCAGCGCCTCGGGCAGCAGGGTGTGGTTGGTGTAGTGCAGGGTGTGGGTGGTGATCTGCCACGCATCCTCCCAGGGGAGGTCGTGATCCTCCATCAGGATGCGCATCAGCTCCGGCACGGCGATGGCCGGATGGGTGTCGTTGAGCTGGATCGCGGCGTGGTCGGGCAGCGAGCGCAGGGAGCCGCGCTCGGCCACATGCCGGCGCACGAGGTCCTGCAGCGAGGCGGAGGTGAAGAAGAATTCCTGGCGCAGACGCAGCTCCTGGCCCTCGGCGGACGAGTCGCTCGGATAGAGCACCCGCGAGATCGCCTCAGCCCGGGCCCGGCCCGCCACCGCCCCGACATGGTCGCCGGCATTGAAGCGGGCGAGTTCGACCGGCGCGTCGGCCTCCGCCTTCCACAGGCGCAGGACGTTGACGTGTTTGCCCCGCCAGCCGACGATCGGCACGTCGTAGGCCACCGCATTCACGGTCTCGGCCGGGTGCCAGTGGCGGCGGATATGGTGGTCGCCCTGGCTCGTCATGGTGACGTGGCCGCCGAAGCCGATCGTGTAGGTCGCCTCCGGCCGCGGAAATTCCCAGGGGTTGCCTTCCGCGAGCCAGGTCTCCGGCGCCTCACGCTGCCAGCCGTCTTCGAGCGACTGACGGAAGATGCCGTGGTCGTAGCGGATGCCGTAGCCGACCGCCGGGATCGACAGGCTCGCCATACTCTCCATGAAGCAGGCGGCGAGCCGCCCGAGACCGCCATTGCCGAGCGCTGCGTCGGGCTCGGCCCCTTCGACATCGGCGAGGTCGATACCGAGGTCGCGAAGCGCGGCTCTGGTGGTCTCGACGAGGCCGAGATTGTTCATCGCATCCGACAGGAGCCGGCCGATCAGGAATTCGAGCGAGAGGTAGTAGACCCGCTTGTCCGGCACGGTGCCGGCCTGGGCCCGGTCACGGGCATCGACGATCCGGTCGCGTAGCGCCAAGGCAGTAGCGGCGAACCAGTCGCGCTCGCGGGCAGCTTCGGGTGTCTTGCCGATCGCGTAGACGAGCTTGGCGCGAATGTCCTCGCGCAGAGCGACGACGGCATCGGCATCGACGATTTCGCGCGGCTTAACAAAGGTAGCGGCGGCTTTCGCCATCTTCGCCGATGAAGCGGATGTGTCCGCTTCATCATTTCTGTCGCGAGCGGACGGAGCTTCTTTCAGCACCTGAAATTCCCCCTTCGTTGCAGCCGAAGCAGCTGAAGCATTTCGGTTCAACGCAGATCCTGCCCTCTTCTTGCGGTGGCACGATGATCCGCGACGTGGCCTGTCGCCCTGCGGGACCATGGTGTTGCCGGTGACCCAACTTGTCGAGACACATGCGTGCAAACAGGCCGTTCGCAAGCTGTGTGCCCGCACGTCTGTGTCACGTTAGACACAACGCTTCCGCGTCACCCCAAGGCCCAGGCGAGAAATGGCCTCCACCGCTTGAAGGCTTGCTGAACGGCCCTACGCCCTCCTCTGGCCGGATGCGCGCGGTGCCGGCAGCGTCATGGCGGGAGGTCCGATGTCAGGTCCGATATCCGGGACGAGCGGCTCCGAAACGGTCTGGTGCGAGGCGGTCTGGTGGCAGAGCGGGACAGTCTATCAGGTCTATCCGCGCTCGTTCCAGGACACGGACGGTGACGGCGTCGGCGATCTTCGGGGGATCACGGCGCGACTGGATTACCTCGCATGGCTCGGCGTCGATGCGATCTGGATCTCGCCGTTCTACCGCTCGCCGATGGCCGATTTCGGCTACGACGTGGCCGATTACTGCGCTGTGGACCCGCTGTTCGGCACGCTGGCAGATTTCGACACCCTGATCGGCGAGGCGCATCGGCGGCGCCTGAAGGTGATCCTCGATTTCGTGCCCAACCACAGCTCGATCGAGCATCCGTGGTTTACGGAGAGCCGGGCGAGCCGCGCGGCACGCAAGCGCGACTGGTACATCTGGCGCGACGCAGCCCCCGATGGTGGCCCGCCCAACAACTGGCTCTCGAATTTCGGCGGCCCGGCCTGGACCCGCGATCCGGCCACCGGCCAGTACTATTACCACGCCTTCCTGCCCGAGCAGCCCGACCTGAACTGGCGCAACCCCGAGGTGCGGACGGCGATGCACGACGCCCTGCGCTTCTGGCTGGCGCGCGGCGTGGATGGGTTCCGCGTCGACGTGATCTGGCACCTGATCAAGGACGAGGGATTTCGCGACAATCCGCACAACCCGGATTTTCAGTCGCATCAGGCCGGGATCAACCGCTTCCGGCAGGTTTATTCCTGCGACCGGCCCGAGGTGCTCGATGTCATCGCCGGAATGCGTGCAGTGCTACGCGAGTACGGCGAGCGGGTGCTGATCGGCGAGATCTACCTGCCGATCGAGCGGCTGATGGCCTATTACGGGCCGGATCTCAGCGGCGCCGATCTCCCCTTCAACTTCCAGCTCATCCAGACGCCGTGGCATGCCGACGCGGTGGCGGCCCTGGTCGCGGAATACGAGGCGGCCCTGCCCGAGGGCGGCTGGCCGAACTGGGTGCTCGGCAACCACGACCAGCCCCGCATCGCCGCCCGCGTCGGCGAGGCACAGGCGCGGATCGCGGCGATGCTGCTGCTGACGCTGCGCGGCACCCCGACCCTCTATTACGGCGACGAGATCGGCCTCGGACACGTTCCGGTGCCGCCCGAGCGGGCACAGGACCCGTGGGGGCGCAATGAGCCCGGCCACGGGCGCGACCCCGAGCGCACGCCGATGCAATGGGAGGACGCGCCGAATGCGGGCTTCACCACCGGCACGCCCTGGCTGCCAATCAGTGCGGATGCGGATCGGCGCAACGTCGAGACGATGCGCGACGATCCCCGTTCGATCCTGACGCTATACCGCCGGCTGCTGTCCTTGCGCCGGGATTATCCCGCTCTCTCGATCGGCGCTTGGCGCGGCCTCGCTCTGGATGCGGATCTCGCCGCCGAGGTGTTCGGCTTCGAGCGCTTCACAGGTGATGAAACCCTGCGCATTCTGCTCAATTTCAGCACGCAGGAGTGGCGGGTGCCCCTGCACGGCGCAGGCACCTGGGCGATCCTGCTCTCAACCCTTGCCGGACGGACGGGCGAGAGAGTCGAGGGCAGCCTCGCCCTCGGACCGGACGAAGGCGTGATCCTGAGCCCCGTCAGCGGATAGGGCATCGCCTCCTTTCGGGGGCCGGCATCCGCCTTGCGGGACGCTGCGCTGCACCCCGCGCATTCGGCCCGGCCGCAGCCGGGAAGATTGCGCAGAACAGGCGACATATGTCCGCAACGCAGACAACCCATGATGGAAACGCAGGCGCCGGATCAAAAATATTGGTCTGAACGTGGTCTGAATTGTGCAATGCAACGGAACGGATTGCCTTCCGGAGCATTTCAATGCCGTGCGCAGCAGCGGCGGGTCCCGCATACCAACAGCGGCGCAGGTGGGGCGGGGGCGAAGCGATGGCTTACGTGGATCTCGGTGCGCGCCCGGTCGCCGAGCCGCCGTCACCGATCTCCGCCTTCGAACCCGACCACAGGCTCGGCAACGCGCTCCTTCCCCGCATCCTCTACGCCACGCCCGAGATGGCGGATTTCGTGAAGACCGGCGGACTTGGCGAAGTCGCGGGCGCCCTACCCCGGGCCCTGCGCCGCCACTACGACGTCCGCGTCCTCATCCCCGGCTACGCTCGGGTGCTCGCCGGCCTTGAGAACCTGACGATGGTGGGCCGGTTCGGCGCCTTCGCCGGCGTACCGGGCTGCGAACTCGCCTACGGCGCCACGCCGGACGGGCTCGGCGTCTACGTCCTCGTCGCGCCCGACCTCTACGAGCGCGACGGCACGCCCTACGGCGATGCGGCCGGTGATTTCGGCGACAACGACTTGCGGTTTGCCCGCCTGAGCCGCGCGGCGGCGGAGCTCGCCGCCGGGATCGACCCGCTCTGGTCGGCCGACCTGCTTCACCTCAACGATTGGCAGACGGCCCTGGCCCCGGCCTACATGTCCTGGCTCGGCATCCGCCGGCCGAGCGTGCTGACGATCCACAACCTTGCCTATCAGGGCCTGTTCCCCCGCGACAATCTCGGGCGGATCGGCGCGCCGGATTATGCCTTCCAGATGGACGGCGTGGAGTTCTACGGCCAGCTCTCCTTCCTCAAGGCCGGCATCTTCCACGCCTCGCACGTCACCACGGTGAGCGAGACCTATGCCCGCGAGATCACGACGCCCGAGGGCGGCTGCGGCCTCGACGGTTTGTTGCGCACCCGCGCCGCGCAGGGGCGCCTGACCGGCATCCTCAACGGCATCGACGAGAGATGGGACCCGCGCACCGACCCGCATCTCGCCACCCGCTTCGAACCCGACGATTGGAAGGGCAAGCGCGCCAATGCCGACGAGGTGCGCAAACAGTTCGGCATGGCGGTCTCCCGCGGGCCGCTTTTCGCCATCGTCTCGCGCCTCGTGCACCAGAAGGGCATCGATCTCAGCATCAGTGCCGCCGAATCGATCGTCGCCGAGGGCGGACAGCTCGTGGTGATCGGCCAGGGCGAGGGTCGGTTCGAGGAGGCCCTGCGCGATCTCGCCGGGCGCTACCCTGAGAATGTCGGCGTCCATGTCGGTTTTCGTGAAACGGAAGCGCGCCGCATCTTCGCCGGCAGCGACTTTCTGCTGATGCCCTCGCGCTTCGAGCCCTGCGGCCTGGCGCAAATGTATGCGCAGCGCTTCGGCTCCCTGCCGATCGTGCGCCGCACGGGCGGGCTCAACGATACGGTCGAGGATGGGGTGACCGGCTTCACCTTCGGCGAGGCCTCGCCGCGAGGACTGACCTCGGCGATCCGCCGCGCCTTCGAGACCTTCGGCCAGAAGAAGCGCCTCAACACCATGCGCCGCAGCGCCATGTCCCGGTCCTTCGGCTGGGACGGGGCGGCGCTGAACTACTGCAACCTCTACGCTCGCGCCTTCGGCAACCACACCGCCCGGCGCTGGAAGGCGGCCTGAGTCCCGGAAGACGACTGACGGGCTTGCGGGAACACCGCCTTCCGAGGGCGGTTTCCCCGCAGGATGGCATCGCGTTTCGATGGCACGGAACGGAGCGTTCCGCGTTGAGCGTCCATGGACGCGACCGTGCTGCCTTCGCGCAGCAACCCTCTGATCCTCAGGCTTCGCCACGGCCCGGACCTCGACGCCGGAGACCGGGCCCTGCTCGCCGATCTGGCGAGGGGCAAGCGCAGCCTAGACCCACAGCAGGACATCGTGCGGGCGGGGGATGTGGCGGCCGGCGTCCACCTCATCCTCGAAGGCGTCGCCTTCCGCTACAAAATCATCGATGACGGGCAGCGCCAGATCATAGGCCTGCTGCTGCCAGGCGATTTCTGCGACCTGCAATCGATCGTGCTCGGCCCGTCCGACCATTACATCGCCGCGCTGACCCCCTGCATCGTCGCCGACGTCCCCCAGGAGCAGGTCGATTCTCTGGTCTTCCGCGATTCCCGCCTCGCCCGGGCCCTGTGGTGGGCGACGCTCGTCGACGAGAGCATCCTGCGGGAATGGCTCGCCAGCATGGGCCAACGCCCTGCCGACAAGCGCATCGCCCACCTGTTCTGCGAGTTGCTGCTGCGCCAACAACTCGTCGGCGCTGCCGGCGAACGGGACTGCCCGCTGCCTCTCACCCAGCCGATGCTCGCCGACATCCTCGGCATCACGACGATCCATGTGAGCCGCATCCTGCGCGACCTGCGACTGGCCGGACTGATCCAGTTGAAGGATCGCCAGTTGCACGTCCCCAACGTTGCCCGCCTGCGGGGATTCTGCGACTTCGATCCGGCCTATCTGCACCTCGTCCGAATGCCCGATCCCGAAGCGGTGGCGGAGGCTGTGCGGACCGGGCCCTGACGCGCGCGCAGGCCTGCCCCCCCGGAAGGATGCCTGTACGGCAGGCAGGATCGTGCCGATTCTCTCGGCCCCGCCCCCGGCTCTTCGCCCGGGCCGCGCATGAGAACAAAGACGCCATGGCAGCCCCCGATCCCGTCCCGCAGATCGCCCTCAACGATGGACGGTCCATCCCTCAACTCGGCTTCGGCGTCTGGCGTTTGCAGGAAGCCGAGACGCCGGCCCTCGTCGGCACGGCCCTCGGCAGCGGCTACCGCTCGATCGACACCGCCGCGGCCTACGGCAATGAAGCCGGCGTCGGGCGCGGGCTACGGGGGACGGTGGTGTCCCGTGCCGAGGTGTTCGTGACGACGAAGCTGTGGAACGACAGCCAGGGCTACGACGCGGCGCTGCGCGCCTTCGACGAGAGCCTCGCCCGGCTCGGGCTGGAGCAGGTCGATCTCTACTTGATCCATTGGCCCTGCCCCGACCGGGGCCTCTATCTCGATACGTGGAGAGCCCTGATCCGCCTGCGCGAGGAAGGCCGTGCGGCCTCGATCGGCGTCTCGAACTTCACCGAGGGTCAGCTCGACCGGCTCGTGGGCGAGACCGGTGTCGCACCGACCCTCAACCAGATCGAACTGCACCCGCGCTTTCAGCAGCACGCGCTTCGGGCGGCCCATGCCCGGCTCGGCATCGTCACCGAGGCCTGGAGTCCCCTGGGACAGGCCCAGGTGCTGGACGATCCCGCCATCACCCGGATCGCCGGCCGCCTCGGGCGCAGCCCGGCCCAGGTGGTGCTGCGCTGGCACATCGAGAACGGCTTCGTGACGATTCCGAAATCCGCGACGCCTGCCCGAATGCACGAGAACATCGACGTGTTCGGCTTTGCCCTCACGCAAGAGGACCACGCGGCCATCGCCGCGCTCGATCGGGCCGACGGGCGGATCGGACCGGATCCGATGACGTTCCAGTAGGAACCCGCGAGGGTCGCTCCGGGCGCCTGCTTCAGCCTGCGAGCGGAAGCGGTTTCGTGGCAGCGAGCTGCGTCCCGCCCTTCCGCTCCAGCAGGCCCGGCGGGGGCACGGGCGCCTCTATGGTGCAGACCACGCCGTCGGGCTCGTAGAGCAGCTCGACCTTGCCCGCGAGTTCGCGGGCGAGACTGCGCTCGATCAGGCGCGATCCGAAGCCGCGCCGCGTCGGCGGGGTGACGGACGGGCCACCGCTCTCGCTCCAGCGCAGGGAGAGGCACAGCTCCGGCCGGCGCTGTACGGTCCAGGTGATCGTCACCCGGCCGCCCTCCCTGGAGAGCGCGCCATACTTCACGGCGTTGGTGCCGAGTTCGTGCAGGGCCATGGCAATGGACAGGGCCAGTCGCGGCGCGAGCCGCAGGCGCGGGCCCGAGACCGCGAAGCGCGAATCCTGCCCCTCGGCCGCCTCCAGCGGGCGGATCGCGTCGGCCACAACGGTCTTCAGTTCGGCGCCTTCCCAACTCTCGCGGGTCAGCACGTCGTGGGCGCGGGCGAGCGCCAGCAGCCGCGCCTCGAAGGCGGCCTTGGCCGCCTGCGCCTCCTCGCCGTCGAGCCCGCGCAGGGATTGCATGGCGATCGACTGGACGGTGGCGAGCGTGTTCTTCACCCGGTGGTTCAGCTCGTTGATGAGCAGGCGCAGATGTTCCTCGGCCCGCTTGGCGTCCGTGACGTCGACATTGCATCCGGTGAAGCCGAGGAAGGTGCCGTGATCGTCGAGCCGCGGCACCCCCTCGCAGCGCAGCCACCGGATCTCGCCGTTGCGGTCGATCACCCGCATCTCCGCGCGGAACGGGTGCCGATGCTCGAACGCCTCCTGGAACGTCGCCCGGAAGGCCGGCAGATCCGGCGGATGCACGATCGACTCCCAGCCGCCGCCGGCCATCTCCGCGGCGGGACGACCGAACAGGTGGTCGAAATGCATGTTGGCGAAGACCACCTCACCGGTCTCGTCGGTCATCCAGATCAGGGCCGGGGCCGAATCGGCCATATGGCGGAACCGCGCCTCGCTCTCGCTCAAGGCTGCGAGGCCGCGCTGGGTCTCGGCGAGCGCCCGGTCGCGCTCCTCGCTGCGGGTGCGCAGCCGCAGCGAGGCTTCCGAGAGCACGTCGGCGAGGCGGCGGATTTCGTGGATCGGCGAGGCGACCCGCGGGATCGCCTGCCCGCGGGCGAGCGCCGGCCCCGACGCCGCGAGCTGCCGCAGCGGCTTCGAGACCCGCGACCACAGATGCACGGCGAGCACCGAGGAGGTGGCGAGCACGAGAAGCCCGAAGCCGCCGAAGGCCCAGATCCAGCGCCGCAGCCGCGCATCGACCAGTTCGCGCGGGATGCTCGCCCCGACGGTCCAGCCGTTCAGCCGCGAGCGCGCCTCGACCACGGTGACGGGTTTGAAGTTGCGGTCCCGTCCCTCCCAGACGCCGGGCGTGCCCGTCGCGGTCTGGCGCAACGTCGCCAGCCGGGAATGCCCGACCACGCCCGGCATCTCCGGCAGGCGCGCGAGCACGACGGCGTCCCGGTCCGAGACGCCGGTGACCCAGCCTCGGACCTGTTCACGGCCGAGGATGCCCGCGATGCGGCTCAGGGGCACCGCGAAGCTTAGGATGAAGGCGACACGGTCATCGATCCGAACGGGCAGCGCGACGGCGTAATGCGCCTGATCGGGCGTCGCCCCCGCGAGATAGCCGGTGACCATGGAGCGCTGTCCGCCGTCGATGAGTTCGCGGTCGATCGGCAGCGTGGTGACCGGCAGGGGTGCGCCCGGCTTCAGCGCGGTGTTGACGATCTGCTGTCCGTCCGGCCGCCGCAGCACGAGATCGAGGCCGATCGCCTCGCGCACCAGACGGGCCTGATTCTCGAAATTGGCGAACTCGCCGTCCTTCAGCCGCGGCGAGGTGGCGAGCGTCTGCAGCACCGAGACGAGCCCGGCGGTGTCGCGGTCGATCGACAGGGCGATCCCGCGCACGTTCTCCCGGGCATCCTGCTCGAAGCGGGCGCGCTCGGTGGCGGCGTAGCGGGTCAGCAGGATGGCGGTGAAGATCAGCCCCGGACCGATCAGCGCGATCACGAGCATGATCAGGTAGAACTGCGTGGAGAAGCCACGCTGGCCGAGCCGGGAGAGCATGCGTCGGATCAAGGCGTCCCGCGGCGTTGGCCTGCACGATGTTCGAAGAGTGGCGCCCGCCCATCATGCCCCAGCGCGGCCCTGCGTGCCAACTGCTCTGTCTCAGCTCTCCCGCCCGGCTCGATCGACATGCCCGAGATCCCGCCCCGGATCGATCCGATCCCGCACCCGCTGCTTGAGCAGCTTCACATCCGGAAAGCCGCCGTCGCGCACACGCTCCCAGATGACCTCCTCGTCAAACGCGATCACGAATACCCCGCCGGTGCCAGGCCGCAGGGCGACCTCGCCGAGATCGCCACGGAAGGTCGAAAGGAGCTCCTGCGCCATCCACGCCGCTCGCAGGAGCCATTGGCACTGGGTGCAGTAAGTGATGGTGATGTGGGGGCGGGCGGAAGCGGGGTCAGGCACATGATTCATCACAAGAACGCCGCCGCAACCGAACGCGAATTGTCAAGCGGCGAATGTCCGCTCTGCGCGGATGCGGCTGCTTCGGCGCTGACCCTTCTCGCAGCCGTGGCCGCCCCTATCTCCGACACCAACCTCTGCCGCCAAGCTCGTTTCGGAGATTGCCCGCCATGTCCTTCTCTCTCAGCCCCGCGGCGCCTGCTCGCACCAGCGTTCTCGGTCGCCTCGTCTCCGCGTTCGCCGCGCTCTGGCTGGCGACCTGCCTCTCCGGCTGCGGCGCGATCAACCGGGTGCCGAGCCTGGAGGAGCAGGCGAAATCGGCCTGGAGCGAGGTGCAAAACCAGTACCAGCGCCGGGCCGACCTGATCCCGAATCTCGTCGAAACCGTGAAGGGCTACGCCAAGCAGGAGCAGGAGACCCTGACACGGGTGACGGAAGCCAGGGCCAAGGCCACCAGCGTCCAGGTCGATGCCTCGACGGTCAGCGACCCGGAGAAGTTCAAGCAGTTCCAGGACGCCCAGAACCAGCTCTCCGGCGCGCTCGGGCGATTGCTCGCTTCGGTCGAGGCCTATCCGGATCTCAAGTCCAACCAGAACTTCCTGGCCCTGCAGTCGCAGCTCGAGGGCACGGAGAACCGCATCGCCGTGGCGCGGCGCGACTATATCCAGGCGGTGCAGGCCTACAACACCGAGATCCGCACCATTCCCGGCCGCTGGATCGCTTCGTGGTTCTACCCCGAGGCAAAGCCGATGGAGACTTTCACTTCGACGCCGGGCGCGGAGCGCGCGCCGAACGTGAAGTTCTAGAGCGTCGACGTTGCATCGTCATTGTCGGAAAGCCGGTGACCACCTTTCGGGACGATGCTCCCGCACGCCCGCGCGAGGCATCCTGTCGATGACGCGCCCCGATTGGACCGCTCGGCGTTCCGCGACCGGCCTGCTGCCGGCCCTGTGGCTCGCATGTCTGATCTGGGCTGTCCTCGCCGGGCTCGCCGCGGCGGCCGAGCCCGATTTTCCCAAGCTCACCGGGCGGGTCGTGGATGCGGCCGCGATCCTCTCGCCGGAGGCGCGGACGCGGATCGACGGCAAGATCAAGGCGCACGAGGACAAGACCGGCGACCAGCTCGTCGTTGCCACCGTGCCGAGCCTCCAGGATCTCACGATCGAGGACTATGCCAACCGCCTCGCGCGGAACTGGGGCATCGGCCAGAAGAAGACCAATAACGGCGTGCTCCTTCTGGTGGCACCGAAGGAGCGCAAGGTCCGGATCGAGGTCGGCTACGGCCTCGAAGGGGCGCTGACCGACGCGCTGTCGAAGACCATCATCACCTCGGCGATCACGCCCCGCTTCCGCCAGGGCGACTTTTCGGGCGGGGTCGAGGCGGGGGTGGATGCCATCCTGCCGATCCTCGCCGGCGATGCCGACGAGTGGCAGCGCCGGGCGCCGGTGCGAGCGGACGCGGTCGATCCGGTCACGGTGATCTTCTGGATCATCGTCATCATCGCCCTCGTCATCGTGCTGTCGCGGATGAGCGGGGGCGGGCGCGGAGGCCGCGGCGGCGGCTTCGTGGTCATCCCCGGGCCGTCCGGCGGATGGAGCGGCGGCTTCTCCGATAGCGGCGGCTTTTCCGGCGGTGGCGGCTCGTTCGGCGGCGGAGGAGCATCCGGTGACTGGTAGCGCGACGATCCTCGATACGGCCGCGCGCGAGCGGATCGCTGCGGCGATCGGACGGGCCGAGGCCGGCACCGCGGGCGAGATCGTCGTGCTCGTGGCCGCCCGCGCCGGGCTCTACCGCTCCCCCGGCCTCGCTCTGGCGCTGGCGATCGCCCTCGCCCTGCCTTGGCCGCTGATCCTGCTCACCGATCTCGGCGCGGGGGAAATCGCGCTCGTCCAGGCGGCCTGCGTGCTCGCGAGCCTCCTGCTGACCCTCAACGAGGACCTGCGCGTCGCGCTGACACCGCGGCGCTGGCGCCGCGAGCGGGCGCACGCCGCCGCACGTCGCGAGTTCTTCGCCCATGGCCTCACCGGAACGCGGGGGCGCACCGGCGTGCTGGTCTACGTGGCGCTGGCCGAGCGCTACGCCGAGATCGTCGCCGACCGGGGCGTGCGTGCGCGTATCGAGGAGGCGAAGTGGCACGCCATCGTCTCGGATCTGCTCGCCGCTGCCGGACGCGGCGCGCTCGGCGAGGGTCTCGTCGCGGCGGTGGAGCGGGTCGGAGCGGTGCTCGAAGCCGAGTTGCCCGGCCGTGACGCGGACAACCAGCTTCCCAACCGGGTCATCGTTCTCGACTGATACGGTCTTCGCTCGATCGGAGCGAGGAGCGTAGCAGCAAGCCCGCGCGGCGCTTGAGCGACGGCCAAACCCGCCATCCCGAAGGGACCAACCGGATTTGATATGACGCGCCCGGTGTGACGCGACCGGCACGGCCCAACAGGCGGGTCACGGAGGCTCGTAGAAATTCCGGCGAAACATCGTCGTGCGGGCTCACAGGCGCACGACTCACGTTCTGCCAGCGAGGTAACGCGAACCGGAAGATGTCACTCCCCATACGGGGGAACGCGGACCTGTGTATTTCCGGCAACTGGTCTCACCGGAAAAATTGCGCCAAACAGAACCGCGTAAGGCCGCCTGCATCAAGAATGCGGCCAATGACGGAGCGAGGCGTCGCATGGGCGCAATACAGAAGCATGGGCCTTGGGCCCTCGTCGGGGCATTGGGTACCGCCGCATTGGCCGTGGTCGCCATAGAGCGCGGGGAATCGATCAACGCCCTGTGGGTCGTGGTCGCGGCGGTCTGCGTCTACCTCATCGCCTACCGCTACTATTCCCTCTACATCGCCAACAACGTCATGCGCCTCGATCCGAAGCGCGAGACCCCGGCCCATCGCCACAACGACGGCCTGGACTACGTCCCCACCAACAAGTCGGTCCTGTTCGGTCACCACTTCGCGGCGATCGCCGGTGCCGGTCCGTTGGTCGGCCCCGTGCTCGCGGCGCAGATGGGCTACCTGCCCGGCATGCTCTGGATCCTCGCCGGCGTCGTGCTCGCGGGCGCGGTGCAGGATTTCATGATCCTGTTCATCTCGATGCGCCGCGACGGGCGCTCGCTCGGCGAGCTGATCCGGGCCGAACTCGGAGTGATCCCCGGCGTCATCGCCCTGTTCGGCACCTTCATGATCATGGTCATCCTGCTCGCCGTGCTGGCGATGGTGGTGGTCAAGGCGCTGGCCGAGAGCCCCTGGGGCACCTTCACCGTCGGCGCGACGATCCCGATCGCCCTGCTGATGGGCCTCTACGCTCGCTACGTCCGGCCGGGTAAAGTCGGCGAAGTCTCGATCATCGGCTTCGTCCTGCTCATGGCCGCGATCGTCTACGGCGGCCAGATCGCCGCCGACCCGTACTGGGGCCCGGCCTTCACCTTCACCGGCGTGCAGCTCACCTGGATGCTGATCGGCTACGGCTTCGTCGCCGCCATCCTCCCGGTCTGGCTGCTGCTCGCCCCGCGCGACTACCTCTCGACCTTCCTCAAGATCGGCACCATCGTCGGTCTGGCCATCGGCATCGTCTTCGTGGCGCCGCACATGCAGATGCCGGCGATGACGAAATTCGTGGACGGCACCGGCCCGGTCTGGGCCGGCTCCCTGTTCCCGTTCCTGTTCATCACCATCGCCTGCGGCGCGGTCTCGGGCTTCCACGCTTTGATCTCGTCGGGCACGACCCCGAAGCTCGTCGACAACGAGCTCGACACGCGCTTCATCGGCTACGGCGGCATGCTGATGGAGAGCTTCGTGGCGATCATGGCGCTGGTCGCCGCCTGCGTGATCGAACCCGGCATCTACTTCACCATGAACTCTCCGGGCGGCCTCGTCGGCACCACGCCCGAGAGTGCGGCGGCGGCGGTGACGGCGCTCGGCTTCCCCATCGGCGCGGACGTGATCGCTCAGACCGCCAAGGATGTCGGCGAGCACTCGATCATCTCCCGCACCGGCGGCGCCCCGACGCTGGCGGTCGGCATGGCCCACATCATCTCGTCCGCCATCGGCGGCAAGACGATGATGGCCTTCTGGTACCACTTCGCGATCCTGTTCGAGGCGCTGTTCATCCTCACTGCGGTGGATGCCGGCACCCGCGCCGGGCGCTTCATGCTGCA